>NZ_BTTW01000004.1:0-600000 GCF_036245865.1 Corallococcus caeni | reverse complement strand
CACGCGCTGGAGCGCCGCGTAGGGCAGCCGCACGTCCGGCCGCGCGAGCAGGGCTTCGTCCACGCCCACGGCTTCAAGCAGCCGCGCCCGGGGGATGCCCAGCGACATGCCCACCTGGAACAGGGGGCGGAACAGCGAGGACTGGAGCGTCTGGGGACGCATCGCGGGCCAGCATGGCCTGACGCCCCCTGCCCTCGCAATGCGCCGTGGCGTCCGCGGACAATGCGTTGGCGCCCCGGGACCATGCGCGCCGGGCGGTGGGGCGCGATACCTCCCTCCAGGAGGAAGCGCCCGATGACCACCGCCGCCGCCGTCACCCGCCAGCCCCCCGGCCCCCGGGGCCACCTGCTCATGGGCATCCTGCCCGACGTGCGCCGCGACGTCCTGGGCTGCCTGGGAAGCCTCCATCGCCAGTACGGCGACGTGGTGCGCTACCGGCTGGGCCCCATGCGCTCGCACCTGGTCGCGCATCCGGACGCGGTGAAGCACGTGTTGCAGGACCACGTGAAGAACTACACGAAGGACCACCTCACGTACCGCATGGGGCGGTGGATCACCGGCAACGGCCTGCTCACGAGCACGGGGGACTTCTGGCTCCGGCAGCGGCGGCTGGCCCAGCCCGCCTTCCACCGACAGCGCATCGCGGGCATGGCCGCAGGCATGGTGCGCCAGGCGGAAGCACTGCTCCAGCGCTGGGAGCCGGCCGCCGCGAACGGCACGCCCGTGGGCATCAACGAGGAGATGATGCGCCTGACGCTCGCCATCGTCGGGGAGGCCCTGTTCGGCACCTCCGTGGAGGCCCAGGCCGAACAGGTCGGCGCGGCCTTCACCGAGCTGAGCCAGCAGATCGCCGAGCGATTCCGCACCTTCCGCATGCTGCCGCCCGTGCTGCCTACCCGCTACGACCGGGCCTTCCGGGACGCGCGCGCCATGCTGCTGGGCACGGTGCGGGGCATCATCGCCACGCGGCGCCAGAGCGGCGATGACACGGGCGACCTGCTGTCCATGTTGATGCTCGCGCGCGACGAGGACACGGGCGAGGGCATGACGGACGAGCAGTTGGGCAGCGAGGTGATGACGATGCTCCTCGCGGGCCACGAGACGACGGCCACGTCGCTGAGCTGGGTGTGGGGCCTGCTGTCGAAGCACCCGGAGGTGGAGGCCCGGCTGCACGCGGAGCTGGACGCGGTGCTGGGGGGCCGCACGCCCACGGCGGAGGACGTGCCGAGGCTCGGGTACACGAAGCAGGTGGTGGAGGAGACGATGCGGCTGTACCCCGCGGCGGTCATCTTCAGCCGCAGCGTGCAGGAGGACGACGTCATCGGCGGCTTCCGCATCCCGAAGGGGACCTCGGTGGACGTGAGCCCCTACGTCACGCAGCGCCACCCGGACTTCTGGGAGGAGCCGGAGGCCTTCCGTCCGGAGCGCTTCGCGCCAGAGGCCGCCGCGAAGCGCCACCGCTTCGCGTACTTCCCCTTCAGCGGCGGGCCCAGGCAGTGCATCGGCAACAGCTTCGCGATGATGGAGGCGCAGCTCGTGCTGGCCACCGTGGCCCAGCGCTACCGCCTGCGCGAAGCGCCCGGCTTCACGCTGGAGCCGGACTCGCACCTGACGCTGAGGCCGAAGGGGGCGCTCCCCATGTACCTGGAGCGCCGGGCCTGAGCCTCTGGCTCAGGGAGGCGTCACGGAGGCGCGCTGCACCTGCGTGACGCCGGGCAGCGTGGGCGCGGGGTTGAGCGCCTGGACCAGCATGGCGCGCAGGGCCTCCGTGAGGTCCTCACCCGGGGCGCTCACGCCCGCTGGAGCGCCCTGCAACGGCGCCGGGATCTCCGAGCCCACGACGACGAGCGGGATGCGGACCTCCCACGCCAGATAGTGCGCCAGCCGCACCGCGGGCTCCGAGTTGTCCATCAACAGCGCGCCAATGGCCCCCGCGCTGAATGGACGCCACAGGGGGCGCGCGGCCTCCGCGGGCGGCAGCACGCAGAAGTCCACGTTCAGCACGTCGCTCAACTCCAGACGCCCCAGCGTCCCGAAGCCGCTCTTCACCGCGGTGGGGTCCGCCGACATCGCCTCCAGCCCCGGCACCCGCGCCAGGATGCGCCGCGCCGCGGACGAACCACTGCCGCAGACGAACACCTTCGCCGTCGCCACCTTCGCCAGCGTCCGCGTGCGCAAGAGGCGTCCGCGCAGCGCGTGCACCTCCGCCGCGCCGATGAGATCGCCACCGCCCAGGTTCTGGCCTTCGCTCTCCGTGGGCCGCGCCACGCCCTTCTGGAGCAGCGTGGACAGCACGCCCAGCACCTCCATGTCCGTGGCGGGCGCCAGGTCCAGCACCTCGCCCAGCGCGCGCGGCTGGCGCAGCAGCTCCATCACCTGCGCCGTCACCGGGTGCTGCTCCTCGGAGAGGTCCACCTCCGGAGCCAGCATCAGCCGCGTGTGGCGTGGCGGCAGGCCCGGCAGCAGGCGGTTCACCTCGTCCGACTGCCGCATGCCCTCCAGGAGCGCGTCGTCCATCGCGCGGTTGATGCGCGGCCGCGCGGCGCTGGTGCCCGGGGTGAACGTGAAGTTGCCCTCCGTCCACGACAGGAGCCGGAACAGCGCCTTCTCCCCCTCCACCCTCCCCAGCCGCGCGTTCACCGTGCGGCCGTCGGAGACGGTGATCTCCCCGCGCTCCGCGCCGCGCTCCAGCGACAGGCGCCCGTTGCGCTTGTTCATGCCCAGGATCTGCATGAGGTCCGGGATGCTCAGCTGGCTGAGCGAGCCTTCGATCTCCTGCTGCTCGCTCTTGAGGTCCTTGGCCGCTTCGTTGCGCCGGAAGATGTGCTCGATGCGGCTGAGCACCTCGTCCAGGTTGAACGGCTTGCGCAGCGTGCCGTCCCGCATGCCCCGCGCCCGGTCCGTGTCCAGGCTGGACGTGGTGAGCACCACCGGGATGTCTTCCGTGCGCGGGTTGGTGCGGAGAATCTGCACGAACGTGCGCGCGTCCAAGAGCCGGCACGCCTCGTCGAAGAGCGTCAGGTCCGGGTGCCGGAGCACCGCGACCTCCAGGGCCCGCGAGCCATCCGGCGCGTAATGCACCTGATAGCCCTTCGTGCGCAGCGCCCGCGACAGGGCGCGCACGGAGTCGAGGTCGGGGTCGGCGATGAGGATCTTCCGCACCTGGGCCAAGGTCGCTTGCTCCGCTTCGTGACGTCAGTAGGGCTGCAGGTCGTATTCAGCCTGCAGCTTGGAGATGAGCCCGTCCACCACCGCGGTGTCCGAGGTGTGGAAGCCCCACGTCGCGCCCCGCCCCCGCCGCTGGATGAGCGCGTACGACGCGCTCTCCGACAGCCAGAGGATGAACTCGTGGCGCGCCACCCGTTCGTCGCCTTCCAGGAACACCGGCGTGAGCGCCGCGTGCGACTCCAGGTCCACGCGCCGGCCCAGCAGGTAGATGCGCGACGACAGGTCCGGCGGCGCCTGCTCCAGCCCCACCGCCAGCGGCAGGTCCGCGCGGATCTCCGGGCCGCCCACGTAGAGCAGTCCGCGCGAGCCCGGATCGCGCACCAGCTCCCGGGCGATCTCCACCTGGAGCTCGTCGAAGAGCACGTCCGCCACCTTGCCCCGGCGGCTGGGTTCGGCGCGGTCGTCCGTGGGCAGGCGCGGGCTGTTGGGCGTGCCCAGCAGCAGGTCCACCTCGTCCCAGAACGGCAGGCCGTCCAGCATCAGCCGGCGCTGGAGCGACGCGCGGCGCTCGTCCATGCGGCGGCGGCAGCGGTGCACCAGCTCGTCGAAGTCCTCGCCGTCCTTGGGGAACGTGCTGGCGCCGCCCACGAGCGCGAGCGGCAGGCGCTGCTCCACGTCCTGCACGTCCGGCTCATCGCGCACGGCGGCCACGGCGCGGCGCACGAACATCATCGCGCCGAAGAAGTCCGTCTCCGGCAGCAGGAGGTAGAACTCCTGGTCGCTCGCCTTCGCGATGACGTCCGAGTCGCGGATGATCTTGCTCAGCGCCTTGATGATGCCGCGCACCGCCTTCTTCGCGTCCTGCGCCCCCAGCCGCACGCGCACCAGCGGCAGGTTGTCGATGCTGAAGGTGAGCAGCGAGAAGGTGCGGCCGTACCTGCGCGCCTTGTAGATCTCCTTGGACGCGTAGTCGGTGAAGTAGCTGAGGTTGTACGCGGCGGTGTCGCGGTCGCGCAGGCCCAGGCGCTGGAGCGCCATCAGCTTGCGGCCGTTCTTCACGCCCACCGCGGCGAAGTCCGCCAGCACCTTCGCATCGCGCGTGTGCTCCGTGCGGAAGTCGCCGGTGAGCGGATCCGACAGCTGCGCCAGCCCCATCACCTCGCCCGCGGCCACCAGCGGCACGTACAGCACCGGGGAGCGCTCGTCGCGCGCGAGCCACGGGGCGGCCTCGCGCAGGCGCAGGGCCAGCGGCCCCTCCGGGCTCATCTTCTCCGGCAGGAACTGCTTGTCGAGCAGGCCCCGGTACGAGCGCAGCGCCAGGTCTCCCCGGTCGTCCACCACCCACAGCGCGGCGCTCTGCGCGTCGCACACCGCGCCCAGGTCCGCGATGACGCGCTCCTGGAGCCACTCCAAATCCGGATGGGAGAGCAGCTCCAGGCAGCGCTGCTGGAGGTTGTGGAAGCGGGCGAACTCCAGGTTCTCGTCCTGGAGCCGCGCGCGCTCGTGGCGCAGCTGGGCGCGCTCCATGGCGCGGTCCACCGCGAGCAGCAGGTCCGCCTCTTCGATGGGCTTGACGAGGCAGTCCGCCACGCCCAGGCGCAGCGCGACCTCCGAGCCCTGCACGTCGTCGCGGGTGCTGACGAGGATGACCTCCTGCTCGGGGTCGCGCTCACGCAGGCGCGCGGTGAGCGCGAAACCGTCCACGCCGGGCATCACCACGTCGGTGAGGACCAGGTCGAACGTCGCCCGGGCCACCTCTTCGAGGGCGAGGGTGGCGTTCTCCACCGCCACCACGCGGTGCCCGCGGCGTGACAGCAGGTCCGTGGCGAGTTGTCGGAAGAACAGGTCGTCGTCGACGACGAGGATGGGACCGGCCACGGCGCTCGGGGGAGAAGAGAGGAAAACCGAAGGTTATCGGGCCCTTGGAAGCGCTACAACGCCTTCGAAGACGAAGGCCACGGGCCCCCGGAGCCGGATGTCGGACAGGTCGCCCGGAACGCGGATGCGCAGGTCGCCGCCCGGCAGGGTGACGCGCAGCCAGGCGTTCGAGGGCAGGCGCTTCGCCAGCACGGCCGCCACCGCGGACGCGCACGCGCCCGTGCCGCACGCCTGGGTGAGGCCGCAGCCGCGCTCCCAGACAACGACGGTGAGGCCGTCCTCGTCCACGCGGACGAACTCCACGTTGGTTCGGTCCGGGAAGGCCGGGTGGCGTTCCAGGGCGGGGCCCAGGCGCTCGGCGGCCTCCAGGGGTTGATCCAGGAGCACCAGGTGCGGGTTGCCCATGTTCACCGCGGTGCCGAGCAGGCCTTCGTGGCCGGGCACCGGAGCGTTCACGAAAGGCTGTCCCGTCGTCCCGGAGGGCAGGTTCGCGGCCACCAGCCGGGCCGGGCCCATGGAGATGTCCACGCCCACCACGCCACCGTCGCCGTAGCCGGGCTCGCAGGTGAGCACGCCCGCCCCGGTCTCCACGTCGATGAGCGCGGGGTGCTGGCCGGACTGGTCCACCAGATACTTCACCGCACAGCGCAGGCCGTTGCCGCACATCTCCGCGATGCTGCCGTCGGCGTTGTGGACGACCATGCGGGCAAGGCCCCGGGACGACGGGAGGATGGCGAGCACCCCGTCCGCGCCGATGCCCCGGCGCCGGTCGCACAGCCAGCGGGACTGCTCCGCGTCGATGTCCACGCCCGTGCGGCGGCGGTCCAGGACGACGAAGTCGTTGCCCAGCCCGTGGTACTTGAAGATGCGTTCGCTTGCGTCCACGGGGGGAAGTGTAGACGGCGGCGTTTATTCGCGCTCGCCGACCTTCTTGGGCGGGGACGGAACGTCCAGTGCTGGCATCGCGCGGCGCGAGGCCCCGGGGGCGCTGGAGCGGCGCAGCTCGGCCAGTTCGGCCTCCCGGGCGGCGAGCTGGTCCTGCATCTTCTCCACGTGGGCCTGGAGGACCTCCATCTCCGCGGCCATCTCCAGGACGTCCTCCGGGGGCGGGGCGGCGGAGGACTTCGCTTCCTCCAGGGCCTGGACCAGCGTCTCGCGTTCGGTTTCGAGCGCTTCCAGCCGGGCCTGCTGTTCGCGGATCCGCGCGGCGAGCTGGTCGCGTTCGGCGCGCTCGGCGTCCAGGATGCGCACGGCATCCGCGGCGGCGGTCTCCAGGGAGTTGGCGCGGCCTTCCAGGCGGACGCGGGCGGCCCGGGCGACCGTGAGGTCCGACTGGAGGCGCTCGCGTTCGGAGGCCATGGCGGTGCGCTCGGAGTCCGCGCGGCGGGCCTGGGCCTCGGCGTCGGCGGCGGCCTGGGTCAGGGCGGCGACGCGGGACTCCAGCGCGGCCTGCTCGGTCCGAGCGTCCTCGAGTGCCGTGGCGAGGCGGGCCTCCAGGGCGGCGAGGGATTCGCGGGTCTGTTCGGCGGACTGGTGGAGGCGGGCTTCGAGCTCGGCCTTCTCCGTCCCGGCGTTGGCGAGCAGTTCGTTGAGGCGCGTCTCCAGTTCGGCCTTCTCCAGGCTGGCCCTCGCGAGCGCTTCGTTGAGCCGCAGCTCCAGCGTCGCCTTGTCCGTGCCGGCGCTCGTGAGCGCTTCGGTGAGGCGCAGCTCCAGCTCCGCCTGCTCCGTCCCGGCCTGCGAGGACACTTCCGAGAGGCGCACCTGCAGCTCGGCCTTCTCGGTGGTGACGCTCGTGAGCCGGGCTTCCAGTTCGGCCCGCTCCTGCTCCGCGCGCGCGGTGAGGTCCGCGAGCTGTCCTTCCAAAATAGCCGTGCGCTCGTTCCCGGTCTCCGTGAGCCGGGCCGTCTCCGCGCGCGCGGCTTCCAGTTCGGCGCGCAGGCCCTCCAGCGACGCCTCCAGGTTCGTGGCCTTGCCCGCGAAGCGGCGCGCGGTTTCGAGCTGCACCACGAGCACCTCCGCGTGTTCGCGCGTCGCGGCGAGCCGGTCGCTGGCGTCCACCAACTCCGCTTCCAGCCGGCCGACCTGCTGGCTCCGCTCATGCAACGCGGCGTGCGCCCGTTGCAGCTCAGCCCCCAAGCGCATCAACTCCTGGTGCGCCGCGCCCAACCGGGCCGTCTCCGCGCGCAGGGCCGTCAGCTCCTGCTCCTTCAGGCCCAGCTGCTCGCGCAGCTCGTCCAGGTCCTGCTGCTGACGCTCGGTCCGCGAGAGCGCGCCTTCCAGCTGCGCCTCCATGGAGACCCGCAGGGCACTGGCCTCGCGCAGCTCCTGCTCGCGCGCCGTCAGGGACTCCGTGAGACGCGCCGCCCGTGCTTCGGCCTCGCGCGCGGCATCCTGAGACTGAGACCCCGCCGCGAGCCGGGCCTCCGCCTGCGCGAGCGAATCCTCCAGCGCGCTGAGGTTCGAGGTCTCGGCGGCGAGCCGGAACTCGACCTCCGTCAGCGAGGCTTCGAGTCCGACACGGCGTGACGTCTCGGAGGCAGAGCGCTTCTCTGCTTCCGCGAGGGCCTGCTCCAACGTGGAGAGCCGGGACTCCGCTTCCTTCAGCGAGGCCTCCAGTTCGGAGCGACGCGCGGACTCGGAGGCAATCGTGGCCTCCGCCGTGGCGATGGACGCCTCCAGTTCGGAGCGGCGCGCGGACTCCGCGGCCTGCCGGGATTCGACCTCCGCGAGCGACGCTTCGAGTGCGACACGGCGTGTGGACTCGGTGGCCTGCCGGGACTCCGCCTCCGCGAGAGCGGCTTCCAATTCGGAGCGCCGCGAGGACTCCGCCGCAAGCCGGGCCTCGGCCTCCGCGGTCTCCGTGGACTGCCGGGACTCCGCCTCCGCCACCTTCACGGCGAAGCGTTCCGTCTCCGTGGCAAGCCGGGCCTCGGCCTCCGCCAGGGCCTGTTCCAGCGAAGCCAGCCGCGTGGACTCGGCGACACGTCGGGTGTCCGCCTCCGCCAGGGCCTGCTCCAGCGAAGCCAGGCGCGCGGATTCGGTGGCACGCCGGGCGTCCGCCTCCGCCAGGGCCTGCTCCAGAGAGAGCACTCGCGTGGTCTCGGTCGCGAGGCGGGCCTCGGCCTCCGCGAGGGCCTGCTGCATCGCGGGGAGGCGTGCGGCCTCCTCGGTGTAGCGGGACTCGGTGTCCGACAGCGACGCTTCCAGCGCGGCACGGCGGGCTTCGACTTCCGCGAGCCGGGCCTGCTGCTCGCGCGCCGTGGCCTCCCACTGGAGCCGCTCGGATTCCAGCCGGGCCTGGACTGCGGCCTGTGCCTGCTCCGCTTCGGACAGCCGCTCCCGCTGCGCCGTGGACTCCGCGCGAAGGGTCTCCAGCTCCGAGCGGAGCGCGGCCTCGTCCTTCGCGCGCGACTCGCGGTCGCGAGCCTCCTGCGTGCGGGCGTCATCCAACGAGGACAGCGCCTCCACCTCCGAACGCCGCGCCTCGGTGAGTTCCGCGCGCAGCTCGCGCACCGTCGCGTCCTGGGCCGCCTGCGCCTGCTTCGCGTCCGCCAGCGCGGCGCGGGCCTCTTCCAGCTCCCGAGCGTACGCACGCGCCTCTTCCAGCGCCGTCGCCTGCGCCTGTCGCAGTTCCAGCAACGCGGCTTCGTTCGTGCGCTGCGCCTCGGTGAAGGCGGCCTGGACCTCCGAAAGGGTCTGGCGCGTGTGCTCGAACGCGGCCTCGGTGGACAGCCGCGCGGCGCGCGCCGTGGACAGCTCCGCTTCGAGCTGGGTCCGAGCCTCCTGTGCCGCAGCCCGCGACGCTTCCAGCGCCGAGGCAGAGTCCTTCTGGAGCTGGGCGAACGACGCCTCCAGCCGGGTCCGTTGCGCGCGCTCCTCCTCCAGGACCGTGCGAGCCACGCCCAGCGCGGCATCCAGCCGCAGCCGGTCCGACTCCAGCGCGCTCTGGGCCTCGTTCCACGAGGACTCGGACCCTTCCAGCCGGGCGCGCAGGGCCCGCTCGGCGTCGAGCGACTCTTGCAGGTTCGCGAGCGCCACCTGCGCGCGGGCCTGCTGCTCGCGCTCCGACAGCAGCTGCGCCTGGGTGTCGGCGAGCAACGCCTCCCAGCGAGCCCCCCGCTCCTGTTCGGTGATCAGCGACTCGCGAGCCGCGTCGAGTTCCGCCTGAACCGAGGCCCGCGCCTTCTGCTCCCGCGCCAGGTCCTCCTGGATGAGCGCCGCCAGGGCTTCCGAGTCGGTCAGCTCCTGCCGCAGCGTGCGGAGCGTTGCCTCCAGCTCCACGCTGCGTCCCTCGGCGGCCTCGCGGGCCTGGTTCGACTCCGCGAGCCGGGCCCCGTGTTCCCACACCTCACGGGCCAGGGTGTCCCGGGCCTCCGAACGCGCGAGTTCGACCGCGGCCTCCAGGGCTTCCGAGGCACGCACCTCCGCCGCCGCGAGCCGGGCCTCCGCCTCGGCGCGGACATCGGAGAGCACCTGTTCCGTCTGGCCGCTCGACTCCGCGCGGGCTTCCGCGAGCGCACGAGCCGCGCGGGCTTCGGCTTCCTCCAACCGTCGGGCAAGAACCGCGTCGGCTTCGGCACGAACCTCGGCGAGCATCCGCGCCGCGCGGAGTTCGGCTTCCTCCAGTTGCCGGACCCGCTCGGCCTCGGCTTCGGCGCGGGCATCCTCGAGGGCCTGGATCCGCTGGGCCTCCGCCTCCGCACGCACTTCCGCGAGCGCTTGCGCCGCACGGGCCTCGACGTCCGCCAGGTGTCGGCTCCGTTGAGCGGAGGCGCTGGCACGCACCTCGGCAAGAGCCTGCTCCCGCCGGCTCTCCGCTTCCGCCAGGGCCGCATCCCGCTCGGCCGCCGCGTCCGCCAGCGCCTTCGCCAGCAGCGCGTCCGCATTGGCTCGGGTTTCAGTCAGGGCCTGCGCCGCTTCCGCCATCGCGCGTTCGACACGGGCATCCGCGTCGGCCCGGACTTCGGTCAGCGCCTGCGCGGCTTCCGCCATCGCACGTTCGACACGCGCATCCGCGTCGGCCCGGACAGCATCCAGCGCCTGCGCCGCCTCCGCCGTCGCACGCTCGACACGCACATCCGCGTCGGCCCGGACAGCATCCAGCGCCTGCGCCGCCTCCGCCGTCGCACGTTCGACACGGGCATCCGCATCAACCCGGGCTGCCTCCAGCGCCAGCGCCGCCTCACGCGCATCCGCCAACGCACGCTCGACACGCGAATCCGTGTCGGACCGGCTCGCCTCCAGGGCCTGCGCGGCCTCTCGAGCCGCAACCAACGCGCGCTCGACACTCGCATCCGCGTCAGCCCGAGCCGCCTCCAGCGCCTGCGCGGCCCGCGCCTCCTCCTGCTCACGGGCCTCCGCCAGTGCACGCTCGGCAAGGCCCCGCGCCTCTTCCAGCGCCTGCACGAGCCGGGCCTCTTCCTGCTCACGGGCCTCCGCCAGCGTACGCTCGAAGCGCGCACGCGCCTCCTCCAGCCGCGCCTCCCCCTGCTCGCGGGCCTCCGCCAGCGCACGCTCCTGGCGCGAATCCGCGTCGGAGTGCGCGGCGGCCAGCGCGTTCGTCACCCGCTCATCCGCTTCCGCGCGGGCCTGGGCCAGCGCCTCCTCCAGCCGTGCCTGCGCCTGGGCCCGCTCCGCGTCGATGGCCTGGACGAGCGCGGCCTCCACCCGGACGCGCTCCGTCTCCGCCGCCGCCAGCCGCTGCCCCGCCACGTGCTGCGCGGACTCGACGCGCTGCTGCTCCGCCTCCAGCTTCTCCAGGCGCAGCCCGGCCGCGTGGAGCTCCTCCTCCAGCCGCGCCGCCAGCGCCCGCGCCGCCGACTCGGACTGCGCGCGCCCTTCCAGCTCCTGCCGCAGCCGGCCTTCCGCCTCGCGCGCCGCGGTGAGCTCCGTCTCCAGGCCGCGCAGCAGCGCCTCGCGCTCCGAAAGCCGCGCCTCCGCGTCCTTGCGCGCCCCTTCCGCGGAGTGCATCCGCTGCTGGGCCTCGGCGAGCTCCCGGCGAGCGCGCGCCAGCTCCGCCTCCTTCACCGGCACCGCGTCGCCCGCCGTCCGCGCGGAATCCTGCGCGCGCGCCAGCTCCGCCTTCAGGTGCTCCACCGCCGCGAGCGCCGTCGAATACTGCTCCGCGATGCGCAGCTCCCGCTCGCGAGCCGCCTCCGCCTGCCGGCGCCGGTCCTCGGCCCCGTCCTGCGCGCGCTCCGCAGCCAGCCGGTCCCGCTCTCGGTCGATGCGCAGCGCGCCCAACTCGTCCTGCAGCGTGCGCAGCTCCGTGTACGCCTGCGTCAGCCGCTCGCGCGCCTCGTCCAGCGTCGCCGCCGTCTCCTCGCGCCGCGCCCGCTCCAGCCGCACCGACTCCTGCGCGGCCAGCACCTGCACGCCCGCCTCCGCCTGCGCGCGCTGCGCCGCCTCCACCTCCAGGCGCTGCGCCGTCAGCCGCCGGTCCGCGTCCGCGATCCGCTCCGTCGCGACCTGCAACTCCAGCTCGCGCCGCCGCAGCCGGCTGCTCAGGTCGTCCCGCTCGCGCGCGGACTCCACCGTGCCCCGCGCCTGCTCCAGCTGCGCGGTCAGCCGCGCCATGTCCTGCCGCGCGCCCTCCAGCGCCGGCTTGAGCGCGACCACCTCCGCCTCGCGGTCACCAATCTCCGCGCGAAGCTTCGACACCGCCTCCTTCAGCCGCCCCGCCCGCTCCTCCCACGTCTTCGCCCGGGCCGCGACCTCGTCCAGCTTGCCGCGCGTGAAGGCCAGCGGCTCCGGCGGCAGCTGCACCCACGTCGGGTCCACCACCCGCGCCGGCTCCAGGCCCGCCATCACCACGAAGTACGCCGCCTCGCTGTGCCGCACGAGCGAGCCGTCCACCTGCAAGCCCTCGCCCCGCTCGAACGCGAGCTGGTAGCCCAGCACCGGCGACTGCGTGGCCACCTCCACATGCGGGAAGTGCGCGCTCAGCGCGTCCAGCAGCTGCCCGTACGTGGGCGGCACCGCCTCTTCCGGCTCCAGCAGCTGCGGCAGCGCCAGCCCCGCGATGTTGCGCAGGCCGCCCACCAGGAAGCCCTGCCGGGCCACCAGCCGCGCCAGCTCCGCCAGCAGCTCCGGCGCGCGCACGTAGGGCGCCAGGTCCGTCACCAGCACCAGGTCGAAGCTGCCCGCCTCCAGGTCGTCATAGACGTTGGCGCGGAAGCGCAGCTGCGGGTGCGCATGGGCCTTCTGCGCCGCCTCCACCGCCGCCACGTCCGCGTCGCACGCCACCACGGTGCGAGCACCCCGCTCCACGAGAAAGCGCGCGCTCTCGCCGCCCGTGGAGGCCACGGCGTCGACCTCCAGCACGCGACGGCGCGCGAACAGGCTCTCCGCGAAGATGTAGCGGGGCAGCAGCTCGCTGGGCCCCATGCGACGAAAGGTGGGTTGCAAATGATGTTCCCGAGGGGGCGAGAACTGTAGCGTTGGAGTCCCAGAAGACCCAATTTCAGGGCCAGACCCTCACGGGCCCACGCCCGACCGACCGGAGAGCAGGCGACATGACCACCCATTCACCGCAGGGTTTCGGCTACCGGGCCCGTCGCACCTTCACCCGGCTGCTCGTCTTCCTCGTCATCCTGGGCCTGGGTGGCGGCGTCGTCTTCCTCCTGGGCCAGCTCAACGCCCGCACCTTCACCGTCGTGCAGGAGAACGGCGAGCTGGTGGTGATGAAGGGCCGCGCCCTGCCCACGGGCGCCGCCGCCTACCGCCCCGGTGACCCGCGCCTCGCGGACGCCTACGCCCCGCTCCCCCTGGAGGGCCAGGACGTCACCCTGCTGACGCAGCAGAAGTTCACCGACCGGGACGACCTGGACCGCGCCCTCTTCCCCCTCCTGGAGACCCTGGCCCGCCCGCGCATCGCGTCCGGCGAGCCCGCCAAGGTGGAGCGCGGCCTCTACTACCTGCGCCGCGCGGAGAAGCTCGCCGGCATCACGGAGGAGCAGCGCCGCAGCCTCCAGTCCATGCTCACCGACGTCGCCTTCTACCAGGCGCGCCAGAAGCTGGAGGACGCCCGCCGCCTCGTGTCGGAAGGGCTGGCCCAGCTCAAGCTCGCCGCGGAGACGGAGAACCGCCACGCCCGCGCCGCCAACCAGATGCTCACCACCGTGGGCCCCACCGCCCGCAACCTGGAGGAGGCCCTGCGCCGCGCCGTCCACACGGAGAGCGCCCCGGACAACAGCCCTGTAGCACCGGCGCCCCAGCAGCCCGCTCCGTCACCTTCCGGTGACGCCGCCCAGCAGCCCCCGGCCGCCGCCCCAACCCCCGACGCGGGCCGCGCGCCCTGATCTTGGGGGGTTGGGTGACCCCATGAAAAAGACGGTCCCGGGCGCGCTTTTCCGGCCCTGTAAATGTCGGCCGGAAGACGCCCGGAAAAGTGTCGGTGAGTGATCATAGATTGCAATGATCGATCCGACCCCGAGGGCTGCTTTACACAGGATCTAGCGTTGACACACCAGGGGACCCCCCATAGCTTGGGTTGGCTCTGTTGCTCGCCCGCCACCCAGGGGGCACGCCCGCGGAACCCGGAGGCTGGTGTGGTTTTCTTGATCGACACACACAGCTACCCCACAATTCGCTACATGTCGGGCCGCTGTCGCCAAGCCCTCGGGTCCTGATCGGAAGTCAGTTCCTCCCTGCCATCTCCGAAGCCGTCACCCACAGGGTCAGTCCGCCCTGATGGCTACGCCATTGCCTTGCCCGGAAGTGAGACGCCCGTGACCGTCCAGACGCCCTTCAAGCCGAACGCCGTCGCCTCGCCGCCCCCCGACTCCGCCACCGTGGCGCCCGCCACGCAGGCCACGTCGGCGCCCGGCGACTTCGCCACCACCATGCGGGTGAAGAAGCGCAACGGCACGGCGGAGCCGGTGGACCTCAACAAGATCGTCCGCGCGGTGGGCAAGTCCTGCGTGGGCCTGTCGCGCGTGGACGTGATGCGCGTGGCCACCAAGACCATCAGCGGCCTGTACGACGGCGCCACCACGCGGGAACTGGACAGCCTGTCCATCCAGACCGCCGCGGCGCTCATCGTGGAAGAGCCCGAGTACGCCCGGCTCTCCGCGCGCCTGCTGTCCACCTTCATCCAGAAGGAGGTCAGCAACCAGGACATCCAGTCCTTCAGCCAGTCCGTCGCCGCCGGCCACAAGCACGGCCTCATCGCGGACCGCCTGCTCACCTTCGTCCAGGCCAACGCGCGCAAGCTCAACGCCGCCATCGACCCGGTCCGCAACGACCTCTTCGAGTACTTCGGCCTGCGCACCGTTTACGACCGCTACCTGCTCAAGAACCCGCAGACGCGCGAAGTGATTGAGACGCCGCAGGACTTCTTCCTGCGCGTGGCGTGCGCCCTGTCCGGCGACAACGCGCGAGAGGCCATCGAGCTCTACCGCCTGTTCAGCTCGCTGGAGTACCTGCCCAGCTCCCCCACCCTGTTCAACTCCGGCACGCGCCACGAGCAGCTCTCCAGCTGCTTCCTCTTGGACTCGCCGGCGGACGAGCTGGACGCCATCTACAAGAAGTACTCGGACATCGCGATGCTGTCGAAGTTCTCCGGCGGCATCGGCGTGGCGTACCACCGCGTGCGCGCGCGCGGTTCGCTCATCAAGTCCACCAACGGCCACTCCAACGGCATCGTCCCGTGGCTCAAGACGCTGGACGCGTCCGTGGCGGCGGTGAACCAGGGCGGCAAGCGCAAGGGCGCGTGCTGCGTGTACCTGGAGACGTGGCACGCGGACATCGAGGACTTCCTCGAGCTGCGTGACAACACCGGCGACGAGGCCCGCCGCGCGCACAACCTGAACCTGGCCAACTGGGTGCCGGACCTCTTCATGCGCCGCGTGGAGGCCGACCAGGAGTGGAGCCTCTTCGACCCGAAGGCGACGCCCCACCTCACCGACCTCTTCGGCGAGGCCTTCGAGAAGGCCTACGTGGAGGCGGAGGCGCAGGGCCAGGCCGTGCGCAAGGTGAAGGCGCGCGACCTGTACGCCCGGATGATGAAGGTGCTGGCCCAGACGGGCAACGGCTGGATGACCTTCAAGGACATCTGCAACCGCAAGAGCAACCAGACGGGTCAGCCGGGCAACGTCATCCACCTGTCCAACCTCTGCACCGAAATCCTGGAGGTCACGAGCCAGGGTGAGACGGCGGTGTGCAACCTGGGGTCGCTCAACCTGGGCCGCATGGTGAAGGACGGGAAGTTCGACTTCGACCTGCTGCGCTCCAACGCGATGCTCGCGCTCAAGCAGTTGGACCGCGTCATCGACCTCAACTACTACCCCATCCCCACCGCCGCGGACTCCAACCGCCGCTGGCGCCCGGTGGGCCTGGGCCTGATGGGCCTCCAGGACGTCTTCTTCCAGCTGCGCCTGCCCTTCGACTCCGTGGAGGCGCGCAACCTGTCCAAGAAGATTTCGGAGGAGATCTACTACGCGGCGCTCGTCACCTCCTCGGACCTGGCGGAGCAGTTCGGCGCGCACCCCTCCTTCCCGGAGACGCGCGCGGCCAAGGGCGAGCTCCAGTTCGACAGCTGGGGCATCGTCCCGGAGGACACGCTGCGCTGGGACGCGCTGCGCTCGCGCATCATGAAGGTGGGCCTGCGCAACTCGCTGATGATCGCCATCGCGCCCACGGCCACCATCGCGTCCATCGCCGGCTGCTACGAGTGCATCGAGCCGCAGGTCTCCAACCTCTTCAAGCGCGAGACGCTGTCCGGTGACTTCCTCCAGGTGAACCGCTACCTGGTGCGCGACCTGCAGCAGCTGGGCCTGTGGAACGAGGCCACGCGCAACCGCATCAAGCTGGCCGAAGGCAGCGTGCAGGACCTCACGGAGCTGCCGGAGGAGCTGCGCGCCATCTACCGCACCGCGTGGGAGGTCCCCATGCGCTCACTGCTGGACATGGGCGCGGACCGCGGCGCCTTCATCGACCAGAGCCAGTCGCTCAACCTCTTCGTGGAGACGCCCAACATCGGGAAGCTGTCCTCGATGTACTTCTACGCGTGGCAGAAGGGGCTGAAGACCACCTACTACCTGCGCTCACGCCCGGCGACCCGCATCGCCAAGGCCACCGTGGGCCAGGGCGGCCCGACGATTACCGCCACGCCCACGCCCGCGCCGGTGTCGCAGGTCGTGACCGCGGAGGCCGAAGCGGTGGCGTGCTCGCTGGAGAACCCCGAGGCGTGCGAGGCCTGCCAGTAGTCACCCTGGTGGGCGCCGTACCCCTGCTGTCCCCTGTCGTCGTGCGTAAGGGAGTGCCGAAGCAATGCTGCTCGATCCGGGAATGAACCTGACGCTGCGCCCCATGGCGTATCCCGTCTTCTTCGAGATGTACCGCAACGCCATCAAGAACACCTGGACGGTGGAGGAGATCGACTTCTCCACGGACCTGGTGGACCTGCGCTCGAAGATGACGGACGCGGAGCGTCACCTCATCCACCGGCTGGTGGCCTTCTTCGCCACGGGCGACTCCATCGTCGGCAACAACCTGGTGCTCAACCTCTACAAGCACCTGAACGCGCCCGAAGCGCGCATGTACCTGTCGCGCCAGCTCTACGAGGAGGCGCTGCACGTCCAGTTCTACCTGACGCTGCTGGACAGCTACGTGCCGGACCCGGCGGAGCGCGCCAAGGCCTTCGCGGCGGTGGACAACATCCCGTCCATCCAGCGCAAGGCGCGCTTCTGCATGAAGTGGATGGACAGCATCCAGGCGCTGGATCAGGTCCGCACGAAGTCGGACCGCCGCCAGTTCCTGCTGAACCTCATCTGCTTCGCGGGCTGCATCGAGGGCCTCTTCTTCTTCGCGGCCTTCGCGTACGTGTACTTCCTGCGCAGCAAGGGGCTGCTCAACGGCCTGGCCGCGGGCACCAACTGGGTGTTCCGCGACGAGTCCGCCCACATGACCTTCGCCTTCGAGGCCATCAACACGGCGCGCAAGGAGGAGCCGGACCTCTTCGACGCGAGCCTGGAGAAGGACGTCGTGCAGATGATGCGCGACGCGGTGGAGTGCGAGACGCAGTTCGCCCAGGACCTGCTGAGCGGCGGCGTGATGGGCCTGTCGGTGCAGGAGATGCGCGGCTACCTGGAGTACGTGGCCGACCAGCGCCTCCAGATGCTGGGCATGTCCCCCATCTTCCACACGAAGAACCCGCTGCACTTCATGGACCTGCAGGACGTGCAGGAGCTCACCAACTTCTTCGAGCGCCGCGTGTCGTCCTACCAGGTGGGCGTGGGCGTGGGCGCCGCCAACGACGTCGTCTTCGACGCCGCCTTCTAGGCCCCTCTCCTGCTTCACCCACCCAGGCCGTGCCCCGCGACAGCAAGCGAGGCACGGCCTTCGTGCTTCAGACGGGGTGCTCCACGTCGCGCCGGCCCGCCAGGCGCTCGCGGCGCTCCTCCTCCGTCGCCTGCTCCGCGCGCGTGGCGGAGATCTGCACCGCCGGCCGGTGCACCAGCCGGTACACCGCGGACGCGAAGGCCGCGCCCAGCAGCGGCGCGATGATGAACATCCACAGCTGCTTCAAGGCGTCGGCTCCCGCGAACAGCGCCGGCCCCAGGCTGCGCGCCGGGTTCACCGACGTGTTGGTGATGGGGATGCCCACCAGGTGGATGAGCGTCAGCACCAGGCCGATGGCCAGCCCCGCGAAGCCCACCGGCGCGCGCGAGTCCGTGGCCCCCAGCACCGTCAGCACCAGCACGAAGGTCAGGAACACCTCCGCGAGGAAGGCCGCCCCGCCGCCGTAGCCCTCCGGGGACGCCGCCCCGTAGCCGTTGCTCCCCAGCCCCTCCGCGCTCGCGGAGTAGCCGCCCGGCATCCCCTTCGCGATGAGCAGCACCACGCCCGCCGCGACGATGGCGCCCACGCACTGCGCGATGACGTAGCCAGCCACGTGGCGCTTGTCGAACTTGCCCGCCATCAACAGGCCCACCGTCACCGCCGGGTTCACGTGGCAGCCGGAGATGGGGCCCACCGTGTAGACCATGGCCAGCAGCGACAGGCCGAAGGCGAACGCCACCCCCAGGAAGCCGATGCGGTCGCCCGCCAGCACCGCCGCCCCCACGCCGCCGAGCACCAGCACGAACGTGCCGACGGCCTCCGCCAGGTACTTCTGCATCGCCTCCCCGCCCGCGGTCGTCATCGTCCGGGGGGTCCTCGCGCTTCCGTCTCGCATGCCCACGCCTCCTTCCGTGTCCAGAAGGAGAGGCTGTGCATGCACGCACCGCTCGACGCACGAAGGCCCTGCACACGGCCGCCTCGCGGCGCGTGGACAGGGCCCTCGTCATCTCAAAGCTCCCACCCCGCGGGGTGGGACGGTCAGGCGTGCTTCCAGATGCCGATGAACGGCAGGTTCCGGTACTTCTCGCCGTAGTCCAGGCCGTACCCGACGACGAACTTGTCGTCGATGACGAAGCCCTTGTAGTCGATGTTCACCTTCGTCTTGGCCCGCGCGGGCTTCTCCAGCAGCGAGCAGATCTTCACCGACGCCGGGTGGCGCGCCTGGAGGTTCTCCAGCAGGAAGCTCATGGTGAGCCCCGTGTCGATGATGTCCTCGATGATGAGCAGGTGCTTGCCCGCCATCGGCTTGGACACGTCCGTGGTGATGCGCACCTCGCCCGTGGACTCCGTGCCGCCGTGGTAGCTGGCCACGCCCAGGAACTCGAGCGTGAGCGGCAGGTCAATGGCGCGCGCCAGGTCGATGGCGAAGAACGCGGAGCCCTTGAGCACACAGACGAGCGTCAGCTCCTTGCCCTGGTAGTCGCGGGTGATCTGCGCGCCCAGCTCCTTCACGCGCGCCTGCACGGCCTCCTCGGAGATGAGGACGCCGACATCCTTCTCGTGGAACGTCGTCACCGGGTGCTCCCTCTACACGTAGGCGTTGTTCATGATCTCCCCGAAGCCGCCGCCACCGGGGACGATGTACTGCCGGTCATCCAGCCCCCGCTCCTTCTCCCAGAGCAGGCCCGGCGCGGTGCCGAACACCTCCGGCGGGGACAGGCCGCGGTCCAGCCGGAGCGCGTAGATGATGACGTCCGGGTGCTCCGTCGTCATCCGGCGCAGGTACTCCGGCGTGACGATGAGGTTGAGCGTGATGATGCGCCGGGCCTTGCCGGGCACCTTCGTCTTGTACAGGGTGATGGCCGTGGACAGGCTGCCGCCCGTGGCCCCCATGGGGTCCGGGAACAGCACGAACGCGTCGTCCACGTCCCCGCCAATCTTCGCGCCGCCAATCTCCGAGCCCACCACCGCCTGGGCCGCGTCGATCATCCGGCTCATGATGATGTGGTCCTGGCGCACCAGGGACGGGTCCACCGTGAAGTTGAGCAGGTCGTACGTCACCTGTGACGGCAGCGTGCCCGCCCGCGCGATGTTCACCGTCACCACGCGCAGCTGCGGGTCCACCACCTCGCCCTGGTAGATGCCCAGGGGCGTGGAGTCGATCATCCGCGTGGGGAGGGTCACCATCTTGCGCGGGAACTCCGCGTTGATGACCGTCTTCACCAGGTCCGCGTAGAGCTGCTCCACCAACCGGTTGATTTGAGGCTGGAGCGTGCCCTTGGCGCAGAGCGTGGCCAGCTGGGAGAGGAGAAACGGATTGCCCACCAGATGGACGTTGGGCCCATAGTGGTGGGTCATCTCGTTCAACTTGAAGGGCACGTTCGCGTACAGGGTGTCGCGCATCGGATGGGGCTCCCGCGCCGGCCTTCGGCGGCCTGGCTCTCAGTCGAACAGCTTCAGCGTCTGCGGAGGGCTGGCCTCCGCGGGTTCCGCCACGTGACACTTGCGGCAGCGCGGCTCGTAGGCACCGGCCGCGCCCACCACCACCCGCTCCTCGCTGCCAATGATGCGCTGCGAACGGTTGGCCGGGTTTCCGCACACCGCGCAGATGGCCAGCTCCTTCGTCACGTACTCCGCCACCGCCATCAGCTGCGGCATCGGTTCGAAGGGGCGCCCCTGGTAGTCCTGGTCCAGCCCCGCGCAGATGACGCGCATGCCCCGCTGGGCGAGCGCCTCGCACACCTGCACCACCTCACCGCCCAGGAACTGCACCTCGTCGATGCCCACCACCTGCGTGTCGGGGGACAGGTGCCGGAAAATTTCTTCAGCCCTCTCGATGGGGAGGGACGTCAATTTCAACTGGGAATGGCTGACCACCTGCGTGTCGTCGTAGCGGGTGTCGATGCGCGGCTTGAACACCCGCACCTTCTGCCGGCCGTACAGCGCGCGCTTGACGCGGCGGATCAACTCCTCCGTCTTGCCGGAGAACATCGAACCGCAGATGACCTCTATCCACCCGATATCTTTGGGGAATTGATGCAAGGGACGCTCGTCGGGAAGGGCGGAAGCGGGGCCAATCTCGGCGACCCACCCCGTTCCGTCAATTTCGTTTCCGGTGGCGCAAGCCCCCGCCCGCCCAGCCTGCCCGCCTGCTTCCGGAAAGCCCCGTGAAACCCTGGCAAGGGATTTGAATAGCCCTGCCCCCGGGTAGCACGGACGAGACCTTGGGGGTGGCGAGTGGCGGCGACGGCGAACGAGGTGCAGGGCGGGGGTTGGGCGCAGCAGGCTTCTTTCTACATGTCACCGGCGTCGGTGGCGCTGCTGATGCTGAACCTGATGGACGGCCTGTTCACCCTGCTCTTCCTCCAGCTGGGGGTGGCGGAGGAGCTCAACCCGGTGATGCGCGTGGCGTACGAGCAGTCACCGCTGCTCTTCATGTTCTCCAAGCTGCTCATCGTGAACGCGGGCCTGTGCCTGCTGTGCCTGCACCGCCGGCTCAAGGCCAGCCGCTTCGCCATCCGCGCGGGCGCCGTCGTCTACGCCGTCATCGTCGTCTACCACCTGGCGTTCCTCGCCCACCTGGTGAGTCACTGGCCCTTCGGGGCATAGGGGCTGCGGGGGCAGTGAACGGTCCCCAGCGCGACAGGTAGGGGGTGCTTGCTTTTCACCTCCAGTCTGTCCCAGGCTTCCCCGTAGCTCCGATCTTCCAGTGTTCGGGGGGGACATGAACATCACCGACGTCCGGGTGTTTCCGGTCGAAGAGGACAAACTCAAGGCATACGTCACCATCACCCTGGATCACTGCTTCGTCGTCCGCGACCTGAAGGTGATCCATGGCTCCACCGGGCTCTTCATCGCGATGCCCGCGAAAAAACGGAAGGACGGGACCTACAAGGACATCGCCCATCCGTTGAACGCGGACACGCGCAGCCAGATGGAGCGGGTCATCCTCATCGAGTACGAGAAACACCTTCACCAGACGCAGAACGGGACGCTCGGTCCCGTGGCTGCGGAACTCGACTAACGAACTTCCCTTCCAGGCTCGCACGGGTTAGTCAGCGCCCCCATGCAGCCGTCGCGTGACTTCAAGGTGTTCGCCGGGAACTCGAACCCGGCGTTGGCGCAGCGCATCTGCGAGTACCTCCAGCGTCCCCTGGGCCAGGCGACGGTGGACACGTTCTCCGACGGGGAGATCCACGTCGAGATCGGCGAGAACGTGCGTGGACAGGACGTGTTCATCGTCCAGTCCACGTGCCCTCCGACGAACCACCACCTGATGGAGCTGCTCATCATGTGCGACGCCCTCAAGCGGGCGAGCGCCGGCTCCATCACGGCCGTGATGCCGTACTACGGCTACGCGCGGCAGGACCGGAAGGTGGCGGCCCGCACGCCCATCACCGCCAAGCTGGTGGCGGACATGCTGGAGGTCGCGGGGGTCAACCGGGTGGTGTCCATGGACATGCACGCCGGGCAGATCCAGGGCTTCTTCAACATGCCCTCGGACCACCTCTACGGCTCGCCGGTGTTCCTGGAGGACATCCGCAAGCGCTTCCCGGAGTCGGGCGAGCTGGTCATCGTCAGCCCGGACGCCGGCGGCGTGGAGCGCGCGCGCGCCTACTCCAAGCGGCTGAACACGGGGCTGGCCATCATCGACAAGCGCCGCCCGCGCCCCAACGCCTCGGAGGTGATGAACCTCATTGGCGACGTGAAGGGCAAGGACGCCATCCTGGTGGACGACATGGTGGACACCGCGGGCACGCTCGCGCAGGCCGCCCTGGCGCTGAAGGACAAGGGCGCGCGCCGGGTGGTCGCGTACGCGGTGCACCCCATCCTGTCCGGCCCCGCCATCCAGCGCATCACCGACTCCGTCCTGGAGGAGGTCGTCTTCACGGACACGGTGCCCCTGGCGCCCAACGCCAGGGCGTGCCCGAAGATCCGCGCCCTGCATACGGACGCCCTCTTCGGTGAGGCCATCGCGCGCATCCACCGCGCGGACTCGCTGAGCTCGCTGTTCGTCTGAAGTTCGTCCAGGCCCGAGTGAGCCTGGGGCCGCCTGGAAGCCGGGCGGCTTGACGAAGGACCCCGGGGGCTGGCATGTCCGGCCCCCTCCACCGGTTCAACGGGCCTCAGCACGGCCCGGGCGCCGTCTTCGGGGCCCACCATGGGGGTGGGATGCCGAGGGCGCCCGACGGACCGGTGACATTCGCGGTACCCCACCGAAAAGAGAGATTTCCATGGCCACCGACAAGAGCACCCTCGAAGCGCAGGCCCGTGAAGGTTCCGGCAAGGGCGTTGCCCGCCGCCTGCGCTCCTCCGGCCAGGTCCCCGCCGTCGTCTACGGCAAGCACCTGAAGGCGCCGCTGCACATCTCCGTGGACCCGAAGGCCATCCGCACGGCCATCAACACCCCGCACAAGCTGAACACGCTCATCCAGCTGAAGCTGGCGGGCAATGATCAGCAGGTCCTGCTGAAGGACTACCAGATGGACCCGCTCACCCGGGACATCCTGCACGCGGACTTCATCGCCGTGCGCGACAACGACCAGGTGAAGGTGAACCTGCCCGTCGTGCTCACCGGCAAGGCCGCGGGCGTGGCGGACGGCGGTCTGCTCACGCAGATCCGCCGCAACCTGGAGGTCTGGGCGCTCCCCGGCGCCATCCCGCTCCAGATCGAGGTGGACGTCACCAACCTGAAGATCGCGGAAGCCATCCACGTGAACGACGTGAAGCTCCCCGAGGGCGTGTCCGTGAAGACGCACGTCAACTACACCATCGCCGTCCTCTCCGCGCCGGAAGCGGCGGAAGCGGCTCCGGCGGCGGCGGCTGCGGCCGCGGCGGCTCCCGCGGCGGCGAAGGCGGGCGACGCGAAGGCGGCCGACGCCAAGGCCCCCGCGGCGGCCGCGGCCAAGGCCCCGGCGAAGAAGTAGTCCTCTTCCGCCGTTCGGTGTCTCTTCGCGGGGCGGGCCTCTTCCAGGGCCTGCCCCGCTGTCTTTTTCCCGGGCGCGGGCCCCTGCACGCCCCGCCCTCCTCCGGAGCCGTCCATGAAGCTCATCTGCGGGCTGGGCAACCCCGGGCGCGAGTACGAGCGCCACCGCCACAACGTCGGGTTCATGGTGGTGGACGCACTGCTCGCGCGCGCCCGCGCGGAGCTCACCCAGGACAAGTTCCAGGCGCGGGTGGGCCAGGGGACGCTGGGCGGCGAGCGCATCCTCTTCGTGGAGCCGCAGACGTACATGAACCTGTCCGGCCGCTCCGTGGCGGAGGCCGCGCGCTTCTACAAGGTCGCGGTCCAGGACGTGCTCGTGGTGCACGACGAGCTGGACCTGCCCTTCGGCCGGCTGCAGCTCAAGGCGGGCGGCGGCGCGGGCGGGCACAACGGCCTCAAGAGCATGGTGCAGTGCCTGGGCGAGGACGCCTTCATCCGCGTGCGGGTGGGCATTGGCAAGCCGGAGGGCCCCAACGCCAAGGAGCGCGTGGCGGGCTACGTGCTGTCCAACTTCGACGACGGCGAGCGCCGCCAGCTGGAGGAGCTCATCGGCAAGGCGGCGGACATGGCGGAGAGCTGGGTGCGCGACGGGCTGGCCACGGCGATGAACCGCCACAACCGCAAGGCCTGAAACGGCGGGACGGCTGCCTGCTCCCTCGGCTCCGCTTGACTTTCCAGGAGGGGTCCTCTTAGAAGCCCCTTCCCCCGGAGTGTGTCCCACGCGTGCTGGGGGATGTTCTTTCAAAGCTTCCCGTGTTCAGGCACGGGCCAAGGCGCGATGGTGACGGGCGCGCGAGAGGATTTCCCGTCCCCGGTGGTGGCCTTCGAGGGTCACCGGCCGTTTCCCCGCTCCCCGGATGGTCCGGGGGGCACTCGACCCCAAGGGGAGAGAAACATGGCAGAGACGCAGGCCGCCAAGCGGCTTCGTGAGTACGAGACCATCTTCCTGGTCAAGCCGGACCTCACCGACGACAACGTGGACAAGCTGAAGGAGCGCGTCCGCGGCATCGTTTCGCGCGAGGGCGGCAAGGTCCTCCGCTTCACGGTGTGGGGGAAGAAGAAGACGCTGTTCCCCGTGGCCAAGCAGCCGCGCGCCATCTACGTCCACACGAGCTTCCTGGGTGACGGCAAGCTGGTGGCGGAGATCGAGCGCAACCTGCGCAACCTCGACGAGGTCACCCGCTACATCTCCGTGAAGATCGCGGACGAGGTGGACCCCGAGTCGCGTCCGGTCCTCGAGGACCTGAAGCTGGCCGGCGACGTCGAGGAGACCCGTCCGGGCGCTCCCGCCGAGCGCGAGGGTGGCGGCTTCCGGAGCGAGGCGCCGGAGTTCGCGGCTGTCGATTCGGAAGAGGACTCCGCGGAGGAGGCGTAAGCCTCTTCTGACGGGTCATTCCCCCAACCTTCCAGGAAACGAGAACGTTCATGAGCAACGGCATGGATAGCAAGCAGGGCGCGGGCGCTTCCCGCGGCCCCGGTGGTGGCGGTGGCGGCTACGGCGGCGGTTCGCGCGGTGGCGACCGTGGCGGTGATCGCGGCGGTGACCGCGACCGTGGTGGTGATCGTGGCGACCGCGGCGGCATGGGCGGCGACGACGACAAGCGCGGTGGTCGTGGCTTCGGCCGCAAGAAGGTCTGCCGGTTCTGCGCGGAGAAGAACGCGTCGGTGGACTTCAAGGACCAGGCGACGCTGAAGTACTTCGTCACCGAGCGCGGCAAGATCATCCCCCGCCGCATCTCCGGCAACTGCGCGAAGCACCAGCGTGAGGTGGCGATCGCCATCAAGCGCGCCCGCGGCATCGCGCTCCTCCCCTACAACGCGGTGGTCGGCTAGCCGCCGGTCCGCAACACAGGAGACAGAAACATGAAGGTCATTCTGCGTGAGGACATCGACAACCTCGGCAAGTCCGGCGAGCTCGTCACGGTGAAGGACGGCTTCGGCCGCAACTTCCTTCTGCCGCGCAAGAAGGCGGTCCTGGCGAGCGAGCAGAACATGCGCCAGCTGGAGCACGAGAAGTCCGTGCAGACCGCTCGCAACGCCAAGCTGAAGGGCGCTGCCGACGAGCAGGCCAAGAAGCTGGGCAACGTCAAGGTCACCATCAAGCGCAAGGTCGGCGAGCAGGACAAGCTGTTCGGCTCCGTCACGGTGCTGGACATCGCCGAGGCGCTCGCGTCCCAGGGTCAGCAGGTGGATCGCCGCCAGCTGCACCTGGCCGAGCCCATCAAGTCGCTGGGCAGCTACGACGTGGAGCTGCGCCTGCACCGCGAGGTGACGGCGAAGATCAAGGTCGACGTGGTGGCCGAGTAGTCCACCGCTTCACCTGAAGCGCTCCATGGCTTCACGGGAAGGGCCGTCCGGGCAACCGGGCGGCCCTTTTCGCGTCTCGAGGGGCCCCCCAGGTCGCCGGGGGAGTCCGGCTCGCGCCGCTGCCGGTCCGTTCCACGGCATCCGCGTGGAGGCGGAGGCCCGGGCGTGGGTACTTCAGCGGCGGACACCGCCTGGAGGTCCCTGCCCATGAACGCCCCATCACGCCCCGCCGCCGCGCACCACCCCGACCTGGACTGGCTCCGGGTGCTGGCCATCGTGGTGCTGCACCTGTTCCACACAGGGATGATGTTCAACACCTGGGAGTGGCACATCAAGAGCCCCCAGGCGCTGCCCCAGCTGGAGCCCGTCATGGGCGTCCTGCACCTGGTGCGCATGCCGCTCTTGATGGTCATCTCCGGCGCGGGCACCGCGTTCGCGCTCCGGCGGCGCACGTTGGGGGCGTTCGCGAAGGACCGGACGAAGCGGCTGTTGCTGCCGCTGGTGTTCGGCATGTTCGTGGTGGTGCCGCCGCAGATCTACGTGGAGCGGCTGTTCCGGGGGCAGTTCCAGGGCGGCTACGCCGCGTTCTACCCGACGGTGTTCGACTTCGTGCCCTACCCCGCGGGCAGCTTCAGCTGGCACCATCTGTGGTTCGTGGCCTACCTGTTCCACTACTGCATCCTGGCCCTGCCCCTGTTCGCGGCGCTGCGAACGGAGCGCGGGGAGCGGTTCCTCGCGCGGGCGGACGCGTGGCTGTCGCGGGGGGTGAACGTGCTGTGGCTCGGGGTGCCGCTGGTGCTCGTCCGGGTGCTCCTGCGCGGCTTCCCGGAGACGCACGCGCTGTTCGATGATCCGCGCACCTTCCTCATGTACGGCCTGCTCTTCCTGTACGGCCACCTGCTGGGCCGCTGCCCGGGCGTGTGGGGCCGGCTGGTGACGCTGCGGCACGGGCTGCTGGCCCTGGCGGTGGCGGCGCTCGTGGTGGAGGTGGTGTGGCCGTGGCCGGTGATGCCGGTGGTGCCCGCCATCGTGGGGGGCTCCATCCTCATCTGGAGCGGGCTGCTGGTGGCGCTGGCCTACGCGCGGCGGCACATCCGCGTGTCCCCCGCGTGGCTGCCGCACGCGCAGGCGCTGTCGTATCCGTTCTACATCTTCCACCAGACGGTCATCGTGTGCGTGGGCTACCTGTGCCTGCGGCTGCCGGTGGGGCCCTGGGCCATGCTCCTGACGGTGCTGATCGTGTCCTTCGCCCTCACGCTGGCGCTGTGCGAGGCCGTGTCCCGCGTGGCGTGGCTGCGGCCGCTCTTCGGCATGAAGCCCCGCGCGGCACGGACGGTCGTCCTCGCTCAGGAGGCGGTGGGGTGAGGGACCGGGACGAGATGCCTGCCAGGCCGTGGCGCTGGCCCCAGCTGCGACTGCGCCCGGCGCTCAAGCTCCTGGCGTTCGGGTTGGCCCTGGGGCTGTGGCAGGGCAGCGCGGTGCGGCTGACGCAGCTCATGCAACGGGACCCGGGCCACTGGGCGCCGGCCTTCATCTGGGAGGTGACCAGCGCGCTGGTCGTCACGCTGCTCCTGCCCATCTTGATGACGGCGGTGCTCAACGCGCCGTCGCCTCGCGTGGGTTGGGCGCGCTTCCTGGGCATCCACGCCGCGGCGTTCCTCCTCTTCACGTCGCTGCACATCGCGGGGATGGCGGGGCTGCGGCACGCGGTCTACGCGCTGCTGGAGCTGGGGGACTACGACCTGGGGCCTCCCGTGTACGCGCTGCCGATGGAGGCCCAGAAGGACCTCATCACCTACGGCCTGGGCTGCGCGGTCATCGCGCTCGTGTACGAGTGGCGGGAGCGGCAGGCGCGAGCACTGCGGTCCGCGGAGCTGGAGGGTGAGCTGCGGGCCGCGCAGCTCCAGTCGCTCACGGGCCAGCTGCACCCGCATTTCCTCTTCAACGCGCTGCACACCATCGGGTCGGTGATGTACGAGGACCTGTCGCGCACGGACCGGCTGCTCAGCGACCTGGGCCAGCTGCTGCGCGCGAGCCTGGAGCGCACCGAGCCCACCTGGACGCTGGCCGAGGAGCGGGGACACACCGAGCGCTTCGTCGCGCTGCTCGCGGCGCGCTTCGGCGACCGGCTGGAGGTGCGCTGGGACGTGGCGCCGGGACTCGAGTCCCAGCGCGTGCCGTGCTTCGCGCTGCAGACGCTGGTGGAGAACGCGGTGAAGCACAACCAGGACCGGGTGGGGACACTGGAGGTGCGCATCCGCGCGCGCGCCGGAGCGGACCGCTGGGCGCTGGAGGTGGAGGACACCGGGCGCGGTTTCGGAGCGCCCTCCCCTGCTTCAGGGCCCGGCGTGGGGCTGACACAGCTGGGGCGCGTGCTCGCGCTGCTGCATGGCGACCGGGCCCGCCTGGAGCGCGGCGCGGGACCGGAGGGCGGCGCGTGCGTGACGGTGTGGCTGCCGCGAATGGAGGCCGCGTCATGACGGTGTTCCGCGTGCTGGTGGTGGACGACGAGGCGCCCGCGCGCGCGAAGGTGAAGCGCCTTTTGGAGGCCGACGCGCGCTTCACCTGCGTGGGCGAGGCCCCGGATGGGACGGAGGCGCTCGCGCGCATCGAGTCGCTGCGGCCGGACCTGGTGGTGCTCGACGTGCAGATGCCCGGCCTCACCGGCTTCGAGGTGCTGGAGGCGCTCGGACCGGACGCCTGTCCCGCCGTCATCTTCTCCACCGCCTACGAACGCTTCGCGCTCCAGGCCTTCGAGGCGCACGCGGCGGACTACCTCCTCAAGCCCTATGACGCCGGCCGCTTCAGCCGGGCGCTCGACAAGGCCCATGCGCTGCTGAGCGCGGGCACCCACGGCGCGGCCGCGCTGGACGCCCTGCTCGCCACGGTGGCCCGGGCCCGCCCGGAGCGCCCCCTGGAGCGGCTGGTGGTGAAGGTGGGCGAAGGCTGGGTCCCGCTGCGCCTGGACACCGTGTGGCGCCTGTCCTCGGAGGACAAGTACGTGCGGCTGTACACCGCCCAGGGCGAGCACCTGGTGCGACAGACGCTGCGGGCCCTGGAGGAGCGCCTGGACCCGACCCGCTTCGTGCGCGTGCACCGCGGCGACCTGGTGAACCTGGAGGCCGTGGCCCGCCTGGAGCCGTGGACCCACGGGGACGGCATCCTCGTGCTGAAGGACGGCGCCACGGTGATCCTCAGTCGCACCTACCGGGAGGCCTTCCTCCAGCAGTGGGGCGCCGCCGAATAGCCCGACGCGCCGGGTCGGTTCACCCGGCGACCGGGCGGAGGTGCCACGGCGGGTCATGGCATCCCTCCCAGACCTACCGGGTGCTACAGGTCTGTTGAATGGAAACTGGACGTTCGCTGGAACGTGTCAGACGCTGCCTGTAGAGGTTCCAAGCAGCCATGCAGAACGTCCTGGACGGTAGGGAAGGACGGCGGGTCCACGAGGATCTCGCCGCGGAGCGTGCGGTGCTGGGCGCCGTGCTGGCGGACAACGGGCTCATCACGCCCGTGGCGGAGGTCGTCCACGCGGACGACTTCGCCAGCCCTTCGCACGCGCAGATCTTCGCCGCGATGATGCGGCTGGATCAGCAGAGCAAGCAGGTGGACCACCTGACGCTCGCGGAGGAGCTGAAGATCCTCGGCCAGCTGGTCGCGGTGGGCGGCCCCGCGTACCTGATGGGCCTGGACCAGGTCGTCCCGCTGGCGGCCAACGCCGTGCAGTACGCCCACATCGTCAAGGACCAGGCGCTGCGGCGGCGCCTGGCCAACGTGGGCCGGGAGATCCAGGACCTCGCCAGCCAGGAGACGGGCGAGCTGGACGTCCTGCTCGACGAGGCCGAGCGCAAGGTCTTCCTCCTCGCGGAGAAGAAGCGCGAAGGCGACCTGCGGCCGGTCAGCGAGCTGATGGAGCAGACGCTCGACCTGCTGGACAAGATGAAGACCGCGGCGACGGGCGTGACGGGCCTGTCCACGGGCTACATCGACCTGGACAACCAACTCACTGGCCTGCACGCCGGCGAGCTCATCATCCTCGCGGCGCGTCCCGGCGTGGGCAAGACGTCCTTCGCCATGAACATCGCGGTGCACGCGGCGCTCAAGGAGAACAAGGCGGTCGGCATCTTCAGCCTGGAAATGCCCGCGGATCAGCTGCTCATGCGTCTGCTCGCGTCCACGGCGCGCGTGGACATGAAGAAGCTCAGAGGCGGCCGGCTCTCCCCGCACGACGAGGAGAAGTTCCAGGAGATGGCGGGCGCGCTCTACAACGCGCCCATCTACATCGACGACTCCGGCGGCCTGTCCCCGTTCGACCTGCGCGCGAAGGCGCGGCGCGTGAAGCAGAAGGACCCCCGGCTGTCGCTGCTCGTCATCGACTACCTCCAGCTGATGCACCAGAAGGGCAAGGTGGAGAGCCGCCAGTTGGAAGTGGCGGAGATCTCCCGCGCGCTCAAGCAGCTGGCCAAGGAGCTGGAGGTGCCCATCATCGCGCTCAGCCAGCTCAGCCGTAAGGTGGAGGAGCGCAAGGGCGGCAAGCCCATGCTGTCCGACCTGCGTGAGTCCGGCTCCATCGAACAGGACGCCGACGTGGTGATGTTCATCCACCGCGAGACGGAGGAGGACGGCGGCGAAGGGGGTGGCGGTGGAGGGGGCGGCGGTGGCGGTGGCGGCGGAGGGGGCGCGAGCAGCACGGTCATCCCCGTGGAGCTCATCGTCGCCAAGCAGCGAAACGGCCCCATCGGCTCCATCGACCTGGTGTTCCTCGCGGAGTACACGCGCTTCGAAAGCCGCGCCCGCAGCGAGTAGCCCTCTTTTGCGTCAGTCCCGGCCGGTGCGCAGGTAGCCCGTGACGTGCTCGCGGGCCGCCCGCACCGCGGCCTCCGGCCCGGTGCCCCGGCCCAGCTCCGCCGCCAGCGCGGACGCCAGCCGGCAGCCCGTGCCCCGGCGCTCCGGAGGCCGCTTCAGCCTCCGCCCCCGCATCACCAACGTGCGCCCGGAGAAGGCCAGCACGTCCGCCAGGCCCTGCCCTTCCGGCAGGTGCCCGCCCTTCACCAGCACCGCGCCGAAGCCGCGCTGACACAGCGCCTCCGCCGCCTCCTGCGCGTCCTCCACCGTGCCCAGCGCGGGCCGGCCCAAAAGCCACGCGGCCTCGTCCAGGTTCGGCGTCACCAGCACGCGCGGGCCCGCCAGCGCCAGGTAGTGCCGGGGCGTCAGCCGCGACAGCTGCTGCCCTCGCGACGAGCGCACCACCGGGTCCACCACCCACCAGGCGTCCGCGTCCTTGAGCGCCGCCTTCGCCGTGGAGAGCTGCGACGGGCCGGGCACCACGCCCCACTTCACCGCGTGCACGGGGCCCCACTCGCGCGCGGCCGCCACCTGCGCGGCCAGCATGCGCGGGGAGGCCGGCACCACCGCGAACGTGTGCGAGCCCTGCGCCGTCTGGGCCGTGGGCACCGCCACCGCGTCGCCGCCCCGCGCCCGCACCGCGGCCACGTCCGCCAGGAGCCCCGCCCTGCCCGTGGGCTCCAGTCCCGCCAGGAGCAGGACGCGCGGCCTCACCGGCGGTGCTCTCGCGCCTTCTGCACCAGCGACTTGTAGACGCCCAGGTGCACCGGGATGGTCCCCAGCATCAGCTCCGGGTGCCACTGCACGCCCAGCGCGAACGCGTGCGCGGTGGATTCAATCGCCTCCACCACGCCGTCCGGAGACACCGCGCTCACCGTCACGTCCGTGCCCGGCTTGTTCACCGCCTGGTGGTGCGTGGAGTTCACCATCAGCTGCCCGTGCCCCACCGCCTCCGCCAGCAGCGTGCCGTTCTTCACCTCCACCGGGTGCTGCGGCTGGGTGCGGTCGTGCTTCTGCTCGTGGTCGCGCGCGCCGGGCACCTCGCGCGGGATGTCCTGGAACAGCGTGCCGCCCAGCACCACGGCCAAGAGCTGCATGCCGCCGCACACGCCCAGCACCGGCAGGTTGCGCTTGAGCGCGCCCCGGATGAGCTGCGCCTCGAAGGCCGTGCGGCCCTCCTTCAGCGGCCCCATGCCGTCCCGGGCCTCCTCGCCGTACGCAGACGGAGGGATGTCGAACGCGCCGCCCGTCACCACCAGCCCGGACACCCGCTCCAGGTAGGCGTCCACGCAGGACGCGTCGTCGGTGTACGGCAGCACGAAGGGCAGGCCCCCCGCGCGCAGCACCGCCTCCGCGTAGGGCACCTTCAGCTCGTAGCGGGGGAAGGCGGAGTCGGCCGGCTGGACCCAGTCCGGGCTGAGGCCGATGTTGGGACGACGCGGGGTCGTCCCGTGATGACGCGGTGGAGGATGGTTCATGGTGGGGGAGCTCCCTCGGGTTAGAGGCCAGTCCCCCGCGCGCTGTCAAACGCGGCGGCAAGCTGGCGCACCCGCTCGGCGATGTCCTGGGCGAGCAGGGCGTCGGACACCACCGCCGCGCCGTGCGCCCCCGTCGCCGCCACCTGCGCGATGTTCGCCAGGCCCACCCCGCCAATCCCCACCACCGGCAGCGGGCTCTCCGCCACCACCCGCCGGAAGGCCTCCAGCCCCAGCACCGGCGCCCGCACCACCTTCGTGGTGGTGCCGAACAGCGGCCCCACGCCCACGTAGTCCGCCCCCGCCGCCAGGGCCGCCCGCGCCCCTTCCGTCCCCCGCGCCGTGACGCCCACGTACCTTGCCGGGCCCAACAGCTCCCGCGCCGCCTCCGGGGGCAGGTCCTCGTCCCCCACGTGCACCCCGTGCGCGTCCGACAGCAGCGCCAGGTCCACCCGGTCGTTGATGAGGCACACACAGCCCGCCTCCCGGCAGCGGGCCACCACCTCCCGGGCCGCGGCCAGCGCCTCCCGGGGCGGGGTGTGCTTCATGCGCAGTTGGAGGACGCGGGCGCCGCCAGCGAGCAGGCGCAGGGCCTTGTCCACCAGGGACAGCTCCGGGCGGACGCTGTCGTCCACCAACAGGTACGGGCCTTGGGGAAGCGGAGGGCGGGGCGAGACGTTCATCGGATTCCGGGCCTGGGGACAGCGGCGTTGACAGGCGCCCCTCCTGCTATAAGGTGCCGCGCTGTTTTCCAAGCAATTCCGAGGATTTGAATCATGGCTGAAGGCATCAACCCGAAGCACCTCGACAAGCGCACCGCGGATCGCTACCAGCGCAGCGGCCAGGTGGACGAGGACGCGTACAAGAAGCACCTCGAGGAGCTGCCGGACGTGGCCGACAAGGCCGTCCCCATCGAGACGCTGATGGATGGCGACATCGAGGACGACTTCGATGACGAGGACGAGGACGAGGACGACACGGACGACGACGCCTCCGACGAGGACGACGCGGACGAGCCGGCCGACGAAGAGGACAAGGCGTCCGAATGAGCCCTTCGGAGAAGCGGGGTGAGACCTTCGTGATGACGGGGGAAGCGAGCCCCGCCTCCGAGGAGTCCCTGTCTTTCAGCACCTTCGTCGTCGGGTTGGGCTCCGCCGTCCTCATCCACCTGGGGGGCGCGCCGAACCCGGAGACGGGCCGCATGGAGAAGGACCTGTCCGCGGCCCGGCAGAACCTGGACCTCCTGGCGATGCTCCGCGAGAAGACGCGCGGCAACCTCACCGCCGAGGAGGAGAAGCTGGTGGACAACCTCCTGTCCGACCTGCGCCTGCGCTACGTGGAGGCAAGCCGGAAGTGAAGCCCCCTGAAGTCACCCGCCCGGGGGCGCTGCCCCGGGGCGTCCGCATCGCCGCCGCGCTGTGCCTGGTGCTCTCCTCCGTGACGGGGTTCCTCGCCTGCAACGAGGCCTCCGTCATGATGAACTTCGAGGCGCACCGGGAAGCGCAGCGGGAGCACACCCCCGCCCTGGCCCTGCTGGGCAAGGACCCCGCCGTCACCCAGGCCATCATGGAGGCGCAGCTGTCCGCGCTCTCCCCCATGCGCGAGTCCCGCGCCCTGGTGCTGACCGGGCTGACCATGGCCTGCACCCTGCTCTTCTTCGCCTCCAGCCGCATGCTGCGCTCCCCGGAGGGCATGCCCCGGGACGGCTTCCGGCAGCTGCTGGGCGGCGCGAGCATCTTCGCCGCGCTGATGCGCACCATCGACGGGGCCCAGTGGACCGTCGTGGCCCGGCACACCAGCCAGGCCATGGTGGAGGGGCTCAAGGGCCTGCCGGAGTTCAAGGACCCGGCCGCCGCCGAGCAGCTCCACGCGCTCGTCCCGTCCCTGATGACCCTCAGCGCGGTGCTGTCCACGGTGCTCGTCGCCGGTGGCTTCGCCCTGCTCGCCCAGTACTTCCGCAGTCAGGGCGTGCGCGAGGCCATCCTCACGCTCGACGGGCCCACCGAAGACCGCTGAGGTTGCTGGTGCGGGGCTGACGCGGCGCGGCGCGAAGGCCGTCCGCCTGCTTCAGCCCGCGTCCGTCTCCGCGCGGGGCTGGGCGGGCCCCAGCAGCAGCGCCTCCAGGGAGGCCATGGCGTCCGCTTCGGAGCCGGCGGCCGTGCCTTCCAGCGGCAGCACGCGGGCCAGCGGGGCGCGGGGCATGCGCAGGAGCTCGTCCCGGGTCAGGCCGTAGACGTACGCCAGGTGCCCCATGGGCCAGCGCGACTGGAGCCGGGCGAACGCCTCGTCGTCCAGTTCCTCCAGGGGACACGGCAGCTCCGCGTCCTCGTACACCACCTTCTCCCCACCCACCCGCCGGCCGTTGCCGTAGGCAATCACTTCCTCGCCCTCGTCCGCGTCGTACACGTAGGCGTGCACGGTGGCGTTGGCGGCGGCGGAGAGCAGGCGGGCCAGGGCGTGGTGGGCGGCGTACCAGTGGGCGCCCTGCCGGCCCTGGGAGAAGGGCCCCAGGAAGGCCAGGCGCACCACCTTGCGGCGGCGGTTGATGGTGACGCGCAGCGCCGTGGCGGCCGGGACGCTGTCCGTCGACAGGGCCTCCCGGGCCAGACGCACCAGCGCCAGCCCGGAGAAGGTGTCGAGTCGAACGAGATAGCCGCCGTGTGCGTCCAGAGTGAAGCCCCCGAGGATGGGCGCCGCCTATAACCGACCCCCCCACCCCCTGGCAACTTCGCCACCACGATTACCCGGCTGCTTCCAGCAGCTCAAAGTATTCCGGGGAAATCGCAGGGCGTACGGGCAGTGTCGCCTTGCCAAGGGGTCCCCGGCCCTTACGTTGAGTTCATGCGACTCGACAAATACACGGTGAAGGCACAGGAGGCGATCCAGGAGGGTCAATCCCTGGCTCGCCGGGCCGACAATCCCCACTACGAGCCGGAGCACCTGGCCACGGCGTTGCTGGGGCAGAAGGACGGCATCGTCGACCCCCTGCTGCGCAAGATTGGCGTGGACGTGAAGCTCTTCGCCGGCCGGCTGGGCGAGGCGCTCCAGAAGCTCCCGCGCATCCAGGGCGGCGAGAGCGCCATGCTCAGCCAGCGCCTGATGAAGACCTTCGACAAGGCGGAGGACGAGGCCAAGGCGCTGAAGGACGACTTCACGTCCTCCGAGCACCTGCTGCTCGCGCTGACCCAGGACAAGGGCGCCGTCGGCGAGGCCATGAAGTCCTCCGGCGTGACGCGCGAGCGCGTGCAGGCGGGCCTCAAGGAGGTGCGTGGCTCCTCGCGCGTGACGAGCGCCGACGCGGAGTCCACCTACCAGGCCCTGGAGAAGTACGGCCGCGACCTCACGGAGGCCGCGCGCAGCGGCAAGCTGGACCCCGTCATCGGCCGCGACGAGGAGATCCGCCGCTGCATCCAAGTGCTCAGCCGCCGCACCAAGAACAATCCCGTGCTCATCGGTGAGCCGGGCGTGGGCAAGACGGCCATCGCGGAAGGCCTCGCCCGCCGCATCGTGGACGGCGACGTGCCGGAGGGCTTGAAGAACAAGCGCCTCATCACCCTGGACCTGGGCGCCATGGTGGCCGGCGCGAAGTACCGCGGCGAGTTCGAGGAGCGCCTCAAGGCGGTGCTCAAGGAGGTCTCGGACGCGGCCGGGGAGATCATCCTCTTCATCGACGAGATGCATACGCTCGTGGGCGCCGGGAAGGCCGAGGGCGCCATGGACGCGGGCAACATGCTCAAGCCGGCGCTCGCGCGCGGCGAGCTGCACTGCATTGGCGCGACGACGCTGGACGAGTACCGCAAGCACATCGAGAAGGACGCCGCGCTGGAGCGCCGCTTCCAGCCGGTGTTCGTGGGCGAGCCCTCGGTGCACGACACCATCAGCATCCTGCGTGGCCTGAAGGAGCGCTACGAGGTGCACCACGGCGTGCGCATCCAGGACTCCGCGCTCGTCGCGGCGGCCACGCTCAGCCACCGGTACATCGCGGACCGCTTCCTGCCGGACAAGGCCATCGACCTCGTCGACGAGGCCTCCAGCCGCCTGCGCATTGAAATCGACTCCATGCCCACGGAGATCGACGACATCCGCCGCAAGGTGACGCAGCTGGAGATTGAACGCGAGGGCCTGCGCAAGGAGACGGACCCGCACTCGCGCGAGCGCCTGGCCACCATCGAGAAGGAGCTCGCGAACCTCAACGAGAAGTTCAACTCGCTCAAGGCCCACTGGGACGAGGAGAAGAAGGCCATCGCGGCGCTGCGCTCGCTCAAGGAGAAGCAGGAGAAGGCGCGCAACGACCAGGCCGCGGCCGAGCGCCAGGGCGACCTCAACCGCGCCGCGGAGCTGAAGTTCGGCGTCATCCCGGGCCTGGAGAAGGAGGTCGCGGCGCAGAACGCGAAGCTGGCGGAGCTGCAGAAGAACCAGAAGTTCCTCAAGGAGGAGGTGGACTCCGAGGACATCGCCTCCGTGGTGGCCAAGTGGACGGGCATCCCGGTCTCCAAGCTGATGGAGGGCGAGATGCAGAAGCTGGTCAAGATGGAGGACCGGCTCGCCGAGCGCGTGATTGGCCAGCGCAGCGCGATTGAGGCCGTGTCCAACGCCGTGCGCCGCGCGCGCAGCGGGCTGCAGGACCCCAACCGGCCCATCGGCTCGTTCATCTTCCTGGGCCCCACGGGCGTGGGCAAGACGGAGACGGCGAAGGCGCTGGCGGAGTTCCTCTTCGACGACGACACGGCCATGGTCCGCATCGACATGTCCGAGTACATGGAGAAGCACGCGGTGTCGCGGCTCGTCGGCGCGCCCCCGGGCTACGTCGGCTACGAGGAGGGCGGCCAGCTCACGGAGGCCGTGCGCCGCAGGCCGTACACGGTGGTGCTCTTCGACGAAATCGAGAAGGCGCACCACGACGTGTTCAACATCCTGCTGCAAATCCTCGACGAGGGCCGGGTGACGGACAGCCAGGGCCGCACGGTGGACTTCCGCAACACGGTGCTCATCCTCACGTCCAACATCGGCTCGCAGGCCATCCAGGAGGGCATGGCGGGCACGGACGTGCTGAACGAGAAGACGCGCGGCGAGGTGATGGAGGCGCTGCGCGGCCACTTCCGGCCGGAGTTCCTCAACCGCGTGGATGAGATCGTCGTCTTCGAGCCGCTGCGCAAGAAGGACATCTACCGCATCGTCGACATCCAGCTGGGCAAGCTCCAGAAGCTGCTCCAGGCCAAGCGCCTCACGCTGGACCTGACGGACAGCGCGCGGGAGCTGCTGGCGGAGCGCGGCTACGACCCCACGTACGGCGCCCGGCCGCTGAAGCGCGCCGTGCAGAAGTACCTGCTGGATCCGCTCGCGCTCAAGGTGCTCAACGGCGAGTTCGCGCCGGGCGAGCACATCCAGGCGGACGCGGGCCCCGACGGGCTCACCTTCGCCAAGGTGCTGGTGGACAACTCGAAGGGCGTGAAGAAGACGGCGTAGTCCGCTTCACGAGACCGGGGATTCGCTTCAACGGCGGGCCGCCTTCCCTCACGGGGAGGCGGCCCGTTGTCTTGTCACGCGCGGCGGTGCTTGTCGTAGAGCGCGTCGCGCCACGCGAGCAGGTCCGGGAAGCGGGCGGCGAGCCCCGGATGCGTCCACACCTCGCGCGTGCCCGGGCCCATGGGCAGGTGCCGGTCCGCCGGCGGCCCCAGGAGCACGAGCATCACCGCGGCGGTGACGTCGGCGTAGGTGAAGCCCGTGCCCAGCAGGTAGGACCGGCCGCCCAGCGCCGCGCGCAGCTTCTCGTAGGCGGGGGCGACCTTGGCCTCGATGACCTCCGGTGTGCCGTCCGCCACCTGGTGCTTCTTCACCACGTAGCGCATGCCCAGGCGCGCGGAGGGCGCGAACAGCGGACGCAGGAAGCCGGGGACGAACTTCGGCAGGGCCTCCGCCTGGGCGCGGGAGATCGTCAGCATGCGCGGCATGGCGTAGGCGCGCGCCGCGTCCAGCACCTCTTCGCTGGTGTCGTTCCACGCGGTGATGGCGTCCAGGTGCGCGGCCGGGAAGAGCGCGCTCCCCTGCCCCAGCTCCTCCGCGCGCTTCGCGATGGCGAACGAGCCGTGCGTGGCCGGCTGGGGCGGATCCACGAGCAGCGGCACCGAGGGCTTCACGCCGGGCGCCACCTGCTTGCGCAGCCAGCGCTCCTGGATGAGGGGGACGTAGTCCTGGTAGCGGTAGGCGACGCGGTGGTGGTCCAACGCCCACCGGGCCTTCTCCGTCCAGCCCGAAGAGGTCAGTCCGACGAGGGTTCGCATAGGGGGCGGGACCCTAGCAGGCCCGACGAGGCGGGCCTCAACGTTCGCGCAGGAAGGCGTCCAGGTCGGAGAGCTTGAGCAGCCGGGGCTCGGCGGTGGAGAGCACGGCGTCGCGCGCGGCGGTGGCCAGCGCGCGGACCCGCTCCGGCTCGCGGTGGGCCTTGCGCAGGGCACGGGCCAGGATGAAGCGGATGTTGGCCATCTCCAGGGGCGGGGCCGCCGTCTGGCTCCAGGCCTCCAGGGAGTGCTCCGCCCACTGGCGGGCCTCCTCCACCTCGCCCCTCGCCAGGGCAAGCTCCGCCATCATCTCCTCCACCTCCATGGGAGGCCGGGCCTCCTTGCCCGCGAGCTTGTGGTGCAGGGCCAGGTACTCGCGCGCCGCGTCCCGGGCCTCGTTGAGCTGCTTCGCCCGGGTGAGGGCCACGGTCAGGACGCGCAGTGATTCGCCCAGCTCGGTCTCCGCCTTCAGCTCCCGCAGGATGGCCACGGAGCGCTTCGCCGCCGCGACGGCGCGCTCGGTCTGCCCCAGCCGCATCCAGGCCTCCGCCTGGCATCGCGACGGCGCCGCGAAGATGGGGTCGCTGCGGCCATCGGCCCGGGCTGTCTTTACCTCGTCCTCCATCTCCTGGATCAGCGCCAGGGCGTCCGTCAGCCGGCTCTGGTTCATGAGGATCTGGGACTGGTTGGTGCCCGAGCGGATGCGGAAGACGGAGCCCTTGGGGTACAGCTGGTTGTAGATGTCCCGGGCCTCCTGCATGCGGCGCTCGGCCTCGTCGTAGCGGCCCATGCGGTAGGCCGCCGCGCTCAGGTTCGACCGCAGGCCGCCGACGTAGCGCAGGGGCTGGTGGTCCGGGCCATAGATGCGCGCGTAGCGGCGCAGGCTCTCCAGGAAGGCCTCATAGCCCTCCTGGTAGCGCCGCAGCTCGACCAGGGTCCCGCCCAGGTTGTTGATGGCCATGACGGTTTTCGGGTGGTCCGGACCGTAGGCGGCCTCCAGCACGTCCCTGGCGCGCTGAATGGTCGCGAGCGCCTCCTCCGCGCGCCCCATCGAGCGCTGGATGGAGGCCATCGTGAGCAGCGCGCGGGCGAGCCGTGGCGAGTCACGGCCGTGCAGCCGCTCCTGGAGCGCCAGCGCCTGCTGGAGCACGGGCAGCGCCTCCGACGAGCGCGACTGCTGCTCCAGCGAATTGCCCTCGTACGCGAGCAACTGGGACTCCAGCTCCAGGCTGCCGCCGGAGCGCTCCAGGAGCGCCCGGGCCTCCTCGGCGTGCGCCTTCGCCTGCTCCGGACGCTGGGTCACCTCACCGTCCACGAAGACCAGGTAGACGACGGCCTCCGCGGCGCGCAGGTCGTCGCGTCCCGACAGCGACGCGAGCATCGCGCGGCGCAGCGCCGGCTCCGCGGACTCGTCTCGCAGGTAGGAGCGGGCCTCCCCTTCGATGAGCAGGGCCTCGCCCAGCAGCGGCTTGTAGCCCAGGGCTTCCGCCTCCTTCACGATGGGGGCGACGCGATCCACGGCGTCCTGCCACCGGTCCGCGCCCAGGCGGGCCCGCGCTTCGTCCAGCTTCGCGTACGCGGCCTTCACGCGAGCGGCGACCTCCGGCCGCTCCGGTGGGGGCACGGGCTGGGACAGCGCCTCCACGTCCGCGCAGCGCGACAGCGGGCTCAGCGCCTGCGCGGCTTCTGGAGCGGTGGCGACGCCCGCCCGGTCCGCGGAGAGGAGCACCTCCGTGAGCGCGGTGAGCTCCCGGCGGCGGCGCTCCAGGCAGTTCGTGCGCAGGTCCAGCACCGCGGTGGACTGCGTGCCGTGCTCGTGCGTGGCCATGCACGCGTCGCGGCGGCTGTCGTTCCAACGCGACACATAGGTGTCCAGCGCGCGGGCGGTGGTCTCGTAGGCGGCGACGGCGTCCGGAGCGCCCGTGGCCTGGAAGGCCTCGAGCAGCGCCGCCTTGCGGTCCGCGTCCCAGATGCCCTGGAACCGGGTGGGGTCGTCCGCGCAGGGCGACGGGCCCCGGGCGACCACCACCGCGGCCGCGATGGCGAGCACGCCCACGCCCACGCCCGCCGCCGCCATCTTCGCGCCGGTGCGCGGGAAGGCCGCCCGTTCCAGCGCGTCGAGCAGGACCGCCATGGAGGGATGGCGGGCTCCCGGCTCCGGCGACAGCCCGCGCACGATGAGCGCGTGCACGGCGCGCGGGACGTTGCTCCGGTTCGCCACTCCTCCTGCTTCAGCGGTGGAGGGCCGCTGGCCGTGCAGGGCTTCGTACAGCGAGATGCAGAAGGCGTACTGATCCGACCGCGCATCCGCGGGCGCTCCCGCGAGCACCTCTGGCGCGATGTACCCGGGCGTGCCCGCGACGCTGGTTGCCAGAGGGGGCTTCTTCTGCGACGCGGGCTCGGCCGGGGCTGGCGAGTCTGCGTCCGGGACCTCGGTGGACTCCAGGCGCGCGAGCCCGAAGTCGGTCACGCGGGCGCGGCCCTCCTTGTCCACGAGGACGTTGTCCGGCTTGAAGTCCCGGTGCACGACGCCCGCCGCGTGCGCCGCCGCGAGCCCCCGGCCCGCCTGGAGGTACAGCCGCACCACGTCGCGCCAAGGCCGGGGCGCGGCCTTCAGGTGCTGGCGCAGCGTGCCGCCGTCCACCAGCTCCATCGCGATGAAGACGACGTCCCCGAACGTCCCCACGTCGTGCACGGTGACGACATGCGGATGGCGCGTGCGCGCGGCGGCCTGGGCCTCTCGCAGCAGCTGCTCCGTCAGCCCCGTGGCGCCGCCCGTCGAGGGCAGCGTGCGCAGCAGCTTCAGACCGATGCGCCGGTCGAGGCTCGGGTCATAGGCCGCGTGGACGACGCCCATCCCACCCGCGCCCAACCGCTCCAGCACCACGTAGCGTCCCAGCAGCGCGCCCTGGGCGACCTGCGGGAAGCCCGACCGGGAGACCCGCGTGCGCGGCGCTTCCGACAGCACCACCGCGGTGGGCGCGGCGTGCACGTCGGGCGAGGAAGCGGCGCGCACGCGCAGGAAGTCCGCCAGGGCCTCACGGCAGGACGCACAGGTGTCCAGGTGGGACTCGGCGCGCTCGCGCAGGGACTGGGACGGGATGCCGTCCGCGAGGTCGAGCAGCTCGACCTCCTGGAGGTGGGCGGAGGACTCGGGCATGGATGGGCTCACCCTTTCTTCAGGAGGGACGCGAGGCTGAGCTCCAGGCTGCCGTCGAGCACTCGCAGCAGGCTGTCCAGCTGGGACGTGTTGAGCGCGAGCCTCCGGGCCAGGCCCTGGCGGGTGTCCTCCAGGAGCGCTTCACGCGCCTTCGCCATCCACCGGGACACCGTGGAGGCGTGCACCTGGTGCAGCGCGCCCAACGACTCCACGCCCAGGCCCTGCACCAGCCCCATGCGCAGCAGGTTGCGGTCCCGGGGTGATAGCCCGGCCAGGGCCTCCGCGAAGGCGGCGCGGAAGGCGGGACGGTAGCGGTGGCGGATGTGCTCCAGCTCCGGATCCGCGGCGCCCAGGTCCGCGGCGATGAGCGCGTCATCCAGCGGCGTGCTGCGCTCCGGCCTGCGCTTGAGCGACAGCGCGACGCCCAGCGCCACGGCCTCCGCCCACCGCCGCAGCGGCCCCCGCCCCGCGTACTCCGTGAGGCGTGGCGCGCGGCCCCCCTCCTCCACCAGCAGCCGCAGGCGCGTGAGCTGGAGCACCTCGTCCACGAAGGCCCCCGAGTCCTCCACGCGGCGCACCGCGCGTCCCGCGGGCACCAGCACGGTCGCCTCCAGCGCGTCCAACGCGGCCCGCTGACCCTCCACCGCCGCCAGCGCCAGGTACAGGTCCTCGCAGTGCAGCGAGGCCAGGGCCTGCGTGGGGGGCTCGCCCGGAGGCGTGTGCAGGCCCAGGTGCGCGGCGAAGGTATTGGGCGGAAGCCAGCCGCCCGGCCACGCCGCCTCGCAGCGCTCCAGGATGGCGCTCAGCACGGGCACCAGCCCCGCGTCCTCCTCGGAGGTCAGGGGTCGCGCGGCCCCCCGGAATGCCGCGACCAGCTCGGATGGAAGGTGCGCCATGTCAGCGAGGCCGGCCTCCCAAGGACCGGCAAGACCAGGACGTTAGCGAAAGCCCCGGGCCGTGAGGAAGGGCCCGCTACGCCAGGAAGGTCTCCAGGTCAGCGACCCACCGCCAGGTGCCGGAACGGATGGGGGAGGCAGCGCCCGCGTGGAAATCCCACCGGGGCCGCGCATCGCGCGTGCGGGTCATGCATCCGACCGGCGCGTGAAGTCATCGGGCTCACTTCCCGGAGGAGTGCGACATGAAGATCGGAATCATTGGCGCGGGGTTGATCGGCGGAACCCTGGCTCGCAGGTGGACGAAGCTGGGGCACGAGGTGTCCATCGCGAATTCGCGCGGGCCGGAGACCCTGCGTGACCTGGCGAAGGAGACGGGCGCGAAGGCCGTCACCGTCCAGGAGGCCGCGAACGCCGGAGAGGTCGTCGTCGTGACCATCCCCCAGAAGGCAGTGCCGGACCTGCCCAAGGGCCTCTTCGCGAAGGTGCCGAAGGACGTCGTGGTCATCGACACGGGCAACTACTACCCCGTGCGCGACGGGCAGATCGCGGACCTGCTCAGCGGCACCACGGAGAGCGAGTGGGTCGCGAATCATCTGGGCCGCCCCGTCATCAAGGCCTTCAACAACATCTTCTTCCAGAGCCTGCTGGACAAGGGCACCCCGAAGGGCACGCCCGGCCGGGTGGCCCTGCCGGTCGCGGGGGATCCGCCCGAGCACCGCGCGAAGGTGCTCAAGCTGGTGGAGGAGCTCGGCTTCGACGCCATCGACGCGGGCAGCCTCGCCGACTCCTGGCGCCAGCAGCCCGGCACCCCGGTCTACACGCACGACCTTGATGCCGCGGGCGTGAAGAAGGCCCTCGCCGCCGCCGAGCGCTCGCGTCTGCCGGAGTACCGGAACAACGCCGACACCTCGCTGAAGAACTTCCTCGCGTCGCAGAAGTGAGCAGGACGCGCAAGCCAGCGACTTGAGCACCTCGGAGTCGAACGGCGCGGCGGGCGGCCTCTCCCGCCGCCGCCGTGAGTCGTAGCGTAGAATGCGCGTGCGCCCATGACCTCCGCCTCCGAAGCCCCGCTGCTCGTCACCGCTGAGCTGGAGCCGGAGACCTTCGCGCGCCTGGACGGCCTGCGCCGCCGCTACTTCCCGCCCGAGCGCAACGTCATCCCCGCGCACGTCTCCCTCTTCCACCACCTGCCCGCGTCCGAGCAGGCCGCCGTGGAGGCCGCGCTCGAGGTCGTCACCGAACGTCCCGCGCCCACGCTGCGCTTTGGAAAATTGCGAAGCCTGGGGCGCGGCATGGCGGTGGACGTGGAGGCGCAGGGCCTGGTCCCCGTGCACCGCGAGCTGACCCGAGCGTTCGCGGAGTGGCTCACGCCGCAGGACCGGCAGCCCTTCCGGCCCCACGTCACGCTGATGAACAAGGCCTCCGTCGAGGAGGCGAAGGCCGCCCTCGTGGAGCTGGGCGCGGGCTGGTCCTCCTTCGAGTCTCCCGCCCCGGCGCTGCTGCTCTGGCGCTACCTCGGAGGCCCGTGGGAGCTCGTGCGGCGCTTCCCGTTCACGGGCCGCGCTGGATGAGCTGCTCCACCGCCTCGCGCACGTCCTGCAGGAGCGACGGATCCCTCACCGCGATGAAGATGGTGTCGTCGCCCGCGACCGTGCCCGCCAGGCCCTCCACCTCCTCGCGGTCCAGCGCCAGCCCGAAGATCTGCGCGTAGCCGGGCGCCGTCTTCAGCACGAGCATGTTGGGCGGCGCCTCGATGATGGTCACGCGCGGCGCGAGCGGCACCGGCACCACCGGCGGCTCCGTGCGCTGATAGCGCCCGTTCACCTTCTGCACGCTCAGCTTCTTCAGCCGCCGCGACAGCGTGGACTGGCTGGGCGCGTGCCCCGCCTCCTCCAGCAACGTCTGCAGCACCGCCTGATCCGGAACGTCCTGCCGGGAGATGAGCTGAAGGATGGCGTCGTCCAGGTTCATTCACGTTCACCATGCATGCGGCTGAATACGCACGCAAGGCGCATGAAAAATCCCAGTGAATGTTCTTGCGCGCTGCGCCGTTCTGCATAATATCCGCGCCTCCTCAGCGAATATGCACGAATTCAAGTGCATATTCAGCAGTACCCCATCCATCCGGCGCGGCCGGGGGAGCACGAAGCCCATGAAGCATGTCACCCGCATCCAGGACCTGGGCCCGGAAGGCGTCGAGGCGGTCCTCTCGCAGGCGGCCGCGTGGAAGCAGAAGGACCCCGGGGCGCTGTTCCCCGGGAAGATCCTGGGCATGGTGTTCTTCAACCCGTCGCTGCGCACGCGTACGTCCTTCGAGGCCGTGATGCTGCGCGCGGGCGGGCACGCCATCGTGCTCGACGTGGGCTCTGGCGTGTGGAAGCTGGAGGACCGGCCCGGCGCGGTGATGAACGCGGACCGCGCGGAGCACATCAAGGAGGCGTCGCCCGTCCTGTCGCGCTTCGTGGACATGCTCGGCATCCGCACGTTCTCCCAGGGCGGCGGTGACGAGGAGGACGAGGCCGACCCCGTCATCAACGCCTTCCGCAAGTGGGCCACCGTGCCGGTGGTGAGCATGGAGTCCGCGCGCGAGCACCCCTGCCAGGGCCTGGCGGACGCGCTCACGCTGCGCGAGACGTTCGGCACCACGAAGAAGCTGCCGGTGACGCTCACCTGGGCGCCGCACATCAAGCCCCTGCCCAAGGCGGTGCCCAACTCGTTCCTGCTGTCCGCAGCGGCCGCGGGCTGCGAGGTGCGCGTGGCGCATCCGCCGGGCTTCGACCTGCACCCGGCCGTGCGCGCGGAAGCCGAGGCCTACGCCAAGGCCACCGGCGGCAGCATCACGTACACCCACGACCAGGACGAGGCGCTGGTGGGCAGCCGCGCTGTCTACGCGAAGTCCTGGGGCCCCACCGCGCAGACCGCGAGCACGCCCACGGACGTGGCGGCGCTGCTCGCGTCGTACTCGGGGTGGATGCCCACGCGCCGGCACATGGCGAAGGCCGCGAAGGACGCGGCGTTCCTGCACTGCCTGCCCGTGCGCCGCAACGTGGAGGTCGCCGACGAGGTGCTGGATCACGCGAGCAGCCGCGTCGTGGACGAGGCGGGCAACCGCTACCACGTGCAGCGCGCCCTCCTGGCCTGGATGCGCGGCGGCTGAGCCGTAGAAGCCCGCCGCCCCACCCTTCTTCGTCCCCTTTTTGATTTTCCAGAGGTCCACCGTGCCTTTGTCTCCCGACCCGTACGCCGCCCTTCGCAACGCGGCGAAGTACGTGAAGCAGTTCCGCAGCAAGACCTTCGTGGTGAAGCTGGGCGGCGCCGTGCTGACGGATCCGCGCACGCGCAAGACGGCGTGCGAGCAGATCGCCCTGCTGTGGGCCTTCTCCATCCGCCCCGTCGTGGTGCACGGCGGCGGTCCGGAGCTGGACGCGCTCTGTGACGCCCTGCACCTGCCCATCGAGAAGGTGGCCGGCCGCCGCGTCACCTCCGCGCCCGTGCTGGACGCGGCGAAGATGGTGCTCGCGGGCAAGCTGCACACGGACCTGCTCGCGGACCTCCAGGCCGCGGGCGTGCCCGCGGTGGGCCTGTCCGGCGTGGACGCGGGCCTCATCAAGGCGCGCAAGCGTCCGCCCGTGCTGGTGACGGAGCCCGGCGAGACGCAGGGCCGCATGGTGGACTACGGCCTCGTGGGCGACATCGAGTCGGTGGACACGCGCGTCGTGGAGCACCTGCGAAGCGCGGACTACGTGCCCGTCATCGCCCCGCTGTCGGGCGGCCAGGACGGCGCCGTGTACAACACCAACGCGGACACGGTGGCGGCGGCCCTGGCGGCGGCGCTGCATGCGGAGAAGCTCTTCTTCATGGTGGAGGTGCCGGGGCTCCTCAAGGACGTCTCCGACCCGTCGTCGCTCATCTCGCTGGCCACGCTGTCGGACCTGGCGTCCCTGGAGGCGGAAGGGCGGCTCACGGGCGGCATGCGTCCCAAGGCGCACGCCATGCGCCACGCGCTCGTGGGCGGCGTGGGCAGCGTGCACCTGGTGAGCGGCAAGCAGTCCGACGCGCTCCTGGAGGAGGTGTTCACCAACGAGGGCAGCGGCACCATGGTCGTGCGCGAGCACCCGGTGAAGCACGGCGAGGCCAAGGGTTGAACCCCGCCGAGCTGCTCACCGCGCTGGTCGCCACGCCCAGCGTCTCCGGCGACGAGGCCCGCATCGCGGACCTCGTGTCGGGCCATGCGGAAGGCTGGGGTGCCCGCGTGCACCGCCAGGGCCACAACGTGTGGTTCAGCGTGGGCAGCGGTCCGAAGCGCCTGCTCGTGAACTCCCACCTGGACACGGTGAAGCCGTGCGCCGGGTGGGACACGGAGCCGCACGAGGCCGTGTGGAAGGACGACACGCTCTACGGCCTGGGCGCCAACGACGCCAAGGGCTGCGTCACCGCCATGCTCCTCACCGCGAAGGCGCTCCTGGAAGAAGGCGCGCCCTCCGGTGTCGAGTGCGTCTTCGCGCTCACCGCCGAGGAGGAGACGGGCGGCAAGGGGCTGGGCCCCCTGCTCTCCACGCTGGGGCCGCTGGACGCCGCCATCGTGGGCGAGCCCACGTCGCTCAAGCCCTGCACGGCGCAGCGGGGCATGCTGCTGTTGCGCTGCGTGGCGCACGGCAAGAGCGGCCACGTCGCGCACGCGCACACGGGAGGCCTGGGCTCGGAGTCCAACGCCATCCTCAAGGCGGCCCGGGACATCCAGGCAGTGTCCGCGCTGCGCTTCCCCGCGCACCCGCTGTTGGGTGAGGCGCGGGCACAGGTGACGCAGGTGTCCGGCGGACTGGCGCGCAACCAGGTGCCGGACCGGTGCGAGTTCTTCGTGGACCTGCGCACCACGCCGGGCATGGACCACGCGAAGGTGGCGCAAGACGTGGGCGAGGCGTTGGAGAGCGAGGTGGTGGTGCACTCGGCGCGCTACCTGCCCAAGGGCACGGACGCGTCGCACCCGCTGGTGCGCGCGGCGGTGGCGGCGTCGGGCCAGGGGACGGTGGGCTCCAGCACCACGTCCGACTGGGCATTCCTGGGCGACATCCCGGCGGTGAAGGTGGGCCCGGGCGACACGCTGCGGAGCCACCAGGCGAACGAGTACCTCACGCGCGCGGAGCTGGAGGCGGGGCTCGCGTTCTATCGACGACTGCTGCACGGCTATGCCGGGGAGGTGTCGCGTGGCTGAGACATTGTGGGGCAAGGGCCAGCCGCTGGACGCGGCCATCCACGCCTTCACCGTGGGCGATGACCCGGTGGTGGACCTGTCGCTGGTGCCGCACGACGCGCTGGGCAGCGCCGCGCACGCCCGCATGCTCGCGCACGTGGGGCTGCTCGCGCCGGACGCCGCGAGCTCGCTCGTGGCCGCGCTGCACGCGCTGCACGACGAGGCGCGCGCGGGCCGCTTCACCATCCGCCCGGAGCAGGAGGACGGCCACACCGCGCTGGAGGCCGCGCTCGTGGAGCGCACCGGCGAGGCGGGCAAGCGCATCCACCTGGCGCGCTCGCGCAACGACCAGGTGCTGCTGGCCCTGCGCCTCTTCATGCGCGAGGAACTGCTCGCGCTGGGCGCGCGCACGGCGGAGCTGGCGGGCACGTTCCTCGACTTCGCGCAGGCGCATGCGGACCTGCCCCTGCCCGGCTACACGCACCTGCGCCGCGCGATGCCGTCCACCTTCGGCCTGTGGGGCATGGCGTTCGCCGAAGGGCTGCTGGAGGAGTTGGAGGCGCTGAAGGGCGTGTGGGGGCGGCTCGACCGCTGCCCGCTGGGCGCCGCCGCGGGCTTCGGTGTGCCGCTGCCCATCGACCGTGAATATGTCGCGCGGTTGCTCGGTTTCAGTCGAGTTCAACGCAGCCCCATCGACGCGCAGGACAGTCGGGGGCGGCATGAAGCGGCGCTGCTCACCTGGGCGTGCTCGGTGGCGGGCACTCTGGAGAAGTGGCTTTGGGACGTGCAGCTCTACAGCATGGACGAGTTCGGCTTCCTGGCCCTGCCGGATGCCTTCACGACCGGCTCGTCCATCATGCCGCAGAAGAAGAACCCGGACGTGGTGGAGCTGGCCCGGGGCCGCTGCCGCGAGCTGCGCGGCCTGGCGCATCAGGTGGAGGCGGTGGCCGGTGGGCTTCCCTCCAGCTACCACCGTGACTTCCAGCTGCTGAAGCGCCCCACCCTCCAGGCCCTCACCAGCGCGAAGGCGCTGCTGGAGGTGCTGTCGCGGCTGGTGCCCGCGCTGAAGGTGAACGCGGAGAAGGCTCGCGCGGCGTGCGACGACACGCTCTACGCCGCGCACCACGCCTACGCGCTCGTGGCGAAGGGCCAGCCCTTCCGCGACGCGTACCGGGAGGTGGGCCGTCAGTTGAACGACGGCAGCTTCCAGCCGGACCGCGGCGCGCTGACGGCCACCCACCTGGGGGGCGCCGGCAACCTGGGCCTCGCCACCGCGCGCGAGGAACTGAACGACGCGCGCGACTGGCTCACGCGCACCCATGCACAGCAGGCCGAGGCCGCCGCGCGCGTCTGGGCCCCCTGAACCCTTCCTCACCCCCTTTCGCAGCAACAGGAGTCCGAAGATGAGCAAGAAGTCCGTGGTGCTGGCGTTCTCAGGCGGCCTCGATACCGCCTTCTGCACGGTGTACCTGCGCGAGCAGGGCTGGGACGTCACCACCGTCACCGTGGACACGGGCGGCTTCCCGCCCGAGCAGTTGGAGCGCATCCAGGCCCTGTCCCAGAAGCTGGGCGCGGTGGCGCACCACACGGTGGACGCGCGCGACACCCTCTTCCAGGGCTACCTGCGCTTCCTCATCGCCGGCAACGTGCTGCGCGGCCAGCTCTACCCGCTGAGCGTCTCCGCCGAGCGCGCCTGCCAGGCCGTGGAAGCGGTGCGCATGGCGGAGAAGCTGGGCGTGCAGGCCGTGGCCCACGGCAGCACCGGCGCGGGGAATGATCAGGTCCGCTTCGACGTGGCCTTCCGCACGCTCGCGCCGCAGCTGCAGCTGATCACCCCCATCCGCGACCTGGCGCTCTCCCGCCAGCAGGAGATCTCCTTCCTCGCGGAGCGCGGCTTCCACCTGCCGGCGAAGACGGGCACGTACTCCGTCAACGAGGGCATGTGGGGCACGTCCGTGGGCGGCCGCGAGACGCTGGACTCGTGGAGCACCCTGCCGGAGGCAGCCTTCCCCGGCGGAGAGATCCCGACCGACCTGAAGCCGCTGCCGCTCGTCATCTCTTTCGAGAAGGGCGTGCCGGTGGCGCTCGACGGCAAGGCGCTGTCGGCGGTGGACGTGGTGGAGAAGCTCAACGCCATTGGCCGGCCGTACGGCATTGGCCGGGGCGTGCACCTGGGCGACACCATCCTGGGCATCAAGGGCCGCGTGGGCTTCGAGGCGCCCGCGGCGCACCTGCTCATCGCGTCGCACCGCGAGCTGGAGAAGCTGGTGCTGTCGGGCAAGCAGCTCTTCTGGAAGGAGACGGTGGGCAACCTGTACGGGTCGCTCTTGCACGAGGGTCACTTCTTCGACCCGCTGGTGAAGGACCTGGAGGCGTTCCTCGCCTCCTCGCAGGACCGCGTGACGGGCGAGGTGAAGCTGGTGCTCACCCCGCGCGCCCACGTCGTGGAAGGCGTGCGTTCGCCGCACTCGCTGATGGACGCGAAGGTGGCGACGTACGGAGAGGCCAACGTGTTGTGGACGGGGACGGAAGCGGCGGGGTTCGCCAAGCTCTACGGCGTCGCGCAGATGCTCTCGCAGAAAGCGAAGTGACGACATGAAGATCCACGTCGACAAGGTGGGCAGTGTCACGCGCAACCTCCAGGTGGGGCGCACGGTGCACCTCACGGATGAAGTGCGGTGCGAGGAAGGCGCCGTCATCGCGGTGCGCATCCACGGGGAGAAGAGCGTCTACAACCAGTTGGAGGACGTGAACGGCCGGCTCGTCACGCTCCACGCGGGCGACATCGTCGTGGGCGCGCTGGGCCACCGCAACGCCCTGCACGGCTACGAGGGCGTGGTGCCCGCGTCCGTCACGGTGGGCGACAAGCTCAACATCCTCAACATGGGCGGCGTCATCGGGAAGTGCACGTCGCACAACCCGGGCGTGGGGCCGCCGTTCGAGGCGGAGGTGCTGGGCCAGGTCCTCACCTTCCCGGAGTTCCAGTCGCGCGCGGGCCAGCACGCGCACATCTCCACCGGCGCGCTCAAGGGCACGGCGAGGGCGGTGACGTGCCCGGTGGTGTACGTGGTGGGCACCTGCATGAACGCGGGCAAGACGTACGCGGCCAGCGTCGTCGTGCGCAAGCTCTCCCAGGCGGGCTACCGCGTGGGCGGTGCGAAGCTCACCGGCGTGTCGCTGATGCGCGACACGCTGTCCATGCAGGACAGCGGCGCGGACGTGGTGATGGACTTCACCGACGCGGGCGTCGTGTGCACCGGGGCGCGCACGGCGTCCAAGGTGGCGCGCATCGTCTTCTCGGAGATGGCGGCCCAGGAGGTGGACGTCATCGTCGCGGAGACGGGCGACGGCATCATGGGTGAGTACGGCGTGCAGGCCATCCTGGCGGACCCGGAGCTCAAGGCTCTGGGCGGCGCGTTCATCCTGTGCGCGAACGACCCGGTGGGCGCGGCCGGCGGCGTGCGGCACCTGCGCGAGGTGTACGGCATCGAGATGGACATGGTGGCCGGGCCCGCCACGGACAACGCGGTGGGCGTGCGCTTCGTGGAGCAGGTGGTGGGGCTGCCCGCTCGCAACGCGCGCGCGGATCCGAACGCCCTGGGGAATCTCATCGTGGAGAAGCTCGCGCCCAAGCTGGGTGCGGGGAGGAAGTCATGACGTCGCCTGCGCACATCTACATCCTGGGGGCCTCCGGTTTCGGCGGAGGCGAGCTGCTGCGGCTGCTCGCGGGCCACCCCGGCAACGCCGGCATCCGCGTGGTGTCGCGGCACCACGCGGGCGCGCCCATCCACAAGGTGCACCCGCACCTGCGCGGGCTGGTGGACGGCCGCTTCGAACCGGAGCCGGACTGGCGCTGGCTCGCGGACTCGCCGCGCCCGGTGGTGTTCAGCGCGCTGGGGCACGGGGACCTGGCGTCGCAGTTCGCCGGGCTGGAGAAGCAGTGGGCGGACGCGGGGATCGCGGACCGGATGCTGCTGGTGGACCTGTCGTCCGACTTCCGCCTGGACCACCCGGGCCGGTACGCGGGCGCCTACGGCCGGCCGCACCCGTCCCCGGACCTGCTGGGCACGTTCACCTACGGCCTCACGGAGTGGAAGCGTGAGCAGGTGAAGACGGCGAAGCGCATCGCCAACCCGGGCTGCTTCGCGACGGCGGTGCAGCTGGCGCTCCTGCCCATCGCGGCCACGCCGGGGCTGGGCCTGCTGGCGGTGTCGGGCGTGACGGGCTCGTCCGGCTCCGGCTCGCTGCCGGGCGAGGGCACGCACCACCCGACGCGCGCGCACGACTTCCGCGCGTACAAGCCGCTGGAGCACCAGCACGAGGCGGAGGTGGAGGTGATGCTGGTGGCGCACGGGGCGCAGCGGCACCGGCTGGCCTTCGTGCCGCACTCGGCGCCCATGGTGCGCGGCATCTTCGCCACGGTGCAGTTCGAGTGGCCGGAGCACGGCGGCGCGGTGGTGACGCAGTCGCTGACGGAGAAGTACCGCCGCTACTACGAGGGCTCGAAGTTCGTGCGCATCGTGGAGGGCACGCCGCGGGTGGCGGCCGTCACGGGCAGCAACTTCTGCGACATCTCCGTGGCGACGAAGGGCCGCTCCGTGGCGGTGATGGCGGCGCTGGACAACCTGGTGAAGGGCATGGCCGGGCAGGCGGTGCAGAACTTCAACGTGGCCCTCGGCTTCCCCGAGGACACCGGCCTGCGCCAGGCGGCCTGCTACCCGTAGGACGTTGAACGCGAGGCGGCTTCGGCACGGAGCCGGAGCCGCCTCAAGCCGCGGGCGTCTTCGTCACGTCGCTCGGGGAGGAAGCCGTTCCCTCGGGAGCGGCAGGTGCTTCGGCGGCGGCGCCACCCTCGCGCTGCTCCAGCCGCGCGCCTCCGGCTTCCGCAGCCTTGAGGAACTCGTCGTACTCCGACTTGCGCGCCGCGGCCTTCTCCTGGGCGGCGGCGGAGCCCTTCTCCGCGGCCGCACGGCCCGCGCGGATGGCCCGGGCGCTCAGCAGGGTGCCGCCCACGAAGGCCAGGATCCGCAGCCCCGACGCGAAGCTCCACCCCGTCGTGAGGCCCTCCAGGCCGTCGCGCACGAAGTTGAGCGCGACCACGAACACGCCCCCCGAGACCGCGGCCCCCACGGCCGTGCTCCACGTGCGCAGCGCGACGATGCGGGCCGCGCCGTAGCAGAGCGCCGGCAGCACCGCGAGCACCCACAGGTCCTCCAGCACCACCGCCACCGGGATGCGCAGGAAGTCGGAGGGCAGCGCGTTCACCCGCGAGTGCAGGCGCAGCACCAGCGACACGCTGAGCATGGCCCCCAGCACCAGCGACAGGAAGCCCAGTCCGACGATGAACTGGAAGCGGCGGACGCGGACGCGCAGGGGCTCGAGGACACCGGGTTTGGAGCTCACGGCCCCAAAGCCTAGCGCACTCTCACCCTTCGTCCTCTTCCCCGACAGCCGCGTCCCCCAACGAGCGAGGAGGCGGGCCGTCGCCGTAGAAGACCTCCTCCAGCACCAGCCCCTGCGGAGGCGCGGTGGCCCCGGCCAGCTTGCGCTCGCGCGAGGCCAGCACCTCCGCCACCCAGGCCTCGGGGCGGCGGCCCTTGCCCACCTCCACCAGCGTGCCCACCAGGTTGCGCACCATGTGCTTGAGGAACGCGGTGCCCTCCACCACGACGGCCACGGTGTCGCCGGACGTGCCCTCCACGCGCACCTGCCGGATTTCGCGCACCGCGTGCTTCGCCTGGCAGTCGGCGGCGCGGAACGCGGAGAAGTCGTGCCGGCCCAGCAGCGCCTGCGACGCGCGGCGCATGGCCTCCACGTCCAGCGGGGCGAACACCTCCCAGTGCGTCGTGCGCAGGAGCGGCGACCGCGTGCGCCGGTTGCTCAGCCGGTAGCGGTAGCGCTTGCCGCGCGACCAGCGGCGCGGGTCGAACTCCGCCGCCACCTCCTCCGCGGACACCACCGCGATGTCCGGCGGAAGGATGCCATTGAGCCCCATCGTGTATGCCTTCATCGGCAGCACGCGCGGCGAGTCGAAGCAGGCCACCTGCCCCGTCGCATGCACACCCGCGTCGGTTCGGCCGGCGGAGGCCACGAACACGCGCTCCCCCAGGAGCTTCTGGAGCGCGTCCTGGAGCGTGGACTGGATGGACGGGCCATTGGGCTGCACCTGCCAGCCCACGTACCGGGTGCCTTCGTATTCGAGCGTCAGCTTCAGCCGGGGCATGGTGCGGCAACCAAGGACACGCGGGTCAGCGCGTCTTCAGCCATCCCTCCAGCACATCCGCCGCGAGCTTCGCCAGGGACACGTTCGCCTTCCGGGCCTGGGCCTCCAGCTTCTCGTACAGCGCGGGGTCCAACGGCAGCGCGAGCAGGCGAGGCTCGGTGGCGGAGCCCTCGTCCAGGCGCATGGCCTCCGTGGGCGGGCCCTCCACCGACGCCACCACCTCCGCCAGCTCCAGCGCCACCTCCGACGTGGGCGCGGACGACTGGCGCGTGGACAGCCGCTTCAGCTCCTGCGGACGCTCGTCCTCGAAGAGCTGCTTGACGAAGTTGGCCAGATGCAGCGGCGTGGGGGTGAAGTCATACGCGTCCAGGAAGGCGTCCAGGTCGCGCTGCATGTCCAGCGCCGTCTGGTAGCGGCGCTCGCGGTCCCGGGCGAGCGCGCGCATCAGGATGGCCTCCACGCGCTCCGGCAGGTCCTCGCGGAAGTACGACGGCGCGTAGATCTTCGCCTCGGTGATGCTGCGCATGACGGCGACGTCGGAGTCGCCGGTGAAGAGCTTGAAGCCGGTGAGCCACTCGTAGAGGACGGTGCCCAGCGAGAAGATGTCGCTGCGGCAGTCCAGCGGCCGGCCCAGGCACTGCTCCGGGGAGAGGTAGCTGAGCTTGCCCTTGATTTCGCCCGAGCGCGTCTCCTCCACCTGGTTGGCGGCCTTGGCGATGCCGAAGTCGAGCACCTTCACCGAGCCGTCGAACGCGACGATGATGTTCTCCGGCGTCACGTCGCGGTGGACGATGTTGAGCGGGTTGCCGTAGCGGTCCTTCTTCGTGTGCGCGTAGTGCAGGCCCGCGCAGACGCAGGAGGCAATCTTGAGCGCGTACACCATGGGGAAGGGAATCCCCATGGACTCGGCCTTGGGCACGACGCGGCGCATGTCGCGGCCGGACACGTACTCCATGGCGATGAAGTAGCTGTCGACGATCTTCCCCAGGTCGTGGATCTGCACGATGTTGGGGTGGTTGAGCTGGGCGGCCAGCCGCGCCTCGTTGAGGAACATCTTCACGAAGGCCGCGTGCTTGGACAGATGCGGACGGATGCGCTTGATGACGATGGGCGTCTCGTCACCGCTGGCATCCACCTGGTGCGCGAGGAAGATCTCCGCCATGCCCCCCACGGCAATCCGGTCGATGAGCCGGTAGTTGCCGAAGCGGAACGCGTCGCGCGGGGGCGAGGAGGCGGCGGGAGCCATGGAGGCAATCTAGCCGCGCCCTACCCGGAGGCGCTAACGAAGTTGGACGACGTGCACCTTGAGCGCCGGTTCCTCCCCCGGAGGTGTTGGAAAGTCGAGCCCCGAGGGACCGAGCGACCCCGCTGTCTTCCCCACCCTGCCCGCCCGCGTCACGCCCTCCAGCACCATCGCTTCGAACCGGCGCGAGGGCAGTCCCGCCAAGTTGCAGCAGGCGACCAGGCGGCCCCTGGGAGCCACCACCTTCGCTGCGGCCTCGGCCAGCCGGGCGTAGTCGCGAGCGGCGGAGAAGCGCGTCGTCTTCGTGGTGGAGAACGAAGGAGGGTCCGCGACCACGACGTCGAAGCTCTCCCCCTTCTTCGCCAGCCGTCCGAGCCAATCGAAGACATCGCCAGCCACGTAGTCGTAGCGGTCCACGGATTGACCGTTGAGACGCGCGTTTTCCTCGCCCCACTCGAGCACGCGGCGGCTGGCGTCCATGTTGAGCACGCGCTTCGCGCCCCCGGCGCTCGCGGCGACGCCGAAGGCGCAGGTGTACGCGAAGAGGTTGAGGACGGTGAGACCGGAGGCCTGGGCCTGGAGCCAGGCGCGGGTGTCGCGCATGTCCAGGTAGAGGCCCACGGAGAGGCCCTGTCCCGGGCGGATGTGGAAGGACAAGCCGTTCTCCTTCGCGACGAAGTCCTCCACGGGTTCACCGCGAGCCGCGGACTCCGGAGCCAGCGCGTCCTTCGCAACGTTGGCGAGCACGCGCGCCTCCCGGGGACGGCGCTTCAAGTAGACACTGCGAGGCGTCCACGCGGAGACGGCGGCATCGAGCAGCGTGGCCTCTTCCGAGTCGGTCAGGTCGCGGTAGAGGCTGACCACGACGACGTCGCCAAAGACGTCCGCCGTCACTTCGGGCACGCCATCCGCGGCGCCGTTCAGGAGGCGGAACGCGGAGGTGGCGGAGTCCGAGAGCAGCGGACCCCGGCGGGCGCGGGAAGCGCGCAGCAGGTCCACGAGATGGGAAGGCAGGGCACTCACGCGCCCCTTCTACCCTACGAACCCAGCCGTGCGCGGGACCAGACGCGGGCGAGCGCGGAGGCGGCGTCGCGGGCCAGGTCCACGTAGTCGCTGCCGAGCAGTTGTCCCTCACGGACGCAGACGCGGCCATCGACGATGGTCCACGCCACGCGGGCGGCGACGAGCTGGCCCAGGAGGAAGGGCGAGTAGCCCGTCTCCGGGTCGGCGGCGGGGATGGCATCGTAGACGACGAGGTCCGCGACGCTCCCCTCGTCCACCCCGCCCGAAGGCTTGCCGTACAGGCGGGTGCACAGCTCCGCGGGGCCGCTGACGAACAGGTGCGCCAGCGAGTCATCCAGGTCCGGCATGCGCCCGGAGCGCGCCAGGGACAGCATGCTGACGAGCGCCCCGGCGAGCTCCTCCTGGAGGGTGCCATGGCCGCCGGTGCCCAGGCCCACGAGGTGGAGGCTGGACAGCGCGCCATCGGCGGACTCGGCCGCGCGGTCCATGGAGCGGGTGGCGCGGGGCGTGAGGGCGATGAAGGTGCCGGAGGCGGCCAGCCGTTCGGCCTCGGAGCGCTCGACGGCGCGGGGGTAGCCGGCGATGGCGTGGGGGCCCAGGAGGCCCAGCGCATCCAGGCGGGGAACGACGCGGCGGCCGTGCGTGGCGTAGGTGGTGGAGAGGTCGTCCTCGTTCTCCGCGAGGTGGAAGACGACGGAGGCGTTCAGTTCCTCGCGCAGCCGCGCGATGCGGGACAGGAGGGCGTCCTCGCAGGTGTAGGACGCATGGAAGCCCAGGGCGCCACGGACGCGGGGGTGTTCGCGGTAGCGGCGGACGAAGTCGGCGTTGGCATCCGCTTGAGCGTCAGCGACGGAGGCGCCATCCAGGCTGTGCGTGGAGTGGGACACGACGAGGCGGATGCCCAGCGCGTTCGCGGCGCGGGCCTGGGCCTCCAGGCCGCCAGCGACGTCGCCAGGGCACGACAGGTGGTCGACGACGAGGGAGACGCCATCGAGCAGCGCACGGGCGGCGGCGAAGCGGGTGAGGATCTCCACGTCCTCGGCGGTGAGGAGGTTGGCCACGCCGCGCATGCGCTCCAGGCGCGAGCGGGGCTGGCGCAGGAGGAAGTCGCCATTGGGGGGCAGGAGCTGCCCGTTGACCAGGTGCGAGTGACAGTCCACGAGGCCAGGAGCGACGAGCCGGCCGCGACAGGCGACCTCCCAGTCACCGGGGAGCACGGGCACCTCGGCGTCCGGGGCGACGCGGCGGATGATGCCCTCTTCCACGACGACAGCCATGCCGTGGCGGACGCGACCGTCCGCACGGAACACGGCGCAGTTCTTCAGAAGCAGTCGGCCTTCCATGGACCTTCCCGTTTTAGCACGGGGTGGGTGGAGGATGAACCCCGTCCCCTACGGAGAGTCCCCGAGGGGCGGATCCATGCAGGACCGCAGGAAGAAGGGGCCGTCATGCTCCTCGACAAAGGTCCACTCCATGGACTCGGGGAAGATGGCGCACCATCCAGGCGAATCATGAACCCCCCGTTTCCAGACCATCCCATCCAGGATGTTCGGGGGTGGGGGTGAGATGGCATCAAAGCGCAAAACCGGCACCCAGGGCTCCGACACCAGGAAGAACGAACCGCCCTGCTGTCGCGAGTAATGCACCTCTGCCTTCAGCGCGATCTTCACCAGGAACGTTTCGGCGAGGGCAAACAGGGAATGGCGAACAGCGTCGCCCCGAGAGAATCCGGGCAGGAAGGTCTGCCACCACGAATCTCTCTGTTCCTGCGACAGCGTCGGGTCGAGCAACTCCAACCCCGAAACCAGCCCCTCCAGGTCCTGGGTGGGCCACGTCCAGTTCTTGTTCATTCGAGGCGTCCTCCTCCAGCCGGAGTGATCGCGGCCGTGACCGACTAACGCCCCCAGCCCTGACAATATCCTGAAAAGGAGCGCCTGGCCGCCGTGAACACTCCGGAAGGATGGCTCGCGATGTGCCTCAATCCGAGTAGATGCAGCGCATCGTCACCGGATCGAAAACGGCATTCTGTCCTTGTCCGAAGTCGACCACCAGGAACGGAGGGGCGGTCCTTCTCAAGTGAATCCTCACGGGCTCAGGCTCCGTCTCGAAGCGAAAGGTGGCGGGCTGCTGCAGCCACCACGCTTTCGCCCGCGCGTACTCCTCCTCCGACAAGGCACCATCCGCCCTGCTCGAGAATGCCCGGACCCGGGCCTCGTTGTCCTGAAGCAGGGCCTTGAGGCGGCCCCATTCCCCCCAATGTCTACCAGCCACCTGCGTGAAAGCGGGCGACAGCGTGAGAAATGACAACAGGGTCAACGAAAGCGTCACCCATCGCCAGAACCGGACGATCTGATCAGACTCCTTCCGGGCGACGAAAAAGAACCCATGGCCCATAAGGAGGACCAGCCATCCGCAGACCGCGACCTCCGTGAGCAGGTCCACAGGTGGAGCACCAGGGAAGGGGTGCGGATCCCCCCACAGGATCTCGCAAATCCCCAGAACATTCAGCACGGCCGCGATGCCCACCGACGGCACGAAGCCACACACCAATCCAATGATTCCCAACCGAGGGAGCCAGCGGGGAGACACGCTCATCCCTGAGTTCGGCGCTCAAAGCGCCACCTCCACGCCCAGAGCGCGGCGATAGCGCCCAATACCAGGGACAGCAACCACAGCATCGCGATTCCGGGCAGCGTCACCCCCGGCCCCAGCGGAATGTCCAGCACATCCAACCAACGAAGCCAGTCTTTAGGCAAGAAGCTCATGAGAGCGATCGATGCCACCGGCCCAAAGTACGCCCCAACGAAGATCCAGACAACTTGCACGAATCGCATGACCGTCCTACGGACTGGGCGTTCCCTGGATGAGCAGTGACCATACGGCGGGTGCCATGGCTCACCCACCAGTTTATACGACTCGTGTTTCTCCCGGGAGGAACAACACCCAGGTCCCGGAAGAATCGCGCGTTTCCCCAGACAGTGCCAAACCCGTCATGGCTGCAGACGAACAGTTTCAGCGTGGGGCCTTCGAAGAGCCGGAAGTCGTCCCACCCGTCAATTCCTCTCCAAAGGCTCTCGTCTTTCAGGTCCGGACCGTCAGGAGGGAATTGTAGCTGTGGCAAAACCCAGGGGTCGGATCCCTGGCCTGAGCCCCCTCTGGGAACGTGGGTGGCGCGAAACGAGGAGGTTGTGCCAGTGGGGCATGTCCGAACGCACCTCCATCAGGAGACGCCTGGAGGGGTGCAAAAAGATCCCGGCCCATCGGTATAAAATCCCCCGCCGCACTGCTGTCCGCTCGGGCATTCCGAAGTCTCTTCGCACTTCCGCTGACAGGTACCTGCTGACTCCGGTGTTGTCAGCGGCCAGAACATGCAATCCAGATCCTCCTCGCAGTCGGCATTACTCCTGCAGGCCCCTCCCTCTTGAACATGAACCGGGGCCATCTTGGAACCACGGCTACCAGCACAGGAAGAAAGGAGGATCAGCAGCACCAGCAAAGGCCATTCGGACTTCATGTTCTCACCTATGACCATGGGCAGTTGGACGGGAGTGATAGGTGCTGACGACAGCGCCAACGCTCGCAACGCCGAGGAGGCCCGACCAGGGTTTTGACGCCCGATGCGCGAGGTCCTTGTCGGCCAACGCTTGTGGCGTCGTGGAGGCATATCCGCCATTCGAACACTGGTTGCCCTCTGTCCGATAGACCAGCCCCGCCCCTGCGACGGAGAGGTCATACCCATTGGCCAGCCTCCACGCATGGGTGTCCTCGACTGCGGCCGTTGGGCTTGAACAGACGTCACCTGTGCGAGACCGCTCGGCTCAAGGAACCGAAACGGATTGTTCCGCGGGTAGGTGGGCATGCGGTAACCCGTCATCGCCATGGCGCTTACGTAGCCGGGGTTCGCCAACATCGGCTCCGGCTTCAAGAACCGCCCGTGTTCGGGTCGTAGCCTCCCGCCTCGGCAGGCAGGGGGGCTCGGGTACTTGAGGCCAGGGGACCCGGTATACTCCCAGTCCCATGACACCGCTGAGCCCCGGAGTCGCCACCGCCACGGAGCAGGACGCGCCGGCCGCTTCTGGCACCCTGCGCTTTCGCCGCCTGTGGCTGTTCTCCCCCCGGGCTGACCTCGCCATCCTGGGCATTCCCCTGGCGCTGACCCTGGTGGCCGCCTTCGCCAGCACGTTCCTCGCCCCGGATGCGGCGGACAACGCCCACCGGCTGCTGGGCTGGACCGCCCAGAACCTCCTGGGCAATGCCACACACGTCATCCTCACGTTCCTGCTCTTCGGCGTGCACCGCGACGTGCTGACCGCCGCCCCCAAGCAGCCGCGCACCATCCTGGCAGGTGCGCTGGCCATGCTCGGCGTGGGCGCGGCGCTGTTCTTCACCTTCTACGCCGACCGCTCCATCCATACCTTCGCCGTCGCCGTCATCTTCAACGTCTTCGGCATGCACCACACCCTGTCGCAACACCGGGGCCTGTGGTCCCTGCACGGCCTTCGCGGCGGCCAGGAGGGCCTCGCGCCGCCCTCCGCGCTCGAGCGCAAGCTCCAGCAGCTCTACGTCCCGCTGCTCCTCTCCATCCTCCTCATCCGCATCTTCTTCGTCGCCGAATCCGCCGCGCCTGGGGCCCCCGCCTACCTCGACGTGGGCCAGGGCGCCGTCCTGCCGTGGCAGACGCTGCCCCTGCTCATCGCCGTCTGGCTGGGCTACTTCCTCCTGCTCTTCCGCAGCGTGCTCCGCTCCGGCGCCGCCAGCGGCCCCAAGGTGCTCTACCTCCTGGGCATGGCCACCGCGACCGGCCTCGCGCTCGTGGCTCCGTCCTGGGGCTACGTGATGCTCCCAGGCATGCACGGCCTGGAGTACTACGTCCTCAGCGCCCGCATGCTGGAGCCGCGCGAGGGTGACGCCCCCCGCCTGAGCCAGAAGCTCATCTGGCCCGCGATGGTCGCGTCCATGCTCCCGCTGTTCGCGCTGGGCGTGGTGCATGGCTTCCTGCTGGATGGCCCCATGCGCGGCTCGCTGGGCGTCGGCGGCGGCGCGCAGGCGCATCCCCTGCTCCGTGCGCTGACCTGCCTGGGCTTCGCGTGCGTGCTCGCGCACTACTTCGCGGACGCCTTCATCTTCCGCTTCCGCATCCCCTCCATCCGGCAGGTGATGCTGCGCCGCCTGGGCTTCGCCTCCGCCCCCCGCCCGGCGCCCTGAGCCGCGGGAGTCCCCACCCCGCAAAGAAAAATGGCAGGCCCTGCCAAGTGGAGGGACCTGCCATTTCCGCACAACCGAGGTGGCTCAGTTGTAGGTGTTGTTCTGGCCGAAGTTCTTCATCGTCTTCTTCTTCAGCGCGTCGGACGCCGTCTGGCCGTCGTTCGCCACGTTGTCCTCACCGGCCAGCGCCGCGGCCGAGGCGCCGAACAGCTTGCGGATGTTGTCGCCGAACAGCGTGATCACGCCGATGGCGGCGATCGCGATGAGGGCCACGATGATGATGTACTCGGTCATGCCCTGACCACGGTTCTTGCGGAACTGCTTCTTGGGGGCCTTCGCGATCGCGTTCATGGGAAGCTCCGGGGGTCGTTGCAGCGGTGGAGAGACACACCCTGCGGGAAGTCAGGGTCGATACAGACAGTACAACGGGCGGGCAAGCGCCTCCATCCGTCATCGGGAGGATGGGGGTGCTGATCAAGGAATATCGCGGGATTGGAGCCTCTCAAGGGCGGATCCGTTCCTGTTTCAGGGCCCGCCGGGCGCCGCCGTGGGCGTACGGGCCGTGTTCTCACAGGCGGCCGGCGGCAGGGCCTCGCAGTAGGCCTTGAACGCCTTCTGCAGCTTCGTGTCCTGGGGATGGCGGGCCGCCACCTCCCGTCCCACCGCCAACGCCCCGTCCGCGTTCATGGGCGTCCACACCGTGCGCGCCGACCAGGTCCGGGCCGTCACCAGCTTGAGGTACTCCGTCACCAGCTCCGGGGAACGGCCGCCCTTCGCCACCTCCGGCTCCAGCAGCGACGCCGCCAGGGACAGGTCCCCCTGCGCCAGCACCGCGCGGCCCAGCGCCAGCGCCGACGCGGGGTCCTCCGGCGCCAGCGACCGCCACAGTGCCGCCACGCCCCGGACCACCGGGTCCTTCTCCGAGTGGTAGCGCTCCACGTTGCGGTACAGCCCCGCGACCTGCTCGGCCGTGGGCGGGTGCTCGCGCAGGTACTGATGCAACAGCAGCCCCGGCCCGCTGTCCGGCGCCCGGCGCTCGTCCTTCACGCGCACGTCCAGGTTCGCCAGGAAGAAGGCCACCGGCGACGCGTACTCCAGCAGGTTGTGGTCGTCCGTGTTGATGGGCCCCTCGCCCGCGAAGTCCTTCTGGCCGGCCTCGGTGTGCACCTGCTTGGACAGGAGGCCGAACAGGTCGTGGATCTCCACCCGCGCCAGGTCCGCCTTCACGTCCGGCCGGGCCATGCGCGCCGCCACCGCCGCCGCGTCGAACGACAGCGGCTTGCGGCTGGCCACCATCACCAGGTCCTCCGGCCCCAGCCACGTCGTGGCGTGCGGGAAGGTGTCGTGCAGCGTGCGCATCACCAGCCGCACCAGCTCGCGGTTGCTCTCGTAGGTGTGGATCCACTGCACCAGCACGCCGTCGTCCGTCAGGTGCTTGTCCACCAGCTGGAAGAAGTCGCGCGTGAAGAGGCCGGACACGCCCGTCACCCAGGGGTTGGACGGCACGCTGACGATGAGGTCGTACTTGATGGGCGCCAGCGCCATGAACGTCTTCGCGTCGTCGATGTGCACGTGCGTGCGCGGATCATCCACCGCGTTGCGGTTGTCCGCCTTGAACAGGCGCGCCGCCTCGATGACCGCCGGCGAGATCTCCACCATGTCCAGGCGCTCCACCGGGTGCGCCAGCACGCTGCCCGTGGTGATGGCCGCGCCGGAGCCGATGACCAGCACGTTCTTCGGGTCGCGCGGGTGCAACAGCACGCCCAGGTGGCCCGCCATCACCTGCGTCTCGATGTCGCCTCCGTTCGTGGCGTCCGTCTTGCCGTTGATCTTCATGAAGCGGAGGCTCTCGCTGGCCAGGTCCCCCACCATCACCGTGGCGAAGGTGTCGTCCGCGTAGAAGCGCGGGACGATGGTCCGCTCCGTGTCCTCCACCAGCTTCGCGTAGCTCTCCGGCGGCTTCTGGTACGCGCGCACCGCCGCGATGCTGGACAGCCGCTGCGGCCAGCCCTGCATGCTGCCCAGCACCACCACCGCCAGCACCGCCGCCACGCCCACCGGCGCGAAGGTCCGCCACGCGGGAACCGCGCCCTCCCCTTCCTTCGGCACGGACAGCGCGCGGAACGCCAGCCCCGCGGCGATGAGGTTCGCCACCGCCCCCGCGATGAAGTTGCCCTGCATGCCCCAGAAGGGCATCAGCACCAGCCCGCCCAGCACGGAGCCGGAGATGGTGCCCACCGTGTTCCACAGGTACACGCCGCCCAGCTCGCGGCCCACCTCGGACACCTTCGCCGTGGCCACGCGGGCCGCCGCCGGGAACGCCGCGCCCATGATGAACGTGGGCACCAGCAGCACCACGCAGCAGAACGCGAACGTGATGCCCTGGAAGATGGGCCACGTCTCCACCGCGCGCGTGAGCATCCACTCCGACCAGCGGAACAGGTGCGGCAGCCGCACGTACAGCGGCAGCGCCACGCAGAGGCTCAGCACCAGCCCCACCTGCGTCCAGCCATACAGCTTCAGCGAGTCCCCGCCCTCCTTGCGCGTCATCAGCCAGAAGCTGCCCAGGCCGATGCCCAGGATGAACGCCGTCAGGATGAGCGTGAAGGCATACGTGGACGCGCCCAGCACGATGGCCAGCAGGCGGATCCACGTCACCTGATACAGCATCGACGTGAAGCCAGACAGCATCACGCCGATGAGCGCGGCGCGCACCGCCCGCCGGGGATAGGCCACGTCCTCCACGGCCGCCGCCGCCCCCACCACCACCGCCGGTGGGTGCTGCCGGGCCAGGGCCAGCGCCGCCAGCGCGAGGAACACGTTGAGCCCGGCGGCGATTTGCGCGGACGCGGACAGGCCCACCAGCGGCACCAGCCGCGTGCCCGCCACGTACACGCCCACCGCCGCGCCCAGGCTGTTGATGGCATACAGCCGCGCCAGCTCCCGGCGCACCCCCGCGAGGCTCGCCGCGAAGTGGCGCACCAGCGCCGGCAGCGTGCCGCCCATCAGCAGCGTCGGCACCACCAGCGACAGCGAGGACACGAGCAGGCGCGGCGCCACCCGCAGGCCCTCCGGCACGTGGGGCGCCAGGGCCAGCCACAAGTGCTCCAGCCCGCCCAGCACGGTGGGGAACGCCAGCGCGTACAGGCCCACGCCCAGCTCCAGCACCCCGTAGAGGGCCAGCGGGCTCTTCACCCTGTCCGCTGTCCGCCCGAAAACAAACGCCCCCAGCGCCAGGCCCCCCATGAACGTGGCCAGCACGACGGCGTGCGCCTGCCCGCTGTTGCCCAGCACGTTCCCCAGGTATTTGGACCAGACCAGCTCATAGACGAGTGCCGTGGCCCCGGACAGGAACAGAAGGGCGGCCACAAGGTTCTTCGGAGGACGTGGGGTGCGGGTCATAGGGACAGCACTCGACGTTACCCGGTATGTTTCAGGTCCACCAATGAACGCCCAACTCCTGCAAGCCGCGCAGCTCGCCTGGTCTCCCCACCTCCGGGTCACACGTGCCGAGGGGGACTGCGCCCAGGTGCTGCGCCGCGACGCCAAGACGCTCGTGGGCACCTCCCTGCACACGGCGCTCGGCGTGTCACAGGAGCGCGCCCGTGAACTGGATGCACGCGCCAGGGAGGACCGCCGCGCGGTGGAGTTCGTCACCGTCTCCGCGGGTGGCCCCACCGGCAACCCGCCCGCGTCCCACCTGCGGCTGGTGCTGGGCATGGACGGCGAGGAGGCCGCCGCGGGGGTGCTCGACCTGGGCACCGTGCTGGAGGGCGCCCCGCCGGTGCAGATCTCCAAGCTGTCGTCGTCGCTCAGCCATGAGATCCGCAACCCGCTCTCCTCCGTGAAGATGGCGGTGCAGACGCTGGCCCGGAACACCGGCCTGTCGGACCGGGACAAGCGGCGGCTCACCATCGCCAACCGCGAAATCCGGACCATGGAGCGCATGCTGTGGCTGCTCTCCGAGTACGGCCGGGAGAGCGCCGCGAACCTGGACGCCCACGCCCTGCGCTCGGTCGTCCAGGAGGCGACCGCCATGGTGGCCCCGGAGTTGGCCGAGCGCCGCATCGAGGTGGATGTGAAGGAAGAGGCGGACCTGCCCCGCGTGCGGGTGGATCCCAACCGGTTGAGGCCCGTGCTCGCTCAAGTCCTGCTCAACGTGGCCATGGGCCTGCCCGAGGAGGGCCGCGTCCAGGTGACGCTGCGCCAGCCCGACCCGGGCCACGTCAGCCTCATCCTGGATGATCCGGCGGCGGCCCTGCCCCCGGAGGAGCGGGGCACGCTGTTCGACCCCTTCGGCTCGCGGCTGGCGCGGGGCGCGGGGCTGTCCCTGGCCGCCCTGCGGCGGGTGATGACGGGCGTGGGGGGCGACGTGGCGGCCCAGGGGAGTGCGGAGCCAGGGATGGTGTTCACGCTGACGTTCGCCGCCTGAGGACCCCATGGAGACCCTCCTCATCGTCGACGATGACGTGTCGCTGCTCGAAACCCTCACGATGCACTTCGAGGAGATCGAGCAGGACGACGGGCAGCCGCGCTACCAGGTCGTGACGGCCACCAGCGCCGCCGCGGGCCTCAAGGCCGCCCAGGAGAACATGCCCAGCGTGGTCATCCTGGACATGATGCTCCCGGACCGGACGGGCCTGGAGATCATCGAGGAGATGAAGGGGCTGTGCGGCGACGCGCGCATCATCCTCGTCACCGCCTACCACGACATGGAGACGACCATCCGGGCCATGAAGGCCGGTGCGTTCGACTACATCCACAAGCCCTTCCCGGACCCGGCCGCGCTGGACCTCGTCGTGGAGCGCGCGCTGGAGTACCGCCAGCTGTCGCGCCGCGCGGATGAGGTCCACCGCGAGAACGCCGTCGTCCGCCTGGGCGACATCGTGGGCACCAGCCCCTCCATGCAGCAGCTGGTGAAGGAGATAGGCAAGGTCGCGAGCAGCACCGCGACGGTGCTGATCAACGGCGAGAGCGGCACGGGCAAGGAGCTCATCGCCCGCGTCATCCACAACTACTCCTACGACGAGCCCCGCCCCTTCATCGGCATCAACTGCTCCGCCATCGTGGACACGCTCTTGGAGAGCGAGCTGTTCGGCCACGAGAAGGGCGCCTTCACCGGCGCCGTGGGCGCCAAGCCCGGCAAGTTCGAGCTGGCCGAGGACGGCACCGTCTTCCTGGATGAGATTGGCGACATGTCGCTGATGCTCCAGGCGAAGCTGTTGCGCGTGCTCCAGGAGCGCGAGTTCGAGCGCGTGGGCGGCGTCAAGCGCGTGAAGCTGCGCGCCCGCGTCATCGCCGCCACCCACCGCCACCTCGCGGACGAGGTGGACCAGGGCCGCTTCCGCGAGGACCTCTACCAGCGCCTCAAGGTCATCACCCTCGTCATCCCGCCCTTGCGCGAGCGGCGCGAGGACATCCCCCCGCTGGTGAAGCACCTGCTGGAGCGCATCAACGAGAAGGTGCACAAGCGCGTCACCCGCGTGCCCCACGAGGTGATGGAGCGCCTCACGCGCCTGCCCTGGCGCGGCAACGTGCGCGAGCTGGAGAACGTCCTCACCCGCGCCGTCGTGCTCGCCCCCGGCGACGTGCTCCGGGGCGACGACCTGCCCGCCCTGGAGGCCCACCCGTCAGGCCCCCTGGACCCCCACCGCGCCGCCGGCGCCGCGGGCGGCATGTTCGCGGCCCCCGCCGTGGACGACGCCAGCCTCATCCCCACCCTGGAAGAGGCCGAGCGGCAGCTCATTGCCCGCGCCATGGCCGTCACGAAGGGTCACAAGGGGCGCACATGTCAGATCCTGGGCATCAGCCGTCCGACCCTTGAACGAAAGCTTCAAAAGTTCGGTCTTGCACAGGGTCAGGGTCCACAGGTGCACCCTTATCCCGTGAAGGATGCTTCCTGACAGTGTCCCAGCCCGGACAAACCGGTGTGTCCCTTTAACGTTTCGTTCAAACTGATCAGACTGTTTGAACGTTCTGTTTCAGGTTTTGGACACAGTTGGGGGGGCGGGACCGGGCTGTAGCGCTAAGTACCCGGCATTCCTCGAACTGTTCCCCTGGGAATACTTCAAGTGCCCGTGGCACGCCTCTTGGAAAGGGCAAGGTCCGTCCGCAGCAGCAGCAGCGACCAACCTTCCCCATCCTCTTCCGTCTTTCCAGGAGACTCCCATGCACGGCTTCAACCGCCCCCTCGGCCCCATCGGTTCCAATGTCGTGGCGCCCCTGCAGGCGACGTCGTCCGGGATGATGGTGACCGCGAACAAGCTGGTCCCCGGCCAGGAGGCCATCGACTTCAAGGGGTACTTCAAGGTCGAGTCCTTCCCGCACAACTCGACCATCTACCGCCCCGGCGACACGTCGGACCGCGTGTACCTGCTGAAGTCCGGCCGCGTGCGCCTGATGCGCATTGGCAAGAACAGCACCCGCTCGGTGGTGTCCATCCTGCGCCCGGGCGACCTGTTCGGCGAGCTGTTCCGCCCCGAGGGCACGCCCATCGAGGAGATGGCCGTGGCGGCGGGCGAGGCCGAGGTGTGGAGCATCGAGGGCCGTGACTTCCGCGCCCAGCTGGAGGCCCGTCCGGCCCTGGCGGTGGACGTGGTGCGCGCCTACGCGGACCGCGTGCGCTCGCTGCGCAAGCGCGTGCTGGGCCTGACCTTCAAGGAAGTGCCGGCCCGTCTGGCGGACACCCTCCTGACGCTGGTGGAGGCGCACGGCGAGCGCTGCCCGCACGGCGGTGAGACGGACCTGCGCGGCATCACCCAGCAGGACCTGGCGGACCTGGTGGGCGCCTCGCGCTCCTTCGTGTCCACGCTCATCAACGAGATGAAGCGCGAGGGCGTGCTCGGCAACGTCGGCCGCATCCTCTGCGTGCGTGACCAGAAGGCCCTGCGCAAGCTGGCCTCCAAGGAGAAGTAAGACCGCGCGTCCCCGTCCAGGGGACCGTGACGTCCAACGGGCCTGACCGCGGAGTGCATCCGCGGCCGGGCCCGTGGTGTTTTTGAGCGCACGGGGCTGTTCAGAACGTGAAGCCCATGCCGAACTCGGGGGCGAAGCTCCGGTCCTGCCCCACGGGGCGCACCTCGGAGTCCAGGTAGAGGCTGCGCGCCCCGCCCCGCAGCATGAGGCTGCCCAGGTGCAGCGCCAGGCCCGCGCGCACGTCCATCTGCCGGTAGGGAAAGGGCGTCACCTGGAAGCGCGCCTCCACGTCCAGGGGCCCCAGGACGCACGCCTCCACGGACATGCCCAGGCTGGGGCCCACGTAGACGCGGCCGGGAAGATCCACGGTGGAGACGCCGGCCTCCGCGCGCATGCGCAGGTCCTCGCGGACGAGGGGGGAGTACGTCACGTGCATCTCCCCCAGGGTGCGCGCGTCGCGGGACGAAGCCCCTGCCCCGGTGCCCATCAGCCGGGACAGCCGCAGGTCCACTCCGAACTGGCGGAGGTCCCAGCCGACGTCGAAGTCCACGCCCATGCCCCCCTCGACGGGAGACGCCAGCACGCCCGCGCGGAAGGAGAACGGCACGGCGTGCCGCAGCGAGTTGCGCTCGGGCGTCGCGTCCGGCGCGTCGATGTCGTGGCCGTGGTGGGTGCCCGTGCTGGCGATGGCCTCGCCCATTCCACGGAACAGCAGCTCGAAGACCGCGCCCAGGATGATGGCCGCGGCGTCGTCTGACGCGCTGGCGCTGCAACAGTCATCCGTGGAGGACACCGTCGTCGTCTTGGAAGAACGGTTCTGGTTCTCGTCCTCCTTCTTCGAAGCGTCGTCATCGGCGCCAATGGCGGACGCCTTGTGGACGGGCTTCGACGTTTCGTTGGAATCCGAGCGCTTGCCGAAGCGCGCTTCGGCGGGAGGCGCGGCGAGCAGGCCCGCGAGGAGCCCTCCGCCCAGCACGACCTTGGGGAACGACATGGGGTTGAACCCCCTCCGCGAGGCACGGCCGGCCCGACCGCCCCTCACGCGTCGCATTCAAATCCCGGGGGCCCACGGGAAGTCAACGTCGGGTGTCAGCGAAGCGTGACGGAGCGCGTTGCGCGCTTGCCCTCGGACGGGGGGCCGCACAGCATGCGCGGCCATCGTGCCCGTCCCCAACGAGTCCCCGAGCCCCCATCGCACGTACACCGACCGCCGCGCGGCCGCCCAGGCGGACCTGACGGCGCTGGACCGCGTCAGCGCGAGGTACGCCAACCTGCGCACCGTGGCCTTCGTGGCGGCGCTCGTCATCGCGGCGCTGACGCTGATGGGCCGGCTGCCCAAGCCCTGGTGGTGGGCCGCGGCGGGCGCGCTCGCCGTCTATGGCCTGCTGGCGGTGCTGCACCACCAGGTGTTCCTCAAGGAGCAGCGCGCGCGCCTCTTCGTCCTCCTCAACGAGCGGGGCCTCGCGCGGCTGGAGGGCGGCTGGCATTCCTTCACCGACACGGGTGAGCGGTTCCTCTCCCCCAATCACTTGTATGCGACGGACCTGGATGTCTTTGGCCAGGGCAGCCTCTTCCAGCTCATCAACGAGACGGCGACGCGCGCGGGCGAGGAGCGGCTGGCGGCGTGGCTGTCCGCGCCCGCGACCGCGGAGACGGTGGTGACCCGGCAGGGCGCCGCGCGCGAGCTGGCCCCGCGCGTGGACTTCCGCCAGGAGCTCTGCGTGGACGCCCGCGTGGTGGCGAAGGACAAGGCGGACCCGGCCCTCTTCATCCAGTGGGCGGAGGCCGGGCCGTCGCTGGACGCCATCCGCTGGTCACGTCCGCTGGCCGTGCTGCTGCCCCCGGTGACGCTCACCCTCTTCATCCTGGGCACGGTGGGCGTGATTCCAGACAGCCTCGTGTGGCTGGGCCTGTTCGCGCAGCTGGGCATCGCGGTGGCCACGCGCCGCACGCTGAAGCGGATGGACGACGCCGTGGAGCAGGGCGAGCGCGGCTTCGTGCGCTACGCGTCCCTCTTCGAGCGCGTGGAGGGACAGACCTTCGAGCACCCGCGCCTGAAGCAGCTCCAGTCCGGCCTGCGGGCGGAAGGCGGCCCCCCGGTGTCCGCGCTGTTCCGGCGCTTCAGCCAGCTGTACTCGCTCATCGAGTTCAAGCGGCACCAGTTCCACGCCCTGGTGCACTGGCTCACGCTCTGGGACATCCACGCCCTCTTCGCGCTGGAGGGCTGGAGGGCCGCCCATGGACGCGACGTGCGCCAGTGGTTCGAGGGGCTCGCGGAACTGGAGGCCCTCTGCTGCCTGGGCGGGCTCGCCCATGACCGCCCCGCCTTCACCTGGCCCCAGCTGGAGGCCCAGGGCCCGAGCGTGATGGCCACCGCGCTGGGACACCCGCTCCTGGACGCGCCCGTGCCCAACGACGTGTCCCTGCCCGGTCCGCGCCACGCACTGCTGATCACGGGCTCCAACATGAGCGGCAAGACGACGCTGATGCGCGCGCTGGGCGCCAACGTGGTGCTCGCGCTGGCGGGCGCGCCGGTGTGCGCGGCGACGTTCCGGCTGTCCCCGGTGCAGGTGCTCACCAGCATGCGCGTGAAGGACTCGCTGGAGCGCGGCGTGTCGTACTTCCACGCGGAGGTGCTGCGGCTGAAGACGGTGCTGGACGCGGCGGCCGCCGCGAAGGGCCAGGCCCTGTTCCTGCTGGACGAAATCCTGCTGGGCACCAACACCCGCGAGCGACAGATTGCCTCGCGCGAGGTGCTGCGGCTCCTGCTCGCCTCCGGCGCGTGTGGCGCGGTGACGACGCATGATTTGTCATTGGCGGTGCTGGCGGACGAGCCGGGCTCGCACGTGGTGAACGTCCACTTCCGCGACCACCTGGAGGACGGGAAGATGGTGTTCGACTACCGGCTCCGGCAGGGGGTGGTGGACACCACCAACGCGCTGCGGGTGCTGCGCCTGGCGGGCGTCCCGGTGAACGACCCGGACGCCCCGGCCTCCTGACATGCCCCTCGCGCCCCCTTCGTGAGACAGGGGGCGCGAACGGGCAAGCGGACTACTTCGCCAGCTCCACCAGCGCCGCGGCACCCATGCCGCCGCCGATGCACATGCTCACCACGCCGTAGCGGCCGTCCCGGCGCTTCAGCTCGCGCAGGATGGTGGCCACCATGCGCGCGCCGGACACGCCCAGCGGGTGGCCCAGGGCGATGGCGCCGCCGTTCGGGTTCACCTTGTCCAGCGGGATGCCCAGCTCGCGGATGCAGTGCAGCGCCTGCGCGGCGAAGGCCTCGTTGAGCTCGAACACGCTGATGTCTTCAATCTTCAGCTTGTTGCGCTCCAGCAGCTTGCGGATGGCGGGCACCGGGCCCACGCCCATGATTTCAGGCGGCACGCCAGCGACCACGTAGTCCACGAAGTAGCCCAGCGGCTTGACGTTGAGCTCCTTCGCCTTCTCCTCGCTCATCACCACCGCGGCCGCCGCGCCGTCCGTCAGCGGCGACGCGTTGCCCGCCGTCACCACGCCCTTGGCGTTGAAGGCCGGGCGCAGCTTGGCCAGGCCCTCCACCGTCGTCTCCGGGCGCAGGATGGTGTCCACGGAGACGGTGACTTCCTTCTTCGTGCCGTCCTCGTCGAACATCGTCGTGGTGACGGGGAAGATCTCCTCCTTGAACTTCCCCTGCTCGCGCGCGGTGGCCGCGCGGCGCTGGCTCTCCGCCGCGAACTTGTCCGCGTCCTCACGCGTGACGCTGTAGCGCGTGGCGATGTTCTCCGCGGTGGCACCCATGGAGGTGTAGACCTCCGGGATCTTCTCCATGATCTCCGGGTTCGCGGAGACCTTGTTGCCACCCATGGGCACCATGGTCATGGACTCGGTGCCGCCGGCGATGGCCACCTGCATCATCCCGGACTTGATGCCCTGCGCCGCCTGCGCCACGGACTGCACGCCGGAGGAACAGAAGCGGTTGATGGTCATGCCCGGAACGGTGTCCGGCAGCCCCGCGAGCAGGCTCGCGTTGCGGGCCACGTTCATGCCCTGCTCGGCTTCCGGCATGGCACAGCCCAGGATGACGTCCTCCACGTCCGTCGGCTTCAGGCCGGGGACCTGGGCGACGGCTTCCTTGATGGCAAGGGCCGCGAGCGTATCCGGACGCGTGTCCTTGAACTCTCCCTTGTGGGCGCGGGTGAAGGGGGTGCGCACCGCGCTGGCAATCACGACTCGACCGGACATGTCAGGTGTCTCCCTGCCCGGACAGCGTCCGAGCGTGCTTCGGAATTCGTGTCTGGAAACCCATTGAGTAAACGCCCCGCGCTAGTTGCGCAGCGGCTTGCCCTTCTCGAGCATGAACATCATGCGGTCCTGGGTCTTCTCCTCGCCGATGAGGCTCAGGAACGCTTCCATCTCCAGCTCCAGCAGCTTCTCCTCGGTCACCAGCACGGACGGGCTGGTGTCACCACCGGAGAGCACGCGCGCCAGCTTCTGGGCGATCTTCCGGTCGTGGGCGCTGATCTGATTGTTGAGCTGCATGTCGTACAGCATCATGTCGATGGTGGCCGCGCCGTTGGGGCCCGGCAGCCGGAAGCGCGTGGGACGCGGCGGGCGGAAGCCGCCGTTCGCCAGCCCCAGCACGCGCGACTTCGCGTCCGACAGGAGGAAGTCGCGGTTGCCCGTGATGCCGTCCTGCTGCGACAGGAAGCCGAACTCGCGGGCCTCCTCCGCGCTCGTCGCCACCTTCGCGGTGCCGATGGCGAGGAACACCTTCTTGAGGAAGGGCAGCGCGTCGAAGTCCTTGTCCGCCGCGTAGGCGCCGAACACGTTGCGCAGCAGCATCATGGTGCCGCCGCCGCCCGGGATGAGGCCCACGCCCACTTCCACGAGGCCCATGTACAGCTCCGCGCTGGCCTGCACCGCGTTGCCACCCATGGTGACCTCCGCGCCGCCGCCCAGCGTGAGGTTGAAGGGCGCCGTCACGACGGGCACGGGGCTGTAGCGCATGCGCTGGTTCGCGGCCTGGAACGCGGACGCCATCTTGCGGATGGAGTCGAAGTCCTCGCTCTTGGCCGCCATCAGCATGGCCATGATGTTCGCGCCGGCGGAGAAGTTGGACCCGTCGTTGCCGATGACCAGGCCCTTGAAGTTCTTCTCCGTCTCATCCAGCGCGGTGTTCATCATCGCGATGATGTCATCGTCGATGGAGTTCATCTTGGAGTGGAACTCCAGGAGCGTCGCGCCGTCGCCCATGTCCCACAGCGACGCGCTGTCGTTGCCGGTGATCTTCTTGTTGCCGCGCTTCAAGTACTCCACGCGGAACGTGCGCGCGTTCTCCTGCACCGGCTTCACGGACTTGGACGGGATGTCCCAGTAGGTGTCGCGGCCGTCCTGCACGCCGTAGAAGGACGTGCGGCCCTTGGCCAGCATCTCCTCCACCCAGGCGGCGGGCTTGAGGCCCAGCGCCTTCATGCGCTCCACGCCCTTCTGGACACCGTAGGCGTCCCAGACCTCGAAGGGGCCCAGGTCCCAGCCGAAGCCCCAGCGCACGCCGCGGTCCACGTTGACCAGGTCGTCGGCGATTTCCGGGATGCGGCGGCTGGAGTACGCCAGCACGTCCAGGGTGACGCGCTCGGCGAACTTGCCGGCCTTGTCGTCCGCGTTCATCACGGACGCCACGCGCTCCTTGACGTTCTCGATGTCCTTCGCGGCGCCCAGCGAGTCGAAGCGCACCTTGGCCTGCGGCCGGTACTCCAGCGACTTCAGGTCCAGCGCGAGGATGTCCTTGCCGCCGGAGGCGCGGTCCTTCTTGTAGAAGCCGCCGCCCGTCTTGTCGCCCAGCATCCCCTTCTCCACCATCTTCTGGAGGAAGTCGGGGGCGGCGAAGACGTCGCGCTCCTCGTCGTGGGTCAGCGTGTCGTAGCAGTTCTTCGCCACGTGGGTGAACGTGTCCAGGCCCACGATGTCCGCGGTGCGGAACACGGCGGACTTGGGACGGCCCATGGCCGGGCCGAAGATCTTGTCCACCTCTTCGATGGACATCTCCGTCTTCTGCATCTCGGAGATGGTCCGCATCATCCCGTACACGCCGATGCGGTTCGCGATGAAGTTGGTGGTGTCCTTGCCGTAGACGATGCCCTTGCCCAGGACCTCTTCACCGAACTTGTGGACGGTCTTCACGACCTCCGGGTTCGTCTCCTGGCCCGCCACGAGCTCCAGCAGCTTCATGTAGCGCACGGGGTTGAAGAAGTGCGTGACGAGGAAGTTCTTCTTGAACTCCGCGCCGCGGCCTTCGGTCATGCCCACGATGGAGAGGCCGGAGGTGTTGGAGGAGATGATGGCGTCCTTGCGGGCGTGCTTCTCCACCTTGGCGAACAGGGCCTGCTTGACGGCCAGGTCCTCCTTCACCACCTCGATGATCCAATCGCACTCGCCCAGCCGCGCGAGGTCGTCCTCCAGGTTGCCCACTTCGATGGCGGCCAGCACCTGCTCGGACACGATGGGGCTGGGCTTCGCCTTGCGCAGGTTGGCCAGCGCTCCTTGAGCGAACTTGTTGCGGAACGCCTTGGAGGCGGTGTCCTCGCCCGGAGCAGCCTTGGGCGGAACGATGTCCAGCAACAGGGCGCGCACGCCGGAGTTGGCCAGATGCGCGGCGATGCCGCTGCCCATCACGCCAGCGCCAAGCACCGCCACTTTTCGGATCCGGGTCGTCATCGGAAATTGGCTCCCTTGAAAGGAAGTAGGGGACTGCACAAATGTAGGCGATTGACCCGGAAGTCAACCGGCATTGCCGTCGGGTGTGCTCGCCAGGAGGTCGGCTCCCCGACTACAAGTCGGGGCCCATGGCTCGCCTCGACCCGCACTCGTACAACGACAGCACGCAGCCTGAGACCGAAACGCTGGACTGGAAGGCGCGCGTCGATTTCCGGACGCGCCGCCTGCACGCGGAGGCCACGCTGACGCTCAAGGAGGCGTCAGCGGGGCCCCTCGACCTGGACACCCGCGACCTGGACATCCGGGGCGTGGTGGATGCCCAGGGTCGCCCCTTGCCCTACATCCTCTCCCCTCCCGAGCCCATCCTGGGAAGCCGGCTGCGGATTGAGCTGCCCGCGGGGGTGAAGCAGCTCACGGTGCGCTACCGGACCTCTCCGGAGGCCAGCGCCCTGCAGTGGCTGTCCCCGCCGCAGACGGCGGGCGGGCAGCAGCCGTTCCTGTTCAGCCAGTGCCAGGCCATCCACGCGCGCAGCGTGGTGCCGCTGCAGGACACGCCGCGCATCCGCATCCGCTACCGCGCGTCCCTGCGCGTGCCCAAGCAGCTCAAGTCCGTGATGGCGGCGTCCTTCGTGGCGCGCGAGGAGCACGGCGTGGAGGCGGAGGAGCACTACGAGATGCCGCAGCCGGTGCCCCCGTACCTGCTGGCGTTCGCGGTGGGCAGCCTCACGTCGAAGGAGCTGGGGCCGCGCTCGCGGGTGTGGGCGGAGCCGGAGGCGCTGGAGGACGCGGCGGACGAGTTCGCGGGCGTGGACGACATGCTCAAGGCCGCGGAGTCGCTCTTCGGGCCGTACGACTGGGAGCGCTTCGACCTGCTCCTGATGCCGCCGTCGTTCCCGTACGGCGGCATGGAGAACCCGCGCCTGACGTTCCTCACGCCCACGCTCATCGCGGGGGACAAGAGCCTGGTGAACGTGGTGGCGCACGAGCTGGCGCACTCGTGGACGGGCAACCTGGTGACGAACGCGTCCGCGGAGCACTTCTGGCTCAACGAGGGCTTCACCGTCTTCGCGGAGCGCCGCATCCTGGAGGCGCTGGCGGGGCCGGAGGTCGCGGCGCTGCACGCGGCCCTGGGGCGCCGGTCGCTGGACGAGGCGCTGCACCACTTCCGCGCGCACCCGCAGCTCACCGCGCTGCGCACGCACCTGGCCGGCGTGGACCCCGACGAGGCCTTCTCCCAGATTCCCTACGAGAAGGGCTACCTGCTGCTGCGCGCGCTGGAGGACGCGGTGGGCCGTCCCACCTTCGACGGCTTCCTGCGCCGCTACCTGGCGAAATACCGCTTCCAGGCGCTCACCACGGAGGAGTTCGTCCGCTTCACGGAAGGCGAGCTGCCCGGCGCGCTGGCGAAGGTGGACGCGGACGCGTACCTGAACCGGCCCGGCGTGCCGGAGAGCGCGCCCCGCCCTGCCTCCGCGCGGCTGGAGGCGCTGGAGAAGCTGCGCGGGAAGGTGCCTTCGCAGGCGGACACGAAGGACTGGACGCCCACCGAGTGGCAGCTGTTCCTGGAGTCCATGCCGGCGGACACGTCCAAGGACGTCTTCCGGGAGCTGGACGCGAAGTACTCGCTCACCGGGAGCCGCAACTCGGAGGTGCTGGTGGCGTGGCTGGTGGCGGCGCTGCGCGCGGGCTTCGACGCGCCGCTCGGCCGGGCCGAGGAGTTCCTCGGTGAGGTGGGCCGGATGAAGTACCTGAAGCCGCTCTACAGCGTGCTCGCCTCGTCGCGCGACCACCGCAAGGTGGCGCGCGCGGCGTTCGAGAAGCACGGGGCCAGGTACCACCCCATCGCGCGGCAGGGAGTCGAGCTCATCCTCGCCCGCGCGTGAGGCTTTGACTACTTGAGGGTCGCGTCCAGGCGCTTCTTGGACAGGGCCAGGTACTCCGGGTTCATGTCGATGCCCACGTAGCGGTGGCCGTGCTTCAGGGCGGCCACGCCGGTGGTGCCGCTGCCGTTGAAGGGGTCCAGGACGAGCGAGTTCTCCGGGCAGCTCGCCTCCAGGATGCGCTCCAGCAGGGCCACCGGCTTCTGGGTGGGGTGGCTGCCGAAGGCCTTCTCCTCGCCGCGCGGGGCCGTCTGCGTCCACATGCGGCCGGCGCCGTCGGCGGTGAGCTCCTCGTCACCGTTGCGCGGCAGGGCCCACACGTCGCGCATCTGCTTGCCGCCGTTCTCCGCCTTCATGCGCTGGTAGTTGAAGACGTGCTTCAGCTTGCCGCCGGACGACGGCGAGGCCCAGATGAGCAGCTCCGTGGAGTGCGTGAAGTAGCGGCACGCCAGGTTGGGGCTCGCGTTGGGCTTGTACCAGGTGACGGTGTTGAGCAGCTTGTAGCCCAGCTTCTGCATGGCGAAGCCGGCGTTGAAGATGACGTGCTGCGTGCCGCTCACCCACAGCGTGCCGGTGGGGCGCAGCAGGCGCTGGCAGGCCGCGAGCCACTTCGTGGTGAAGGCGTGGTCCTCCTCCACCCCGCGGGAGACGTCCCACTGGCCCTTGGCCACGGAGACGCGCTTGCCGTTCTTGCAGGTGGTGCCGCCGTTGGAGAGGAAGTACGGCGGGTCCGCGAAGATGAGGTCGAAGGACTGCTCGGGCAGCTGGGCCATCAGCTCCAGGCTGTCGCCCTGCAGCAGCGTGTAGGCCTCCCCGCGCTTCGCGAAGACGCTGTCGTTCTGGGAGCGTCGGACAATCTTCAGGGCAGGGGCAGCAGCTTCCGCGAACATCACGCCTCCGTCTTTGGGACAGACGTCTTCAGGGACGCGGCGGACTGTGCGGTCAGTTGGCTGCTACGTCGAATTTCTGGCCTGTAATTGGCTGTAGCAGCGAAAGCGCGCGCGAAAATTTGACGAGCGCGGGGAGTTGAAACACCGCGAGCAGGGCGGGAGCGCCTCTGTCTTTCGAGGCCCTCCACGACCCTGCTCGTGGGGTACAGCGGATGCTGTCGAACGGAAGGACTACGCCTTCTCGGGCTCGGCGGCCTTCGCGCCCTTCTTGGCGGCCGGCGCGTTGTTCGCGTACTTCTTCTTGAAGCGGTCGATGCGGCCGGCCGTGTCCAGCAGCTTGTACTTGCCGGTGAAGAACGGGTGGCAGTTCGAGCAGACTTCCACGCTGAACGAGCCGCGCGTGGACTTGGTCTCGACGATGTTGCCGCAAGCGCAGGTGATGCGGGCGGGCGGATAGACCGGGTGCATTTCGGGCTTCATGGCTTCTCTCCAGTGCGCCTTGCCCCCGCCCAGGATGGGAGGGAGGTCCAGCGTTGTAGTGGGTCGGGGCTTATACCGACCGCCCCGTCCATTCTCAAGGATGCGCGTCCGGACCGGGGGTTTCTCCTCGGGGGCCCCTCCCCCGGGGCCGGCCGGGGACCAGCCAGGGGGGCGAGGGCTAGGTGGGGCTGGGGGTGGTGACGGGTGGGAGGGCCCCCGCCGGAGGGGCGGCCCGCCACAGGCGCCGGGCCGTGGCGGCCATGAACACGCCCATGGTGCCGTTGAGGTACAGCCACACGGTGTGCAGGTGGTGCCTGGCGACCCAGAACCACACCATCAGCGCGATGTTGAGGGCGAAGACGAGCGCCACCACGCCCAGCGCCGACACGATGCCCGCCCGCCGCTTGAAGATGAGCAGCAGGATGGTGAGCGGGTTGAGGACGGTGAACAGCTCGTTCACGACGACGAACCCCATGGGCAGCGGATCCGCCGGGTCGTTCGCGAAGAGGCCGAACTTCGCCACGGTGAGGATGTGGATCAGCGCGCCCACGGAGAAGCACACGAACCACACGGCCAGGATGAGGCGGTTGGGCCATGGAGAGCCGCCGCGGGATGTCTCGGATGTTTCAACGGTCATGACTTGTCCTCCAGGGCCTCGCGCAACAGCGTGGCCACGTGCCGCACGTACGGCTCCTGCATGAGTTGATGGTGTCCCCCAGGGACGTCCCTCACGTCCAGTCCCCCCCGGACCCAGGGCTCCCAGCTCCGGTGGCGCGGCACCCCGGGGGTGGGCGTCGCCTCCGTGGCGGCGAGCAGCAGGGCCGGGCCTTCGTAGGGGCCGGGGGTGTAGCGGTCCATGGCGCGCAGGTTGGCCTGGTAGACGCGGAACAGGGCGCGCAATTGCTCGCGGCCCGTCGCTTCCTCCAGGAGGCCGGCCTGGACGCCCACGGCGAGGAGCGTCCCCAGCATGGCGTCGTCGTCCATGCGCTCCAGGGCCTCGTCCGTCACGGGCAGGGTCAGGGAGAAGGCCTGGGCCACCGTCTGGGCGAAGGCGACGCGCACGCCGGCGTCGGGGTCCTTCTTCGGGGCCTCGGAGGAAGGCTGCTGCACGCCGGGGACGAAGGCATCCACGAGCGCCAGCAGCCCCACGGCCTGTCCCTGCGCGCGCAACTGGCGGGCCATCTCGAAGGCGATGACGCCGCCGAGCGACCAGCCGGCGAGGAGATAGGGCCCCTCGGACTGCTCCGCGCGGATGGCGGCCACGTACAAGGCCGCCATCTCCTCCACGGTCTCCGCGACGGACTGGCCCACCTGGAGGCCCCGCGCCTGGATGCCGATGACGGGCTGGTGGGGCCCCAGCAGCCGCGCCAGCTCCGGGTACGCGAGCACGTTGCCGCCGCCCGGGTGGACGAGGAACAGGGGCCTGCGGCCCGGCTCGCCCTTCTCCAGCGGGACGAGCGGCGACCACGCTCCGGCTTCGTCGCGCAGCAGCTTCGCCAGCTCCTCCACGGTGGGGTGCTGGAAGAGCGCGGCCAGGGGCACTTCGCGGCCCAGCCGTTCGCGCAGCTCGGCCACCATGCGGACCGCGAGCAGTGAGTGGCCGCCCAAGGCGAAGAAGCTGGTGCGGACACTGATGGGCTGCACGCCCAGGACCTCCTCCCACACCGCGACGAGCTGGGACTCCAGCGCGTCACGGGGCGCGACGAAGTTCTCGGTGTGCGCGGCGGAGACGTCCGGCTCCGGAAGGGCCTTGCGATCCACCTTGCCGTTGGAGTTGAGCGGCAGCGCCTCCAGCACCACCACTGCCCCGGGCACCATGTACTCCGGCAGCCGCTGACGCAGGCTGGCCCTCAGCGCCTCTGACTCCAGCGTCTTGCCTGCCTTTGGCGCCACGTACGCCACGAGGCGCTTCTCCGCCCCCTCCCCCTTCGCCACGACGACGGCTTCCTTCACCGCCTCCTGCTGGCGCAGGGCTGCTTCGACTTCCCCCAGCTCAATGCGGAAGCCTCGCACCTTCACCTGGAAGTCCACCCGGCCCAGGTACTCCAGCACGCCGTCCGCCCGGTACCGCACCCGGTCTCCCGTGCGGTACATGCGGCTGCCCGCGGGCCCGTAGACTTCCGGCAGGAACTTCTCCGCCGTCAGCTCCGGCCTCAGCAGGTAGCCGCGTGCCTGGCCTTCTCCCGCCAGGTACAGCTCTCCCGCCACACCTACCGGCACGGGTTGGAGGTAGCGGTCCAACACGTACGCCCGCGTATTCGTCAGCGGTCGGCCGATGTTCGGCACCTCTGCGCGTCCCACCAGCGACCAGGTCGAGTACGTCGTGTCTTCCGACGGGCCGTAGAGGTTGTAGAGCTTCTTCACCGTCGGCACCGCGTACACGGCCTTCGCCAGCGTCTCCGGCAACGCTTCGCCCGCGAGATTCACCACGCGCACGGACGGCGGTACGGCATTCAGCCGTACCAACTGCGCCATCGCGGACGGCACCGTGTTGATGAGCGTCACCTCTGCTTCGGGCTTCTCTTCCAACAGGTGCAGGGCGTTGCGCACCACCACCACGCTGCCGCCTCGCACCAGCGGCGCGAAGAGTTCGAAGACGGAGAGGTCGAAGTTCAGGCTCGTCGCCGCGAGCACCGCCTTCGTCTCTTCCTCCGTGAACGTCTCCGTCGCCCACGCCAGGAAGGCCACCGCGTTCCGGTGCGTCACCGCCACGCCCTTCGGGCGGCCCGTGCTTCCCGACGTGTAGATGAGGTACGCCACGTTCTCCGGGCGCACCTCCGACGTCACCGGGCAGCACGACTCCTCCGCCCACTCCTCTTCACGGTCCAGGCACACCGCCTGTGCACTGAAGGGGGGCAGCGACTCCAGCAGGTGGGAATGCGCCACCAGCGCCGGGCCCTGCGCGTCTTCCAGCAGCCAGCCCAGGCGCTCCTTCGGGTAGCTCGGGTCCAGTGGCACGTACGCGCCGCCCGCCTTCAGGATGCCCAGCGTCCCCACCACCACGTCCGCCGTGCGCTCCACGCACAGGCCCACTCGTGACTCCGGGCCCACGCCCAGCTTGCGCAGCCGGTGCGCAAGTTGGTTCGCCTTTGCCTCCACCTCCCGGTACGTCAGGTGCTGCTTGCCGCTCACCACCGCCACGGCTTCCGGGGTGCGCTTCACCTGTGCCTCGAAGAGCTGCGGAATCGTCGCTTCGCGCGCGTACTCCACCTGTGACTGATTCCACGTCACCAGCACCTGTTGGCGCTCTGCCTCGGTCAGCAGCGGCAGCCGACCCACTGCTTCCTCCGGCTTCGCCACCACGCCTTCCAGCAGCATGCGCAGGTGCTCCACCATCCGGCGCACCGTCGCCGCTTCGAACAGGTCGGTGCTGTACTCCACCGATCCACTCAACCCCTGCGGCGTCTCCGTGAAGAAGAGGCTCACGTCGAACTTCGACGTGCGGCCCTCGAAGTCCACGGGCTTGAGCACCAGGCCGGGGAGCCTGGACTCTTCAAGCGGCACGTTCTGGAGCGACATCAGCGACTGGAACAGCGGCGTGTGGCTGAGGCTTCGCTCCGGCTGCAGCGCCTCCACCAGCTTCTCGAACGGCACGTCCTGGTGCTCATACGCGCCCAGCACCGTCTCCCGCACCTGGGCGAGCAATGCCCGGAAGGACTGGTCCCCCTCCACCTGCGCGCGCAGCACCAGCGTGTTGACGAAGAAGCCGATGAGGCCCTCCACCTCCGCGCGCGTACGGCCCGCGATGGGCGACCCCACGCTGATGTCCGTCTGCCCCGAGTAGCGCGACAGCAGCACCTGCCAACCCGCCAGCAGCACCATGTACAGCGAGGCGCCTTCACGCTGCGCGAGGCCTCGCAGTCCCTGGGACAGTGACTGCGGCCAGAGGAAGCCCTGGGTCGCACCCGCGTTGCCTCGCACCGCGGGACGCGGACGGTCCGTGGGCAGCTCCAGCATCGGGGGCGCACCGGCCAGCTTCTGCTTCCAGTAGTCCACTTCCCGCTGGAGCGTCGTGCCCTGCAACCAGCCGCGCTGCCACGCCGCATAGTCCGCGTACTGCACTGGCAGTTCCGGCAGCGACGAGGGCAGGCCATGCACGAAGGCTGCGTAGAGCGTACTGACCTCGCGGATCAGCACGCCCAGCGACCATCCGTCCGACACGATGTGGTGCATCGTGACGGCGAGCACATGCTCGCGGGCATCGAGCTTGAGCAGCAGCGCCCGGATCAACGGGCCATGTGCCAGCTCGAAAGGCCGCAGCACCTCGTGCTCCACACGCCGCTGGAGCCCGGCGGTGTTCGACGGCAGGTCGTCCACCACCAGGGTGAAGGCACTACCGGACGCGGCCCGCTGCACCGGCTCCGGGCTCCCCGCCACGAACGTCGTGCGCAGGGCCTCGTGACGGCGCACGACCTCAAGCAGAGCCCGCTCCAGGGCTCCGACGTCCAGGTCGCCCTCCAGCCGCACCGCCACGGGAACGTTGTAGAGCGCCGTCCCCGGCTCCAACTGGTCGATGAACCACAGCCGCTGCTGCGCGAACGACAGCGGCAGCGGTGCTTCCCGTGACACGCGCACGAGGGCCGGTGCCTTCGCGCGTCCGGCGCTCTCCAGCCGGCGAGCGAGGGACTCCACCGTGGGCGCTTCGAACAACGCGCGCAGTGGCAACTCCGCGCCCGTCTCCGCGCGCACCCGTGACACCACCTGCGTCGCCAGCAGCGAGTGGCCACCCAGCGCGAAGAAGTCGTCCTTCACGCCCACCCGTGGGACTCGCAGCACTTCCGCCCAGATGGCCGCCAGCTTCGCTTCCGTCTCCGTGCGCGGCGCTTCGTATGTGCTTCCAGCCTTGGGGGCCTCCGGCTCCGGCAGCGCCTTGCGGTCTACCTTGCCGTTGGAGTTGAGCGGCAGTGCCTCCAGCACCACCACCGCCCCGGGCACCATGTACTCCGGCAGCCGCTGACGCAGGCTGGCCTTCAGGGCCTCTGCCTCCAGCGTCGCGCCTGCCTTTGGCGCCACGTACGCCACGAGCCGCTTCTCCGCGCCCTCCCCCTTCGCTACGACGACGGCTTCCTTCACCGCCTCCTGCTGGCGCAGCGCGGACTCCACTTCGCCCAGCTCGATACGGAAGCCTCGCACCTTCACCTGGAAGTCCACCCGGCCCAGGTACTCCAGCACGCCGTCCGCCCGGTACCGCACCCGGTCTCCCGTGCGGTACATGCGGCTGCCCGCGGGCCCGTAGACTTCCGGCAGGAACTTCTCCGCCGTCAGCTCCGGCCTCAGCAGGTAGCCGCGTGCCTGACCCTCTCCCGCCAGGTACAGCTCTCCCGCTACGCCTACGGGCACGGGCTGGAGATACTTGTCCAGCACGTACGCCCGCGTGTTGGTGAGAGGCCGGCCGATGTTCGGCACCTCTGCGCGTCCCACCAGCGACCATGTCGAGTACGTCGTGTCTTCCGACGGGCCGTACAGGTTGTAGAGCTTCTTCACCGTCGGCACCGCGTACACGGCCTTCGCCAGCGTCTCCGGCAACGCTTCGCCCGCGAGGTTGATGACTTGCACTGACGGCGGCACCGCGCCCAGGCGCACCAGTTGCGCCATCGCCGACGGCACCGTGTTGATGAGCGTCACCTCTGCTTCGGGCTTCTCCTCCGCCAGATGCAGGGCGTTGCGGACCACGACCACGCTGCCGCCTCGCACCAGCGGCGCGAAGAGTTCGAAGACGGAGAGGTCGAAATTCAGGCTCGTCGCCGCGAGCACCGCCTTCGTCTCTTCCTTCGTGAACGTCTCCGTCGCCCACGCGAGGAATGCCACGGCGTTCCGATGCGTCACCGCCACGCCCTTGGGGCGGCCTGTGCTCCCCGACGTGTAGATGAGGTACGCCACGTTCTCCGGGCGCACGTCCGGCGCCACCGGGCAGCATGACTCCTCCGCCCACTCCTCTTCACGGTCCAGGCAGACTGCCTGCGCGGTGAAGGGGGGCAGCGACTCCAGCAGGTGCGAGTGCGCCACCAGCGCTGGGCCCTGGGCGTCTTCCAACAGCCAACCCAGGCGCTCCTTCGGGTAGCTCGGGTCCAGCGGCACGTAAGCGCCGCCTGCCTTCAGGATGCCCAGCGTCCCTACCACCACGTCCGCCGTGCGCTCCACGCACAGGCCCACGCGCGACTCTGGGCCTACTCCCAGCTTGCGCAGCCGGTGCGCCAGCTGGTTCGCCTTTGCCTCCACCTCCCGGTACGTCAGCCGCTGCTTGCCGCTCACCACCGCGACAGCGTTCGGAGTGCGCTTAGCCTGCGCTTCGAAGAGGTGCGGAATCGTCGCGTCGCGCGCGTACTCCGCCTGCGACTGGTTCCACGTCACCAGCACCTGCTGGCGCTCCACGGGTGTGAGCATGGGCAGCCGGCCCACCGCTGTCTCCGGCTTCGCCACCACGCCTTCCAGCAGTACCTTCAAGTGCTCCACCATCCGGCGCACCGTCGCCGCTTCGAACAGGTCGGTGCTGTACTCCACCGATCCACTCAACCCCTGCGGCGTCTCCGTGAAGAAGAGGCTCACATCGAACTTCGACGTGCGGCCCTCCAGGGCCAGGGGCTTGAGTACCAGCCCCGGAAGCTGGGCCTCATCCATCGGCACGTTCTGGAGCGACATCAGCGACTGGAACAGCGGCGTGTGGCTGAGGCTTCGCTCCGGATGGAGCGCCTCCACCAGCTTCTCGAAGGGCACGTCCTGGTGCTCGTATGCGCCCAGCACGGTCTCCCGCACCTGGGCGAGCAACGCCCGGAAGGACAGGTCTCCCTCCACCTGTGCGCGCAGCACCAGCGTGTTGACGAAGAAGCCGATGAGGCCCTCCACTTCCGCGCGCGTGCGGCCCGCGATGGGCGAACCCACGCTGATGTCCGTCTGCCCCGAGTAGCGCGACAGCAGCACCTGCCATCCCGCCAGCAACACCATGAACAGCGACACGCCCTCCTTCTGGGCGAGCGCGCTCAGTCCGTGCGACAGCTCCGGGGACAGCATGAAGCCCAGCGTCGTGCCGGCGTTGGTGCGCACCGCCGGACGCGGGCGGTCCGTGGGCAGCTCCAGCACCGGCGGCGCCCCCGTTAGCGACCGCTTCCAGTAGTCCACTTCGCGCTGAAGCGTCTCATCCCGCAGCCAGTCCCGCTGCCAGGCCGCGTAGTCCGCGTACTGCACCGGCAGCGGAGGCAGGCTCGCCGCCAGCCCCCGTGACAGCGCGACGTACAGCGTGACGAGTTCCCGGAGCAGGACGCCCACGGACCATCCATCGGAGACGGAGTGGTGCATCGTGACGACGAGCACGTGGTCGCGCGCGTCCAGCCGCACCAACAGCGCGCGCAGGAGCGGGCCCCGCATCAGGTCGAAGGGCCGGGCCATCTCCTCCATCACCCGGTGCCGGACCTCCTCCTCCGTTGCCGCGCCAGACGTCCCCAGGTCCACGAGGCGCAGCGGCACGTCCACGGACGCGTGGATGCGCTGGACCGGCTGGCCCGCTTCCTCTTCGAACGTCGTGCGCAGGGCCTCATGGCGGCGCACGATCCCGTGCAGGGCCTGCTCCAGCGCCGAAGCGTCCAGGTCGCCCTCCAGCCGCACCACCGTCGGCACGTTGTAGAGCGGGCTGCCCGGCTCCAACTGGTCGATGAACCACAGCCGCTGCTGCGCGAACGACAACGGCAGCGACGCGGGACGCGCTCCGGCGCTCAGCATCGGCACGCCGGAGCGCCCCAGCTGGGACAGCCGCAGCGCCAGCGCCTCCACCGTGGGCGATTCGAACAACAGACGCAAAGGCATCTCCACGCCCAGCGCCATGCGGATGCGCGACACCACCTGCGTCGCCAGCAGCGAGTGGCCTCCCAGCGCGAAGAAGTTGTCCTTCACGCCCACGCGCTCCAGGCGCAGCACCTCCGCCCAGACGGCCGCGACCTTCGCCTCCGTCACGGTGCGCGGGGCCACGTAGGCGTCGCCCATGCGGGCGGCCTCCAACTCCGGCAGCGCCTTGCGGTCCACCTTGCCGTTCGCGTTGAGCGGCAGGGCGTCCAGCACCCTCAGCGCCGAGGGGACCATGTACTCCGGCAACCGCTGACGCAGGCCCGCGCGCAGCGTGTCCACGTCCAGCGCGTGGCCTTCCTTCGCCACGACGTAGCCCACGAGCCGCTTGTCCGCGCCGTCGCCCCGCACCAGCACCACGGCCTCGCTCACGCCCGGCTGCCGCGCCAGCGCGGTTTCGACCTCGCCCAGCTCGATGCGGAAGCCGCGCACCTTCACCTGTGCGTCGGTGCGGCCGACGAAGTCCAGCTGACCGTCCGCGCGCCAGCGCACGACGTCGCCTGTGCGGTAGAGCCGGGCGCCCTCGACACCCGAGAAGGCGTCCGGCACGAAACGCTCGGCGGTCAGGCCCGGACGTCCCGCGTACCCACGCGCGACGCCCACGCCACCGATGTGCAGCTCACCGCGCACACCCACCGGCACCGGCTGCCCATGCGGATCGAGCACGTAGACGCGCACGTTCGCCAACGGCTTGCCGATGGAGGGCACGCTTCCATCCGCGACCGCCTGTCCGAACGTGGCGATGACGGTGGCTTCCGTGGGCCCGTACGTGTTGATCAGACGCCGCCCCGGAGCCCAGCGCGCGACGACCTCCGCGGGCAGGGCCTCTCCGCCGGAGATGACGGTGCGCACCTCCGGCAGTTCCTCGGAGGACGTGGCCGCGAGCGCAGCGGGCGTGAGGCTGACGACGGAGAGCTGTTGCTCCCGCAGCAGCACCGGCAGGGGCTCGCCCGGCATCAACTTCTCCAGCGGGGCGAGCACCAGCGTGGCGCCGTTGCAGAGCGTGGTGAAGACCTCTTCCACCGACAGGTCGAAGCTGAGGCTCGCGAACTGGAGCACGCGACTGCCGGGCCCGATGCCGTACGCCAGCGCCTCGTGGGTGACGAGGTTGGCGACCCCGCGGTGCTCCACCGCCGTGCCCTTCGGCGTGCCCGTGCTGCCTGATGTGTAGAGCAGGTACGCCATGTTCGCGGGCGTCACGCCCGTCCCGGGCGCGTCCGTCGGCTCCTCCGCGAGAGCGCCGTGCTCGGTGTCCAGGCAGAGCGCATGCTCACGCAGCCCCTCCGGGAAGCGGTCCACCAGCCCCTGCCAGGTGACGAGCACCTGGGCGGCGCTGTCCTCCAGCATGAAGGACAGGCGCTCACGGGGAAGCAGCGGATCCACGGGCACCCAGGCGCCACCGGCCTTCAGGATGCCGAGGAGGCCCACGACGATGTCGAGTGAGCGCTCGACGCTGAGCGCGACGCGGACCTCCGGGCCCACGCCCCGACGGCGCAGGGCATGCGCGAGCTGATTGGCGCGCGCATCCAGCCGCGCATACGTCAGCTGCGTCCCCTCGAAGACCGCGGCCACGGCCTCTGGCGCGCGACGGACCTGGGCCTCGAAGAGCGAATGGATGCACGCCTCGGGGAACGGCGCGCGCGTGGCGTTCCAGTCCACCAGCACTTCGCGGCGCTCGGGGGCGGTCAGCAGGGGCAGGCGGGACACGCGCGTGTCCGGACGCTCCACCGCGCCTTCGAGGAGCGTGAGCCAATGCGTGACCATCCGCTGGACGGTGCCCGCGTCGAACAGCTCCGTGCTGTACTCCAGGGAGCCCGTGAGCCCGCGAGGCCCCTCCATGAGCGTCACGCTCAGGTCGAACTTCGCGATGGGGCTCTCCGCCTCCACCGGCTTGAGGGCCAGGTCCGGCAGCCGCAGCTCGCTCATGGGCACGTTCTGCAGGGCCAGCATCGTCTGGAAGAGCGGCGTGTGGCTGAGGCTGCGCTCCGGCTGCAGCGCCTCCACCAGCTTCTCGAACGGCACCTCCTGGTGTTCGTACGCGTCCAGCACCGTCTCGCGCACCTGGGCGAGCAGCTCGCGGAAGGACAGGCGGCCCTCCACGTTCGCGCGCAGCACCAGCGTGTTGACGAAGAAGCCGATGAGCCCTTCCAGCTCCGCGCGCGTGCGCCCCGCGATGGGCGAGCCCACGCTGATGTCCGTCTGCCCGGAGTAGCGCGCCATCAGCACCTGCCATCCGGCGAGCAGCACCATGTACAGCGACGCGCCCTCACGCTGGGCCAGGGCGCCAAGGCCCTCAGCCAGCCGAGGGGACAGGGTGAAGGCGTGCACCGCCCCCGCGATGCCCCGTTCGGCAGGACGCGGACGGTCCGTGGGCAGCTCCAGCACCGGCGGCGCGCCCGCGAGCTTCTGCTTCCAGTAGTCCACCTGCCGGGCGAGGACGTCGCCCTGGAGCCGGCCGCGCTGCCAGGCGGCGAAGCGCGTGTACTGCACGGGCAGCTCCGGCAGGGGGGACGGCTGCCCCGACGTGAAGGCCGCGTACAGCGCCCCCACTTCGCGGATCAACACGCTCAGCGACCAGCCGTCCGACACGATGTGGTGCATCGTCACCACGAGGACGTGCTCGCGATCCCCGAGTGTGAGCAGCCGGGTGCGGATCAACGGCCCGCGGCCCAGGTCGAACGGACGGAGCATCTCCTGCTCCACCTGCCGGTGGGCCTCCGCCTCGCGGTGGGCGGCGTCGACGGCGCGCAGGTCCATCCGGCCCAGCTCCAGCGACAGGGTGGGATGGATGACCTGGATGGCGTGACCGGCGCGCTCCTCGAAGGTGGTCCGCAGGGAGTCATGCCGGCGGACGACCTCATTCAGGGCCCGCTCCAGGGCCGCGACATCCAGCGCGCCCTCCAGCCGCACCGCCACGGGCAGGTTGTAGAGCGCCGTCCCGGGCTCCAGCTGGTCGATGAACCACAGCCGCTGCTGTGCGAAGGACAGCGGCGGTTGCGTGCCCACGTGCGTGTCGTTCAGGTGGGCGCCCTGGACACGGTTCGCGTTCTCCAGCCGTCGGGCCAGGGCCTCAAGGGTGGGAGCATCGAACAGCGCGCGAAGAGGCAGCTCCGCGCCCGTCTCCGCGCGGATCCGCGACACCACCTGCGTCACCAGCAGCGAGTGGCCACCCAGCGCGAAGAAGTCGTCCTTCACGCCCACTCGTGGGACTCGCAGCACTTCCGTCCAGATGGCCGCCAGCTTCGCTTCCGTCTCCGTGCGTGGTGCTTCGTACGTGCGGGTGGAGGCCGGTGCCTCCGGCTCCGGCAGGGCCTTGCGATCCACCTTGCCGTTGGAGTTGAGCGGCAGTGCCTCCAGCACCACCACTGCCCCGGGCACCATGTACTCCGGAAGCCGCTGACGCAGGCTGGCCCTCAGCGCCTCTGACTCCAGCGTCTTGCCTGCCTTTGGCGCCACGTACGCCACGAGGCGCTTCTCCGCCCCCTCCCCCTTCGCCACGACGACGGCTTCCTTCACCGCCTCCTGCTGGCGCAGGGCTGCTTCGACTTCTCCCAGCTCGATGCGGAAGCCTCGCACCTTCACCTGGAAGTCCACCCGGCCCAGGTACTCCAGCACGCCGTCCGCCCGGTACCGCACCCGGTCCCCCGTGCGGTACATGCGGCTGCCCGCGGGCCCATAGACTTCCGGCAGGAACTTCTCCGCCGTCAGCTCCGGCCTCAGCAGGTAGCCGCGCGCCTGGCCTTCGCCCGCCAGGTACAGCTCTCCCGCCACGCCCACCGGCACTGGCTGGAGATACTTGTCCAACACGTACGCCCGCGTATTCGTCAGCGGCCGGCCGATGTTCGGCACCTCTGCGCGTCCCACCAGCGACCAGGTCGAGTACGTCGTGTCTTCCGACGGGCCGTACAGGTTGTAGAGCTTCTTCACCGTCGGCACCGCGTACACGGCCTTTGCCAACGTCTCCGGCAACGCTTCGCCCGCGAGATTCACCACGCGCACCGACGGCGGTACGGCATTCAGCCGTACCAACTGCGCCATCGCCGATGGCACCGTGTTGATGAGCGTCACCTCCGCATCGGGCTTCTCCTCCGCCAGATGCAGGGCATTGCGCACCACCACCACGCTGCCGCCTCGCACCAGCGGCGCGAAGAGTTCGAAGACGGAGAGGTCGAAGTTCAGGCTCGTCGCCGCGAGTACCGCCTTCGTCTCTTCCTCCGTGAACATCTCCGTCGCCCATGCCAGGAAGGCCACGGCGTTCCGATGCGTCACCGCCACGCCCTTCGGACGCCCCGTGCTCCCAGACGTGTAGATGAGGTACGCCACGTTCTCCGGGCGCACCTCCGACGTCAGCGGGCAGCACGACTCCTCCGCCCACTCCTCTTCACGGTCCAGGCAGACGGCCTGCGCACTGAACGGGGGCAGCGACTCCAGCAGGTGCGAGTGCGCCACCAGCGCAGGGCCCTGCGCGTCCTCCAACAGCCAGCCCAGCCGCTCCTTCGGGTAGCTCGGGTCCAGCGGCACGTATGCGCCGCCCGCCTTCAGGATACCCAACGTCCCCACCACCACGTCCGCCGTGCGCTCCACGCACAGGCCGACTCGCGACTCCGGGCCCACTCCCAGCTTGCGCAGCCGGTGCGCCAGTTGGTTCGCCTTTGCCTCCACCTCCCGATACGTCAACCGCTGCTTGCCGCTCACCACCGCCACGGCTTCCGGGGTGCGCTTCGCCTGCGCCTCGAAGAGCCGCGGAATCGTCGCGTCGCGCGCATACTCCGCCTCCGGCTGATTCCACGTCACCAGCACCTGCTGGCGCTCCGACTCCGTCAGCAGCGGCAGCCGGCCCACTGCTTCCTCCGGCTTCGCCACCACGCCTTCCAGCAGCACTCGCAGGTGCTCCACCATCCGGCGCACCGTCTGTGCTTCGAACAGGTCGGTGCTGTACTCCACCGCGGCGGTCAGTCCGTCCGGCGTCTCCATGAAGAAGAGGCTCAGGTCGAACTTGGACGTCCGGCCTTCGTAGGCCACGGGCTTGAGCGTCAATCCCGGCAGTCGCGTTTCGCTTTCAGGCAGGTTCTGGAGGGCCAGGAACGCCTGGAACAGGGGCGTGTGACGTCGATCACGCTCGGGCTGGAGCGCCTCCACCAGCTTCTCGAACGGAATCTGCTGGTGCTCCTGCGCCTCCAGGACCGTCTCGCGGACCTGGTTCAGGAGGGCGCCGAAGGCAGCACCGCCCGCCACCCGGGCACGCAACACCAGCGTGTTGACGAAGAAGCCGATGAGCCCTTCCACCTCCGCGCGCGTGCGCCCCGCGATGGGCGAGCCCACGCTGATGTCCTCCTGTCCCGAGTAGCGCGACAGCAGCACCTGCCACCCCGCCAGTAGCACCATGTACAGCGACGCACCCTCACGCTTGCCCAGTTCTCGCAGCGCCTGGGCCAATGCTCGAGGCCAGTGGAAGCCCAGCGTCGCTCCGGCGCTACCGCGCACCGGCGGGCGCGGATGGTCCGTGGGCAGCTCCAGCACCGGCGGCGCGCCCGTGAGCTTCCGCTTCCAGTAGTCCACCTCTCGCTGGAGCGTCGCCCCCTGCAACCCGTCGCGCTGCCAGGCCGCGTAGTCCGCGTACTGCACGGGCAGCTCCGGCAGCGGTGACGGACGTCCTTCCGCGAAGGCCGCGTACAACGCGCCCACTTCACGCACGAACACGCCCAACGACCAGCCGTCCGACACGATGTGATGCATCGTGACGACCAGGACGTGCTCCGAGTCCCCCACCTTCAGCAGCAGTGCCCGGAGGAGCGGACCGCGCGACAGTTCGAACGGCTTCAACATCTCCTGCTCGATCCACTGCCGGGCCAGTTCCTCCCGTTGCAGCGCATCCCCCTCGGACAACTCCACCCGCTCCAGGCGCAGGGCCATGTCCGAGTGGATGACCTGGATGGGCTGACCGTCCTGCTCCGCGAACGTCGTCCGCAGCGTCTCATGGCGCCGCACCACTTCGCGCAACGCCCGTTCCAGGATGTCGTGCCGGAGTGTTCCCTCCAGCCGCACCGCCACGGGCATGTTGTAGAGCGCCGTGCCCGGCTCCAACTGGTCGATGAACCACAGCCGCTGCTGCGCGAACGAGAGAGGCCGGGCGGCATTCCCCTGCCTTCGCGCCAGCGTCGTCATGTTCGAGGACGCGGCCTTCTCCAGCTGACGGGCGAGCAACTCCACCGTGCGCGCTTCGAACAACGCGCGCAGCGGCAACTCCGCGCCCGTCTCCGCGCGCACCCGGGACACCACCTGCGTCGCCAGCAGCGAGTGGCCACCCAGCGCGAAGAAGTCGTCCTTCACGCCCACCCGTGGGACTCGCAGCACTTCCGCCCAGATGGCCGCCAGCTTCGCTTCCGTCTCCGTGCGCGGCGCTTCGTATGTGCTTCCAGCCTTGGGGGCCTCCGGCTCCGGCAGCGCCTTGCGGTCCACCTTGCCGTTGGAGTTGAGCGGCAGCGCCTCCAGCACCACCACCGCCCCGGGCACCATGTACTCCGGCAGCCGCTGACGCAGGCTGGCCTTCAGGGCCTCTGCCTCCAGCGTCGCGCCTGCCTTTGGCGCCACGTACGCCACGAGCCGCTTCTCCGCACCCTCACCCTTCGCCACGACGACGGCTTCCTTCACCGCCTCCTGCTGGCGCAGCGCGGACTCCACTTCGCCCAGCTCGATGCGGAAACCCCGCACCTTCACCTGGAAGTCCACCCGACCCAGGTACTCCAGCACGCCGTCCGCCCGGTACCGCACCCGGTCTCCCGTGCGGTACATGCGGCTGCCTGCGGGCCCATAGACTTCCGGCAGGAACTTCTCCGCCGTCAGCTCCGGCCTCAGCAGGTAGCCGCGCGCCTGGCCTTCGCCCGCCAGGTACAGCTCTCCTGCCACGCCTACCGGCACCGGCTGGAGGTAGCGGTCCAGCACGTACGCCCGCGTGTTGGTGAGGGGCCTGCCGATGTTCGGCACCTCTGCGCGCCCCACCAGCGACCACGTCGAGTACGTCGTGTCTTCCGACGGGCCGTACAGGTTGTAGAGCTTCTTCACCGTCGGCACCGCGTACACGGCCTTCGCCAGCGTCTCCGGCAGCGCTTCACCTGCCAGGTTGATGACTTGCACTGACGGCGGCACCGCGCCCAGGCGCACCAACTGCGCCATCGCCGACGGCACCGTGTTGATGAGCGTCACCTCTGCTTCGGGCTTCTCCTCCGCCAGGTGCAGGGCATTGCGCACCACCACCACGCTGCCGCCTCGCACCAGTGGCGCGAAGAGTTCGAAGACGGAGAGGTCGAAGTTCAGGCTCGTCGCCGCGAGCACCGCCTTCGTCTCTTCCTCCGCGAACGTCTCCGTCGCCCACGCGAGGAAGGCCGCCGCGTTCCGGTGCGTCACCGCTACGCCCTTCGGGCGGCCCGTGCTTCCTGACGTGTAGATGAGGTACGCCACGTTCTCCGGACGCAGACCTGCCTCCGGCGCCTCTTTGGGCTCCATGGCCAATGTCGCATCCGTGTCCAGGCACACCGCCTGCGCACTGAAGCGGGGCAGCGACTCCAACAGGTGCGAGTGCGCCACCAGCGCAGGGCCCTGCGCGTCCTCCAACAGCCAACCCAGGCGCTCCTTCGGGTAGCTCGGGTCCAGCGGGACGTACGCGCCACCGGCCTTCAGGATGCCCAGCGTCCCCACCACCACGTCTGCCGTGCGCTCCACGCACAGGCCGACTCGCGACTCTGGGCCCACTCCCAGCTTGCGCAGCCGGTGCGCCAGCTGGTTCGCCTTTGCCTCCACCTCCCGGTACGTCAGCCGCTGCTTGCCGCTCACCACCGCCACGGCTTCCGGGGTGCGCTTTGCCTGTGCCTCGAAGAGCCGCGGAATCGTCGCGTCGCGCGCGTACTCCACCTCCGACTGATTCCACGTCACCAGCACCTGCTGGCGCTCTGCCTCCGTCAGCAGCGGCAGCCGGCCCACTGCTTCCTCCGGCTTCGCCACCACGCCTTCCAGCAGCACTCGCAGGTGCTCCACCATCCGGCGCACGGTCCCTGCTTCGAACAGGTCGGTGCTGTACTCCACCGATCCGCTCAATCCCTGCGGCGTCTCCGTGAAGTAGACGCTCACGTCGAACTTCGACGTGCGGAGCTCCAGCTCCAGTGGCCTCATCGTCAGCCCCGGGAGCCGCGCCTCTCCGTCAGGCGTGTTCTGGAGCGCCAGCATCGTCTGGAAGAGCGGCGTGTGGCTGAGGCTGCGTTCCGGCTGCAGCGCCTCCACCAGCTTCTCGAACGGCACCTCCTGGTGCTCGTAGGCCTCCAACACCGTGCCTCGCACCTGCTTCAGCAGCTCACGGAAGGATGCCTCCCCATCCACCTGCGCGCGCAGCACCAGCGTGTTGACGAAGAAGCCGATGAGTCCCTCCAGCTCCGCCCGCGTGCGCCCCGCGATGGGCGAGCCCACGCTGATGTCCGTCTGCCCCGAGTAGCGCGACAGCAGCGCCTGCCACCCGGCCAGCAGCACCATGTACAGCGACGCACCCTCGCGGTGCGCCAACACGCGCAGCGCCTGGGCCAGCGACGACGGCAGCAGGAAGGAATGCACTGCTCCGGCGTTGCCTCGCACCGCCGGACGCGGACGGTCCGTCGGCAGCTCCAGCACCGGCGGCGCTCCCGCGAGCTTGCCCTTCCAGAAGTCCACTTCCTTCTGGAGCGTCTCTCCCTGCAACCAGCCGCGCTGCCATGCCGCGTACCCTGCGTACTGCAAGGACAGCTCGGGCAGCGGCGACGGACGGCCTTCCGCGAAGGCCGCGTACAGCGCTCCCACTTCGCGGATCAGCACGCCCAGCGACCAGCCGTCCGACACGATGTGGTGCATCGTGATGAGCAGCACGTGCTCGGTGCTCTCCAGCCGCAACAGGCTGGCCCGGATGAGCGGCCCCTTGTTCAGGTCGAAGGGCTCCGCCAGCTCCAACCCGAGCCGGCGCCGGACCTCCTGCTCCCGCTGCTCGCGGGTGAAGCCCTCCAGGTCGACGTCCGCCAACGGCAGGCGCGCATGCGGATGGATGCGCTGCACGGCCTGGCCTTCGTGCGGCTCGAACGTCGTGCGCAGGGATTCGTGGCGGCGGACGACTTCGTTCAGGGCTCGCACCAGCGCGCCCCGCTGCAAGATGCCTTGCAACCGGACCGCCACCGGGACGTTGTAGAGCGCGCTGCCCGGCTCCAACTGGTCGATGAACCACAGGCGCTGCTGCGCGAACGACAGCGGCGGCGCCTCATCCCTTGCGATGGGCTCCAGCGCCGCGGGCAGCGGACGCGTCGCTGTTCCCAGCCGTTCAGCCAGGACTTCCAGGACGGGCGCCTCGAAGAGGACTCGCAGCGAGAGCTCCACTCCGAGCTCCGCGCGAATCCGCGACACCACCTGCGTCGCCAGCAGTGAGTGACCCCCGAGCGAGAAGAAGTTGTCCTTCACGCCCACCCTGGGCACCCGCAGGACCTCCGCCCAGATGGCCGCCAGCTTCCGCTCCGCCTCCGTGCGGGGCGCCTCATAGGCCGTCTCAGCCTCGTGCGCGTCCAGCGCCGCGAGGACCTTGCGGTCCACCTTGCCGTTGGCCGTGAGCGGCAGCGCGTCCAGCACGCCCATGGCCGACGGCACCATGTACTCCGGCAGCCGATGCCGCAGCTCCAACTCCACCGCCTTCGGGTCGATGTTCTGACCCGGCTTCGCCACGAGCCAGGCGATGAGCCGCTTGTCGCCGCCCACCTCCCGCACGATCACCGTGGCCTCCGCGACCCCCTCCTGCCTGAGGAGCGCGGCTTCCACCTCGCCCAGTTCGATGCGGAAGCCGCGCACCTTCACCTGGAAGTCGGTGCGTCCCAGGAACTCCAGCGTGCCGTCCTCCTTCCAGCGCGCCTTGTCGCCCGTGCGGTAGAGGCGTGCACCGGGCTGCGTGCTGAAGGCGTTCGGCACGAAGCGCTCCGCCGTGAGGTCCGCACGGTTGAGGTAGCCCCACGCAAGGCCCGCACCGCCCACGAACAGCTCACCCGGCACGCCCACGCCAGCCACGTCCCCACGCGCATCCAGCACGTACGCCGTCGAGTTCCCAATCGGCTTCCCGATGGGCACCGAGGCGGTGAGCGATGAATCACGCGTCAGCGTGTACGTGGTGGAGAACGTCGTGTTCTCCGTCGGGCCGTAGCCGTTCACCAGCACCGCGCCTTCCGGCAGGTGCTTCAGGTGCTCACGCACGCGCGGGGCCGGCAACACGTCACCGCCCGCCAGCACCTGCGACACGCCGGCCAACGCCTCCACCTGATGCAGCGCCATCTGCTCGTACAGCGCCGCCGTCAGCCACAGCGTGCTGATGCGCTCCTGCTTCAGCAGCGCGCCCAACTCCTCCAGCGTCAGCGCGTGCGGCGGGGCCAGCACCAGCTTCGCCCCGTGCAGCAGCGCACCCCACAGCTCCAGCGTCGAGGCGTCGAAGGCCACCGGCGCCAGTTGCAGCCAGACCTCCTCCGGCCCGAAGCGCAGGAAGCCGTTGCCCACCACCAGCCGGGTGATGCCCCGGTGCGGCACGCTCACGCCCTTCGGACGGCCCGTGCTGCCCGACGTGAACATCACGTACGCCAGGTCCTCCGCGCTCACCTCTCCCTCCGGCGCAGTCTCCGGCTGGCGGGCAAGCTCGCTCCATGCCGTGTCCAGCGTCAGCGCCCGGCCCGCACTCGTCGGCAGCTTCTCCACCAGTGACCGCTGCGTCAGCGTCACCTCGACGCCCGCGTCTCCCAGCAGTAGCGCGATGCGCTCCGCCGGGTAGTTGCGGTCCACCGGGACGTATGCGCCTCCCGCCTTCAGGATGGCGAGCAGCCCCGCCACCATCTCCAACGAGCGCTCCACGAACACGCCCACCCGCGTGCCGCGCTTCACGCCCTGGCTTCGCAGGTGGTGCGCCAGCTGGTTGGCCTTCGCGTCCAGCTCGCCGTACGTCAGCGTCCGCCCGTCCTGCGCCTTGAGCGCCACCGCGCCCGGCGTCTTCCGCGCCTGCTCCGCGAAGAGCACGTGCACCGGCGAGGTGTTCGGGGCCTCCGCGCTCATGCGGTTGCCACCGTCGAGGATCCGCTGCCGCTCCTCCGCGTCCACCATCGGCAGCCGGGACACGGCCTGCTCCGGACGCGTGAGTGCCGCATCCAGCAGGACTCGCAGGTGCTCCACCATCCGGCTCACGGTCGTGGCGTCGAACAGCTCGGTGCTGTACTCGAGCGTGCCCCGCAGCCCTTCGCCCTCCTCCACGAAGAAGACGCTCAGGTCGAACTTCGCGGTGCGGCTCTCCATCATCACCGGCTTGAGCGTCATGCCTGGCAACCCCAGGTCGCCCTGCGGCACGTTCTGGAGCGCCAGCAGCGTCTGGAACAGCGGGGTGTGGCTCAGGCTGCGCTCGGGTTGCAGCGCTTCCACCAGCTTTTCGAACGGTACGTCCTGGTGCTCGTAGGCTTCCAGCACCGTGCCCCGGACCTGCTTCAGCAGCTCACGGAAGGGCGCCTCCGCGTCCACCTGCGCGCGCAGCACCAGCGTGTTGACGAAGAAGCCGATGAGCCCTTCCAGCTCCGCCCGCGTGCGGCCCGCGATGGGCGAGCCCACGCTGATGTCCTGCTGGCCACTGTAGCGCGACAGCAGCACCTGCCAGCCCGCCAGCAACACCATGTACAGCGATGCCCCCTCGCGCTGCGCCAGCGCGCGCAGCCGCTGCGTCATCGAGGGAGACCACTGGAAGAAGTGCATCGCGCCCGCGTTGCCGCGCATCGCCGGACGCGGACGGTCCGTGGGCAGGTCCAGGGCGGCGGGGGCGCCTTCGAGCCGGCCCTTCCAGAAGGCGACCTCGCGTTCAAGCGCGTCCCCCTGAAGCCAGCCGCGCTGCCAGGCCGCGTAATCCGCGTACTGCAAGGGCAGCTCTGGCAGGGACGACGGCTGCCCCTGCACGAACGCCGAATACAGCGCGCCCATCTCCCGCACGAGCACGCCCAACGACCAGCCATCCGAGATGGCGTGGTGCATCGTGAGCGCGAGCAGGTGGTCCTGCGCGTCCAGCGTCACCAGCTGCGCGCGGACCAGCGGCCCGCGCAGCAGGTCAAAGGGCCGCTGCCCCTGCGCCATCACGCGGCGGCGGGCCTCGTCCTCTCGCAGGCCCGCCTCCAGGCCTCGCAGGTCCTCCACCTCCAACGGCATCGCCGACGGCGGATTCACGACCTGCGCCGGGGTGCCTTCGTGCGCGGTGAACGTCGTGCGCAGCGCCTCGTGGCGGCGCACCAGCTCATCGAGCGCCCGCTGGAGCACCGCGACGTCCAACCGCCCCTCCAGCCGGACCGCGAGCGGAACGTTGTAGAGCGCGCTGCCCGGCTCCAGCTGATCGATGAACCACAGGCGCTGCTGCGCGAACGACAACGGCAGGGACTGCTCGCGCGAGACGGGCACCAATGGCGGGACGGCGGAGCGCGTGGCGCGCTCCAGGCGCAGCGCCAGTGCCTCCAGGGTGGCGGACTCGAACAGCTCCCGCAGGGGCAGCTCCACGCCGAACACGGCCCGGATCCGCGAGGCCACCTGCGTCGCCAGCAGCGAGTGACCGCCCAGCTCGAAGAAGTGGTCCTTCACGCCCACCTGGGGCACGCGCAGCACCTGCGCCCAGATGTCCGCCAGCTTCGCTTCCGTCTCCGTGCGGGGCGCCTCGTGGACCTTCTCCGAGCGCGGGGCCTCCGGCTCCGGCAGCGCCTTGCGGTCCACCTTGCCGTTGGCGTTGAGCGGCAACGCGTCCAGCACCACCACGACGGCGGGCACCATGTACTCCGGCAGCCGCTGCCGCAGGTGTCCCCGGAGCTCCGCCACGTCGAGCGTCCGCCCCGGCTTCGGCACTCCGTACCCCACCAACCGCTTGTCCCCGTCCAGACCGCGCACCACCACCGCGGCCTCCGCCACGTCGGGGTGCTGGATGAGGGCAGCTTCGATCTCGCCCAGCTCGATGCGGAAGCCACGCACCTTCACCTGGAAGTCGGTCCGCCCCAGGAACTCCAGCGTGCCGTCCTCCTTCCACCGCGCCTTGTCGCCCGTGCGGTACAGCCGTGCGCCGGGCTGCGTGCTGAAGGCGTTCGGGACGAAGCGCTCCGCCGTGAGGTCCGCGCGGTTGAGGTAGCCCCACGCCAGACCCTCGCCGCCCACGTACAGCTCACCGGGGACGCCCACGCCCGCGGCGGCGCCGTGCGTGTCCAGCACGTACGCCGTCGAGTTCCCGATCGGCTTGCCGATGGGCACCGCGGCGTCGAGCGCCGTCCGCCCCGTCATCGGGTACGTGGTGGAGAAGGTGGTGTTCTCCGTGGGGCCGTACGCGTTCACCAGCACCGCGCCTTCCGGCAGCCGCTTCAGGTGCTCACGGGCTCGCTGCGCCGGCATCACGTCGCCGCCCGTCAGCACCTGCGTCACGCCCGCGAGCGCATCGGCCTGGTGCAGCGCCATCTGCTCGTACAGCGCCGTCGTCAGCCACAGCGTGCTGACGCGCTCCTTCTTCACGAGGCCGCCCAGCTCCTCCAGCGTCAGCGCGTGCGGCGGGGCCAGCACCAGCCTCGCCCCGTGCAGCAGCGCGCCCCACAGCTCCAGTGTCGAGGCGTCGAAGGCCACCGGACCTGTCTGCGACCAGACCGCGTCCGGCCCGAAGCGCATGAAGTCGTTGCCCACCACCAGCCGGGTGATGCCCTGGTGCGGAACGCAGACGCCCTTCGGGCGGCCCGTGCTGCCCGACGTGAAGATGATGTACGCGAGGTCCAGGCCTCCGACCTCCACGTCCGGCGCCGTCTCCGGATGGCGGGTGACTTCGCTCCACACCGTGTCTACGCAGAGCGGTGCCCCCGCGCCGGCCGGCAGCTTCTCCACCAGCGCCTGCTGCGTCAGCGTCACCCCGACGCCCGCATCCTCCAGCAAGAGCGCGATGCGCTCCGCCGGGTAGTTGCGGTCCACCGGCACGTACGCGCCTCCGGCCTTCAGGATGGCGAGCAGCCCCACCACCATCTCCAGCGAGCGCTCCACGTACACGCCCACCCGCGTGCCGCGCTTCACGCCCAGCTCTCGCAGGTGGTGCGCCAACCGGTTCGCCTTCGCGTCCAGCTCGCCGTACGTCAGCGTCCGGCCATCCGCGCCCTGCACCACCGCCGCCCGGTCCGGCGTCTTCCGCGCCTGCTCCGCGAAGAGCGCGTGCACCGGCCGCTCCCGCGGATACGCCGCCTGCGTCCGGTTCCAGTCCTCGGCCAGCAGGCGCTGCTCGGCGGAGCCCAGCATGGGTAGCCGGGCCACGGGCCTGCCGGGGTGGGCCACGGCGGCCTCCAGCAGGCCGCGCAGGTGCTCCACCATCCGCGCGACGGTGGCGGCGTGGAAGAGGTCGGTGTCGTACTCCACGTAGCCGCTCAGGCTCCCGTCCGCCTCCGTGAGCTGGAGGAGCAGGTCGAACTTGGCCGTCCGCGTGTCCACCTCCATCGCGTTCAGCTTCAGGCCCTGCACGGCGACCGGGCCGCGCGGCGCGTTCTGCAGCGCGAACATCACCTGGAAGAACGGCGTGCGCCCCGAGTCGCGGTCCGGCTGGAGCGCCTCCACCAGCCGCTCGAAGGGCAGGTCCTGGTGGTCCGTCGCGCCCACCATCGTCTCGCGCACCTGGCGCAGCAGCCCCCGGAAGGACAGCTCCGGCGTGAAGCGCGCGCGCAGCACCAGCGTGTTGACGAACATGCCGATGAGGCCTTCGAGCTCCGAGCGCGTCCGGCCCGCCATGGGAGAGCCCACGCTCACGTCGTCCTGCCCGGAGTAGCGCGACAGCAGCGACTGCCACCCGGCCAGCAACACCATGAACAGCGTCGCGCCCTCCTGCTGCGCCAGCGCCCTAAGCGCGTCCGTCAGCTCGCGCGACCACTGGATGGGCGTGCGCGCGCCCCGGAAGCCGCGCGCCGCGGGTCGGGGCTTGTCCGTCGTCAGCTCCAGCGCGGGCGGAGCCCCGGAGAGCTGACCGCGCCAGTACGCCAGCTGCTTCTCCAGCGTCGCGCCCTGCAAAGTCTCCCGCTGCCAGGCCGCGTAGTCCGCGTACTGCACCGCCAGCTCCGGCAGCGGCGACGGCTGGCCCTGCAGGAACGTGGCGTAGAGCACCGCCACCTCGCGCACGAGCACGCCCAGCGACCAGCCGTCGGAGACGATGTGGTGCATCGCCACCAGGAGCAGGTGATCCGCGTCCGCCAGCTTCACCAGCACCGCGCGCATCAGCGGGCCCGTGGCGAGGTCGAAGGGACGCAGCGCCCCTTCCCTCACCCGGCGCCAGGCCTCCGCGTCCCGGGCTTCCGGCGCGAGCGCGCTCACGTCCGTCCGCTCCAGCTTCAGCACGGGCGCGTCCGCGAAGTGCTGCACCGGCCCGCGCTCCCCGCCCTGGAAGGTCGTGCGCAGCGCTTCGTGCCGCCGCACCACCTCCCGCAGCGACCGCTCCAGCACCGCCACGTCCAGCGCGCCCTCCAGCCGCACCGCCACGGGCACGTTGTAGAGCGGGCTGCCCGGCGCCAGCTGATCCATGAACCACAGCCGCTGCTGCGCGAAGGACAGCTCCGCCGGCCGCGAGCGATCCCTCAGCGGGAAGGAGGCCCGGTTCGCCGCGCCCGCGACCTGCTTCTGCGCGGCCATCTTCTTCAGCAGCTCCGCGCGCTTTTCCGGAGACAGGTTCGCGATTCGCTTCGACAGATCACCGCTGCTGCTCATCGAATTGACTCCGCACTCTGGACGCGACACGGCCCTGAAGGACGCCCGGAACTCCGGACGCAGGGCCTTCGGGTCAATGTCGCCAAATGTCGATCACGCGCGGCCTGCCGCTCGTCGCGCGAGCAGCGTGGGGGAGGCCATAAAACCTGCTGTTCACATTATTCGGTCGAACAGCGGCCTGCCATGCGTTCCATGCCGCGCGGCCTGCCTGCTCTCCAGCGGGGCTGGAACAGGCACGACACATCCCGCGACAGGGCGAATGAAACAGGTGTTTCAGCCCCGTCCCAGGATGGACGGGGTGGGTTCCACGCAAGCAGGCTCAGTGACCCGCGGAGCCGGGTGGCTCGACGCGCTCCACCTGCTTCTGGACGGCGGCATCCGACGCCACGTCCGCGCCCAGCTGCAGGTACGTCAGCAGATAGGTGCGCCCCGTCGCCGGGCCCTGGGCCGCCGCCGTGCGGGCCAGCGCGTCGCGCCGGGACTCGAAGGAGGTCAGCGTCTCCTGGAGCGAGCGGCGCGTGTCCTCGTTCTGCTCCGCCTTCAGGCGCTCGCGCACCCGCGCGATGTTCGCCTCCACCATGCGCTGGTTCTCCCGGGCACGGTTCGCCTCGGACAGGTCGGTGAAGGGGGCCGTCCCTTCCACGGACACCTCCAGCTTCGCGACCTGGCGGCCCCGCTCTCCGGGCGGAATCAACGTGGACACGCCCTGGCGCTGCGCCATGCCCACGCCCCGGCCGTCGTGCGACTGCACCACGAAGTCCACGCCCTCGGCGCCCTGGGCCAGCTTCACGGCCTCCACGTAGGGCACCGCCGCGAGCAGCACCACCAGCCCCACCTGCTCCTTCTGGCGCAGGCGCTTCACCTCCGCGGCCACCGCGGGTCCCACCGGCAGCCCCCGGACGCCCTCGGGCAGGAAGGCCGTACCGTCCGCGCTCCCGGCCGGAGCCTTGGGGTCCTCGGACGCGGGCGACACGCCGATGACGCCCACCTTCAGCCCGCCCACGGTCGTCACCACCGAGGCGGGAAAGAGCGGCTGCCCCTTCGCGTCCACGAGGTTCGCGGACACGAGCTTCAGCTTCGCGCCCTTCGTCTTCTTCTTCAGGAAGTCCACGCCCAGCACGAGGTCGCGCTGGCCCACGGCCATGGCCGCGTAGCCCTGCGCGTCCAGCTGCTCCAGGAGCAGCTCCGCGCGAGGCTTCGCCGTCGCATCCTGGCCGTCCGCCAGGGTCTTGAAGAGCGCGTTGCCCGCGTCCAGTGCGAGCACCGGCACGCCCTTCGCGCGCTCCTGCGTCAGGACCGTCTTTCGTCTGGCCAGACCGCCAGACGGGTTGTGGCGTCAACCACAGGGGGCGACTTCGCCCCCGTTGTCTCCCGTGAAGAGCAGCACGAGCTTCTTCGGCGCGGCCCCCGCCACGAAGGGCAGCAGCAACAGCAACGCCAGGGCGGCGAGCCGGGGGGCGCGGGGGCTCACTTCTTCCCCTTCTTCGGAGCGGGCGCGGCCTTCTTGTCCAGGTCCGCCAGCTTCGTCTTCGCCGTCTTGGCCGCGTCCGACTTGGGGTAGCTCTTCACCAGCTCCTCCAGCGCCAGCTTCGACTCCTCCTTCATCTTCAGCTTCTGGAAGCAGTCGGAGGAGCGCAGGTACGCGTCCGGCGCGGACGCCGTCTTCGCGAAGTCCTGCACCACCTTGCCGTACTCGAAGAGGGCCTCGCGGCACTTGGACTCGGTGAAGTACGTCTCGCCCAGGCCGAAGTGCGCCTCGCCGACGAGCGCGTCCTTGGGCCACTTCTTCACGAACTCGTTGTAGAGCTGGCGCGCGACCAGCGCGTCGCCGGCCTTCGCCTTCTCCTGCGCGAGCGCGAGGAACTCCTTCTTGTCCGTGGGGCGCTGGAGCTCCTCGGCCTTCTTCTTGGCCTCGGCCTCCTTCACCGCCTCCGTGCCCTGGAGCGCCAGCAGCCGCTGGTTGGTCTCCTCCGTGCTCTTGCCGAGCGCGGACTCCAGTTCGGCGATCTTGTAGAGGTACGTCTCCACCTGGCCGCGCAGCTGCGCCAGGTCCTCCACCGTCTTCTGGAACTGCACGCCGATGTCCGCGTCCTTGCGGCGCGCGGCGGTGTCCAGGCTCTGCAGGGCCTGGGTCACCTGGGCGATCTTCTCGTCGATCTTCGGCTGGGTGGCGGCGAGCTGGTCGCGCGCCTCCTTCAGCTCCGTGGCCATTTTCGCGTTGTCCGCGCCCAGCCGGTCCACCTTGGCTTCAAGGGCACGGCCGCGGTCAGCGGGGTAGAAACAGCCGGGAACGGCGGCGGTCAACAGGGCGAAGAGCACGAGCCTGCGCATGGGCCGGGCATCCTAGGTCCAAAGCGCCCCGCGCGCCGCTCCTGTTTCGCCCATCCGGACGGCAGGACAGGCGGGCGAGCCACCCCCTGCCCCCCTCAGCGCGGCCCCTCGGCCTCCAGCCGCTCCACCGCCCGGGCGCAGGCCACCCGGAGCCGGGGCAGGTTGAGGAAGAAGGGCACGGGCCGCGCACGCCCGGACTCCACCGCCCGCAGGGCCCGGCGGTACGCCTCCAGGGCCGCGCCGGGCTGGCCGCACTGCTCCAGCAGCAGCCCCAGCAGGTAGCGCGCGGCGACGTGGTCCGGATCCAGGTCCAGGCACCGGCGCAGGTCGCGCTCGGAGCGCTCATCCGGGACGCCCGTGGAGGCCCCGTCGAGCACGCACGAGAACAGCCAGTCCGCCTCCGCCCTCGCGGCCTCGTCCGGGGGCACGGGCGCGTCCGGCCTGGGCGCGGCGGGTCCGGCGGCGCTCGGGCCAGCGTCCCGCTTCGCCCGGGGCGCCTCCACGGCCGGGGCGTCCTCGCGCACGTAGAAGAAGGCGTGCTCGCTGGGCAGGAGCCGCAGCTGTGGCGGGACCTGGAGCAGGGGCTCCGCGGCGGACAGCACCAGCACGCCCCCGGGCGCGAGCCTTTCGCTCAGGCTCCGCACGGTGCGCTGGAAGGCATCCGGGGTGAAGTAGATGAGGACGTTGCGGCAGAAGATGACGTCGAACCCGCCGCCCCCGGGGGCCTCCGGGTACGGGGCCTCCATCAGGTTGTGGCGCCGGAACTCCGCCTGCGTGCGCAGCGATTCCACCAGCGCGTGGCGCCGGCCCCGGGGCTCGAAGTAGCGCGCGCGCGGCCCCTCCGGGACGCGCCGGAGCGCCTCCGCCGGGAAGCTCAGCTCGCGCGCCCGGGTGAGCACCTGTTCGGAGATGTCCGTGCCCAGCACGCGGCTGGCCGGGTCCGCGCCCTCCTGCGCCATCAGGAGGAGCAGCGTGGCGACCTCCTCCCCCGCCGCGCAGCCCGCGCTCCACACGCGCAGCGGCGTCCTCGAGCGCTGCACGCGGGGCGACAGCACGTGCGCGCGGAAGGCGGCGAGCTGCACGTCATCCCGGAACACCTCCGACGTGTGCACCGCCACCGCGTCCACCAGCCGGACCAGGTCCGCCGCGCCCGACGGGGAGCGCAGGTGCGCCACCAGCCGCGCCGGGCTTCCACCGTGTCCCAGCGCCTCCAGCCGCGCGTCCAGCCGCCGCCGCTGGGCCCCGCTCAGCGCCATGCCCGTGTGCGCCTGAAGCCAGGCGTGGACGGGAGCCCAGCGCTCGGAGGAGGACGTCATCGCGCGCTATCAGCGGCTGACGGCCAGCGACTCTCCGCGCGCCAGCCGCGCCAGGGTGGCCGCGACGTCATCGCCGTGGATGAGGTGGTCCACCGCCTTGCGCTCCACCGCCGCGCCCGGCATGCCGAACACCACGCAGGACTCCTCGTTCTGCGCCAGCGCCAGCCCACCGCCCTGCTTGATGGCCAAAAGCCCGTCCGCCCCATCCGCGCCCATGCCGGTGAGCACCACGCCCACCGCGCGCCGGCCGTAGGCCTTCGCCACGCTCTCCAGCAGCACGGTGCCGCTGGGCATGTGCCCGTCGCGCTCCACGCCGGCCTTGAGCGCCACGCGCCCGCGCACGGGCACCACCATGTGCTGATCCGGCGGCGCCACCAGCACCAGCCCCGGCGCCAGCGTGTCACCGTCCCCGGCCAGCCGCACCTTCAGCTTGCTCGCGTTGGCCAGCCAGCTGGCCAGCGACTCCGAGAAGGCGGCGTTGATGTGCTGGACGATGACGATGGGCGCCGGGAAGTCCGCCGGCAGCTCCGACAGCATCCGGTAGAGCACCTGCGGACCGCCCGTGCTGGCGGCCACCGCGACGATGCCCATGGAGGCGGCGGGCAGCACCGGGACGGGCGCGTGCGGCATCCCGGGCGCGCCGCGCTTCTGGCCGCGCACGTGGCGGATGACGCGCACGGAGGAGATGAGCTTCACCTCCTTGGTGAGGTTCCACGCGTCCGGCCCCGCGTCGATGGAGGGCTTGATCTGCAGCGCCAGCGCGCCCAGCTCCAGCGCGCGGTACGTGAGCGCGGGGGCCTGCGAGCGCGGATCCCCCGTCAGCACCAGGATGGGGGTGGGGACCTCGGCCATGATGTGCTCCACGGCCGTGAGCCCGTCCATGACGGGCATGTCCACGTCCATGGTGATGACGTGGGGGCGCAGCTCCTTCGTGAGGGCAACGGCCTCCTGGCCGTTCGCGGCGGTGCCGACGACCTGGATGTCCGGGTCGTCGCTCAACGCCGCGCTGATGAGCTGGCGGCAGATGACCGAGTCATCGACCACCAGCACCGACACTTTCTTGCCCATGACCGTTCAATACCCCGTACGCGCCGCGGGAGTATAGCAATGCGAGGGGGGACCGGGCGTCTCCGGGCGTCCACGAGCGTTTGGGGACTTTCAGGCCAGCAGCCGACCCACGACGTCCACCAGGTCCTGCCGGACGAGGTCGCCCTTGGTGATGTAGCCGTCCGCCCCGGCCGCCAGCCCACGCGCCCGGTCCGCCTCCCCTCCCCGGGTGGTGAGGATGACGACGGGCAGGCGGCCCCGGGCCGGGTCGGCCTTCAGGCGCCGGGTGAGCTCCACGCCGTCCATCTCCGGCATCTCCAGGTCGGTGACGACCAGCTCCACGTGCGGGCCCGCCTGGTCCAGCAGGTCCAGCGCCGAGGGGCCGTCCGCCGCCCGGAGGGTGTCGTACCCCACCGCCTCCAGCAGGTTGGCCACCAGCTCGCGGGTGAGCGGCGAGTCATCCACCACGAGGATGCGGCGCCGGCGCGGCGCGGGCCTGCGCACCGGCGGCCGGGCGAGCTTCAGGGGCGTGATGCCGTGCACCCCCGCCGCCAGCGCGGCCGCGGACAGCACCATGGCCAGCCGGCCGTCCGCGAGCGACGTGGCGCCGGTGAGGTGCGTGAAGCGCGCGAGGATGCCCTTCAGCGGGAGGATGGCCTGGACGCGCTCCTCCAGCACCCGGTCCACCGCCAGTGCGGCCTCCATGCCCTGGCCCTTCACCACCAGCACCAGCTCCCCCTCGCGGGCGGGGCGCTCGGTGGCGTGCCCCAGCAGGGACGCCAGCGAGGCGAAGGGAAGGACGCGGCCCTCCATGCGGAGGGTGGGACGGCCGGCGACCTCTCCCACCTCGGAGGCGTCCACCTTGAGGGCGCGGGAGACGTGCACGGCGCTGAGGGCGAGCGTCTCGTCGAAGACCTGGACGAAGAGCAGGGGCGCCACGGTGAGGGACACCGGGACGCGCAGGGTGAAGATGGTGCCCCAGCCGGGCGCGGACTCCACGCCCACGTCGCCGCCCAGGGCCTGGAGGGACGTGCGCACGACGTCCAGTCCCACGCCCCGACCTGACAGGTCGGTGACCACCTCGCGCGAGGTGAAGCCGGGCAGGAAGACGAGGTCGCGCGCGGCGGCGTCGGACAGGGCGTTGGCGGCGGGTTCGTCCAGCATGCCCCGGCGCACGGCCACGCGCCGCAGGAGCGCCGGGTCCATGCCCGCGCCGTCGTCCTCCACGCGCAGGACGATGCGGCTGCCCTCGCGGGCGGCGCGCAGGGTGAGGCAGCCTCGGGGGTGCTTGCCGGAGGCGACGCGGTCCACGCGCGTCTCCAGGCCGTGGTCCAGCGCGTTGCGGACCAGGTGCATGAGGGGTTCGCGCAGGGCCTCCACGACGGAGCGGTCCGCGCGGGTGTCCTCGCCGTCCACGACGAGCTCCACCTCCTTGCCCAGCTCCCGCGCGAGGTCGCGGACCATGCGGGGGTAGGGTTCGAAGAGGACGGAGAGGGGCAGCATGCGCAGGCCCTGGATCTCCTCCGACACCTGGCTCAGGTCGCGCAGCTCCGCGTTGGCGAGCAGCTTGGCCTCGCGGTGCAGGGTGGCGGCGACCTCCTTGGCGCGGCCCAGGCGCTCGGCGAGCGCGACGCCCGCGGGGCCCAGGTCCTCCGCGGCGCGGGCCAATTCGCTCAGCTCGCGCACCAGCTCCAGGCGGCGCGCGGTGGCCAGCTCGCGGCGGCGGGCCACCTGGCCCAGGTTGGTGACCGCGCTGGTGAGCATGTCCAGGCTGGCCACGCCGATGCGCACGGCCGTGTCCATGCGGACGTCGCCGGTGCGCACCGTGCCGGGGCCGGCCTTCGGCGTGGCGCTGGCGGGCGGGCGCGAGCGCGCGGTGTCGGCCAGGCGCGTGCCGGGCGATGGGCTGGGGGACGCGGTGGGGTGCGTGTTCGGAGAGGTGCCCGTCGCCGGGCTCACGAGGTGCGAGCCGCCCGGGCTTCCGGCGGCGCTGCCCGGGTGCGAGCCCGCGCTTCCGGGAGCGGGCGCCACGAGGAGCGAGCCTCCCGAAGCACCCGTGGCGGAGCCCCCCGGGTGAGCACCGAGCGAGCCCGATGCTGCTCCGGTGGCGTGGGGGGAGCTTCCGAGCGCGGCCCCGGCAGCGGCCCCCTCGCCGTGGCCTCCCGCCGAAGTCCCTGACGGCTCCGCGCGGAGGGCCGTCGCGAGGAACTGAGATGCGGTGGCTGCCGGAGACGCGCCTCCCGCGGGTGCTTCCGTGCGCGTGGCCGGCACGCCCCAGTGCGCGGGGACCACCACCGCCCCTGACGGCTCCCGGCGGTCCGTAACGATCAGGTGCGACGCGCCCTGCGTCCCCTCCCCCTTCGCGGCCCGGGCGCCATCGTCCGGACGGGAGGTTCCCGGCGACCGCGCGGACTCCACGACGACCTGCTGCTGCAGCGTCGCCACCAGCGTCTCCACCGCCAGCAGCGGCTCTCCCGCCTGGAGCGCGCCCGACAGCGCCAGCACCGTGTCCGCCGTGGCGAGCAGCGCGTCGGTGGACTCGGACGACAGGCGGTAGCGCTGCGGCTCCGCGCACCGGACCAGCTCCTCCATCTCGTGCGCGAGCGTGTTGATTTCACTGAAGCCCATCATCCGGGCCTCGCCCTTGAGCCCGTGCAGCTCGCGCAGCACCCGCTGCCCGGCCTCCAGGTTGCCCCCGGACTCCAGCTCCATCAGGGAGCGGTTGATGCGCTCCAGACGGACCGTGACCAGGTCGCGGAACTGCTTGAGGAGCCGTTCGCTGGGGTTCACCCGCCGCCCCCCTTGCGCAGGGTCGCCTGGTGGATCTGGAAGCGCTCCACCACCCCACGCAGGTCCTGCGCCAGCCCCAGCAGATCGCCGTTCGCCGCGCCCACCTGCTTCGTCGCGTTGAGGCTCTGCTGGGTGATGCGCAGGATGTCCGCCATCGTGTCCGCGAGCTGATCCGTGCCCGCCTGCTGCTGCTGCGTGGACCGGGAGATGATCCGCACCGCGTCCGACGTCTGCCCCGCCAGGCTGACGATCTGCCGGAGCGACTCCGACACCTGCTCCGCCAGCCCCGTCCCCGTCTCCACCGCGCGCACCCCGCCGCCCGTCACCGTCACCGCCGCGGCGGAGGCCTCCCGCACCTCCTCGATGAGCCCCTCGATCTCCTTCGTGGACTCCAGCACGTTCTCCGCCAGCCGGCGCATCTCCGCCGCCACCAGCGAGAAGCCCCGCCCCACCTCGCCCGCCTTGGTACCCTCCAGCTCCGCGTTGAGCGCCAGCAGGTCGGACTTGTCCGCGACGCCGTTGATGAACTCGACGATCTTCCCAATCTGCTGCACGCGCTTGTTGAGCCGCGCCACCGCCGAGCCAATGGCCTGGTTGTCCTGGCGCATGCGCGACATGGCGCCCAGGAACGACTCCGCGCTGCGCTGTCCGCCCTGGGCGGCCGCCAGCGTGCGCTGGGCGATCTCCGCCACCGAGCTCGCGTTCTCCGCGATCTGCTTCGCCGAGCGCGCCAGCTCCTCCGTGGTGGCGCTCGTCTCATCCAGGCTGCTGGCCTGCTCCGCTGCGCCCGCCTCGTAGCGCCCGGAGGTGCTGAGGATCTCCTCCGTGGTGGCCGAGATCTGCGAACCCGCGCGCTGCAGCTCCGCGAGCACGTCCGCCAGGTGCGTGCGCATCGTGGTGAAGGCCGCGGACACCGCCCACACCTCGTCCTCCGCGGGCACCAGCCGGGGGCTGGCCAGGTCCCCCGCGGCGATGCGACGCGCCTCGCCGGACAGCTCCCGCATGGGCCGCCCCAGCAGCGTCCCGCCCAGGTACGCCGTGGCGAGCGCCAGGCCGAACACCACCGCGCACAGGAGCGCGCTGGACGTGAACGCGTCCAGCCGCAGCGTGTCCACCAGCACGCCCTGCGCGTCCGGACTGCCCGCCTCCAGCAAGCGTGAGAAGAGGCGGTCCGTCAGCGCCGTGACGACCTGCGCGCACATCACCGCGGGCGTCACCACGCAGATGGCGGTGAAGGCCACCAGCCGCGCGCGGATGCGCGAGCGCCGGGGCAGCGCGGCGATGACCTGCGCATGCGTCAGCCCCTGATCCGCCACCCACAGCACGCCGCGCCGCGCCCTCAAGGTCACGAGCCCGTACACGAGCAGCGACGTGAGCGGGCCGAACAGCGCCCCCAGCCCCGCGACCCGCAGGGTGACGCCGCCCGGCAGCTGCATCACCGACCAGAGCGTCATCGCCACCACGCCGGTGGTCAGCCCCCACAACCCCAGCGAGCGGAAGAACGCCTCGCCCGGCGCGCGCGCCACCTCGCCCACGGCCAGCGCCAGGTGCTCGGGCGTGGGCGACAGGGCCCCGCGCTCCAGGGCCCGCAGCCGGGGGAAGCGGCGCAGGGACACGCCCGCGCCCAGGAGCATGTGCAGCGCGCTCACGCCCACCACCAGGCTGACGAGCGCGCCCAGCCGCAGCCGCGGGTCGTCCACCACGAGCGACGCGAAGTGCAGCCCCAGCGTGGAGCCCACCAGGTTCGCCAGCGGCACGGGGAACATCAGCTGCCGGCTGAAGTCGGCCCGGCGGGGGGCCTCCTGTGAAGGCAGCGCCATGTCACGCACCTCCCGTCGCGCCGGACGCGCCGGGAGCCGCGGTGGGCTCGCCACCGGGCACGGGCTCCACGTGGAAGCGCTGCACCACGTGTTGCAGGTCCGCCGCCAGGGCGGACAGGTCCGCGTTGGCCGCCACCATCTGCTTGGTGGCCGCGGCGTTCTGCTCGGTGACGCGCAGGATGTCGCCCATGGCCGCCGCCAGCTGATCCGTGCCCGTCTGCTGCTGGAGCGTCGCCAGCGAGATGCTGCGCACCGCGTGCGACGTCTGCCGCGCCAGCTCCAGGATGAGCCCCAGGCTGTCGTCCACCTGCGCCGCCAGCAGCGTGCCCAGCTCCGTCGTCTTGAGGCCCGCCTCCGTGGCCATCACCGCGCCGTTGGTCGCGTCGCGGATCTCCCCGATGAGGCCTTCAATCTCCTTCGTGGAGCGGATGACGTTCTCCGCCAGCCGACGCATCTCCGCCGCCACCAGGGAGAAGCCCCGCCCCACCTCGCCCGCCTTCGTCCCCTCCAGCTCCGCGTTGAGCGCCAGCAGGTCGGACTTGTCGGCGATCTCGTTGATGAACTCCACCACCTTGCCAATCTGCTGCACGCGCTTGTTGAGGCGCACCACCGCGTCCGCGATGGCCTCGTTGTCCTCCTTCATGCGCTGCATGGCGCCCAGGAAGGCGGTGGCGCCGCGCTGGCCGGACTGCGCCGCGCCGAAGGTCGTCTCCGCGATGGCGGACACGGACTCCGCGTTGTCGGCGATCTGCTGCGCGGACCGGGCCAGCTCCTCCGTGGTGGCGCTGGTGGCGTTGAGCGCGCCGGCCTGCTCGTCCGCGCCCACCTCCTGCTCCGTGCTGGTGGCCACCAGCTGCTCCGTCGTGGAGGAGATTTGGATGCCCGCCCGCTTGAGCTGCGACAGGGCCTGCACCAGCTGCACCTGCATCTGGGTGAAGGCCGCGGAGGTGGCCCACACCTCGTCCTCGGCGTGGATGACGCGCGGAGGCCGCACCTCGCCGCGCGCGATGCGCGTCGCGTCCTCGGTGATGGCGCGCAGGGGCTCCGCCAGCGCCGTGCCCGCGAGCGCCGCGGTGCCCAGGATGAGCAGCGTCACGAGCCCCGCGATGAGTCCCAGCGGCGGCTCCTCTCCCTTGCGCGCCCGCGCAATCACCTCCGCCCGCTCCGTCGGCGTGGTGGCCTGGGCCCACGCGTCCACCACCGTCACCGTGCGCGTGAAGGCCACGTCCAGGATGAAGAGGGACGGCCCCAGGACCGCGATGGCGGTGAACACCACCAGCCGGCGGCGGATGTGCATGCGCCGGGGCGGCAGCGCGGCCAGCACCTCCAGCGGCGACGGCCCCAGCTCCACCAGCCGCTCCAGCGTGGCCCGCGCGCGGCGCACCACCATCAGGTAGACGAGCATCGCGCTCAAGGGGCCGATGGACAGCCCCAGCACCGTCACCCGCAGGCCCTCCGTCCACGGCACGTGCGCGAGCGTGGGGAAGGCCAGCGCCACCGTCAGCGTGCCGCCCAGCCACCCCTGCATCACGAACCAGAAGCTGCGGCCGGGGATGGCCGCCACCTCCTGGACCGCCACCAGCAGGTGCTCCGACGTGACGGGCAGCCGCCCCTCGCCCAGCGCGAACAGCGTGCGCAGGGCCCGCGTGTCGCGCGCGTACCCCACGCTGATGAACAGCGCGAGCGCGCAGAACATCAGCCACGTCAGCGGCGTGCGGCCGGCCTCCGGCAGCGTGTGCGACAGGTGGATGTGCAGGAACGCCACCCCCACGCCCAGGCAGCTGCCCGGGATGCGCGGCCGCGTCGTCCAGCGCCCCAGCGAGCGAAGCTCCGGCGGCGGCGTCATGCGCCCTCCGCGGCCAGGTCCAGCAGGTAGCGCTGGAAGGCCTCCAGGCGCAGCAGCGGCCAGAGCACCCCGCGGGTCAGCACGAAGCCGCGCAGGCTGCCCCCGGAGGCCCCGGCCACCACCGGCGAGGGCGGCAGCACCGACAGCACCTCCGAGTCAATCTCCAGCCCGTCCACGCCCACCGTTCCCCCGGTGGCCGTCACGAGCACGCGCTGGGCGCCGCCGGCGCCCTGGAAGGCCCGGTGGGCGCACACCATGCCCGCGTCCGGCGCGGCGATGGAGGCCACCTCGCCCGCCTCGAAGGCGATGCGGTGCGGCCCCACGTGGCACAGGAGCGTCCCCTCGACCCGGCCCGCGGGAAGCATGGGGCTAGCCGCCCTGGCTGAGGTGGTCGAAGAGGCCTTCCGGGTCGATGACGGCCACGTCGCGCGAGCCGCTCTTCACGGGGCCGCGCAGGTGGACGTGCACGCCGGAAGGGCCCAGGGGCTCCAGCGGTCCCATGAGGGCGGACACGCCGGCGACGTTGCTGGCGGTGAGGGCCAGCGTGCCGCGGGACAGCCGCACCAGGACGGCGCGGCGGGACCCGGCGGTGACCCCGCCCACCAGCAGGCTCATGTCCACGACGGGGATGACTTCACCCCGGTGCGCGAACACTCCCAGCAGGTGGGGCGGGGAACCCGGTACCCGCGTCAGCTCGGGGAAGGTGACGACCTCCGCCGCGGCTTCCGCGGGCACCGCGTACCAACTGCTTCCACACGCGAAGACGAGATAGGACTGGCGTGTTTCCGACTCTAGGGCGGCCATGCGCCCCAGAGCCTACCCCAGAACTAGCGCTGGAACTCCACGCGGCGGTTCTCCGCCCAGCCTTCCTCGGTGGCCGCGCTGGACACCGGGCGGGTCTCACCATAGCCCACCGTGGACAGCCGGTTGCCCGGCACGCCCAGGTCGGTCAGGTAGCGCTTCACGGCCGCGGCGCGGCGGTTGGACAGCTGGAGGTTGTACTCCTCCGTGCCGCGCTCGTCCGCGTGGCCGCCCAGGGTGATCTTGCCCTGGCTGGCCTTGATGCAGGCCGCCAGCTCACCCAGGCGCGACTGCGCGCTGGAGTCCAGGGTGGACTCGTTGAAGCCGAAGCGCACCGGCGAGTAGTCGCACTTGGAGCTGGCGTCCGCCGTCACGCACTTGCCGGACTGGCACTCCTGGCCCTCACCGCAGTCGGTGCTGGCGGTGCAGGTGTCCTTGGGGGCCTGGCAGCGGCCGGCCTGGCACTTGCCACCGTTGCACGCGGAGTCGTCCTTGCACTGGGCCTCGGCGCACTTGCCGGCCTCGCAGATGCGGCCGGTGCCACAGGCCGTGTCCGTGGTGCACTCGGGCGGCTTGGGCGCGCACTTGTTGGCCTGGCAGGTGAAGCCCTCACGGCAGTTCGCGTCCGTCGCGCACTCCTGGCACTGGCCCTGGACGCAGACCTCGCCCTTCTCCTGGCACTGCTCGTCGTTGTTGCACTTGGGGTAGGTGGGCGGGCACCCGGTCAGCACGGCCACGGCGAGGGCCAACCCGGCCCAAAGCGAAATCCGACGCATCATTCCTCCGACAGCAACCACGGGAAAAGAGAGGCCCACAGGGGATGGGCCAGGCTGTCGCGTGTAGTCGGACCCACCGGGGAGAGTCAAAAGATTTGTCTTTTCCTGGCCCCGGGGGGCGGCACGAGACCCTTGAAGCCCCGATTATTTCCGTGAGAGTGTGAGCGGTTTGCCCATGCCCGCCGCCGTCCTCATCGTCGATGACGAGAAGAACATCCTCCTCACCCTGAGCCAGTCCCTGCAGCTGGCGGGCTACCGCACGGAGCTGGCCAGCAGCGGGCAGGTGGCGCTGGACGTGGTGAGCGCGCGCCCCGTGGACGCGGTGTTGATGGACGTGAAGATGCCGGACATGGACGGCCTCACGGTGCTGGCGAAGCTCACGGCCCTCAAGCCGGACCTGCCCGTCATCATGATGTCGGGCCACGGCACCATCGACACCGCGGTGAAGGCGACGCAGCTGGGGGCGCGCGACTTCCTGGAGAAGCCCCTGGCGAGGGACCGGCTGCTGGTGGCGCTGCGCAACGCGCTCAAGCACCAGGCGGCGATGGAGGAGCTGCAGGAGCTGCGCGCGCAGCTGGGCCGCTTCGACATGGTGGGCGGCGGGCCCGCCATGCAGCGCATCTTCTCCCTCATCCAGCGGACGGCGCCCAGCGAGGGGCGCGTGCTCATCACGGGTGAGAACGGCACCGGCAAGGAGCTCATCGCGCGCGCGCTGCACCAGCACTCCCGGCGCAAGGGCGGCCCGTTCGTGAAACTCAACTGCGCCGCGGTGCCGCACGACCTCATCGAGAGCGAGCTGTTCGGCCACGAGAAGGGCGCCTTCACCGGCGCGGTGAGCGTGCGGCGCGGCAAGTTCGAGCTGGCGCACGAGGGCACCCTCTTCCTGGACGAGATCGGCGACATGCCGGCCGCGATGCAGTCGAAGCTGCTGCGCGTGCTCCAGGAGGGAGAGCTGGAGCGCGTGGGCGGCGCGGAGACGCTCAAGGTGGACGTGCGCGTCATCGCCGCGACGAACAAAAATCTAGAGAAGGAGATCGCCGCGGGGCGCTTCCGCGAGGACCTCTACTACCGCATCAACGTCGTGCAGATTCACTCCCCGCCGCTGCGCGAGCGCCGCGAGGACCTGCCGGACCTCATCGACACCTTCCTGCGCGAGGCCTGCGCGAAGAACGGGCGGCGGCCGCTGGCGCTGTCGCCGGACGCGCTGGCGGTGATGAGCGCGTATGACTACCCGGGCAACGTGCGCGAATTGCGCAACCTGGTGGAGCGGCTGGCCATCCTGTGCGAGGGGCCCATCGTCTCGCGCACGGACGCGCTGGAGCTGCTGCCCCGCGGCCGTCCCCTGCCCCCCATGCCCGAGCCCACCGTGGGCGGTGACGTGCCCGCCGCGCCGCTGGCCGCCGCGACCGTCCCCGCCTCCGGGCCCGTCACGGAGCCCGCCGCGGCGAACCCGGGCGGATGGAAGCCGCGCGTGGACCAGACCTTCCGCGAGCAGGTGGAGGACGCGGAGCGGGAGATCATCCAGCGGGTGCTCGCCCACACGCACGACAACGTGACGGAGGCCGCGCGGATCCTCGACCTGGAGCGGGGGCACTTCTACAAGAAGATGAAGGCCCTGGGCCTGCGCCGCGGCCAGTCCGAGGCGTGAGCCCCCCGTTCAGAACTGGCCCATCAGCCCGCCCACGACGGCGCCCTGCTTCGACATGCCAAGCACGGGCGTGACCCGGGCGCCCGGGAGGCTCGGGGTCGAGGGAGGCCACGCGTCCTGCGTGCCACCTCCTTGGGACAGCCCGTAGCCCAGGAACGAGCCCACGAAGGGCATCACCACCAGGCCGATGACGCCCACGGTATGCAGGGCGCTGTCGTCGCTGAGGGTGAGCAGGGCGGAGGGCACCGCGCCCAGGGTGGCCCCCAGCAGGGTGAGGCCGTAGCTCCCCTGCCCTCCCGACATGTTTCCGGCGAAGTAGACGGGAATCGAGGTCCCGATGGCCGCCCCCAGCCCCACGGGGACGAGGCTCATGGCGGAGCCCGGGCACCCCAGCGCATCACACCGACGGTCCAGCCCGATGCCGACGAACAGGCCAGTCAGCGCGCCGCTCACGAACCCGGCGCTCCCCATCAGCGTTCCCAGGGCCAGGTGCTTGCCCACGCGATAGTCCGGCGAAGCCTTCGCGGATGCGGAGACGGACGTGGGGGCGAAGGCTGGCTCCGGCGCCATGCCGGGGGGCGCCAGGAGGTTCAGCGACTCCGGATCTCGTGAAGCAGGGCTGCCCTGGCCTCGTGCGGCTTCGGGTCTGAACGCCAGCCACAGCATCAGCAGGACCCCTGGGTATCGACGCATCACTGCCCCCCTGCGCGGTGGAACCACCCGACAGCCCCGGACGGTATCAGCGCGCGCGCCGCCCCACCGGGCCGCCGGCCACGCCGCGCCTGCCTGCCCTCCAGCACACGCTCGCGTGCGACCCGGGGCCCGTTGCGTGGCGCGTTGACGGCCGCGGGACGCGTCTGGTCTATTCGTCCCACGGGTGCCGAGGGGTGCCCGCCGCCCGGAAAGACGACGTCACCCTCGCCGCACCCGCTGTCGCCAGGCTCCTGATGCAGTCCTTCCACGGTCCCCCAACGGGTGAGGGCCAGCACCGGAGGATTCGTCATGGGAACCGGCAGCACCCTCCCCGTCACGCTTCATGAATACAAGGTCCGCGCGTCCCTGCTCATCAAGGACCTGGACTCGTCCGACACCGCCCGCGCCACGCGCGCCGCGGAGCGGATGCGCGCCCTGCCCTTCTTCGCGGCCCTGTCCCTGGGCGACGTGCTCGCGCGCCGGGACACCGTGCGGCACAAGCACGGGCTGGCCGTCGTCGCGCGGGAAGCCGGCCACGCCACCTGGACCGACCTGAAGCAGGCCCTGGAGGACGGGGCGCGGCGGCTGGACACGCGCGCCTTCTTCCGGAAGGTCCAGGCCGTGTTCCTCAACCGGTGGTTCTCCACCTACGAGGACGCCGCGCGTTCGCTGGAAGCGCAAGGGGGCTTCCTCTTCCCCTTCCGCGCGCAGTGCTTCGTCTGCGAGGCCGACTTCCTCCAGGCGCTGGGTGTCGACCCGAGGGACGCGGACTGGGAGCGGATGGGCCGGGACTGGGTGCGCCCTCGCGACCGCGCCGCGAAGGAGCGGCTGGAGGCGAAGCTCGTCGCGCTGGGCTACGGAGGCCACCATGTCCGGTGAGGACTCGCGCGCGTCCCGCGCCGAACGCAAGCGCGCGTACAAGGAAGCGGACGTGCCCATGGGCATCTACGCCATCCGCTGCCACGCCAACGGCAAGCTCTTCGTGCACCACGCCCTCAACCTGACCGCGATGTTCAACCGCCTCCGGTTCGAGTTCGCCCAGCGCATGCACCGCGTCCCCGAACTGCAGGCGGACTGGGAGCGCTACGGCGAGGCGGCCTTCTCCTTCGAGGTGCTGGACAAGCTGCCGCCCCGCGAGGAGCCCGGCGGGCCTCCGCCCCTGGAGGAGCTGAAGGTGCTGGAGGAGATGTGGCTGGAGCGCCTGAAGCCCTACGGCGACGCCGGCTACAACGCGCCGCCCGGCCCCTGAGGCCCTCGCGCCTCGCGCGGAGCGTCCCGTGACGGAGCCCGAAACAATCCGTCACGGCCGTGTAACGAAGAAGTCACGTCCCCCCTTCAAGGTCCGGAATCGCAGTGCCACGGCGGAGACCCCGCTCCGCCGTGGCCGTGAACCCCCGCACCCGAAAAGGGACCCCCATGGCCTTGCCTCGTCCGCGCCTGTCCGGCGCCTTCGCGTTGTTGGCGTTCGTCCTTGGCGCCTGTGGCAGCGACCGCCCCGACACCTGGACCGACGCCTCGCACGGGAAGCACGCTCCACCGGCCTACGACGTCGTCTTTCCCAAGGGAAAGGTGCAGCGCCTGGACATCGTCGTCACCTCCGAGGACTGGACGACGATGCAGGACGACATGACGTCCATGCTCGGCGAGTTCGGCGCGGGTGGAGGCGTCGGACCCGGTGGGCCTCCGGACGGTGGCATGGGGGGTGGCGGGGGATTCCCCGCGGAGTTCGAGGCCGCGTGCGTGGGCAAGGCGGCCGGTGAGGCCTGCACCGCCACCTTCAACGGCAGCACCTTCACCAGCACCTGCGCCACGTCCCCCATGGGCGGCACGCTGGCGTGCCTGCCGACGATGGGCGGTGGCGGCCCCGGCGGTCGTCCCGACGGCGGAGGGCTGGAGCCGGGCGGCGGTGGCGGGGGCGACATCATCCCCAACACGCCGGTGTACGTGCCCGCGACGGTGAAGTTCGAGGGCAAGGCGTGGCACTCCGTGGGGCTGCGTTACAAGGGCAACTCGTCGCTGTCCCAGGCGTGGCGGAGCGGCGTGGGCAAGATGCCGCTGCGCTTCAACTTCGACAAGTTCGAGGACGCGCACCCTGAAATCGAGGGCCAGCACTTCTACGGCTTCGGCAAGCTGTCGCTGTCCAACGCGGTGGCGGACGCGTCGCTCATCCGCAACAAGGTGGCCACGGACCTGTTCCGCGAGGCGGGCGTCCCGGCCAGCTACACCGCCTTCGCGGCCGTCTACCTGGACCACGGCGACGGGCCCCGGTACTGGGGGCTCTACACGCTGGCGGAGGACCCCGGTGACCCGCTGCTCGAGCGCTCCTTCGGGGACGACAGCGGTCCGCTCTACGAAGCGGACGGCAACGGCGCGCGGCTCCAGAGCTTCGACGAGGCCTCCTTCGAACCGGACAACAAGGCGGCGGAGACGGCGGGCTGGGGCAGCGTGCAGGCGCTCATCACCGCGCTCAACTCGGACCGCGCGGACTCCGTCGCGTGGCGCTCGCGGCTGGAGGCGACGCTGGACGTGGACGGCTTCCTCAAGTGGCTGGCCTACAACACCGTCATCGAGAACTGGGACGCGTACGGGGCCATGTCCCACAACTACCTGCTGTATTCGCACCCCGGGGAGAACGGCCGGCTGCACTGGGTGACGTGGGACCATGACCGCTCGTTCCAGGACGGCCTGCGCGCCACGTCGCTCTCGCAGGAGTCGGTGGACGCGACCTGGCCGCTCATCCGCTACCTGATGGACGACCCCGTCTACCGGCCCGTCTACGAGAAGTACGCGCTGGAGGCAGCGGACGGCCTGCTCGCCCCCGGCCCGCTGGAGGCGCGCTTCCGCGAGGAGCACGCGCTCATCGCCCCGTGGGTGGTGGGGGAGAACGCGGAGCAGCCGGGCTTCACGTTCCTGAGCGGCCCGCAGGCGTTCCAGGACGCGCTCACCGGGCCCAACGGCCTGGTGGACTTCGCGACGAAGCGGCAGGCCGAGGTGCACGCGACCTTCGGTACGAGCCCATGACCGCGACGGCCCGGGTGCAGGACCCGGACCAGCCCGCGCCTTGCGCGGAGCAGGACCGGGAGCGGCGCTTCCAACCGTCGCGAGAGGCGCTGGCGTCCTTCCTGGGCGCCGTCCAGGGCTGGACGTCCCGCCACCTCCACGACCCGGGCCTTCCCGTGGCCTACACGCGCACGACCTACCTGGACACCGACGGCCTGGACTTCCTGGGCTCGTGTCACTCGGGCCAGGCGGAGCGGCTGCGCCTGCGGGAGTACGCGGGCGCGGCCCACCTGGCGGAGGCGCCGGTGCTGACGGGGAAGCGCTTCCTGGAGCTGAAGCGCAACCACGGCGAGCGGCGCACCAAGGTCCGCGTGCCCGTCACGGAGACGGAGGCCCGCGCGGTGCTCACCGGCCAGCCCCTGCCGGTGGAGGGCGGCGCCGCGCGGCTCTTGCGGCAGGCGAGCCTTGCGCCGGTGCGGCCCCGCGTCACCGCGTGGTACCGGCGCACCACGCTGGCCACGGTGTCCTGCGACGTGCGCATCACGCTGGATGAAGGGCTGGTGTTCGCGCTGCCGCCGGACACGCCCGCGGCCGCGGCGCTCGCGGCCCCCACGCGGCTCGTGGGCCGGGCGCCGCCCGCGACCGTCGTGGAGGTGAAGTGGAAGCACGACGCTCCCGCCTGGCTGGAGCAAGCGCTGTGGGGGCTGTCGTCCCATGAGACGGCCGCCTCGAAGTTCGAGCAGGGCATGCGCGCGCTCCTGGAGGACGCGCGCCCCACGAAGTGACTCCCCCCGAAGGAAATCCCCTCAAGTGCCCCCCAGACTCCGCCCCCCTCCTGGCCGTGCCATGCCCGCGCGCGGGCTGCTGCTGACCTGCCTGCTCTGCTGCGCGTCCGCCAACGCGCGGGCGGCTGACGCCTCGCCTTCCACGGGCGCGACGCCAGCTCCCTCCGCGCCGTCGCTGCCAGAGCCTCCTCCCGCCACCGTGGCCCCGCCGCCTCCGCCGGACGACGACACGGGGTCGGGCCTGCCGCCGCCCACCGTGCGGCTCCCCGCGGGCTCCGGGGTCATCGAGGTGGGGGGCCGGCTGTCGGTGCGGGAGACGGTGGACTCGCGCCCGGACAAGGTCTGGTCCGGACGGCTGTCGCTGCCGGCGACGCGCCTGGAGGCCACCTACCGCTTCAAGAAGAAGCTCAAGGCGGTGGTCGAGTTCGACGTGCAGGACGGCCTCAAGGACGCCTACGCCTGGCTGGACCTGCCCCATGGCTTCGCCCTTCGCGCGGGCCAGTTCAAGGTCCCCCTGTCGCTCATCGAGCTGGAGTCGTCCCGGTCGCTGCCGCTCGCGCGACGGGGCCTGCTGCGGGACGTGCTGCGCGACGCGCTGGCGCTCACCGGCCGCAGGCCCGGCGCCCAGCTGGAGTGGAAGTGCAAGGACTGCGCGGTGGACCTGAAGCTGCGCGCGGGCGTGTGGCAGACGGGCAACGACACCGGCAAGGTGGACCTGTCCAAGGGACTGGGCGTGGTGCCCGCCTTCCGGGGCACGCTCACGCTGGGCACCGTGGAGCTGGGCGCGTCCGCGCTCCTCCAGCCCGCGGGCACCATCGACGGCGGCTCGCACACGGGCTGGACGGCGGGGCTGGACGTCCAGCACGCGCTGCCCGTGGGGCACGGCGCGCTGCGCACCTGGGGCGAGGTGCTGGTGGGCCGCACCGAAGTGCTCACCGGCCTGGAGGGCCCCTTCCTCACCGCGCGGGCGCTGACCGGCTGGCGCCTGGGCGGAGGGGCGCAGGGCGCGCTGTTCGTGGAGCCCTTCGTGATGCTGTCCGCGCTGGATCCGGACCGCACGCTCCACCAGGACCTGGTGTGGGAGGGCACCCTGGGCCTGAACGTCGGTCAGTTCCGCCACTGGCGCCTCCAGGCCCAGGCGGAGGTGCGCGAGGCCGGCGCGGCGGTGCCCGCGGTCGTCACGTCCCTGGAGAACAACCTGGCGTCGCGCAAGAGCGTGCTGCTGCAGATGGAGGTCGCCTTCTGATGTTCATCGTGTTCGAGGGAATCGACGGTTCGGGCAAGACGACGCTGTCCAACCGTGTGGCGCGCGAGCTGCGCCGGGCCGGGCTCAGCGTGCGCCACGTGCGCGAGGACGGCCGGCTGGCCTCGCCCGTGTCGGAGGGGCTGCGGCGCTTCACGCGCGACCCGCTGCACCTGGCGCTCACGCCGGTGGCGGAACTGCTGCTGTACGCGGCGCGCGAGGCGCAGCTCCTGGAGGAGGTGACGCGGCCGGCGCTGGCGGAGCATGACGTCGTCATCGCCGACCGCTTCCTCTACACCGCCGAGGTGCTGGCCCGCTTCGGCCGGGGCCTGCCGGAGGCGGAGGTGCGGCCCGTGCTGGACACCTGCCAGCGCGGCCTGCACCCGGACCGCGTCTTCCTCATCGACGTGGACCCCGCCATCGCCCGCGCCCGCCGCCGCGCCTCCAAGCTGCTGGCGAAGGACCGCTCCACGCCGTCGCGCAAGGGGCTCACCGGCGCCGGCCTCCAGGCCCGCCTGCGCGCCGGCTACCGCGCCCTGGCCGCCGCGCACCCGGAGCGCTGGAGCGTCGTGGAGAACACCGACGTCCCCCTGGACGAGCAGGTGACGCGGCTGGTGGAGGACGTGCTGCGCGCGCGCCGCGGTGAAGCCCCCCTCTTCCACGCGGGCCTGACGCGCCCCACCGTCCCGGTGCGCTCGCTGCCGGAGGCTCGCGGCCGGTTCCTGGCCCGGCTGGATGGGTGGACCGTGGACGAGCCGGGCCTCGCCGCGTGGTTCCTCGCGGGAATGGAGGGCCAGGACGTCGAGGCGCGCCGCGCGCTGCTGGCGGAGCGGTGCCCGGAGCTCATCGCCCACGGGCTGGCCGGCCTCACCCACCCCAGGGCGTGGGAATGGCGCCAGCGCCTGGAGGCCGCCGCGCCCGAGCACGTGCTCGCGTCCCTCACCGACGACGCCAGCGACGCGCCGGAGGCCTGGCGCCTGCGCGAGCGCTGGGAGCACCGGGCCCCGGAGGCCGTGGCCACGTCGCTCACGGGCCTGGACTCCGAGCGCGCCTGGCTCATGCGCGACCGGCTGTCACGCGCCGCGCCGGAGCCGGTGATGGAGTCGCTCTCCGGCCTGGACAGCGCGCGGGCCTGGAACGAGCGCTGGCGGTGGTTGTCCTCGCGCGGCGGCGACGCGGCCTTCGCGGACGAGGGCGTGGCCCGGGCGCTGTGCCGGTCGCTGCGGGGCGTGGACAGCGAGCGGGCGTGGGAGTGGCGCGAGCGCGCGATGGCCGTGGCGCCGGACGCCGTGCTGCGCTCGCTGGAGGGCCTGGACAGCCCCCGTGCCTGGGCCCTGCGCGAACAGCACGCGGCGCGCGCGCCCAAGGCGGTCATCGGCTCGCTCATGGGGCTGGACGTGCCCGCCGCGTGGAAGCTGCGCGAGGCGTTCGGCGTGGCGTGCGAGGAGGTGCTGGACTCGCTCACCGGCATGGACGTGCCCGCCGCGTGGAGGTTGCGCGCGGTGCTCGCGGACACCTGGCCCTCCGCCACCGTGAAGAGCCTGGGCCTGCTCGCCGCGACGGCGCGAGGACAGGCCCTCACGCTGGAGCTGCTGGAGCGTCACCCCCACGACTTCGCCCTCCTGCGCCAGGCGGCGCGGACGGTTTCCCAGGTGGAAGAGGAGCCTCGCCATGGCGTCGCATGATGTGTTCAGCGCGGGCGCGCAGGCGCCCGTGCACGGGCTGCCGCTGATGGACGTGCTGGAGCGGCTGGGCTTCGCGCTGGTGCTGGGCGCGCTCCTCGCCTTCCGGCCCTGGCGCCGGTGGATGCCCCGCGCGCCGGTCATGGCGCAGGAGACCATCCACACGCAGCTGCTCATCGCCATCGCCGGGGCGGTGATGACCACGGTGATTGGCGACAGCATGTCGCGCGCCTTCGGGCTCGTGGGGCTGGGCGGTTTCATCCGCTTCCGCTCCGGCATCAAGGACTCGCGCGACGCGGCGGTGATGTTCGTGATGATTGGCGTGGGCATGGCGTGCGGCCTGGGCGCCTTTCCCATCGCCGTGTGCGCCACGCTCTTCTTCGGCGCCGTGCTGCTCGCGCTGGACTCCACCCTCCAGCGACACCCGCAGCGGCTGAAGCTGTCGCTGGACGTGGACGACCTGGGCGCCGCCCTGCCCCCCTTGCGGCTGCTGCACCCGGAGTCCCGGGTGCTCACCCTGGAGCAGTCCTCCGCCACCGCGGGCGGTACCGCCGTGGTGGAGCTGGCCGTCCCCGACCGCACCGACACGTTCCTCCTGCTGGAGAAGCTGCGTGGCGCGCTGCCCGGCGTGCGCGCGGCGTCCATCGACCCCGAGTAGCCCCTCCCTCGCCTGGAGCCCCCATGTTGCAAAGACTGATGCCCCGGTCGGATGGCTTCTTCGACGACTTCGACGCGCAGTGCGCCACCACGCTGGAGGGCACGCGCATGCTGCACGCGCTCCTCAGCGACTACCGGGACGTGGGCAACCGGGTCCGGGCGCTGAAGGCCGTGGGCCATCAGGGCGACGCGGTGGCGAAGGCCGCCTTCACCCGGCTCCACCGCGAGTTCATCACCCCCTTCGAGCGCATCCACATCCACGCGCTGCTGTCGCGCATCGACGAGGTGCTGGACTTCGCGCACGCCACCGCGTCGCGCCTGCATGCCTACGAGCTTCCGGAGTGCCTGCCGGAAGCCACGGAACTGTCGGGGCTGCTCGTGCTGTGCGCGGAGCAGGTCCGCGACGTGGTGACGTGCCTGCGGACCATCAAGCAGCCCGAGCGCATCCTCACGGGGTGTGAAGCCCTCAAGCGACTCCGGGCACAGGCGGACGAGGTGCTGGGCGCGGGCCTGGGCCGCCTCTTCCGGAGCGGCGTGGACCCCCTCACCGTCATGAAGTGGAAGGGCGTCTACGACCTGCTGGAGACCGCGCTGGACCGGTGCGTGGACGTGGCCCACGGCGTGGAGGGCGTCGTCCTGGACCACTCCTGAGCACCTCCTCCCCACCTGGCGGGCCGTGCCGGGTGCCCCGGCGCGGCGGGACGTGCGAGGATGGGGGCCTCTCATGAGCACGAGCGCCGCCCCCATCCTCGGCATCGACTTCGGGACCACCAACACCGCGGCGGCCTTCTTCGACAAGGCGAACAAGCTGCGCGTGGTGCCCATCGCGGAGAAGAGCCTCACGCTGCCCTCCATCGCGTGGTTCCACGCGGGCGACAAGGCCATCGTCGGCCCCGCGGCGCGGCGGCAGATCATCGACGACCCGCGCCACACCATCTTCGGCGCCAAGCGCTTCCTGGGCCGCCGCTTCCAGTCCGAATACGTGGCCCGCCACCGCGACCGCTTCGCCTTCGAACTGGTGGAGGGCGCGGACGGCTACACCGCCGTGCAGGTGTACGGGAAGGTGACGCCACTCATCGACGTGGCGCACTTCATCCTCAAGCACATCCACACCCTGGCCACGCACGCGGCCGGAACCAGGTTCGAGGAGTGCGTGCTCACCGTGCCCGCGCACGCCAACATCCGCCAGCGCGAGGCCATCCGCCGCGCGGCGGAGAAGGCGGGCCTGCGCGTGCGCGCCATCGTCAACGAGCCCACCGCCGCGGCGCTCTACTACGCCAACCTGCGCAACCCCGAGCAGACGGTGATGGTGTTCGACCTGGGCGGCGGCACCTTCGACGTCACGCTCATGTCCGTGCAGAACCGCGTGGTGAAGGTGCTGGCCACCGGCGGCGACGCGTTCCTCGGCGGCGCCAACTTCGACGAGGCCATCGTGGAGGCGCTGGTGGAGGACTTCCGCCAGCAGCAGGGCATCGACCTGCGGGGCAACAAGGTCGTGATGCAGCGGCTGGTCTTCGCCGCCGAGTCCGCGAAGATGGCGCTCTCCAGCGGCACGTCCGTCCCCATCCGCATCCCCTGCATCACGCAGAAGGACGGCGCCTTCGTGGACTTCAACGTCATGCTCACCCGCGAGCGGATGGAGGCCATGGTGTTCCAGCTCATCGAGCGCACCGCCGCCGCGTGCGACGACGTGCTGGAGAAGGCGGGCCTGAAGCCGGACGCCATCGACGAGCTGGTCATGGTGGGCGGCCAGACGCGCATGCCCGCCATCCGCAAGCGCCTCTCCCACTTCAAGAAGCTGTCGTCGGACAAGGAGGTGCACCCGGAGCTGGGCGTCGCCGTGGGCGCGGCCATCCTCGGGCGCAACCTGGCGCGCGGCATCAGTGGCCTGTCGGACGTGGTGCCCATGCCCATTGGCGCCATGGTGCCCGGCGGCGGCCAGCACGAGGTGCTCCCCGCCAACACGCCCGTGCCCGGCACGCGCACCGTGGACCTGGAGCTGCCGCCCTGGCCCGGCCCGGTGCCGGTGGCGCTGTTCGAAGCGCTGGACCGCACCACCGTGGAGCGCGAGCTCTTGGGCACCGTGCGCATCGAACCGGACTGGCGCGTGGCCCACCCGGGCCCCACCACGCTGGAGCTGCGCATGGGGCCGGACTTCGCCCTCACCGCCAGTCTCGTCGCGAAGGACGGGAGCAGGCAGCCGCTCACCATCAGCGACCCGAACGCGCCGCAGCGGGCTTGAGCGACGCTCAGCGCACCGTGCGCTTGAGCTGCTCCAGGAGCTGGCGGCTCTCCTCCAGCGCCTCCTGGCAGTGGGCGACGAGCGGCTCCAGCCCCTCCAGCACCCGGGCGTCCGCGCGCTGCTCGATGTCCCAGCACAGCGACTCCAGCGTGGCCGCCCCGAAGTAGGCCGCGTTGGACTTGAGCGTGTGCGCGGCCCGCGCCAGGTTCTCCAGCTCGCCGCGCGCGAGCGCCCCCCGCGCGTCGTCCATCAGCCGGGGCATGCTCTCCAGCGCGGTGTCCACGAGCTCCGGGAGCATCCGCTCCACCTGCCCGTCCAACGACTGCCACAGCCTGTCCAGCGCGCCCGCCTCCAGCCCCCGGATGCGCGGGACGCCCATGCGCGGGGCCTCCGGGACGTGGGCGATGGGGGCGGCACCGGGCTCGCGCGGCAGGCGCTCCCAGGCGCGGCGCAGCGCGGAGATGAGCTCCTCCACGCGGATGGGCTTGCTGAGGAAGTCGTCCATGCCCGCGTCCAGGCACTCGCGCCGGTCCGCCGTCATCGCGTTGGCCGTCATGGCGATGACCCACGGCTGCTCGCTCATGGGCACGTCCTTGCGCAGCTGGCGCGTCGTCTCCAGGCCGTCCAGCTCCGGCATCTGGACGTCCATCAGCACGACGTCGTAGCGGCTGCGCGCCAGCAGGTGGAGCCCCTCGCGGCCGTTGTTCGCGGTGTCCGCCGGGTAGCCCAGCCGGTCCAGCACCAGCAGCGCCAGCTTCTGGTTGGTGGGGTTGTCCTCCACCAGCAGGATGCGCAGGGGCATCTGCTCGCCGGGGCGCGTGTTGAACACGGAGCGCTCGCGCGTGGCGGGCGCGGGGGCGGGCGGCAGGGGCCGGGCGGAGATGAGGTCCTGGGCCAGGCACGTCATCAGCGCGTCGTGCAGCTGCGACGCCTTCACCGGCCGGGGCAGCACCGCGGTGAAGAGGCCCGGCGGCTGCGCGTCGCGCTGGTCATACGACGTGAGCAGCAACAGGGGCAGCTCGCGCGCGTCGCGCTGCTGGCGGATGTTCGCCGCCAGCGTGGGGCCGTCCATCAGCGGCATGCGGTGGTCCAGGATGGCCAGGTCGAAGCGGGCCCCGGACTCCAGCTTCGCCAGCGCCTCCGCGCCGGAGCCCACCTCCACGATGGCCATGCCCCACGCGGCCAGCTGGCGGCCCAGCAGCTTGCGGTTGATGGCGTTGTCGTCCACCACCAGCACGCGCCGGCCGTGCAGCTTCAGCGCGTCCGGGCGCAGGGCCTCCGCGCTGCGCGGGGCCTCGCGCGCCTGGAAGGTGAAGTGGAACGTGGCGCCCCGGCCCGGGACGCCCTCGCTCTCCATCCACAGCCGCCCGCCCATCGCCTCCACCAGCCGCTTGCTGATGGCGAGCCCCAGGCCCGTGCCGCCGTAGCGGCGCGACACGGATTCGTTCAGCTGGTTGAAGGGCTGGAACAGGCCGCCGCGCGCGGCCTCGGTGATGCCCAGGCCGGTGTCCTGCACCGCGAAGTGCAGCTCGAAGAGGCCGCCCGGCGCCAGCGGCTGGCGCGGGGTGTCCACGGAGATGGACACGCCGCCGCGCTCGGTGAACTTCACCGCGTTGCCTACCAGATTGAGCAGCACCTGCCGCAAACGCGCGCCGTCGCCCACCACGGTGACGGGCGTCTCGTCGGTGACGTGGTAGCCCAGGTCCAGGGACTTCTCGCTCGCGCGCATGGCGAGCAGATCCAGCACGGACTCCACGCACTGGCGCAGGTTGAAGGGCTGCTGCTCCAGTTCGACCCGGCCGGCTTCGATCTTGGAGAAGTCCAGCATGTCGTTGAGCAGCCCCAGCAGCGCGTCGCCGCTCTGGCGGATGGTGGACGCGAAGTCGCGCTGCTCGGGCGTGAGCGCCGTGTCCATCAGGAGCCCCGCCATGCCGATGATGGCGTTCATCGGCGTGCGGATTTCATGGCTCACCGTGGCCAGGAACAGGCTCTTGGCCTGGTTGGCGTGCTCGGCGGCCTGGCGCGCCCGCTGGAGGTCGGTGACGTCGTGGTAGATGGCGATGAAGCCCATGGACTGGCCGGCCACCGTCACCGGCAGGGCGCGCAGCTCCACGTCCACCACCGTGCCGTCCTTGCGCACGCGCTTGGTGACGACGTGCACGCGGTCCTTGCGCAGCACTTCGCGCGACGTCTCCTCGGCCTCCGGACGGATGCCGTCCGCGTTGGCCACCAGCTTGAGGATGTTGCGCCCCAGCGCCTCCTGCGGCGTGTAGCCGAAGAGCCGCTCCGCGGCGGGGTTCCACGTCATCACCTCGAAGGCGCGGCTGATGGTGATGATGGCCACCGGGCTGTGGCGCACCACCGCCTCGAAGAACTCCTTCTGCTGCCGGAGGATGGACTCGGCCGCCTGGGCGGCGTCCATGCCCCGGAGCAGCAGCATCCAGCCTGCGTCCTGCGGCACGGCCAGCACGTGCACCGGGTGCACCGGGCCCACGTGGCACTCGGACTCATGGGGAGCGTCACCCGGCAAGGGGACCTGGGGAGGCGTCCAGCCCGGCAGCAAGGCCTGCACCGGCTGGCCCACCAACAGGTCACGGGGCCCCAGCAGCGCCTCCGCGGCGCGGTTCACGGCCACGACCCGCAGGGTCGGGTCCAGGACGAGCACGCCGTCTCGCGTGTGCTCGAACAAGGCCGGATACGCGCTGGGTGGCAGTTCGGGCAAACTTCCCCCTCCGTTCAAGAACTGTAGGTCAGTCCAGGCGCCAGTTCCATGTCATCCACGGAAAACCGTGGAGGTGGGCAGGCGCAGGCCTTTTGACGGCGCTTCGGGGACGGCGATTCAGGGGGTTGGAGTGCTTGCCTGGCCATGGAGACGGTCGGGATGTTTCGGTTTGTTTTCACCTGGCGGTGGGAGGTCTCCCAGGGCGCTGGCGAGGACGCCCCAGGCGATGCGTGAGCGAAGCCAACGGCCGGGCGGCCCGGGTATCCATGCCACGGAGGAGGCCAGGGTGGACAGGCCCGAAGCAGGGTCGCGCAGCGTCACACTCCGCGTCCGGACCTCGTGCGCGGCGAGCGTGGGGCAGCCGGCCTCCGCCAGGTCGCGGTCGAGCGCGGCGGAGGCCTCTGTCAGGGCCGGGGCCGCGAAGGGCTCCAGCAGCCGCGCGTGGAAGGCGGTCTCAGTGAGGGCGATGCACCGGTTCGGCCCTGTCGCGCAGCGGCGGGCCTGACGGGCCACGTCCGGAGGCGCGGCGAGGCCGGCGAAGCGGGGGCCCGTCTGGAGCAGGGCGCTCATCCGGGCCGTCTGCCCGGCGGGCATGGGCGTCCAGTCCGCGGGGGGTGAGGACATGGCGTCGTGGGCCAGCCGCTCGATGTCGAGCAGGTTGACGGCGAGGGAGCCGCCCGCGAGCGAGTCCGTGCGCAGGCTCAGCCACGCGAGGTGCCGCACCTGCTGCGCGGCCTCCAGCGGGTGGCCCGTCCGCATCCCATGGAGCATGCGGAACTTCGCCCAGCGCTGGAGCAGGAAGAGGTCGGGGACCTCACCGGCGACCCAGTTGAAGCGTCCCTCCGTGCTCAGGGGGCTGCCGTTGAACAGGTCCCACCGGTCATACGCCAGCAGCCGGACCATCCAGTCGAAGTCCAGGCGGGACACGTCGATGTTCGCGGTGAGCCAGCGGCCCTGTCTCAGGTCCAGGGCCTCCTCGCGCAGCGCTTCGGGGAGCACCAGCGGCGAGCCCTCGGGCGGCGCCCGCTTCAGGTCGCGCGACCAGGGCAGCCATGCGTTGAGCAGGAGCCCCGCGTCGCCTTCCGTCCGGCCTTCGTGGAACCAGGGGTCGGCGTCCAGCGCGGCCTCCTGCGCGCAGTAACCCTCCACGTTCGCGGCGAGCGCCTCACGGTGCAGGCGCAGCGGCGCCTCGACCTTGCGCTGGAACCACGCCTCCGCGCCCACCCCGCAGGCGCCGGCCAGCACGAAGAGCCCCGCGAAGGAGGTCCCGGCGATGCGCCGGCCCCTGTTCTGCACGGCCCTGTCGGAGGACTTCATGGCCCGAATCCTAGGAGGCTTTTTCCAGGGGACCCAGGAAGTGTCCGCGGCCGCCGCGCCACTGTTTCAGGGTAGACGGCCAACCAGCCCCCTGCCCTATTGGCAGTGACAGGGACCGCCGACCTGGAATCAATGGCGGACCCTGGGCAGTGCGTCGCCTGGGCGACCTAGCTTTCTTTCGAACACATGGAAGAGAGAGCCGTGCCCGACACGACGACCCCGCCCCTGATTCTCATCATCGATGACGAGCCGGAGCTGGAAGTGATGGCCCGGTACCTCGAGCTCGAAGGCTACTCCGTCCTGACGGCGTCCAATGGCGAGGAGGGACTGCTGGCGCTGGCCTCGTGTCGCAAGCCCTGCATCGTGCTGCTGGATTTGATGATGCCGGTGATGGACGGCTACGGCTTCCTCCGGCGCCTGCACGACGATGCGACCCTCTGCGGCCTGCCGGTCTTCGTGCTCACGGCCAGCTTCCAGACGGAGCGGATGGCCGGCGTCGTCGGGCTCTTGCGCAAACCCCTGCACATGGAGTTGCTGCTGGAGGCGGTCGCGCCGTACTGCCCGCCTCCGGGCGAAAAGGAGACCTCCACGGCGGGTTAGCCGGGCCAGGTCAGGCGGCGATGCGGGCCACGCACTCCGGGCTGTCGTTGGCGGGGGAGTTCACCCCGCGCGCCACCTCGTGGACGTCCAGCGGCGCCTCCGGCGCGGGCACGAGCAGCGGCAGGAGGACGGACGCCTCCTGGGGCTCCGGGCGCAGCCACACCGACTGGCCTTCCGGCGACAGGATGACGGGCATCCGGTCGTGGATGGGCGCCATCAGCGCGTTGGGGCCGGTGGTGATGATGGTGCAGGTGCGCAGCACCTCGCCGGTGTCCGGCGCGGTCCACTCCTCCCAGAGCCCCGCCAGCGCCAGGGGCTTTCCGTCGCGGTGGTGGAAGAAGTACGGCGTCTTGGGCTTCGTGGACTGCTTCCACTCATACCAGCCGTCCACCACCACCAGGCACCGCCTGCGCTTCAACGCGGAACGGAAGCTGGGCTTCTCCGCCACCGTCTCACCGCGCGCGTTGATGAGCTTGTTGCCGATGGACGCGTCCTTCGCCCAGGACGGGATGAGCCCCCAGCGGAACACGTCCAGCAGCCGCGCGCCGTCGTTGGGCACCACGGGCAGCAGCTGCGTGGGACAGAGATTGAAACGCGCGCGCTCCAGCGTCGCGCGCGCGCCCGCGAGCTCCAGCTCGGCGACGAGCTGCGCGGGAGAGGTCCGGACGGTGACTCGGCCACACATGGGCCCAAGCGTAGCGCCCGGCGGCCGGGCCCGCACGTTCCGGACGCCCGGCCGGTGGGGGACCGGGCCCCCTCCTCCGGTCCCCGCGCGGCCTACTGGAACAGCCGCCAGCGGGACTCCTTCGGGGCTCCCGCGGGGAGCACGACGGGGACTTCCCAGGTGATGTGGTACTCGGTGTCCAGCAGGCCCAGCTTGCGCCCCTGGACGCGGGGGTTCCGCGCCCCCACCATGGAGAGCACCTCGCGAAGGACGCCCTCGTGGTACGCGGCCGGCATGAAGTCGCGCCGCATGACGAACAGCGCGTCCCCCGCCCCCTTCCAGTCGACGGAGCGCTCCCCGTAGCTCACCGCCATCTGGTAGCCGGACGGCAGGTTCGTCACGAGCTTGCGCGCGTCCCCCGCGGCCAGCAGCAGGAAGGTGCGCCCCACCGCGGACTCCAGGAAGCTGCGCGTGGCCTGCATGCCCATCTGCCGCAGCGCCTCGTCGAACCCGCCCCACCGTGGCGACAGCAGGCGCGCCGCCACCTGTGACAGCTTGAGGAAGCTGGCCACCGGGTAGTTGAAGAAGCCCACGAAGCGGCGCTCGTCGGTGACGGCCCGGCAGGTGGCCACCGCGTCCTCGCCCACGCCGGTGCGCACCGACTCCAGCACCCCCAGGAAGAACATGCCCCGGGCGGTGTCCAGCTCCGTCGCCGCCATTCGCCGCACCGCCCAGTCCGCTTCCACCGAGCCTGCCTCCGGGAACGGCTTCGCCTGTGCCTGCATGTGCATCCTCCATGTCCGCGTGGGCCCACGCCCCACGGCGATTCGCCAACCTGCCGCTGCACTCTCTTCAGGGATGCGCCACCACCCCGGTCGTATGGAGAGACGCGTCCGGGAAGAGGACTGTGAAGCGCGAGCCATGGCCGAAGTCGCTCTCCGCCTGGATGCGCGCGCCGTGGCCCTGCACCAGGCGCTTCACGATGGCGAGCCCCAGCCCCGTGCCGCGCAGCTTGGTGGTGAACATGGGCTCGAAGATGCGCTCCAGGAGCGGCGCGGGGATGCCCGGCCCGTCGTCCGTCACGCGCAGGCTCCAGCCCCCCTCGCCCCGCGCGTCGGCGTGCACGCAGACCGTCCCGGTGCGCTCCGGCGGGATGGCCTCCACCGCGTTCTGGATGAGGTTGACCAGCACCTGGCGGAACTGCTCGCGGTCCAGGTCCGGCACCGGCAGCCCGTCCGGCACCTGGTTGTTCACGCGCACGCCCTCGCGCCGGGGCACCACGCTGATGGCCTCCTCCACCAGCGGCTTGAGCGGACAGGGCGTGCGGCGCGGAGGCCGGCCCTTCGCGTAGTCCAGCAGGTCGGAGATGATGACCGAGCACGCCTGCAACTCCCGGTCGATGATGTCCAGGAAGCGCGGGATGCGCGGGTCGGACGGATAGGCCTCCGCCTTGCGCAGCCGGCGCAGGACGAACGCGTGCGCGGTGCGCGCGGCCGCCAGCGGGTTGCGAAGCTCGTGGCTGACGCTCGCGGTGAGCTGCCCCAGCGACGCCAGCCGCTCCATCCGCTCCGCGTGGTCGCGGAAGGCGTGCACCTCGCGCACGGCGGCGTCCAGCTGCCCCGCCCGCAGCGCCAGCTCCTCTTCATTGGCGGCCTCCGCCAGGGCCTGGCGCCCGGCCCGCTCCCCCAGCTCGCGCAGCGCGTCCCGGCAGGCGACGAGCAGCACCGCGTCGATGACGGCCACCCAGAAGGCGTGCTCCAGGAAGCGCCACCACTCCGGGTGCAGCTGGCCGTAGACGGACTCCGGCCACAGCGCGCCCCGCATGCAGTGGTCCACGACGATGGCCAGGCTCGCGGTGAGCAGCACCTTCGGGTCCCGGTAGAAGGACAGCACCGCCAGCGACCCGAAGATGTGGAAGTGCGTCTCGATGCGGCCCCCCGTCAGGTGGATGAGCAGCGCGGACCAGAGCATCTGGCTCACCGCCACCACGTGACGCGTCACCGCCTCCCCCGGGCGCAGGCGCGTGAGCATCACCGGGAACACGCTCAACGCCGCGCCCAGCAGCACCGCCGTCTGCACGTGCAGGTGCAGCGCGCGCACCTTGCCCTCCCAGCCATAGGGAGACACGAACACCGCCACCAGCACCGCGGCCACCCACTGCCCCAGCATCAGCCAGGCGAACAGGTCATCCACCCGCTTGCGGGAGTCACGCAGCTGCAATGCCAGAAGCGCCGCCGCCCGTCCTTCCAGACCTGGAGAGACCTTCACCGGAGCATGAAAGGAATAGACTGGCATGGACGAAGTCATCTCTTCACCCGACCGGAATGGTGGCGGAAGCGATTAACCCTGTAAAATATGAACTACACGGAAATCGCTGAACCAACCATGCTGCCCGAGGGCACGAGGAGTGCCCTGGCCTGAACACTGCCGGCTCCCACCCAAGCCGACGGTGTGAGACAGAGCCAGGGTGGCTCCGTCCCGTGCATTCGCAGCCAACAATGACATCCCGGCCATCCCCGCGTCCATGGAACCGGGCGCATCCGGGACCGGAGTACGAGGCCCGCGCTCACGTCCGTCCACTGGGAGCGCCCCGGGTCTCAAGGGGGCACAGGGGCCAGCGGCGTACACGCCCCGCGGGGCAGCTTCAGGAGGCGGCGGCCTGGGGCTGCCGGGGCGCTTCGAGCGTGGCGTCGGTGTCGCCCCGGGGCAGCTCGCGGGCGGCGGGGATGAAGGTCATGGCGCGCTCGGCGAGCGCGGTGATGGTGAGAGAGGGATTGACGCCCGGGTTGGCGGAGATGGCCGCGCCATCCACCACATACAGCCCTTCATAGCCATACAAGCGGTGGCGCGAGTCGATGGCGCCTGTCTTTGGGGAGTCCCCCATGCACGCGCCGCCCAGGATGTGCGCGGTGGTGGGGATGCCCATGAGCGTCTCACTGACCATGGTCATGGGGTAGCCATCCAGCTTGTCCGACACGCGCTTCGCCAGGTCGAAGGCCTCCGGCATGTTCGCGGTGGGCGCGGGGCCCTCCTGCAGGCCGGTGGTGAGGCCGGAGCGGAAGCCGGTGGTGAGCGCGCGGCCGCGGCGCATGCGCAGGTGGCCCTCCATGGTGCGCATGTACAGGAGGATCATCGTGCGGCGCGCGAAGTCCGGGACGAACCACGCCTGGAGGAAGCGCAGGGGCTTTCGCGCGAGCAGCCCCACCAGACGGGCCACGCGCGTCCACGCGGTGGCGCCGGGGACGTGGGGGGCCATGAGCAGGCGGAAGAAGCCGGAGCCCTCCGGGTAGCGCACGGGCTCCAGGTGCGAGTGTTCGTCGGTGTGGAGGATGGAGCCGATGGCGATGCCCCGGGACAGGTCGCGGTCCTTCTGCTTGCCGCCGCTGACGATGCCGATGAGTGCCTCGGAGTTGGTGCGCACGCCGTCGCCCACGCGCTCGGAGAGGTGGGGCAGGCCGTCCTTCGCGTCCTTGAGCTTGAGCAGCAGGTCCAGGGTGCCCAGCACGCCGCCCGCGAAGATGACGTGCTTCGCGGTGAAGCGGCGCGTCTTCCTGAAGAAGCCGGTGCCCTGCTTCGCCGTCACCTCGTAGCCGTCGCCGCCGGGCAGGGGGCGCACCCACGTCACCTCCGTGTCCGCGTGGAGGGTGAGGCCGCGCTTCTCCGCGAAGTAGAGGTAGTTCTTGTCCAGCGTGTTCTTGGCGTTGTTGCGGCAGCCCAGCATGCAGCCGCCGCACGCGTTGCAGCCGGTGCGGTCCGGGCCCTCGCCGTTGAAGTAGGGGTCCTTCACGGTGACGCCGGGCTCGCCGAAGTAGACGGCCACGGTGGTGGGCTGGAAGTCGGTGCGGCCCAGGTCCTGGCCCACCTCCTTGAGCACCTGGTCGGGGAAGGTGTTGAGCGGGTTGACGGTGGCGCCCAGCATGCGGCGCGCGGTCGCGTAGTGCGGCGCGAGCTCCTGCTTCCACGGCGCCAGGTGGCCCCAGGAGGAGGCGTCGAAGAAGTCGTCCTTCGGGATGGGCAGCGTGTTCGCGTAGACGAGCGAGCCGCCGCCCACGCCGACGCCGGACAGCACGGTGACGTGGCGGAAGAAGGTCATCTTGAAGAGGCCGCGCCACCCGAGCTGGGGCATCCACAGCCAGCGCTTCAGGTTCCAGTTGGATTTGGGGAAGTCCTGGCCCTGGAGGCGCCGGCCCTTCTCCAGCATCACCACGCGATAGCCCTTCTCGACGAGCCGCAACGCGCTGACGCTGCCGCCAAACCCCGAGCCGATGATGAGCCAGTCGCAGTCCATGACGTCCTCTCCGTTCCCGGGGCGCGCGAGTCCCGCGCCCGGGAGGTCCGCACTCTATGCCACGAGCGCGGGCCGTCCTCGCGGGACCTGTCGCACGCCCTCAGGAGCGGGAAGACGCGGCCTGGCGCTTCGTGGCCTGCTTCCTCGCCCGGCGTGCGGCGGGCGTGTTGGCGACGAACTGGCGGCCCGCTCGCGAGCCCGCGCGCTTGCGGCGCTCGGTGGCCTTCTTCTGGGCCGGGCTCAGGTGGGCCCAGGCCTTCTTGGGGAGATAACGCGCGGTGGTCTTCCCATGCCGGGCGCGGGTGCCGCCGTCCTGGGTGCCCCACTCCTCCTTCGTCCAGGAGGACAGGTGGCGCTGCGCGGTGCCACGCCCGCCCCGGTAGCCGCCGCCGGCCTTCTTGTACTCGGCGGCGAGGAGCTGGGCCTTGCGCGCGCTCCACTGGCCGGCGCGGCCGCCCTTGTCGCTCTTCAGGATGCGCTTCTTGAGGCGCTCGCGGAGCGCGGGGTTCGTATACCGGCCGCTGGCGCTGGCGGACGCGTGACTCTTGCGGGCCGCGCGCTTCGCGGGCGTGGCGGCGGCGTGCTTGCGGCGGGGCGCGGCGTGGGTCTTCCGACGGCTGGCCATGAGGCCTCCTTTGCTTGGGACAAAGGTACGGATGCCCGCACGGGGTGCCTTTCGAGCCCCGCTGCCTGCTTGCAGACAGGGGCTACGTGGGCGCGGCGCCGGGCTCGCGGGGGCGGAACAGCGTGCACGCGCGCACCGGCTGGGGTGCGTACTTCTGGGGCAGCAGCGGGCACATGATGAAGGTGGAGGTCCGCGTCTCGACGTAGCGGGGCGGCGCGGCGCAGCGATGGCAGAGGCTGTCCGGGAACGGCAGCGGGACCGGGGGCGGCGTCATGGCAGTGCACAGCATCGCACGGGCCCGGGAGGAAAGGCGGGTGCGGGCCACGCGTGCTCCCTAGATTGCGAGGCATGCACGTCACTGACGCCCACGTCGAACCCTCCCGGCTGCGCCTGTCCGGCCGGCACGCCGTCCTGGAGGTGTCGTGTCCGCTGCCCGGGGTGCTGCGGCTGCGGCACGCGCCGGTGTCATCGGAGGTCGGCTTCCTCCATCCCGAGCTGCCCGGCAAGCGTTCCTGGTCCGTCGTCGCGGAAGGAAACCACGCGCTGACGGTGGAGCGCGACGGCGACCGCGTGCGCGTGAAGGCGGAGGGCGTGTCCCTGGAGGTGGACGCGGAGTCGGGGACGTGGCGCTTCCGGGACGCGCAGGGGCGGGAACTGGCGCGCTGCGTGGACGTGTCCGGTGAGGTGCAGGCCGCGTATCCGATGAGCCGGCAGCGCGCGCGGCTGGCGCTGCGGTCGTCTCCGGGAGAGCGCTACATGGGGTTCGGCGAGAAGGTGGGGCCACTGGACAAGCGCGGCATGCACTTCACGTTCTGGAACACGGACGTGGTGCCGCACCACCCGGACACGGATCCGCTCTACCAGTCCATCCCGTTCTTCGTGGGCCTGCGCGACGGCGTGGCGTGGGGCTTCTTCCTGGACGAGTCCTGGCGCTCGGAGGTGGACGTGGCGCTCGCGGACGCGTCACGGGTGGCGTGGGAGTCGTGGGGGCCGGAGCTGGACTGCTACCTGTTCGCGGGGCCCCTGCCCGCGGACGTGGTGAGCCGGTACGCGGCGTTGACGGGGCGGCCTCCCCTGCCCCCGCTGTGGAGCCTGGGCGCGCAGCAGAGCCGCTGGGGCTACGAGAACGCGAACGACATCCGGGGCGTCATCCAGGGCTACCGGCAGCGGGGCCTGCCGCTGGACTGCGTGTATCTCGATATCGACTACATGGATGGGTACAAGGTCTGGACCTGGGACGGGGCGCGCTACCCGGACCCCGCGGGCCTGGCGCGCGAGGCGGCGGCGCAGGGCGTGCGGCTGGTGCCCATCATCGACCCGGCCTTGAAGCTGGAGGCGGGCTGGAGCGTGTACGAGGAGGCGAAGGCGCGCGACTACCTGGTGCGCTACGACCGGGGCGGCGTGCTGGTGGGCGAGGTGTGGCCCCGGCCTGCGGTGTTCCCGGACCTGACGCGGCCGGAGGTGCAGCGCTGGTGGGGCAGCCTGCACCGTGACTTCGTGGCGCTGGGCATGGCGGGGTTCTGGAACGACATGAACGAGCCTTCGTGCTTCGCGGTGCAGCCGGACGTGGGCATCCTCACGCTGTCGAGCGAGCGGTCGGAGGGCGTGGGCAAGGTGGAGGGCAACACGCTGCCGTACGACGCGCGCCACGGGGACAAGCGGCACCTGGAGGTGCACAACGTCTACGCGCTGGGCATGGCGAAGGGCGCGTTCGAATCGCTGCGCGAGCTGCGTCCGGAGGCGCGGCCGTTCCTGCTGACGCGGGCGGGGTTCGCGGGCATCCAACGGTACTCGGCGGTGTGGACGGGGGACAACTCCAGTCACTGGACGCAACTGGAGACGTCGTTGCCCATGTTGATGGGCCTGGGCCTGGCGGCGGTGGCGTTCACGGGGGTGGACATCCCGGGCTTCATCGGCCGGGCGAACGGTGAGCTGCTGGTGCGCTGGATGCAGACGGGAACGTTCTACCCGCTGATGCGCAACCACGCGGGCAAGGGCACGTCGCCGCAGGAGCCGTGGCGGTACGGAGAGCCGTACCTGTCGCTGGCGCGCGCGGCGCTGGAGCGGAGATACCGGCTGTTGCCCACGCTGTACACGCTGATGCACGAGGCGTCGGAGACGGGGATCGCGCCGCTGAGGCCGCTGCTGATGGAGGCACCCGGGGACGCGGAGGCGGCGGGCGCGTTTGATCAGTTCCTGTTCGGGAAGGACCTGCTGGTGGCGCCGGTGGTGCGGCCGGGCCAGACGAAGCGGCTGGCGTATCTGCCGGCGGGTGCGTGGATGGAGTGGCCGGGGCTGGAGTGGACGGGAGCGGTGCGCGAGGGAGGACAGCACGTCATCGCGGACGGGCCCCTGGACACGGTGCCGGTGTGGCTGCGCGCGGGAGGCGCGGTGGCGCTGACACGGCCCGCGATGCACACCACGGACGCGAACTGGAAGCACCTGGAGTGGCACGTGCACGCGGCGCCGGAGGTGCAGGGCCGGCTCTACGAGGACGCGGGAGACGGCTACGGCGAGTCACGGCTCACGGTGCTGCGCGGCGGGGTGACGGGCGGAGTGCTGCGTTTGGAGCGGAGCGAGACGGGAGCGCTGGCGCGTGCGCGGACGGAGGAGACGATCCGTGTGTATGGATTGAAGTCCGTGAAACACGTCACGGGAGCCCGAGCACACCGTTTCGAGAACGGTGTGCTGGAGCTCCAGGTCGCCGCGGACTGGACGCGGCTGGACGTGGAGCCGTAGGTCAGAGGACGGGGAGTTCCTTGAACACGACGCCTTCGAATCCAAGCCGGTTCACGGCGTCCACGAAGCGCTCCGTGGCGATGATGATGGTTGTGTAGTCCGTCAGCCGGAACAGGTCCAGGTCGCCGGTCAGGGTGCGTCCATCGAGGATGGGCGCATCTGGATAGCTGCCGCCCTGTCGCCCGCACCGTTCACAGGGGCGTTCCCGTCCACCCGGGAAACAGCTGTCATGCAGACGGCCCCGGCAATGGATTTCGATCTCTCGTAAATCCACCTCGGTCTTGCCCCGGAAGCGCAGGTCCATCTTGCTGGCGCGAAGGGCGATGCCTGCCCCACGCAGTTGGTCCACGGCCTCACTCCGCATCACCAGGGTCCAAGGACTCGAAAGATCGAGGGCACTCCATTTGCCCGAGGCCTTTCCGCTGAGGGGCCCGAATTCGGAACCTGGACGCAGTGGTGCCTCGAAGGGTACCTGGGCCCTGAGCAGATCACGCAGCCGCTCGTACTCCTCGAGTGATACTTGTCTTGCCTCCTCAAGCTCTCGCCTGAGGCTCCAGCCAGAGAGATCCACGGAGGGATAGGCCTCTCCCAGTCCACCAGGACTGGCCTGACACACCGGACACAGCCCGCCCGGCAATCCCCAGCGGTGCGCTCCATCTATGAAGCTGGTGAAGCGCGGGCCTTCCGCAGCATTCACTTCAAAGAACCTCACGGGTCCTCCCGGCGGCTAGCGAAGCTGGTAGTAGGAGACAATGGGACCCATGATGTTGAAGTCAACGATCATCCGAGCCAGTTGATCCTGGATCTCCTTCGGTGTCGCATTCGCGTTCTTGCGAGCGAAGTCACGCCACGCCTGATTCCATGGACCGCCCCGTCCTCCCGGCCCATGGATTCGCACGTGCTCCGCGCGGGGAATCACCATCGTGAAGTCATGCACGTTGATTCTTCCCTGTCGCCAGAAGAACAGGGCGAGGTCCGCAGCCTGCGGATAGAGGTGATGCTTGACCCATCCGGAGCCCGAGGGCTTCCTGCCATCCGGCGGCGGAGTCGGAGCGGGATGGTTGTACCAACGGATGACGAAGATGGCCTCGCGGTCACCCGGAAGCGACTGCGCACTGCCCCAGTTGCGCCGGGGACCTGAACCGGGCGCCGCTGACGACACGGGAGGCCGGATGCCTCCCCGCGCCAGCAACACACCGGTGTCCTCGCAGCGATAGAGGCCACAGAGGTCATCCGCGCAGACCAGTGCCACGCACCGGTCGTCGCCCTCGCAGGCGTGGTCTTCCTCCGCCGCGCCCCAGTCCTCCAGCGCGGGCAGGGGCGCGGATGCGCAACCTGCCAGCAACACGCACAAGCCGAGCGTGAAGAGCCTCGTCAACGCTCGGCTCACCACAACGGCGCCATGTTCTCCACGTACTTGAAGCCCGTGCCCGTGTTGAACACGACCACGGTCTCTTCCGGCTTCACGTCCCCGGCCGCGTGCAGCTTCTTGAGCGCCGCCACGCACGCGCCACCTTCCGGCGCCACGAACAGCCCTTCCGCCGCGGCGATGTCCTTCGTGCCCTGGACGATCTCCTCCTCCGTCACCGACACCGCCGTGCCGTGGCTGTCCTTCACCGCGCGCAGGATGAGGAAGTCCCCCAGCGCCTTGGGCACCCGCAGGCCGTGCGCATGCGTCGTCGCGCCCTGCCACATGGGCGCGTCCGGCTTGCCCTCCGCGTGCGCCTTCACGATGGGCGCGCACCCTTGCGCCTGCACCGCCACCATGCGCGGCCGCTTCGCGCCGATGAGCCCCATCGCCTCCATCTCCTCGAAGGCCTTCCACATCCCGATGAGCCCCGTGCCTCCGCCCGTCGGATAGAGGATGACGTCCGGCAGCGTCCACCCGAGCTGCTCCGCCAGCTCGTAGCCCATCGTCTTCTTGCCCTCGACGCGGTACGGCTCCTTCAGCGTCGCGCACTCGTACCAGCCGTGCTCCTTCGCCAGCCCCGCGCACACCCGGCCCGCGTCGGAGATGAGCCCGTCCACCGTCTCCACGTGCGCGCCGTACGCCCGCGTCTCCATCAGGAAGAGCGACGCGATGTCCTTCGGCACGAAGACGTGCGCCTCCAGCCCTCCCCGCGCCGCGTACGCCGCCAGCGCGCTGCCCGCGTTCCCCGCGGAAGGCAGACACACCGCCTTCGCGCCCAGCGCCTTCGCCATGGACACCGCGGCGGACAGGCCTCGCGCCTTGAAGGAGCCCGTGGGGTTGCCGCTCTCGTCCTTCACCAGGACCTGCTTCAATCCCAGCCACGACCCCAGCCGGGGCGCGGGGAGCAGCGGCGTGAGGCCCTCGCCCAACGTCAGGCGGTGCGCCGGGTCGTCCACCGGCAGCACCTCGTGGTAGCGCCACATCGAACGCTCACGCCCGGGCAGCGCTTCCTTGCGCAGCGTCTTCGCCGCGCGCTCCAGGTCGTAGCGCGCGAACAACGGCGCCTGACACGCCGTGCACAGGTTCCACACCTTGCCCGGCGCGAACGTCTGGTCACACTTCGTGCATTCAAGTCGGAGGACGGACATGCCTCCGACTCTACTCAGTCCTTCAATTCCAGCCACACCGGCGCGTGGTCCGACGGCTGCTGTCCCTTGCGCTCCTCGCGGTCCACGTCACACGCCGCGAGCCGGGGCACCAGCGGCGCCGTGAGGAACAGGTGGTCGATGCGCACGCCCTTGTTCTTGGGGAACATCAGCATCCGGTAGTCCCACCAGGAGAACTTCTGCACGTCCGGGTGCAGCTTGCGGAACGCATCCGTGAGCCCGAACGCGCACACCTGCTGGAGCGCGTCCCGCTCGCGCACCGTGAAGAGCGTCTGCCCTTCCCACTGCGCCACGTCGTACACGTCGATGGGGTCCGGCGCGATGTTCCAGTCCCCGCCCATCACCACCAGGTCGTCCGGCTTGTGGCGCGTGTCCAGGTAGTTCCGCAGGCGCCGGTACCACTCCAGCTTGTAGACGTACGCGGGCGAGTCCACCTGCTGCCCGTTGGGCGCGTACGCGCTCACCACGCGGATGCCGTTCACCGTCGCGGAGATGAAGCGCGCGTGCGTGTCATCCACCCCGTCCGACAGGCCCCGCACCACGTCCGTGGGCTCCGTCTTCGCCAGGATGGCCACGCCGTTGTACGTCTTCTGCCCGTGCACCGCGGCGAAGTAGCCCGCCTCCTTCACCGCGTCGAAGGGGAAGTCCGCGTCGGTGCACTTGAGCTCCTGAAGGCACAGCACGTCTGGCTGGGCGCTCTTCAGCCAGTTGACCAACCGCTGCTGCCGGGCCCTTACCGAGTTCACGTTCCAGGTCGCGATTCGCATGCGGCGCGGACCGTCGCACGCGGCCCACGCCCCTGCCACGCTTTTCCCCTCCCGCCTGTGGCCCCAGGGACACACCCGCGCGCCTCCCAGAGGGGAAAACCGTTGGCACACCGGTCGCAATAGGAGGTCCCGGGCCGCCACCACCGCGGCCCCGGGCCGCCGCTCCAGGCGCCCGCCGCCGAGCCAGAGCAGCCCCGAGGGGATTGCCATGAACCCGAAGACGCGCACCCGGTCCCGCCACCCCGCCTCCTTCCGGCGCTTCACCGTGCCGCCCGCGCTTCGCAAGGCCCTCGTCCCCGCCGCGCTCGCCGCCCTGGGGCTCGCCGCCTGGGAGGACGTCCCCCTGCCCCGCCTGCTCAAGCCCTGGCTCGCCCACGCCGTGGAGACCCGCTCGGCCCAGGCCCCTGTCGCCGCCGCCCCCACCCTTCCGTTGGAGGCCGCGAGCCACGAGCCCTCGCTGATGGCCGCCCCGCGCCTCGTGGACGAGGCCGCCCCCGCCGAGGCGCGGGTCGACGCTCCGGTCGCCGGTGACGCCCTGGCGTTGCCGCACACGCACGCCCGCCGGGTGGACCACGTGGCCCGCGCCCAGGGCCTGCGCGACCTGGGCGACCTGTCCGGGGCGGTGACGGAGCTGCGCCGCGCGCTGCACGACGACCCGGGCGCCACGGACGCCCTGGCGCAGCTTGGGCGCACGGCGCGGCTGGCCGGGGACACGAAGCTCGCCATCGCCGCGTATGCCCGGCTGGGGCAGGTGGAGGCCTCGGACGCGGGGGCGCTGGTGCAGCAGGCGCGGCTGCTGGTGTCGGAGGGCCGCTTCGCGGAAGGGGTCCACGTGGGAGAGGAGGCGCTCCTGCGCGACCCGGAGGACCCGGAGGTGTACCAGGTGCTCGGCCGCGCCCACCTGGGTGCCAACGAACTGGCCTCCGCCATCCTGCGCTTCCAGCAGGCGGTGCACCTGGACCCCGAGCACGGCCACGCGCTCAACAACCTGGGCTTCGCCTACCTGCGCGCCAACGACAACGCCCGCGCCGTGGAGGTCCTCACCCAGGCCGCCGCCCTGCTGCCCCACGTGGCCTACGTGCAGAACAACCTGGGCGTCGCCTGCGAGCGCCTGGGCCGGCTGGAGGAGGCCCGCGCCGCCTACTCCGCCGCCACCCGGCTGTCGCCCCGCTACGTGCAGGCCCGCGTCAACGCGGAGCGGGTGGGCCGCGTGGCCCGGGCCGACCCCACGGGTCAGGTCCTGCCGGAGCCGCTCCCGCCCGTCGCGCCGTAGGGCGGGCGACCAGGAAACACCGCCAGTCCCGGGGGGAGGGCCCGCATGGGTTCACCCCGCCCGCCCCCCGGTCTAACCTCCAGTCCTTCTCCCCGCCTTCACGAGCGTCATGACTCCGGCCCGACCGATGCCCCCACCTCCCGAGCCCCTCCCCCCGGCCCCGACCGGAGCCCCGCCGCCCCGGAAGGGCGGCTTCGGCGCCGCGCTCTGGCGCTGGACGAAGCGGCTGCTGGTGCTGGGCGTCGTGGGCCTGCTGCTCCTCATCGGCGTGGGCGTGGGCACCTACGTCTACTTCAGCCGCGACCTGCCTTCCGTGGAGTCGCTGCGCAACTACCAGCCGCCACAGGTAACGAAGGTGACGTGCGCGGACGGCTCGCTCTGCGCGGAGTACGCGCTGGAGCGCCGCACGCTCATCCGCATCGAGGACCTGCCCCCGCACGTGCGCAACGCGTTCCTCGCCGCCGAGGACGCGGACTTCTACAAGCACGAGGGCCTGGACCCCTTCGGCATCCTGCGCGCGGGCGTGAAGAACCTCATCCCCGGCAGCCGCAAGTCCGGCGCGTCCACGCTCACGCAGCAGGTGGTGAAGAACATGCTGCTCACGCCCGAGCGCAGCCTGGGCCGGAAGATCCGCGAGTGGATCCTCACCCCGCGCCTGGAGCAGGCGCTCACCAAGGATCAGATCCTCAGCCTCTACATCAACGGCGTGTACTTCGGGCAGCGCCGCTACGGGCTGGAGGAGGCCGCGCTCTTCTACTTCGGCAAGCACGCGAAGGACCTGTCCGTGGGCGAGGCCGCCGTGCTCGCGGGCACCGTGCAGTCTCCCCACCGCATCAACCCGGTGGCGAACATCACCCGCGCCAAGGCGCGCCAGCGCTACGTGCTGGAGCAGATGGCGGGCCAGGGCTTCGTGCCGCGCGCGGTGGTGGACGCGGAGAAGGAGAAGCCCATCGTGCTCGCGCCGCGCAAGCCGGTCAGCGCGGGCGCCTACTACGCGGAGGAGATCCGCCGCACGCTCATCGAACGCTACGGCGAGAAGATGGTGATGGAGGGCGGCCTGCGCGTGGACATCGCGCTCGTGCCCAAGCTCCAGGCCACCGCCGAGCAGGCCGTGCGTGACGGCCTGGAGGCCCTGGACCGCCGCCAGGGCTACCGGGGCGCGCAGGGCAAGCTGGATGAGGCGCAGTGGAAGCGCTACCGCGAGCTCATCGTCCAGCGCATCGAGGAGGCCGGCCGCCGGCAGAAGGACCAGGGATATGTCGCGGACCTGGCCCCGCTCGCCCAGCCGCTCGCGGCTCCGGCGCCCAAGACACCCACCGAGCAGGAGGTGGAAGGCGCCGAGGAGCAGCGCCCCGCCGCCCTCGCCGCGGACACGGACGTGGAGGAAGAGGAGGCCCAGTCGCCGGAGCGCGTGCGCGTGGGCCAGGTCATCCTCAAGCCGATGGAGGAGGGGCTGCGCCTCACCGGCTACGTCACGGAGGTGGACCCGAAGCGCGACGTGGCGCGCGTGGACCTGGTGGGCCGCACCGCGGAGGTGTCCTTCTCCTCCGTCGCCTGGGCGCGGCAGAAGAACAAGAAGGCGCCCAAGGGCATCGCGGACGTGTTCACGCCCGGGGAGCTGGTGTTCGTGCGCGTGCTCAAGGCCCCTCCGGCGCCGGCCTTCGTGGAGGCCACGTTGGATCAGGTGCCCGTGGTGCAGGGCGGGCTCGTGGTCATCAACCCGGCCAACCGCAACGTGGTGGCCATGGTGGGCGGCTACGACGCGGAGCGCTCGTCGTTCAACCGCGCCACGCAGGCGAAGCGGCAGCCGGGGTCGTCCTTCAAGCCCTTCATCTACGGCGCGGCGCTGGCCAGCGGCCGCTTCACGCCGCTCTCCATGGTGAACGACGCGCCGGAGTCCATCCGCGACCCGTACACGGGCAAGACGTGGCGGCCCAAGAACTTCGACGGGCGCTTCGAGGGGCCCATGACGCTGCGCACGGCGCTGAGCAAGTCGAAGAACACCGTGTCCGTGCGGCTCATCGAGGCGATTACCCCCGCGACCGCCATCGACTTCGCGCGCCGGGCGGGCATCCGCTCCGCGATGCCGGAGAACCTCACGCTGGCGCTGGGCACCGGCGAGGTGACGATGCTGGAGGCCGTCAACGCGTACGCCACGCTCCAGGCCAACGGCCGCTACGCGGAGCCGCTGACGCTCCTGCGAGTGCAGGACGCGAAGGGCACGGTGCTGGAGGAGCACCAGCCGGCCTTCGAGGAGACGCTGCCTCCGGCCGTGGCGTACCTCACGACGTCGCTCATGCGCAGCGTGGTGGAGGACGGCTCGGCGCGAGCGGTGCGGGAGCTGAACCGGCCCGCGGCGGGCAAGACGGGCACCACCAACGAGTCCAAGGACACGTGGTTCAACGGCTTCACGACGGACTGGGTGGCCAGCGCGTGGGTGGGCTTCGATGACAACACGCCGCTGGGCAGCAGCGAGACGGGCGGCCGGGCCGCGCTGCCCATCTGGCTCAACTTCATGCGGGTGGCGGAGGAGGGCCTGCCCGCGCGCGACTTCGAGGTGCCTCCGGGCGTCACCCAGGTGCGCATCGACCCGGCGACGGGGCTGCTCGCGGGCAACGCGGTTCCGGGCCGGATGGAGCCCTACCTGGAGGGCACCCAGCCCACCGCGGAGGCGCCGCCGCCCGGACAGGTGACGCCGGACAACTACTTCCTGGAGGAAGGTGGCAAAAGGGGCCTGTGAGTCGCTCGCTCCTTCCGCTGGTCCTCGCGCTCGCGTTCGCCCTGCCCGCTCCCGCGGAGTCGGACGAAGGCGCGCCTCCCGCCTCCGCCCGGCTGGCCCTGGCCGTGGCGGACGCCATTCGCGGTGCGCCCGCTGAAGCGCCCGTGGCCCTCTGCCTGTCCGGAGGCTCCGCCGAGCTGCGCCGGGCGTTCGGGACGCTGCTGGCCGCGCGGCTTTCGGCCATGAACCTGGGGCCGGTGGTGCTGGACGTCCCGCCCGAGCGCGCCGAGGCCGCCGCCCGCGAACAGGGGGCCCGCTCGCTGGCGCGGCTCACGCTGGACGTGGAGGGCGGCGAGCTGGTGGCGCGAGGCGACGTGCTGGGCACGTGGGTGAACTTCTGGTCCGGCCGCACGCCCACGCGCCCACCGAAGCCCGCCGCCGCCGTGGCGGAAGGCGTGGAGGCGGACGCTGCGGTGCTGGCGCTGGCCGCGGTGGGGACGCCGTCGTCGGGAACGCCGGGCCCGGGTCCCCAGCAGCGGCGGCCGGTGCGCCTCTTGGGCGCGGTGTTCGCGCGGCTGGAGACGCCGCTGGGCGCGCTGGCGGCGGGGGACCTGGACGGCGACGGCCGCGACGAGGTGGCCGCGCTCACCGAGCACGAGGTGGTGGTGTTCGGCGCGGACGGCCGGGTGCTCGCGCGGCGGGAGCTGGAAGGAACGCCGGCGGCGGCGACGACGCGTGAAGCCTTCGGAGCGCTGGCGGTGCTGACGGGCCCGCCGAGGCTGGCGGCCTGGAGCACGCGGTACGCGCGCGGCGAGGTGCTGGTGCTGGACAAGGCGAAGGGGACGCTGCGCCCGTCGGGGACGCTGGACGCCGCGCCGCTGGGGACGGCGGAGCGGGGAGCGTTCGTGCCGGGGCAGACGGTGTTCGCGCCGGAGGTGCGGCTGGCGGACGGGAGGACCCTCACGGTGCCCGCGCCCTTCGGCACGGCGAGCTTCGCGTCCCCGCGCATGCTGTTCGTGCATGCGGACGGCACGGCGTCGCTCTACGCGCGTCCCGCGTCCGCGCCGGCGAAGGCGTCCGGGCTGGGAGCAGGCAGCGCGATGGGAGACCTGGATGGCGACGGGATGCCGGAGCTGCTCACCACGTCACCGCAGCTCCAGCCGACACCGGATGTGCTGCGGGTGTTCTCGCTGACGTCCGACGCGCCCCTGGCGCATGAGCCCCTGTGGCAGGGAGCGCTCCCGCCGGGCCGGGCGCTGTACGTGGTGACGGCGGACCTGGATGGCGACAAGCGCCGCGAGGTCCTCGTGGGTTCATGGAAACCGGACGGCACGAGCGAGCTGTTCCTCCTGCGCCAGGGTGCACCGTGATGATCCGCTCCGCCCTCGCGGGCCTCGTGCTTCTTTCCTCCGCGCCCGCTCTGGCGGCCAGCCGTCCCCGCTACGGCGGCGAGCTGCGGGTGGCCCACGCCGGCCCGCCGGAGATCGGTGAGCCCGCGCTCGCCGATACGCCGATGGAGGCCGCGCTGCTGGGCCTGCTGACGCGGCCCGTGTGTCGCGTGGACGCCAACGGGCAGGTGCATGCGACGCTGTCGCGTGAGCTGACCCGGCCCTTGCCGCAGGCCCTGCGCGTGGCGATGCCTTCCGCCGCCAGTGCCACCGCCCTGGCCCGCGCCTGGACGCGGCTGTCGTCCACGGAGTCGCCGTCTCCGTACCGCGCGCTGCTGTATCCGCTGCGCGGTGAGGGTCGGCAGGTGACGTCCACGGGCGCCACGCTGGACCTGGCGCTCGCGTTCCCCTGGCCCGACCTGGAGCGCTCGCTGTGTCACCCTGCCCTCGCGACGCCGCCGTCGCCCGCGTCGGGCCCGTTCAGCGCGGCGGGCAGGGGCGTGCTGGAGGCCCAGTCCACATGGCCCGAAGGTCGGCCGTACCTGGACCGGCTGGCCCTCACCGCCACGGATGAGCGGGGCCTCACGCGGCTGTGGGCCGCGCGGCAGGTGCAGGTGGAGCTGGGCACGCCGCCGGACAACGACACCCTCACGGGCGCCGCGCTGTACGCGACCTATCTGGCGTACTCGCCCCGGAAGGTGCCCGCGGACTTCCGTCAGGCCGTGGAGAGCGCCATCGACCGCGAGGACCTCACGCGGCTGTTCGTGAAGGGGCCCGCCGTGCCCATGGCGAACCTGCTGCCGCCCGCGTTGATGCCCCTGGCCCCCAAGGCCCGGCCCGGAACGCCGCCAGCGGGTGCGACGCGCAAGGTGACGCTCGCCTATGACGCCGCGCTGGCGGATCAGCGCGCCGTGGCCGAGCGCATCCAGGTGAAGCTGCACGACCAGGGCTACACCGTCGCGCTGGAGCCCCAGTCGCGCGCCGCGCTGCGAAGCCGTCAGGCCAGGGGCGACTTCGAGCTGATGCTCAGCGCGTTCCTCCTGCCGCCCATCCCCGGCCCCGCGCTGGCGGTGGTGCTGGAGGCAGGCGGCCGCCGGGACCTGCTCGGCGTGGAGCTGCCGCCCATCGGAGCGCTCACGGACGCCGGAGCCCGCGATGCGCGAAGCCGCGAACGGGCCCTGGCGCTCGCCCCTTCCGTGCCGCTCATCCCGTTGTACGCCCAGGGACTCGCCCTGCGCGCGGCGCCGGAGGTGACCGGGTTGGTGCTGGATGCCCAGGGCCTGCCGGTGCTCGAAGGCGCCTGGCTCGCGCCCGTCGAGGCCACGGGTGGCGGAGGAAGGCCATGAGCCCCTCGCACGCGACGCGGCACGCAGTGGACCCGGTGCCGCACGTACAAGCCAGCCGTGAGCCCCGCCAGCCTGTCGGTATCCGCGGCGGACGTGACTCCAGAAGCCCGGGGTCAGCCTTGATCCTGGCCGACGCGACGCCGCGCGCAGCGGATCCGACGGCCCCCAGGAAGGACCGGCCCGCATGCGGCTGAGGACCCGGCTCGCGCTCGCCTTCGCGCTGCTCGCGCTGGTGCCGCTGGCGATCGTCGTTCCCCTGACGCTGACGCGCCTGCGCGACACGCTGTCGCGCGAGCTGGACGCGCGCATGACGGCCGCCACCACCTCCGCGCAGGAGTCCCTGGAGCGCTCCGCCGCCAACGCGCGCCGCGCCGTCGAGGAGCTGGTGGAGAGCCCCGCCATGGAGGACCTCGTGCGCGAAGCGCGCTCCGCTCCCCTGCGCGCCATCCAGGCCAACACCGCCGAGGGCCTGATGAAGAGCCGCGGCCTCACCGTGCTCACCCTCTTCGACCGCAACGGCACCGTGCTGTCCTCCGGCCACCTGCCCGCCCGGCGCGGAGACCCGGACCCCGTCCTCTTCGCCGTGACGAAGGAGAGGTCCCCCAAGCCCGTCCCCGTGCGCGTGGACGTGCGCGGCGACGCGGGCCTGCGCCAGGTCCCCGCGCTCGTCACCGCGCGTCCCGTGGACTACGGCGACGTGCGCCTGTGGGCCGTGGGCGGCGTGGTGCTGGATGACGGCCTCGCGCAGCACCTGGCCCGCCTCACGCAATCCGACGTGACGCTCCTGTCCGGTGACACGCAGGTCGCGCACGCGGGCAGCGCGGCCCCGCCCACCGTGGAGCAGGTGCTGCCCCTGGGCAACGCGGCCTCCGTGCGCCTCACCTTCAGCCGCGCCGCCGCGCGTGAAGCCGAGGAGGGCGTCATGCGCGCGTTCCTCCTCCTCGCCGGCCTGGGCCTGGGCTTCGCCGCGCTCCTGGGCCTGCTGGTGTCACGCTGGATGACGCGGCCCGTGGAGGCCCTCACCTCCGGCGCGCGCCGCGTGGCCGAGGGCGCACTGGACGTCCAGGTGACGGCCCGGGCCACCGGCGAGGTGGGCGAGCTGGTCCGGACGTTCAACCACATGACGTCCGAGCTGAAGAACACCACCGAGCGCCTGATGGCCACCGAGCGCATCGCCGCGTGGCAGGAGGTCGCGCGGCGGCTGGCGCACGAAATCAAGAACCCCCTCACCCCCATCCGCATGTCGCTGGAGACGCTGATGGCCGCCCACGAGGCGCGCCACCCCAGCTTCCCCACCCTCTTCAAGGAGAGCGCGGGCGTGGTGCTGGAAGAGGTGGAGCGCCTCAGGCGCATCGTGGACGAGTTCAGCCGCTTCGCGCGCCTGCCCAAGCCCCAGCTCGCCCCGGTGGACCTGGGCGAGCTGACCCAGAGCATCCTGTCGCTGTACGCCGCGCCGCCCGAAGGCATCCGGCTGGAGCCCGCGGTCCAGGCCGGCGTGGTGGCCCGCGCGGACCGCGACCAGCTCACGCAGGTGCTCGTCAACCTGGTGAAGAACGCGGAAGAAGCCATGACGGGCAAGGGCGGCGCGCTGCGCGTGCGCGTGAAGGGCACCGACGCGGACGCCATCGTCGAGGTGGAGGACGAAGGCCCCGGCATCCCCCTGGAGCACCGCGCCCGCATCTTCGAGCCCTACTTCACCACCAAGGACGGCGGCACCGGCCTGGGGCTCGCCATCGCCGCGCGCATCCTCCAGGAGCACGGCGGCCGCCTGGAGGTCGGCGGAGAGCCGGGCCAGGGCGCCCGCTTCAGCGTCGTGCTCCCGCGCGCGAGCTGACCGCAAAGACGGCCCCACGTGAAGAAGGCCCGGCACCTCACGAGGAGGTCCCGGGCCTTCGGGCACCGCACGGTGGCGGGGGACGTCAGTCCTTGACGGGCGTCGCCTTGAGGGCGGCCTTGCCCTCCTTCACGTAGACCTGGAAGCGCACCGTCTTGCACGCGTACTTCGTGACGAGCTGCTCCTTGTTCTTGCGCAGCTTCTGCACGAACTTGTCGTACGTCAGGCCATCCGCCTGCTCGCCGCAGCGCTCACGCGTGGTGACGAACTCGCGGAAGACGTCCTGGAAGTGCTGCTCCTCCGACAGGGCCACCGCCGCCGCGCTGTTGACGCCCGGCATGGGCAGCGGCACCGCCTGCGGCGCGTTGGAGCGCGGGGGCGGCATCGGGATGGCCTCCGACGTGGGCCGGGTGCTGGCCTGGAGCAGCTCGCGCGGGATCGCCGCCACGCGCGTCGTCTCCGGGGACTCCGGATCCGAGGTCTGCGCCGCCGCCAGCGCGAACGGATTGGCCGCCTGCTGGAGCGAGTACGCCGCCGTGGGCTGATCCTCGAAGGCGAACGCGCCGTGACGCGGCGCCGCCGGAGCGATGGGCTCCGGGGCCGGGTGCTCGAAGGGCATCGCTCCGCCCTGCGCGTACGCCGGAGGCGGCGTGAACGGCTCCGCGGCCGGCGGCGGGTAGGCCGCGGGCGCCGAGGGGAACGGGAACGACTCCACCCCGGCGAACGGATCCGCCATCGGCGCGGCGGCCTGCGCGGGCGGCATCCCGAACGGATCCGCCATCGGCGCGGCGGCCTGCGGAGGCGGCATCCCGAACGGATCCGCGGCCGGAGCCGGCGACCCCGGGAAGGGGAACGCATCCGGGCCGGAGAACGGATCCGCGGCCGGCGGCGCGGCCGAGGCGAACGGGTTGGACAGGGGCTCCGCGTGCGCGCTCGACCCGAACGGATTGGACGCGGGCTCCGCGTGCACGTTCGACCCGAACGGATCCGCCGCCTGCGCGGCCACCGGCGCCACGGCGGCCGGAGCCGGGGGCGAGGTGGTCACGGGCTGCGCGGCCGGCGCGGTCTGCGCGGCGAGCGCCGCGGACCAGCCCAGCGTGTCCGAGTTGCCCGACACGGCCTCCTCGTCGGAGGACTTCTTGCCCCCACCCATCAGCGCCGTCCAGACGAGGCTCAGCACGAACAGGCCCGCGAGCGCGAGCAGCGCGGTGCTCTGGTACGCGGCCAGCGGGGCCAGCGTCGCCGCCGTGCTCGCGAGGACCACGACTTCATACGGCGTGCCCGTCAGCGCCTGGCGGGAGCCCACGAACAGCGGCGCCTGGCCGCCCATCGCGTCGCCGCTGGTGAAGGCGGGCAGCTGCACCGGCCCCAGCGCCTGGAGCGAACCCGACTCCAGCACCGTGTCCTTCGCACCGGCCGGCAGGCGGGGCAGCGCGCCATCCAGCCGCGCCTTCTCCGCGCCCACTCCCCCCACCACCTTGTCGCCCTGCACGAGCCCCACCGCGGCCGCGCCGGACGCGTCCAGCGCGCCCTGCAGCGCGGCGTCGGCGGCGAGCGGCGCGCCCACCACCAGCGTCACCGCCGGAGCAGGAGTCCCGTCACCGCTCCACGCGAGCGGCACGGACGCGAACACGTGCGGCGCCCCGAAGGCGTCCACCACGGACGTGCCCGCCTTGGCGAGCGCCGCGACGTCCAGCGCCGCGGTGTCGGAGGAAGGCTCGGCGCCCGCGCGCGCATGGAAGCTCGCGTCGCCGGCGACGACCGCGACCACCGCGCCCTGGAGCTCCTTGGGCAGGCCGGCTTCCGCGGCGGTGCGCAGCGCGCCGAAGCGCTCGGCGGTGAGCGGCAGCAACCCGGCCGTCTCCTCCGCGTCACGGTTGGAGCCGCGGTCGCGCGGGGACTTCGCCGCGGGCGCGGGGGACAGCGCGTGCACGGCGGCGGCCACCTGGGGGCTGCCGGCCAGCTTCAGCGCCAGGGACTGGACTTCGGCGCGGCGTGCATCCACGCGACGCGCGACCTCGCCGGTGCCCGACGCGGCCTGGAGCGCCGCACCATCCACCGCGCGCGCACGCTGGGGCGCCGACAGCATCGGGAGGTGAGCGAGGCCCAGTCCGAGGACCAGGAGTGCGAACAGCAGGAACTTGAGGCGGACCATCGCCGTCCTTTAGCCCAAGGGTGAGGGGTCCGCTTATAGCGTCCACCGTTCGACCCCAGCAAGGAACTGGCCCGAAGGAACCCGGGGGCCGGATGCCTGGCTGGCATCCGGAATTCCCGGGCCCTTCGCTCTTTCCCACCGCGCTACAGCTTGATGCCTAGTAGTTCGTCGCGTCCGCGTTCAGGTCGAACGGCATGCCGCTGTTGCCCGCGCCCTGACGACGGCGCTCCACCGCGCGCTTGATGGCCTTCTCCAGCCGATCACGCGTTGCGTCGATGGCCTGGAACAACGTCTCGGACGTCTCCGTCACGTGCACTGCTTCCAATCCAGGCATGCGCACCGTCACCCGGCACTCCTTGTCCACGCCTCCCTTGGGCCCGTTGATGTCCACGAGCGCGATGTCGATTTCCGACGCCTCGTCCTCGGCGAACCTTTCGATGTGGGCCACCAGATGGGTGTCCACGTACTGCTTCAGGTTGTCGTTCAGCCCCAGATGCACTCCACGCAACAGCACCTTCATGGAATCACCTCCGGGCATAAACATGGGCAGTCCCCCGCCCGCCCGTGAGGGGCTGTCGCAAGCCTTCCCGCCTGCCCTCCCCCGAAGCAGCCGGCCGGACGTCACCGCGCCCGGGACGCGTTGGACGAATCCCCCGTGGCACCGGGTTGCTCTAGTCGCATGGATGGCGAGCGAATCAAGGTCCTGCTGGTGGAGGACGACGGGGACAGCCGGGAACTCCTCGCGGAGCTCCTGGAGGACGACTTCGAGGTCACCACCGCGTCCGACGGCGTGGCGGGACTGAAGGCGTTCGAGGCCACGCACCCCGACGTCGTGGTGACGGACGAATCCCTGCCCGGAATGAACGGCACGGAGCTGGCGCAGCAGGTGAAGGAGCGTGAACCCAATGCCCGTGTCGTCCTCGTGTCCGGCTACGCCCAGGTGGAGAACGCGGAGTACTGCGACGCCGTGCTGCGCAAGCCCATCGACGTGGAGCGCCTGAGCCGCATGGTGGGCGAGCTGGGAGACGCGGCACGACACTGACGGAAATTCGCGCGGGGGGCCGCCTGCCATCCGCGCGAGCCGTTCCTAACTTTCCAGCCATCGCCCAGGAGGGCTTCATGAGGTACTGCGCACGGTGTGGCTCGGAGTATCAGGACAGTGTCGTGGACTGCACGGATTGCCCCAACCACCCACCGCTCGTGTCGGCGGAGGAGATGCGCGAGCGCGGGCTGCCCCTGCCCCATGAGCTGGATCAACGCCGCTTCGTGAGGGCGGGCATCGCGGACGACCCCGTGACGGCCCAGGTCTTCGCGGACGTGCTGGAGGAGCACCGCATCCCGCTCATCGTGCGCCCCGGCCGCTCGGGCGTGGTGGACGAGCTGACCACGGGCAACCTGCTGCCCTGGTGGGAGCTGCTGGTGCCGGACACCGCCCAGGCACGCGCCGCCTTGCTGCTGGAGGAGGTGAAGGTCCAGTCGCTCGCCTCCGCGGACGAGGCCGGCCGCGCGGCGGAGGAAGAGGAACTGGAGGACGAGCAGTCGCGCCAGGCCTCGATGGACAGCGCGCCGCCGGCCCTCTAACGGCGCAGCGGCATCAGGGCGCGCCCACGTCCGCGCTGCCCCGGGCGGGCGCGGGCTGGGACGCGACCGTGGGGGGCGGACGCCGGGCCTCGAAGAGGCTCACGCCCGTCACCCTCCACTTGTCGTAGCGCGCGTTGCGGGCGAGGAACGTCTCCAGGTCCTCGTCCACCACGCGGTTGTAGCCGCCCTTGGACGCGTGGCGCAGGTACGTGCGCTTCTTCTTCTGCACCACGAAGCCCAGGTGCGTGATGCGCGTGGCCTTGAGCGGCAGGTCCTCTCGCATCACGACGAGGATGGTGCCGGACGCCACGCCGCGCGCGTGCTCCAGCACCTTCTCCAGCGGAATCATGTCCAGGGTGAAGGTGCCCACGGGCTGACGCTCGCGGGGCAGCTGGAGCGCCATGGAGGACTTCGACTGCCAGGTGCGCGCGGTGAGCGTCTTGGTGACGGTGACGGTGTCCTGCTTCGCGTACTTGCGCGTCACGTCCACCAGCAGGCCCTTCTTGATGTTGTTGGGCAGCCACTGCGCTTCCATCAGGTGGTTGCGGTCCTCGTAGCTGGGCGTGCTCGCGTAGCGGATCCGCTCCAGCAGCGCCGGCACCTCCGGCTCGCCGTGCGCCATGCCCAGCGCCAGCGTCTCCTCCACGAAGGTGAGGCAGTCCACCGCGTCCAGGCGGAAGGTGGGGTCCGGGTCCACGCCCTGGCCCTCGCCCAGGGGCGACAGGACGTAGGGCGTGTTGAGGAACTTCTCGCTCATGCCCAGCAGGCGCTCCGACAGCGGGGACTCGGCCCGGTCCGCGATGAGGGCCGCGCGCTGCTCAGGCGTGAGCGCGCTCCAGCCGTTCTCCCGCAGGGGCTGCGCCGCAGGGGCCGCCGCCGGATGCGCGGGCGCGGTGAGCGACGCGGGCACCGCGCGCGCGGGGGGCACGGCCGGCGCGGCGGCGGGAGCCTTCACCGGGGCCTGGGACAGCAGCGCGAGCGCGCACACTCCCCACAAGCTCACGGCGCCACCCCGGCCTTGCGCAGGATGGCCTTGCGCCGGTCGTCCGCGAGCTGGAGCGTCTCCAGCTCCTTCTCGTAGACGAGCTTCTCCTCGCCCTTGGCGTTCCACGACGCCAGCACCAGCCAGTCCAGAGACGCGGCATCGCCGCCCTGGTACAGCACGCGCGCGGCGGTGGCGGCCAGGGTGCGGTCCGCGTCCTTCAGGAGCGGCGACAGCACGGGGCTGGCCTTCTTGGCCGGCACGCCCTCGAAGAGCACCAGCCCCTGGCGGCGCACGAACTTGTCGCTGTTGCCCAGCAGCTTCTGCGCGAAGGCGAAGCCCTCCGGGGCGCCCAGCCGGCACAGGCCCCGGGCCGCGGCGAAGCGCGTGCTCTCCGAGTCGCTGTCCAGGTACTTCTTGAGCGCGACCTTCTGCTTCGCGTCACCGCAGGCGCCCGCGGCCTCCAGCAGCGCCGCGCGGACCTCCAGGTCCTGCTCGTCCTTCGCGGCGGCCATCAGCGGCTTGCCCATCTTCGGGTTCCTGGAAGCGCCCAGGGCCCGCGCGGCCTCGCGGCGCACGCCGCTGCTCTTGTCCTGGAGCAGCGGCAGCACGGCGCCGGTGTTGCGGCTGCCCAGCCGGGCCAGACCCTGCGCCGCGTACATCCGCACGGTGCTGTCGCCGTCCGACGCCAGCTTCACCAGCGTGGACTCGCCGGTGCGCGCGCCCAGCGACGCCAGGAGCGCCACGAGGTTGCGGCGGGTGCGCTCCTCGTAGGTGGTGCGCAAGAGCGGGCCAATCTCCTCGGCCGCGTAGGCCTCCTGGCGCAGGAAGCGCAGGCGCGACGTGGCGGTGGGGACGGGGGCGCCGTTGGCCACCTGGGCGAGGACGGTGTCCGCCTCCGCGCGGCTCTGGGCCTTCTTGGACGCGGCCCCCGGTCCGGCGAGGCCGGTCAGGGGCAACAGCAGCACGACGAGCAGGGCACGGACGGACGAAGGACGCACAGGGGCGGAACGATGGCAAGCACGGCCCCCGCCGTCAAAGTCCACCCCTCCGCCCGGCCCCCTGCTTCACGCCAACCGCCCGATTCTTGACCCCCCCGGAGGCGATTGATACGACCGGCGACCAGTCTCTCCGCTCTGTTGACCGAGGCCCCAGTGATGACGAAGCAGTCGCTCCTGTTGGCGTTCGCGGGCGTGCTGACCGCATGTGGCCCCGTGAAGTCCACGTCCAACATCCTCGACGCCGAGGTGCAGATCCAGGCCGCGCGCACCGCCGGGGCGGAGAAGGAAGCCCCCTACGAGTGGACGGCCGCCAACCTCTACCTGCAGAAGGCGCGGGAGGAGGTCGGCTATTCGGACTACCAGGCCGGCGTGGACTTCGCCGTGAAGGCCTCGCGCTTCGCCAACGAGGCGCGGGAGAAGGCCATGTCCGCGGCCAACAGCGGCGACTCCCAGGGCCGCCCCCAGAACCCGTGACGCCCGAGCGCTCCCCGATGAAGCGTCTGTCCCAGTCCGCGCTTTTCACCCTGCTGTTCACCTCCCTCGCCTGCGTCAGCGGCAACAAGATCCGCGCTGACACGGAGGTGCTCACCGCCGACGTGGAGCGCGCCCGCCGGGGCGGCGCCCTGCGCTGCGCCCCCGCGGAGCTGGCCGCCGCGGAGGCCAACCTCGACTTCGCCCGCGGAGAGCTCAGCCAGGGCAACAGCAGCCGCGCCGCCCAGCACGTGCGCAACGCCGACACCGCGGTGAAGCGCGCCCTGGAGCTGTCCAAGAACTGCGGCCCGCGCCAGGTGCTGGTGCGCGACCGCCCGGAGACGCCTCAGCAGCCGGAACAGCCCCAGCAGCCCACCCAGCCCCAGCAGCAGGTGGTGGTGAGCATCGAGGAGACGGACAGCGACGGCGACGGCGTGCTCGACAAGGACGACCCCTGCCCCGAGCAGGCCGAGGACGTGGACGGCTTCCAGGACCAGGACGGCTGCCCGGACAACGACAACGACAACGACGGCGTCCTCGACGCGGCGGACAAGTGCCCGCTCATCCCCGGCGTGGCGGAGAACAACGGCTGCCCGCCGGAGGCCCCCAAGGACCGCGACGGCGACGGCGTGCTCGACAACGTCGACAAGTGCCCGGATCAGCCGGAGGACAAGGACGGCTTCCAGGACGACGACGGCTGCCCGGAGATGGACAACGACCTGGACGGCATCGTGGACGGCACGGACAAGTGCCCCAACGAGGCGGGTCCGCTGCAGAACCTGGGCTGCCCCATCGTGGACAAGGACGGGGACGGCATCAACGACGACAAGGACAAGTGCCCGGACGAGCCCGAGGACAAGGACGGCTTCCAGGACGAGGACGGCTGCCCGGACCTGGACAACGACAGCGACGGCGTGCCGGACGCGCAGGACAAGTGCCCGGGTGAGACCGGTCCTCAGGAGAACGGCGGCTGCCCGGATCCGGACCGCGACGGCGACGGCGTGGTGGACCGCCTGGACGCGTGCCCTGACGACCCGGGCGTGAAGGAGGAGCGCGGGTGCGCCAAGCAGTACAAGATGGTCATCGTCAAGAAGGACCGGATTGAGATCAAGAAGCAGATCCTCTTCGGCACCGGCTCCGCGAAGATCATCGGCAAGCAGAGCACCACCATCCTGGACGAGGTGGCGCAGGCGCTGAAGGACGCGCCGTGGATCCGCAAGATGCGCATCGAGGGCCACACGGACTCGATGGGCAACGACACGGCGAACCTGAAGCTGTCCCAGAAGCGCGCGGACGCGGTGATGGCGCAGCTGCTCAAGCGCGGCATCGACCCGGGCCGCATGGAGGCCGTGGGCTTCGGTGAGACCAAGCCCGTGGCGCCGAACAACACCAAGGCGGGCCGCGCGCTCAACCGCCGCACGGAGTTCAACGTCATCCGGCAGTGACGTGACGCCCCACCCCGCTTCCGTCACGACGGAAGCGGGACCCGCGGTCCCTTCGCGCCTCCCGGGCCTCGAGCCCTGGGAGGCGCGGTCGTTTCAGGGGGTGGCTCAGCCGTCCTTGAGCAGTTCGTGCAGCACTTCGGTGGCGTAGGCGCCACGCGGCAGCTCGAACGTGAGCAGCGCGTCCTCGCCGTCCACCGTGAGGTCCGGAGCGCCCAGGCGCACGCGGTACGGACGGCGCGTGCCCTCCGTCTCGTCCCCGCCGCGCTGGAAGTCGCTCAGCGTGACGCCCGCTTCAACGAGCAGCCGCGCTTCCGCCTCCGCCACCTCGCCCTTCGAGGCGGTCATCTTCGGGCCGAACATCGGGCCCGCCGGGCTCACCTCGAACGCGGCGACACGGGGGCCGTCCACGTCCGGCGCCTCGCAGACGAAGAGGCCGCCCGTCTCCTCCTTGCGCAGCACGTCGCCCAGGAGCGCCGTGGCGAAGGTGCCCGCGGTGAGTCGCGCGGCCAGCGCCTGGTTGAAGAGGCGCGACTGGAAGGCGGACAGGTACAGCTTGCGCTGGAAGCGGTCCGGCCGCTTCGGCAGCCGCTGTCCCAGGAGCAGCATCCGGCCCAGGTCCGCGTTGTCGCCGGCCCGTCCGAAGCGCTGCTCCCCGAAGTAGTTGGGCACGCCTTGCGCGGACAGCCGGGAGAAGGACTCCCGCGCCGCGCCCAGGTCCTGCACGCCGCGCAGCCGCAGCCGGAAGCGGTTCCCGCGCAGGTGGCCGGTGCGCAGCTTGTTGCCGTGCCGCTTCACCTCCAGCACGCGGACCCCGTCGAGCGCGAACTCCGGCACGCGGGCTTCCGCGTTCGCGGGCACGGACAGCCACTGCCGCGTCACGGCCTGCCGGTCCTTCATCCCCGCCGAGCCGATGTCGTCCTCGCGCACGCCCAGCGCGGTCGCCAGCGCGCGCACCACCTCGCGCGTGTCCCGGCCACGCTTCTCCACCCAGAGGTACAGGTGCGTGCCCTCGCCGGACGGCAGGTACGCGGGCAGCTCCTCCACCTCGAAGTCCTCGGGCGTGAGCTTGAACGCGCCACCACACCCGGGCACGCCCGCGGTCAGCCTCGGGAAGCCGGTGTCCGTCACGGTGCCTCGAGCGTGGCCAGGAGTTCCTTCACCCGGCGGGCCAGGTCTTCGTCCGCGCGCGACTCCAAGAGCTCCCCCGCCTGGAACAGCAGGAAGAACATCACGTCGCTCAGCGCCTGGCGGAACGAGGCCAGCGGCTCACTGCCCAGGTGGGCGCGGTGCTTGTCGAAGGCCTCCATCAACCGGCCTTCCGGAAGGCTGCCATCCGCCGCGAACGCCAGCCCCTCCAGCACCGGCGACGACGACAGCGCCTGGTTGGCCAGCGCCGCGTTGGCCGCCGCGATGAACTCGCGGTCCATGCCGGAGCGGGCCACCTCGTCGCGGATCTCCCGGAAGATGAAGTTGAAGACGCGCGCCACCGGGCGGGCATCCACCGGAGCCACCGTACGCACCGGAGGACGCACGCGCGGCGTGGCCGCCTTCTCCGGCGCCACGGCGGCGGCCGGAGCCCCCACCGGCTTGTCCGTCAGCCCGGCGAAGCCACCCTCCAGCAGGCGGAAGACGACCTTGGTGACGTCGAACTCGGACAGCCGCGCCGCGTGCCCCAGCTCCAGCACCGTGCGCCGACCGTCCAGCATCGCCAGCACGCGGTCCTCGTCCTCCTCCAGCTTGCCGTCGGACGGACGCTTGCGCGCCACGTACATGCGGCCGTGGGGGATGCGCTTCCGGAAGTGCGCCATCTCGTCGATCTTCCGGATGCTGTCCATCAGCAGGCTCTGCGTGGACAGCTGGAGGGAGTGGCCCGTCTTCTCGTCCAGCGGCTGGTCGATGAGGAAGAACGCCCCCTCGCGGCACAGCACGATGGCGTGGAAGATCTCACTCACCTGGTGGGTGACGCACTTGAACAGGTCGTGCGCCTGCAGCACGCCCTTCTCCACCAGCGCCCGGCCCAGCTTCGAGTGCGACTGCTCGCGCAGCACCGCCTCCACCTGCGCGCGGTCCGCGTAGCCCAGCCGCACCAGCACCTCGCCCAGCCGGTCCGCGGGCTCCTCGGAGGTGGCGCCGCGCACCTCGCCCTCGCGCAGCGTGAGGGAGCGCTCGCCGCCCGGCGTGTGCACGCGGATGACGCCGCTCCAGCGAGACTGGCTGAGGAACGCGATGAGGTCGGACAGCGGGAAGCCGCCCGCGTCCCCCGCCAACACCACGCGCGGCGTGGGGATGGAGCCCCCTTCCGGCGGCGTGCGGGAGAACACGAGCAGGTCGGGCGCGGTGGGCATCAGCGCGTACGTCCCCGACCGTCCCGCGAGCGCGGGGATGCCGGACCGGTCCTCGGGGACCAGCCGCGTGGCGCCATCGATGCGGAAGCGTTGGCTCATCGAAGGGTCAGTCAGCGGCCCACGCGTTGTTGTTCGCGCGCCACTCCACCTCGTCCTCCATGCTGTGCTCGAGCTGACCTTCCTGGAAGCCCAGCTCGTAGGCACGTCCGTTGAAGAACACGGACGGGGTGCTGTTGATGGAGGCCATGCGCCCCTGCGCCTGGAAGCCGTCGATCTCGTCCTTGTACTGGTCCGTCTTCAGCACGGCGGCCAGCTTGTCCCCGTCCAGGCCCACCGACTTCGCCAGCGCGGGCAGCGCCTCCGGCTTGAGGTTCTCCTGCTGGCCGAAGAGGGCGTCGTGCATCTGCCAGAACTTGCCCTGGTCGCGCGCCCACAGCACCGCCTGCGCGGCGGGGATGGCGTTGGCGTGCATGGAGAGCGGGAACGGCAGGTAGCAGAAGCGCACCTCGCTGGGGTGCTTCTTCGCGAAGCCCTCCAGGATGGGCCGGGCCTTGCCGCAGAAGGGGCACTCGAAGTCGGAGAACTCCGTCACCGTCACGGGCGCGTTCGCGTCGCCCTGGCACATGCGCGGATCCACCTTGAGCTGCACGCGCGGCTCGCGGAAGGACGCGTAGTACTTCGACAGCGTGACGATGACCTCGCTCGCGGGGCCGCCCTCCGCCACCAGCCGCGCGGACAGCCGCGCCATCCGCTTCGCGTGCTTGCAGGGCGTGTGCTGCTTGAGGCACGCGCCCAGCGAGTGGGGGCAGCCGCAGTAGCAGAACTCGTCGCTGAACACCGTGGCCAGCTCGCGCTTCGCCGCCGGGGGCAGCGCGGAGAAGTCCATGCCGGGGATGCCCGTCAGCGCCTGGGCCGGATCCGACGACGCGGCCTCCGCGGCGGGGGGCGCGGCTGGAGCAGCGGCCGGGGCCGGGCTGGCGGCCGGCGGCGGGGCCTTGGCGGTGGCCGGGACTTCCGCGCTCTTGGTGCAGCCAGCGCCCATCAGGGTCGCCGCGGCCAGCACGGGAGCAACACGCATCCATCGAGGGAAGAGCACGGCTCCGGGGTTTAGCCATGCGCGCAGGGCTTGTAAAGCAAGGCGGCCTTTGGCAGGGAGGCCCTCGCCCATGCCCAGAGTCCTGCTGCTTCACACCGGAGGCACGCTCGGAATGGCCGGTGGCCGGCCCTCCGCCCTGCGTCCCGCTGCCTTCTTCAAGACGCTCCGCAAGCGAGCCCCGGAGCTGTTCCAGCTGGCCGACATCGAGCTCGAGCTGTTCTCCAACCTGGACAGCTCGGAGATGCAGCCGGAGCTCTGGAGCCGGATGGCCGCCCACCTCCACCGTCGACTGCAGGACTTCGACGGGGCGGTGGTGACCCACGGAACGGACACGCTCGCCTTCACGGCCAGTGCACTGTCCTTCATGTTGCGAAACCCGCCCTGCCCCGTGGTGCTGACGGGCTCGCAGCGTCCGCTGGGGGAGATCCGCTCCGACGCGCGGCTGAACCTCATCGACGCGGTGCTCTCCGCGCTCCAGGGGCCGCGCGAGGTGACCATCTGCTTCGACTCGCACCTGTACCGGGGCAACCGCACGCGCAAGGTGAAGGTGGCCGAGTACGACGCATTCGAAAGCCCCAACTTCCCCGTGCTGGGCACGCTGGGCGTGGACGCCACCTTCGAGAAGGGCCTCGTGTCGCGAGGCCCCTTCCGGCTCCACGAGAAGCTGGATCCGCGCGTCTTCCTCCTCAAGGTGTACCCGGGGCTGGACCCCGCCCTGCCCCTGCAGCTCCTGCCGCACGTGAAGGGGCTGGTGGTGGAGGCGTACGGCGCGGGCAACGTGCCCATCGCGCCGGAGCTGGGCCGCTCGCTGCTGCCGCTCTTCGTCCAGGCCCGGGAGCGGGGAATCCCGGTGTTGGTGGTGAGCCAGGCGTACCGCAACGGGGTGGACCTCACGCTCTATGAGTCCGGGGCCCAGTTGCTGGCGGAGGGGGCGGTCGGCGGTGCGGACATGACCCCGTCGGCGGCGCTGGTGAAGCTGATGCAGGGGCTGGCGGAGCACCCCCGGGGGGGCGAGGCCCTCTCGCGCTTCCTCCGGACGCCCGTGGCGGGCGAGCTGTCCGTCGGGCGGCCGACAGTTCCTCCACCGGAGAAAAAGAGGCGCCGGCCGGCGCGGGTGGGGCGGGTCGGCTGACACCGGGTGCGTGAAAGGAGCGTGGGTGTGCTTGCCGCCGTGAAAAGGCGGCCCGTAAGAAGGGAGGTGCGATGTCCGAGGAGAAAACTTCCGTCCATTCCATTTCGGACCTGCTGGGCAGCGCCCAGCAGCAGAGCGCGTATCTGATCGTCATCAGCGCCAAGTCCGCCGCCGGCATCGGGCGGATGTTCAAGCTGGACCGCTTGGAGGTGGTGCTGGGCCGCAGCTCGGAGGCCCAGTTCCAGGTGGAGGACGACGGCATCTCCCGCAAGCACGCGAAGGTCGTCGCCATTGGAGACGGCCGCTTCCAGCTCGTGGACCTGGGCAGCACCAACGGCACGTACCTGAACGGCCTGAAGGTGAGCGCGGCGCCGCTGTACGACGGCGACAAGATCCAGATCGGGTCCAACACGGTGCTGAAGTTCAGCATCCAGGACGCGCTGGAGGAGCAGTACCAGCGCAGCATCTACGAGTCCGCCACGCGCGACGGCCTCACCCGCGTCTACAACAAGAAGTACTTCATGGAGACGGTGCGCAAGGAGTTCGCGTACTGCCTGCGCCACCGCGTGCCGCTGTCGCTGGTGCTCTTCGACGTGGATCACTTCAAGCGCATCAACGACGTGTACGGCCACCCGGCCGGCGACTTCGTGCTGACGCGCATCGCGCAGCGGGTGGCGGACACGGTGCGCACCGAGGACCTGCTCGCGCGCTACGGCGGCGAGGAGTTCGCGCTGATGCTGCGCGAGTCCGCGGAGGACGCGGCCCTGGCGTGCGCGGAGCGCTGCCGCGTGGCGGTGGACCGCGCGGACTTCATCTTCAGCGGCACGCCCATCAAGGTGACCATCAGCCTGGGCGTGGCGACGCTGCTGGACTCGGACTTCTCCCAGCCGGAGGACCTCATCTCCGCCGCGGACAAGTACCTCTACCGGGCCAAGCACGCGGGCCGTAACCGCGTGGACGCCAAGGCCGTCAGCGGCCCCTGAGCGTCGGCACCGAGGCTCGGCAAGGCTCGGCGACGCTTGGATGGAGGCCTGATCCCCGGGCCTCCCGCCGTCTCCGCGTCCCCCAGCCGTCAGCGCCCGAAGCCCAACCGGCGCAGCCCCTCCTCCGACACGTGCTTCACGTGCGTGTCCGCGTCGTGCGCCGCCGCCTCGCTCAGCGCCGCCACGGCGTGCGGCCCCCCCAGCGCGGACAGCGACCTCGCCGCCGCGACGCGCACGTCCGCCACCGGGTCCCCGCGCAGGCGCTCCGCCAGGACGCGCACGTGCCCAGCGCGGCCCACGAACTCCAGCGCCCGCGCCGCCGCCGCGCGCACCACCGGGTGCTCCGACTCCAGCAGGCCCGCCGCCTCGTCCCCTCGCGACGGCTGCCGGTAGGCGGACAGCACGTCCAGCGCGGCCACCACCACCTCCGGCGCTCCGTCCTCCAGCGCCTTCGCCGCCAGCGACATCGCGTCGCCGTTCCGGGGCAGCGCCCCCAGCGCGCGCACGGCCCCCGCGCGCACCGGCGCCACGGGCGACGCAAGGAAGGGCGCCAGCCGCCGCGTGGGGGGCGGGCCTTCCGCGCAGTCCCCCAGGAGCGCAACCGCCTCCCCCTGTATCTCCGGCGTCCGGGCGTCGCGCCCCTCGGCCACGTCCCGCAGGAAGGCGAAGCACCCCTTCTCGCGCGCCATCGCGCCCAGCCAGGGCCGGGCGGCCTCCGCCGTCTCCGCGTCCTTCACGCCCTGGACCGCCGCGTCCCGCAGGGGCTTCCCGGCCGACTCCGCCAGGCCGCGCGCCGCCAGCTCGCGGATCCGCGCGTCCTCGTCACCCAGCATCCCCTCCAGCTCCCGCTTCGCCAGCGGACCGTACCGGCGCAGGGTGGCCACCGCCGTACGCCGGCGCTGCACGTCACCGGACGCAAGCTCCGGCCGCAGCGCGTCCAGCTCCCGCGAGTACACGGCGAAGAGCCGGTTGATGACGGCCTCGTCCGGGGGCTTCGCCTCCGTCAGGAGCAGCCGGCCCACGGACGCGCGCTGCCGCTCGGCGACGGCGGAGAGGAGCTCCGCCATCACCGCGTCCCCCGCGACGGGCCGCGACGCCACCGCGTCCAGCACCACGCGCGTCGCCGAGCGCCCCTGGAAGGTGGCCAGGTGCAGGAGCGCGGGCAGCCGCACGGACGGCTCCTGCGAGAACATCTCCAGCGACAGCGACTGGCGGACGGCCTCCCGCTTCGCCCACACCCGGGCGGCGGCGGAGGGCCCTCGCGCCCCCGCCTCCCTCAGGAAGTCCGCCGTGGAGCGGCCGGTGTCGGCGGCGGCACGGACGGCGGTGAGGCAGGCCCCCAGGTCCGCGTCCGGCGGGGTGTCCATGATCCAGTCCGCCAGGGCCCGCCGCTCCGTCAGGCCCCGGCTCCGGGCCCCGGCCCGCACCGCGGCCCAGCGCACCCGCCAGCTGCCGTCCGTGAGCGCCGACTCCAGGGCCCGCTGCGCCTCTACCCCGCCCGTCCCCAGGGACGCCACCCAGCTGTCCACCCGGCCCCCGGTGACGCAGGCCCCGCAGGTCCGCGCGCGCAGCGACGGGTCGGCGACGTGGCGGCGGCAGGCGGCCCAGCACTCGGAAGCGACCGTGCCGGCCCGGGAGGGGCTGGCCGCCAGCAGGAGCACCAGGAGGAGGAGACGGGACACGCGCCGGACACTCTAGCCCACCCGGGCCCATCCTTTCCGTGCGGGTCTCCTTGCCTTTTGCGGTCCGCTGCGCCATACCCCCCGACCCTCTGAAGATTTCCAGATTGCATCCAGCTAGGCGGAAGGAGGTGACTGCATGCCCGGTATTCGAGTGAAGGAAGGTGAGTCCATCGAAAGCGCTCTCAAGCGCTTCAAGAAGGCCACCGAGAAGGCCGGAATCCTTTCCGAGATCCGCAAGCGCGAGCACTACGAGAAGCCTTCCGTGAAGCGGAAGAAGAAGGCCCTCGCCGCCAAGAAGCGCGCTGTGAAGAAGGCCCGCAAGTCGTACTAGCGGTCCCGCAGTGAGGAGCCGGGGCGCCTTCAAGCAGTCAGGTGCCCTGGTTCCCGCCGTCCCATCCGCTGGCGCGGCGACCCTTTTCCCCGCCCGTGAGGAATCCCGACATGACCACCCTGAAAGAGCGCCTGACCGCGGACCTGAAGGACGCGATGAAGGCCAAGGACGAGCTGACCCTGAGCGTGGTGCGCATGCTCAAGAGCGCCGTGAAGTACAAGGAGGTCGAGCCGGGCGCCAGCGAGCTGGACGACGCGGGCGTGCTCCAGGTCATCGCCGGCCTCATCAAGCAGCGCCGCGACTCCATCGAGCAGTTCAAGGCCGGTGGTCGCCCGGAGCTGGCGGACAAGGAAGAGCAGGAGATCTCCGTCCTGCAGCGCTACCTGCCCAAGCAGCTCACCCCCGAGGAGCTCACCGCTGCCGTCCAGGCCTCCATCGCCGAGGTCGGCGCCAAGGGCCCCAAGGACATGGGCGCGGTCATGAAGAACGTGAACCCCAAGCTCCAGGGCAAGGCCGAGGGCAAGGCCATCTCCGAAGAAGTGAAGGCCCAGCTGTCCAAGCTGTCCTGAAGCACCGTGGTTTCCCCGGGAAGGGGCGCCGGGAACGTCTCCCAGGTGCCCTTCCCAGCCCGGGCTCGAGCGGATTTTTTGATCCCTCGCCCGCTGGCCATTAAGCGCTGATCCCAAGGCCGTCCGCCCGTCCCCCACCCCGGGAGGCGAGCAGCCGGCCTTCAGGAGTGCGCGCCGTGTCCCAGCCCCCGTCTGTCTCCGCGCCCCGTCCGCGTCCGTTGGCCCTACCTGCCTGGGAGGGCGGGCGGGGAAGCGGCGGTGCGGGCCGCGTCAGACCGGGGCGTCAGGATTGCGGGCGGAAGGCCGCGCTCATGCGGATGGATGGAGGGGCGTCGTGATTCCGGAGCACAAGATCCAGGAGGTCCTCGACCGCGTGGACATCGTGTCGCTGGTGTCCCGTCACGTGGAGCTGAAGAAGGCCGGGCGCGAGTTCAAGGGCCGCTGCCCCTTCCACCAGGAGAAGACGCCTTCGTTCTACGTCGTCCCGGAGAAGCGCTTCTATTTCTGCCATGGCTGCCGGGCGAGCGGCGACGCCGTGTCCTTCATCCAGCGCTACCTGGGCAAGACGTTCCAGGACGCGGTGCGCGACCTGGCCCAGGAGGTGGGCATCGACCTGGAGGCCGCGCAGGACCCGGGCCTCAAGGAGCGTCAGCAGGTCAAGGAGGCCACGGACTTCGCCGCGGAGCACTTCCGCGGCCTGCTCTGGCACGAGGACGAAGGCCGCGCCGCCCGGGCCTACCTGGCCAGCCGCGGCGTGTCCGAAGAGGTGGCCCAGGGCTTCGGCCTGGGGTGGGCGCCCGCGCAGTGGAGCCTCTTGGCGGACCGCTTCCAGAAGAACGGGATGCTGGAGTGGGGCCTCAAGGCGGGCCTCATCACGAAGCGCAACAGCGGCGACGGCTGCATCGACTTCTTCCGCAGCCGCCTGATGGTGCCCATCCGCGCGCCGGAGGGGCGGCCCATCGCCTTCGGCGGCCGGCTGGTCGCGGCGGAGGACGGGCCCAAGTACCTCAACTCGCGCGAGTCCCGGCTCTACAACAAGAGCGAGACGCTCTTCGGCATGGACCAGGCGCGCGATGAGATCCACAAGCGCAAGACGGCCGTGCTCGTGGAGGGCTACTTCGACTGCATCGGCCTGCATCAGGTGGGCGTGCGCCACGCGGTAGCCCTGTGCTCCACCAACCTCACCGCCGGCCACCTCCAGGTGCTCAAGCGCGCGGAGGCCCGCGACCTGGTGCTCCTGCTGGACGGAGACTCCGCGGGCCTGGCCGCCGTGGAACGCCTGGCCGGTCCCCTGCTCGCCGCGGGCGCCCCCACCCGGGTGGCGCTCCTGCCGCAGGGAGATGACCCGGACGTGTTCGCCCGCCGCGAGGGCACCGACGGCGTGGAGCGCCTGTTGGAGGGCGCCCAGCCCCTCACCGCCTACCTCTTCGCCACCCTGCTGCCTTCAGGCAGGCAGGCGAGCTTCGAGGAGAAGATGGCCGCGCTGGAGCGGCTCAGGCCCGTCACCTCCCAGGTGCCTCCGGGCCTGACGCGGTCGACGCTCATCAGCGCGCTGGCCGGGCACTTCGGCTGGATGCCGGCGCAGATTGAGTCGTCGCTCCAGTACAAGCCGCCCCCCACGCCCAAACCCGCCGTCGCGCCCCAGGCGCACGTCGTCCCCGCCCAGGCCGCGCCGCGCCCCGTGCCCAAGCCCCAGGCGGAGCGCCCCCCGCCGGAGGCCGAGGCGCTCTATGTGGCCGCAATCCTTCGGGATTCCCGGCTGCTCGCCCGGGACAGCTTCCGCGTGTGTGATGAGCTGTCGCACATGGGGTTGCGGATGGTGCTGGCGCAGACCACGTCCGGGCAGGGGCTGGAGGAGGCGCTCTTCGAGGCGTCGGAGGTCGTCAAGCGGACGCTCCTGGAGGCCGGCCGCCGGCTCTCGGCGGGGGGAATGGAACTCGAAGCGGAGTTCATCCTCACGTGCCGCGACATCATGAAGAAGCGCATTGACGAGCGGCTCGTTTATATAAAGCGGGCGACGGAACAGACGCAGGGGGCTTTTGATTTGACAGAGGAGACGCGGTTGCTCCTCTCCGAGCGCAAGGAGCTGCTGGCGCTCCGCAAGCGCGTCCTGGATGAGCTGACCCCCGCTTCCTCGGCAACGGGAACAAAGGGACCAATGCAACCGGTTTGAGTTCGCGTTTGTAAGAAAGCTCGACTTTGCGGTAGATCGGCCGGCTCGCCCAGGCCAAAGCACCTGATTTTCTTAAGGAGAAGTACCCGAATGCCGACGCAGAAGCCCCCCAAGGCATCCGTGAAGCCCACCAAGAAGAAGGTGGATCCGGTGATCCGCAAGAAGAAGGCCCCGGACAGCCCTGCGGCGAAGGTCACGAAGGCAGCGGAGCCTGAGGAGAAGGAGCTGCTGGCGAAGGACGCCCCCGCCGAGGCGCCCGAGAAGATCAAGAAGAAGAAGGGCGTCGCCGCCATGGCCGACGACGTGGACCCCGAGGAGGCCGCGGAGGAAGCCGCCGCCGCCGTCCAGGTGGACCCGGACGCCGTGGAAGACGACGTGGAGGAGGATCCCGTCGCCGAGCGCAAGGAGGTCAAGGACCTGCTGGCCGCGGGCCGCGAGAAGGGCTTCCTCACCTATGACGAGGTGAACGACGCCCTCCCCGCCGACATCGTGTCGTCCGATCAGATCGACGACGTGATGAGCATGTTCGGCGACAACGACATCGAGATCGTGGACGCGCAGAAGGCCGCGCAGTCCAACGAGATCAAGCCCACCGTCGCCGTCGAGGAAGAGAAGGAAGACCAGGACGAGGACGAGAAGGACGAGGACGACGAGCCGGGTGGCAAGTCCAATGACCCCGTCCGCCTCTACCTGCGCAAGATGGGCAGCGTCAGCCTCCTCACCCGCGAGGGCGAGGTGGAGATCGCCAAGCGCATCGAGGAGGGTGAGAAGGAGGTCCTGCGCGCCCTGCTCGCCTGCCGCGTCGCGGTGGCGGACATCCTGGACATCAGCAACCGCCTGAAGACGGGCAAGCTGCGCGTGCGCGACGTCATCAAGGACGCGCCCGAAGAGGCCCAGTCGGAGAACGCGGAAGAGCCCGCCGAGGAAGCAGCCGAGGGCGAGGCCCCCGCGCAGCTGGCGCAGAGCGAGCTCAACAAGATCGAGCAGATCTCCAAGCAGATCGAGCGCTTCCGCAAGTTCGCCAAGGACTGCGAGGTCCTGGAGGAGGAGCTCTCCGGGAAGAAGAAGCTCACGGAAGTCCGCAAGAAGGAGCTCAAGCAGGAGGTGAAGGACCTCCGGACCAAGATGATGGAGGTCCTGGAGGAGATGCGGCTGAACAAGAAGCAGGTGGACCGCATCGTCGTGAACCTCAAGGGCCTCATCGAGCGCGTGGAGAAGGCGGAGGAGGAGCTCGGGGACCTGGAGCGTCGCTACCAGGTCAACATGAAGGACCTGCGCCCGCAGCTCAAGGAGTCGCGCGAGAACCCGAACATCGCCAAGAAGCTCCAGAAGCAGCTCAACTTCACGCCCGAGCAGCTGGAGGTCCTGGACCGCGACGTGCGCACGGCGGTGCGGAAGATCAAGCGCGTGGAGGAGGAAGCCAACCTCCCCGTGGACGCCCTGCGCCGCAACTACGACGCCATCCGCCTGGGTGAGAAGCGCGCCGAGCGCGCCAAGAGCGAGCTGGTGGAGGCGAACCTGCGCCTCGTGGTCTCCATCGCGAAGAAGTACACGAACCGCGGCCTGCAGTTCCTGGACCTCATCCAGGAGGGCAACATCGGCCTGATGAAGGCGGTGGACAAGTTCGAGTACAAGCGCGGCTACAAGTTCTCGACGTACGCCACCTGGTGGATCCGTCAGGCCATCACCCGCGCCATCGCGGATCAGGCCCGCACCATCCGCATCCCGGTGCACATGATCGAGACCATCAACAAGCTCATCCGCACGAGCCGCTACCTCGTGCAGGAAATTGGCCGCGAGCCGACGCCGGAGGAGATCGCGGAGAAGATGGAGCTGCCGCTCGACAAGGTGCGCAAGGTCCTGAAGATCGCCAAGGAGCCCATCTCCCTGGAGACGCCCATCGGCGAGGAAGAGGACAGCCACCTGGGCGACTTCATCGAGGACAAGAGCCTGGTGTCGCCCGCGGACGCGGTCATCAACATGAACCTGGCCGAGCAGACCCGGAAGGTGCTGGCCACGCTCACGCCGCGCGAGGAGAAGGTCCTGCGCATGCGCTTCGGCATTGGCGAGAAGAGCGACCACACGCTGGAAGAGGTGGGCCAGGACTTCGAGGTGACGCGCGAGCGCATCCGCCAGATTGAAGCCAAGGCGCTGCGCAAGCTGCGTCACCCCAGCCGCTCCAAGCGCCTGCGCTCCTTCGTGGAGAGCTGAGCCCCGGAGTCCGCTGACCGTTGAGCCCTGAAGGCCTCCGTTCCCTCAAGTGGACCGGGGGCCTTCGTCGTTTCGCCCGTCCCGAGTGAGGTGCGCCGTGGCCGCGAAGAAGCCCGTTGAGAAGCCCCTGCCCTTCTCCGACAACGTGATGAAGCAGGTGCGCTCCATTCCCCGCGGGGAGGTGCGCTCGTACGCGCAGGTGGCCATCTACGCGGGGAGGCCGGGCGCGGCGCGCGGCGTGGGGCGGGAGTTGAAGCACCTGCCGGGGCAGGCCACGCAGGTGCCCTGGTGGCGGGTCATCCGTTCGGACGGGACGCTGGCGCCCCTGGTGGCGCACGAGCAGGCGAAGCGCCTGCGCGCGGAGGGCGTCACGGTGAACGAGAAGGGCCAGGTGTTCCGCGTGGTGAAGAAGGACGGCAAGGCCTGACACGCGGCGGCGCTTGCCAGGCGCGCGCGGGCGGAGAGATAGTCCGCCTCGCGTCTGGCGTCAGAGACATGAGGGCCCTTAGCTCAGCGGTTAGAGCTGTCGGCTCATAACCGATTGGTCCCTGGTTCGAATCCAGGAGGGCCCACTCCCCTCAATCCCTTGCAGCGCCTCTAAAATCATCTCCGAGGCACCGGGGCGAAAATCCGCCTCCGCCGAGTTCCGCACCACCGGCGTACCATGCGGGCCGCCCACGGCCAACGGGAGCACCGCTGCAAGGGGCGCCTCGGCGGTCCGGAAGCTGAGCTGCTCCAGGCCCGCGCGCATGTCCTCGACGTCGAGATGGCCGTAGACTGAGAGCCCCCCACTTCCGTGGACCCCTCACAATGCGGTGGAGGCCCTAGAAATGAGCGGCGAGTTCCCCGAAGATATCGTCCTGTTCTCCTGGGGTTCCCACCGATTGCCTCTGGTCATGTGGGCACTCGGGGGAATGAGGGCCCAAGAGACTCCCATGAAGCGCGCGTGCAAGGGGCGCAAGGGCACAAACAAGACGGCGCGCGGAACCGCGTCAGAGTCCTCCGAGGTCTCCAAGGATGGAAGCCTGCGGGAATCCGCGCCGTCCGCTTCTGAGTCCGCTGACCCGGAGCATCAGAACGGGTGACGCTGACGCGGGACCAATGCGTGTGGATGATCCATTGGTCTCTGCTTCAGGAGCCTAGAAAGCTCCGGGAGCAATGGGTGGATGCCCTGGGATGCGGTTCCCCAGATTCCGCCGGTTTCCCTCAGGCTCAAGGGACGCGCGTCCCGGTGCCCGGCCGAGTCAGCATCTTCGCCCGCAGTTCCTCGATGGTGAGCGTGATCCCGCGCCTTCTGTGAACCATGCAGTGGCAGTTCGCGCAGAGGGGCCTGAGATCCTTCGTGGGGTCCGTGGCGCGCTCTCCGTCAGCGATGGGCAGGAGGTGATGGACCTCGATGAAGCCCGCTCCCCATTCGCCATAGGTATCACCGAAGGAGAACCCGCAGACCACGCAGCGCGCCCCGTGCAACCTGATGGCAGTGGCTCGAAGCGAAGGGTCCCGCTCCGCTACATTCGAGAGGCGGACACGCACTCTGCCCTCGGTGCGAGAGAGGACCGTCACAGGCTCATACCAATCGGGTGCGCCCGGCACCATTGCGCCCGCGCTGCCCCTCGATAGGAACTCCTCGATCTGTTCGAGAGGGACGTTCAGCCCCGAGAAGAACAGTCGAATCTGCCGAATTCCGTTGCTCCTTTGTGCGCGCGAGATGTGCTTCCTCACCTTGTTGGCATCGGCAGTCCGCAGGTCCATTGGGGGCACATCAAGCACCCGATGCTCGCGGCCGGTTTCCAAGTGCACCTCATCAAGCCGAGCCCCCCCGGAACCCAAACGACCGATGAGAACCTCCAACCCAACGTGGTAGTCCGGATTGCGCGCGCCGGGCAGGTCGGATTTCCCACCCCGGCTGTAGAACAGGGTCGTTGTTTTCCCGTCGCGCAACTGGAAGTTGAAAGTTGCTTTGAGTGGCGTGCCGTCGTCTTCAAAGACTTGGGCACGGGAAGCAGACGCGGAGCTTTGGCTCATGCGCGCAGATTACCCAGACCGGCACCGCGCGGCGTCCCCCGGTAGGAGGAAGGACCAGCGACAGGGGCATCGGCGGGGGACAGATGCTGGAGGCTCCAATACGTCCTGCGGTTGTCCCGTGGAGCGTGGCACCCGTTGCCGCCCAGAGGCACTGGAGGCCCCACCTTCATCCCCACTTCAGGCTGTTTCCACCCAGTTTAAGAAGCCTGTGCAGGTGCCATCAGGGCTTCACTGACTTTTGCCCAAACTCGCCAGTTTTTGCGAGGAGCGCAGGAAGAAGAGAAGATACGGGTCGACGATCGTCAACGTCTCGACGCTCGCATTCTCGTCCCACTCGATGATGCGTTGGGCTGGGTAAGCATTAAGAGCGATCGCGCTGATCTGCTTACATGCCTCGGCGTAGCTGCTACCAACCGGGGTTGTCCCACCCGCACAGACATTCTCGATGCGCTTGCTGATCTCGGCCCACGGAAAATCCATCCGAGGAGGATCGTCAGCGAGCGCCAGCAGCACGGCCCTGTAGACGTCGCCTTTCGAGCCGTCCTTGAATATGAACTCCTTCCTCTCGGTGCCGCGCGTCTTCGGCCCTTGATGCATTTGACCAACGAGGGAACTGTAGTCGCACACTGTCGAGGTGGCCTGGAGAATACGGCGCTTCAAACTAGTGTTGAGTGTCAGAGACTCCTGCTTCGCCTGCTCCTCCTCAGTACCGGTGATGAAGCAGGTTTGGAGGCAAAGCGACTGCATGATCTGCGGTGACCCGCACGCCTCGGTAGCGAAGAACGTCGCGTCGGCATCGGTGATCGTCACGTTCAGTTTCTTAAAGCCGACGCGCGCGATTTCAGCTAGCTGGTCCGGCCCCCAGAAAGCAGTGTCAATGTTTGCCGTGCGTCCCCTCAACTCCGGATTTGACCGGACAACGTCATCAGCGCGGTGCGGAACTGACGCAACACAGATCCGCACGCCACGTTCGGCCGCTGCCTTGATCTGCTGGGCAGCTGCGACCTGCACTCCTCGATCCATGTAGTGAAAGTCATCGACAAAGATGACGAACGCACTGGCAGCAATTTCCTTCTCAACTTGCGCCAGTCCCCGGCGCTGTAACGTCGCAGCGGTCGTCTCCGCCTTAGCCTTGGCGTATTGGTACCCGGCCTCACCTGACGCCTCAGTTAGGAACGGAACCCCTGCCTTGCCGCCGCCTCTGACCGAGGCTTGATGCGTCGAGGTTGAACCCGCCTGTGCGACCTCGCTGTGTGGAACCTCCATCCAGTCGAGGACGAGATTCCAGAGGTCATCCGGCTCCTTGATCATCGCTCCAGAGATCTGGATCAGGTTGTCCTTGCCCACGACCTTCTCTACGAGCACGGTTTTCCCAGACTTGGAGGGCCCCGAGAGAGATACCACCTGCTTCGGAGTTGCGAGCGCTCGCCGCAGTTGCCCTTCGAGATCCTCCCCTGCGCGCTGGATGTACGTATGAACAGGGAAGTCGTTGGGCGTGAAGACGTCAGTTGCTTTCAGAGGCATTGCTTACCTCTCCCCACGGAAGGCCAATAAGGGGAGGGAGCATAGGACAGATTGAGGCCCTGTTGAGGAGAGTTGGTGCGGCGCGGTGGAGGGCGATGATGCCGGGGGCGAGCAGGCCGTACGCATAGACGGTGCGGCCCTCTTGGGTAACGAGCCCACGCCCAGCCGCCGTCCCAGCAGGTGGCCCTGGTACTTGCGCGGTTTGGTGGCTACGGCTGGCAGCGCGTGGCTTGCGACAGGGACGGTGCTCGGAAGGTTCCGGTTCCCGCTATAGGGGGGTGGGAACCGGGAACCACCGGCCCGAGCATCAGCGGCGTCCCCCGGGCGAGGAGCGCCTCCAGCGACGCGGCCGAGATGCGGATAGAGCCCCCAACCCACACCCGCTCCAGCGCCCCGCGTTCTAGGAGCGCGTAGACGGTGGCCCGGCACACTACCAGAGCCTCCGCTACCTCGCGCACCGTGAGCATCGGCGGGGCCCCGGCCGCACCACGTTCCGCACCACCGGCGCACCACGGCGAGTCGAAACCGTGGAAGCGGTGCCAACCGGCGCCCCCCCGCGCCCTGGAGAGTCTCAATCCTTTACGCAGGTTGCGAGGCGCTGACAGGGCCTGCGAACCCCTGCCAACCCGCCCCCCGGCTCCTCTACCGTCGCGGCAAAGGCGGGGCTCTCCTACCCTGGCCCTGGCTTCGCCCCGGCTTGAGGGAACGAGCAACGGCACCTGGTCCACGGCCTGCTCGTGCTTCGTCTGCCGCCGGGCCAGCAACCCGTTGAGGAGGGGGACCAAGAGCTGGCTCACCGCGAGCACGATGAGGGCGGTCTCGATCGAGGGGGGCATGCAGAGCGAAAAGGGGCGGCGTTACCCGGAAGCCAGGGACGGGTAGAGTCCCGGGCATGAACCCGAACGACACCACCGCCAAAGCACGAATGGGGTCCGAGTGGATCGAGAACAGTGCTGCCACCGGAGAGGGCACCGCCGGCCGGACCATCTGGAAGGTGGTTGCCTGCACCGGGGCCACTGTCGACATTCCGGAAAAGGACAGAATCCTCACCGTCAAGCTTATGGCTGACGGCTGCAGACCCCGGGTCGTCACGGTGCGTGACTTGATGGCCAAGTACACGCCCTTCAAAGATAAGGACGACGCAGAGAGCTGACCTCGGCGGTGCAGGCGCAGGGCGTAGTCAGCGCCCGCCTCGCCGGGAGGTCCGCGCCGTTGGGGGCGTCAGGGTGCACTCGAAGCGGCCCGGGCGGCCATCCTCGAGGACGCACGTCACCCAACCCAACCTTCAAGCGGGCCGCCGTCGATGACGTCGAGGCAGCCGTTGATGAGGCCGAGCGCGCCCACCGTACAGGAGTCGTCAGCCTCACGCGTGACCTGGACTAAGGGCAGGGCGAGAGGGGCGGCGTTCGCCGAAATACAGGGACGGGTAGAGTTCGGGGCATGAGCTCACTCAACGCAGCCACGCAGGTGTACGTCGGGTCCCGATGGGTCGAGAATTCCGCTCCCGCGGGCGGTCCCTGGACGGTGACGGACGTCGACTTCAAGGGCGTCGATGTGCCCGGCAAGGGAAAAGTCCACCACCTCACGCTCGCGCGCGGACCGGACGAGTTCCGCCGGATCACCACGGCCACCCTGATGGCCAGCTACACGCAGGCGACAGAAGACGCGAAGGCGTGACGCGGCGCCGAACCCCCTTGCCAACGGCAATGCTAATAGGAAGGAGCCAATAGGAAGGATGAGGGCACTGTTGCGGGGAGCGGCGATGCGGCCATCCTCCGCTCGTGACAAACGCTCCAGTGCCAGCGCACCCCGTGCTCCGTAGCGGCATCGCCGCTCCAACCGGAGAATCAGCGCCGCCCTCGGGCAAGGAGCGCCTCCAGCGACGCGGCCGAGATGCGGATAGAGCCCCCAACCCACACCCGCTCCAGTTCCCCGCGTTCAAGGAGCGCGTAGACGGTGGCCCGGCAAACGGCCAACTCCTCCGCCACCTCGCGAACCGTGAGCATCGGCGAGGCCACCGGCCGCACCATGTTCCGCACCACCGGCGCACCACGGCGAGTCGAAACCGTGGAAACGGTGCCAACCGGCGCCGCCCCCGTGCCCTGGGAAGCCTCAGTCCTTTCCGCAGGTTGCGGGCCAGTGCCAGGGCCTGCGAGCCCCTGCCAACCGGCCCCACCCTGGCTCATAACCGATTGGTCCCTGGTTCGAATCCAGGAGGGCCCACTCCCCTCAATCCCTTGCAGCGCCTCGGAAATCTCTCCGGAGGCGTCTGCGCGTGGAGCCGGCTCCGTCAATGTCTGACTGGGTAATACCAGACCTCGCCCAGCGCTGAGTCTTTCCGGAAGACAATGAATTACACGCTTTGAAGTCCGGGCGTTGTCCTTTGTGAAGCCTGGGGGGATGGGATGGCAGGCGCCGCGCCTGTTAGGCTGCTGTTCATCCTCACATGACTACCCTGCTCTTCGCCGCGGCGACGGACCCTGGCCTGCTCCCCGGCAATCTGATCTGGATCCTTCTCCTTCTCTTCGGCCTCTTCAAACACCGCGAGGCACTTCGAGAAGCCTCCACGAACCGCAAGGCGATCTATTCGCTGGTGGTCGTGGAGATCGCCGCGCTGGTGATGCTCGTCTCAAGCTTGATCACGCCCGTGCTCGACTTCCCTTTCCGGGCCGTCCTGGTGCCCCTGGTCACGTTCGTCCTCTTGCTGCTGGGACTGTTCCTCGCCGTCACCAGCCTGCTGGAGCTCCGCTCCGACAAGGAACGGCGGCTGAAGGGACGCACGCACGCGGGGTGGGCCGTCGCGCTCTCGGTCCTCCTCCTCGGCGGCATGGGGTTTGGCTTCTTCAACGCCCTCTCACGGCGGGATGAAATCCCCGCGGATTTCCGGGCGGAGAAGCCCGACGAAGGCATCCGTGACGAGGAGTTCAACTTTGCCTTCCAGCATCCAGGCAGCCCCTGGATAACGATGAACGCCCCACGGCTCAACAAGCTTGCGAAGTTCGCCATGGCGCGCGGTGGCAAGGCCCAGATGTTCTTCATCATCATCCCGGAGAAGTCCGCGGACGGAGAAGCCCCTGGCGGTGAGGACAGCACCGAGCTGATCGCTGACGTGGTGGCCGCCAACCTCGAGAGCGGCCTGGGCGCGGTCGAAAAACTGTCGCGCGAACCCCATGCCGTCGGTGCGCTCAAGGGCATCCGCATGCGCACCCGCGCCCATCACAAGCAGATGCCGCTGACGTACGTGCAGTGGGTCTACTCGCACGAAGGATACGCCTATCAACTCATGGCGTGGGGCAGCACGAAGGACGAGAAGGAGCTCTTCGAGGAGGCGGACCGCCTGTTCTCGCGCTTCTCCATGGTGGATCCCCAGCGCAAGTCCGCCCCCGCCGCGGCCGCAAGCCCCCTGACGGGACAGTCCACGGAGTATGGCTACTCCGTCGAATTGGACGGGCGGCTCTGGGAACGGCCCAACAACCTCGCGACGGAGTTTCCCGAAGCGGACTTCGGCGCGGTTGGAGACAACACCAGCATGCTCGTCGTCCCCATCTGGCTCTTCGGGGAGGAGCCCTCTCCGGACGCCCTGGCCCACGGCCTGCTGAACGTCCTCGCCGTCGACTCTGACGAAGCCACGGTCCGCAATGCCCGCGAGATCACCTCGGACAAGCTCTCGGGCCGGGCCTTCACCTACGAGACCCAGAACGAAGAGGGAGCGGTCGACGAGTACGAGCTGCGCGTGTTCCGGGATGGGGACATGGCGTACCTGCTCGCCGGATGGTGGGCCAAGAACCAGCCCACGCTGGGCACCCGGGTCCGCTCGGCGCTGGATGCCGTCAAGCTCAGCGCCCCTTCGACGGCGCCCCGCTCCGCGGCGGTGGGCAAGGCCTCCGCGACCACTCACGCGAAGGTCTTCGACAGCATCGCGCGGTACTACTCGGACCGGGATGACTTCGCCTCGGCCCTGCCCTGGTTCAAGCGCGCCTTCGAACTGGAGCCCGGAGAGCCGATGCTGCTCGTCAACGCCGTGGCCGCGTACAGCGGCGCAGGGCGGTACGAGGAGGGGCTTACGCTCATCAACGCCCACGCGAAACGGTTCCGGGGGGAGCTGCGGCTGGAGTCCTGGCGGGCCTACCTGCTCGTGCGCAGCGGCCGCGAGGCCGAGGGGTTCCAGGCCTACGCCTCGGTTTTTCCATCCCGCCTCACCAACGAGTCCCACCTGCGTCGGTATCTCTCGCTGCTCGAGGAGAAGGGCCGCGTCGCGCAGGCGCTCCAGGTCATCCAGCAGTACCGGAAGCGAGCCGACTCGACGGGCGCCACGCTCATGCACGCGGACATCCTGCGGCGCAAGGGCGCCCCCGCGCAGGCCGCCGCCCTCCTGGGTCAGCGGCAGAAGCGCGAGGGCTACACGCTGGAGGTCTCCGAAGCCCTGGTGGACACGTGGTTGGAGGCCAGGAAGCCCAAGCTCGCCCTGGAGGTCGCCGAGCAGATGGTGAGCAGGTCGGCGCAGTCCTCCAGGAGCTACCAGGTCCGGGCCCGCGCCGAGTACGCGCTCAAGCGCTATGCGGAGGCCAAGTCCTCCCTGGAGAAGGCGCTCGAGCTGGAGCCCTCCTCCGCGGACACGCGCCAGTTTCTGGAGCATGTGTCCGGCACGCTGGGCCAGGGGGTGAACTCCGTGCTCAAGACGCCCATCGAGGAGGTCGCGCTGCCAGCGGAGCTGCTGGCCCGGAGTGACAAGCCCGCCAAGGCGCCGGGCCACAATGGCCAGTACCTCCTGCGGGCCACCGCCATCTCCTTCGTGAAGGGAAAGGAGCTGCGCACCACCGACCTGCGCCGGGTCCAGGTGCACAACGCGGCGGGCGTGGAGCGCTTCAACACCTTCGAGTTCGAGCTCAACCCGCTGTCCGAGGAGATCTTCGTCAACCGGGTGGAAGTCCGGGATGAGCGGGGCCGCGTGGTGGCCAGGGGCAAGGTGGAGGACTGCTACGTCTCCGACAAGGCCTCCGCGCAGCAGGGCACCCAGCGCCGCACCCTGGTGGTGCCCGTGCCGGGCCTGAAGCCCGGGCACACCGTCGACGTGGTGGTCACCCGGCGCGACCTCACGCCGCCGCGGGCCATGCGCTTCCTCGAACATGACTTCTTCGCGAGCATCCCCACGTCACACGCCGTGCTCTACGTCCGCGGCGACGTGGACGCGATGCAGTGGCGAGCCTCGCCCGGCCTCAAGCCCCTCCAGACGCCCGATGCATGGACCTTTGTCGTCGAGCAGCCCGCCCTCTACCGCGAGGAGGGCATGCAGCCCGACTACCAGGAGTACCTGCCCATGGCGTGGCTCGCCCCCGTCGGCACGACGTGGGAGGCCGAGGGGACCGACTACCTGAAGTCCATCGCCGCGCAGCTCGCGCCCGTGGCCACCGTGAAGGCGCTGGCCGCCAAGGAGGGGGGTACGTCCAAGGATGAGGCGACGCGTGCCGCCGCGCTGGCCCGCTGGGTCCAGAAGAGCCTGACGTACCGGGGCATCCTCTTCGGCGCCCGGGCCCGCATTCCGCACGCCGTGGACGAAATCCTCGGCAACCGCACCGGCGACTGCAAGGACCACTCGCTCCTCTTGCACCAGCTGCTCGGCGCCGCCGGGATTGCCTCGCAGCTGGCGCTCGTGCGGACGGGCGGCCCCGTCGTCGCGGACACGCCCTCGTTGGACCAGTTCGACCACATGGTCGTCTACCTGCCGACGGTGGGCGGGGGCACCTTCGTGGACGTGACGAACAAATCCATCGCGCCCATGAACAGCGCGGAGATTGGATTGGGCGGCCGGGAGGCGTTGGTGCTGGATGGCACGAAGTCCCGGCTCGTGCGCATTCCCGAGCCCTCCCAGAGCCAGGTCCGCGCCGAACGCCATGTCCGCCTCCAGGGGACGACGCTGCACGTGAAGGAGCAGGTGACGCTGACGGGAGGCCTTGCCTCCGCCCTGCGCTACTACCTCTCCAGCGAAGAGCCCTCCGAGCGCGCGGAGCTGATGGCCTCCGTGATGGGAGGCACCCGGGCGGGCGTGAGCGTCACCACCCTGGAGGCCCCCGACCTGGAGGAGCCCGAGCGCCCGCTGGCCTTGAACATCGAATATGTCATGCGCGGCCGCTTCGCCTCCGCGGGCGGCGGCATCGTGGGGCAACTGCCCTCGCCCTGGGAGCACAACTTCCTCAGCCTCCGGGAGACGGAGCGACGCGACTCTCCCTTTGAAATGAGGGCGCCCCTCGTCATCGAGAGCGTGACCCATTTCGAGGTGCCCTCGGGCCAGGACCTCACGGCGCAGGACCTGAAGGAGCGCTCCGGCACCACGGACTACGCGGAGTGGAAGCTGGCGTCCCGGCTGGCGGATGGCGTGCTCACGCAGGACTTCCGCATCCAGCGGGCGAAGGGGCGCTACGAAGCCTCCAGGTACACGGCGTACAAGGACGCCGTGCAGGCCGCGCTCGGGGCCCTGGAGCAACGCGTGTCCCTGCGTGGGCCTACGTCCGCGGCCGTCCAGGAGTAGGCCGACGTGCAAACGGCAGGAAGTCCGAGCCGGATTCCCTGCCCTGCACGCCGGAGACGTCAATCCCTTGCATCCCTCCTGCATCGTTTGCGCGGCCGGGAACTCCTGGAGAAGCCCTCTTCCGGGCGCAGGGAGCCCCTATGCGCAATCCGTCGAAATCCACCGCAGCCGTGGCTGTCCTTCTCGTGGGCCTGCTCCTGGGGGGCCCTGCCGCCGCGCATGATGCGCTGCGCGAGCGGATTGAAGCCTTCGTGCGCGCGGAGCAGAAACGGCAGGGAGTGCCCGGCCTCGCCGTGGGCGTCGTGAGTCACGGGCGGGTCGTGTTGGCGAAAGGGTATGGCTTCGCGAATCTGGAGCACCAGGTCCCCGTGGAGGCGGACACCCTCTTCCAGTCCGGCTCCGTGGGGAAGATGTTCACCGCGATGGCGGTGATGCTCCAGGTGGAGGCCGGCAGGGTGGTGCTGTCCGACAGCATTACCAAGTACTTCCCCGACGCGCCCGCGACGTGGCGGCCCATCACGGTGCGCCACCTGCTGACGCACACCTCCGGCGTCGGCGACATCTACGACGTGCTCGACCTGCGGCAGGACTACACGGACGCGGACTACCGGCAGATTGCCTATGGGCGCCCCCTCCAGTTCCCCGCCGGCCTGCGCTGGAACTACAGCAACACGGGCTACGTCCTGCTGGGCATCCTGGTGAACCAGGTCGCGGGCACCTCCTACGTCAACGTCCTGGGGTCGCAGGTCTTCCGGCCCGCGCACATGTCGACCGCGCGAGGCATCAGCGAAGAGGACGTCATCCCGAACCGAGCGGCCGGCTACAGCGTGGTCGACGGCGTGGTGAAGAACCAGAAGTGGGTTTCGCCGTCGTTGAATCGCAACGCGGACGGTTCGCTCTACTTCTCCTTGAAGGACGTGCTGGCCTGGGACGCCGCCGTGGATCAGCGGGCCATCCTGGGCCGGGGGAGCTGGCAGCAGATCCTGTCACCCGTGAAACTCAACAGCGGGGCCTCCTATCCGTATGGCTTTGGCTGGATGCTCCAGGAGCGCGCGGGCAAGCCGCTGCATCAGCACACCGGTGGTTGGCAGGGCTTCGTCTGCGTCTACTCCCGGTTCCTTGGGGACGAGCTGTCCATCGTGGTGTTGATCAACTCCAACACCGCGAACCCCACGGCGTTCTCGGACGGGATCGCGGCCCTCGTGAACCCCGCGCTCGCGGTGCCGCCCCTGGCGCCCATTCCCGACCAGGAGCCGGCGATGACGGCGCGGTTCACGGCGATGCTCGAACAGCTCCGCAACGGGACGCTGGATCCGGCAGACTTCGCGTACCTGCCGAGCTGGTTCTTCCCGGAGGCCGTGCCTTACTACCAGGACCTGTTGCAGGACCTGGGGCCGACGGGGCCGCTCGTCCTGGTGAAGCGCGAGGTGCTGGGCGATGACCGCGTCTACACGTACCTGGTGAAGTTCGGGACCGCGACCTGGCGCTACAAGGTAAGCATCATCCCGGATGGCCGCGTGACGAACCTCGGCCTGGCTGAGAACTGAACCAACCGGCGGGGCGGCGGCGCATAGGATGCGCCGACATGGACTTCCAGGCGCGACTCGAGGCGCTCACGCACCAGCTCCGGCCCTGGTCCCCGCTCTGGTCCCACTCCATCCTCCAGGGCTGGCCGGGGTCCGGCGCCGCCTATCCCGAGGACTGGCGGGCCTATACCCGGTCGCTCGATGAAGCGGGCGAGCGGCTGCTGGACCAGGGGGTGCTCGTGGGCGTTCCGCCTCCGTCCCTGGACGCGCTCCTGGGCGCGCTCCAGGAGCTGACGACGCTGCCGTGGCACGAGGGCCTTCACCCGCTGACGGTGACGGAGACGCAGGGGCTCAGCGCAAAGAAGACCCACGAGCTAGAGCGGGTGCTCGCCCTGCTCGCGCCGAGAACGCGCTTCGTCCGCCAGGCGGTCGATATCGGCGGGGGCATGGGACATCTGGCCCGCCTCTGTGCGCGGACGTTCGGGTGGACCTTCCACAGCATCGACCGGGACGCCGCGTTGCAGGACAAGGGTCGACGGTGGCTGGCGAGACAGGGCGGGGACACCGTGAGTTTCATCCAGGCCTCCGTCGAGGACGGGCTCCAGCCGGGGATTGATCCGCTCTTCTCAGGCCGGGATCGGGCTTCCATCGGGCTGCACACCTGCGGGCCGCTCGCCCTCACGCAGCTGCGCAAGAGCCAGGAGGCGGGCTTCGTCCTGAACATCGGCTGCTGCTACGACAAGCTGGAGGCCCCGCGGGACTACCCCGTCTCCCGCTTCGGGGGCGCACATCCGCTGCCCTTCACCCCGCATGCCCTGGCGCTGACGACGCGGGGACGGCATCACAAGTCCGAGGCGGAGTTCGCACGGATGAAGCGGGTGTACGCGTGGCGCTTCGCGTTCGATCTCCTGACGAGGCAGCGCTTTCCCGAGCGCGGCTTCGTGCGGGCCGGGGACGCGCCCCGAGCGCTCTATGACGGACCCTTCGCCGTCTACGCGCGCGACCGCCTGGAGCGCCTCGGCCTTGAACCCGGCATGACGGACGCAGAGCTGGAGGACTTCGAGGTGTCCGTTCGCGCCGAGACACGTGACCTCTTGCTCTGCCATCTGCTGCGGGATCGCTTCGCGAGGGCGTTGGAGGTCGTGCTCCTGCTCGATCGCGCGCTCCTCCTGGAGGAACTGGGCTTCCAGGTCGAGCTCCTCCAGCTCTTCGACCCGCGCCTGTCTCCGCGCAACCTCGCGCTCATCGCGTCGCGGAGCGCTTGAGCACGTGCCGGGCCGGTCGCGCCCCCTGCGGAGTCACCCGGTGAAGACGCCCCAGCAGAGGTCGTTCCGCGCCCGCTGGTCTTCCAGGACGAGTTCACGGAGAGAGGTGGGAATCCGCTTCCGCTGCCATCCGATTTCCTTCAGACGGGCCGCTTCCGCGTCACCCTCGGCGACCGACGCGGTGGCGGCCCGGAGGGCGTACGCCGCCGCGCCCAGGTAGTGCGCGGCGACATGGGCAACGGCCACCGCCTGGCCTGCCGCGAGCGCGGCGAATCTGGCCGGGTCAGGCAACCCACGCCCCGCGGCGTTGGCCACGAACGCGGTTCTGTGGGCCTCACGCATCGGCACCTCGCCCCGGATCCACGCCCGTCCCACGGCGATGGCGTCACGGGGGCGCGTGTCCTTGGGGCATGCGTTCTCAAAGAACGGCAGGACGTGCTCCGCGCAGACGGCGGCCCACTCCGCGAGCAGGTGGTGGTCCTCGTCGGTCAGGCTCCCGCCACGACGAATCGTGATCAACCGAGGGTCGCGCTCTTTCGGCAGGATCGGCATGGACAGATTTTCGCTCAGCCTGCTCGCCGGCGCGATGGGATCGTCGATCGACGGCACACGTGGACCTGCGTCGATGCTTGAATATCGAAGCGGGCACGGGGTGACGCCCTCGGCCCATCCCTCCCCTCACCCGCCCCGCTCCGTTCCTATCTTCAAGGCCCAGGGCTCGCGGGTGCCTCCTCCCGGCATCGCGCGGGGCCACCCCGGGCAGGCAAGCCGCGTTACGGTGCGCTGAAGCCTTGAATGGACTCCGGGAGGCCTGTCGCCACGGGAGGCGCGCCATGAGCACCGGAGCATCCATCCCCAAGCCCGCCGACGCGGTCCCCCGCTACGTGCTGCAAGGCCGGGTGGTCACCCTCAACTCCCAGGACGAAGTGCTGGAGCAGGGGCGCGTCCTCGTGCGCGGCAGCCGCATCGTCGCGGTCGAGCCGTCGGGCGGCCCCCTCCCCGAGGCCTTCCGGGACGCGCCCCTCATCGACACCCAGGGGACGCTGTACCCGGGGCTCATCGACCTGCACAACCACTTCGTCTACGACGTGCTGACGCTGTGGCGGGTGCCGAAGCGATACCTCAATCGCACGCAGTGGCCGCGCCACGCGGACTACGCCCCGCTCATCTCCCTGCCGGTCCGCGTGCTCGGCGGGCAGGCGCCTTCGGCCCGCGCCATCGTCCGCTACATCGAAGCCAAGGCGCTGCTGGCTGGGACCACCACCGGCCAGGGGATCCGGACCCGGGTGTCCGGCGGAGAGGCCCTCTTCCGGGGCGCCATGCGCAACATCGAGGAGCCCCGCGACGACCACCTGCCCGCGGGCAGCACCCGCGTGATGGACCTGCATGACGACGCCGAGGACATCGAGTCTTTCCGCGACGCGCTGGACTCCCACGCCGCGTACTTCTACCACCTGGGCGAAGGCGTCGATGACTACGCCCACCGCCGCTACCTGGACCTGGCGGGCCATGACCTCATCCAGCCGTCACTGGTTGGAATCCACAGTCTGGGATTGCAGCGCCCGGAGCTGGACCGGATGGCCGGCAGTGGCGCCAAGGTCGTGTGGTCCCCCTTCAGCAACCTCTTGCTGTATGGGCAGACCTTGCAGGTGTCGGACCTGCTCGGCGCGGGCGTGACGTTCTCGCTCGGCTGTGATTGGTCCCCCACCGGCAGCAAGAACCTCCTCCAGGAGCTGAAGGTCGCCCGCCACGAAGCGGCGCGACAGGGCGCGTCCCTGTCCTCACGGGCCCTGGTGCGCTCGGTGACGGCGGACGCCGCCCGGGTCGCGGGCTGGCAGACCCAGGTGGGCACCCTGCGCGCCAACGCCCTCGCGGACCTGCTGGTCATCGCGGGCACCGGCGGCGACCCCTACGACACGTTGATCTCCGCCACGGAGAAGCAGGTGCGCCTCGTCACCGTGGATGGCGTTGCCCGCTTCGGAGACCGCGCGCTGATGGAGCCGCTCGCCTTCGACCCGACCCATCCCTCCGAGACCTGGACCGTCGACGGCGCCGAGAAGGCCTTCTACCTGTGGGCGGAGGACTCCCCCCTCAACGACCTGGGCTTCGAAGCGGCGCGCGCCCTCCTCGAAGAGGCCATGGCGGACCTGCCGGACTTCCAGCGGCGGATGGAGCTCGCGGAGCGCGAAGGCGTGGGCCCCGCGCCCTTCACGCTCGTGCTCGACAATGAGCCGCAGGACGTCTTCGCCACCGGGCCCGAGTCCTCCGCGTTCGTCACCGACGTCCACCGCGTCGCCGGACGCATCACGCTCGACGCCCCCACCGTGGGCGGGCCGGACTACTGGGAGCTGCTGGCCGCACAGAACAACCTGGATGACACACTCAAACAACAACTGCGGCAGGACTATGCGTGAAGGACGCCCGGAGCGGAGCCCCCTCCCTTCCCGGCCAGGAAATAAATGCCCCTGACGGCGTAACCCCGGTGCGGCGGCGGCACCGGACAGGCCGGAAGGGACATCTCGAATGAATCACAGCGCGCGGAAGGCTGGGTGGGCGGCACTGCTGGCGGGTGCCCTGCTCGTAGGCGGTGGGGCCTGCGGGGGCGACGACGGGCCCTCGGATGGCAACCCATCCCCGGATGGGGGGACGCAGACGGACGCGGGCACGCAATCCGATGCCGGCACGAAGCTCCCCGCCGAGGAAGGCCGGGCGCTCGCGGTGTCCAACGGTGGCCTGGTCGTGGTGGGCTCCACCGAGGCGAACCTGGCCACCACGGGCGTGGACCTGCTCGTGCGGCGCTACACCGCAGCCGGTGAGGTGGACACGACGTTCGGCACGCAGGGTTCCGTGGTGCTCGACTTCGAGGGTCCCGCCAAGGGCCCCATCTCCGGCCAGCGGGAGCAGGATGACCGCGCGGACACGGTGGCGGTGCTCGCGGATGGCAGCCTCCTGGTCGCGGGCTTCGCGCGGGGCGGCAGCGCTTCGGATTCACGCGACTTCGCGGTGGTGAAGCTCAAGGCCAATGGCCAGCTGGACACGGGCTTCAACAAGACGGGCAAGTCACGCCTGCACTTCGGCGAGGAGAACGCCGTCAACTTCGTTGGCACGATCCGCAGCCTCCTGCCTCTGAACGACGGCCGCTTCTACGTCGGCGGCTTCCTGACCAAGTCCGACGGGCTCGACGAGGACTTCGCGCTGATCCGCTACAACGCGGACGGTTCGCTGGACACGACGTTCAAGTCCGCGGGCAGTCCATCCGGCAGCTGGATTGGCGGCGCGTACACGAACGCCGAGTCCGTGCAGGGCATGGTGCTCCAGGGCTCCAACGTCGTCCTGGGTGGGGGTGACGACTTCGCGGCCGTGCGCATCACGTCCAGCGGCAGCCAGGACCTGACGTTCGGCACCTCCGGTCTCGCGAAGAGCGAAGGCGGGCAGGCCCACGCCCTGGTGGCCCGGCCCAATGGCGGCTTCCTGCTCGCGGGCGAGCGGCAGGACGTGCAGGTGGGCGGCACGAAGCACGGCGTGCTCAAGCTCGTGGCGTACACGGCGGACGGCAAGCCGGACGTCACCTTCGGCCCCGGGGGAGTGCGGGAGTTCACCGCGCCCGCGGGCGTGCTCGGCGTGGTGGACGTCAGCGGCCTGCGCGTCCAGGCCGACGGGAAGGTCCTCGTCTACGCGGACGTGTACGCGAAGCCCGTGCTCTTCCGGCTCCAGGCCAACGGCGACCTGGACACGTCCTTCGGCACGGACGGCATGGTGCGCTGGCCCGAGACGCAGGTGCCGGTGCCGCTGTTCATCCGCTCCACCACCGGACCGAAGCTGGCCATCCTGGGCGACAAGGCCTTCGTGACGGACGCGAACATCTACTCGGCCGGGTTCTTCCCCGATGAAGCCCGGGTGCTGTTGAAGAGCACCGGGCTGTAGGCAGCCCAACGCGCCCACCCCGCAGGCGCGCCCGTCTGCCTCAATGCATCCGCACCTTCACGCTCATGCGCCCCCTGGGGATGTTCAGCGTCGACCTTGGCTCCGGGGCTGGGGGCGTCGCCGTGTGGAAGGGGCCCGCCGCGGGAGCCCGGGGCGGAGGCGTGAAGGGAGCGCCCCGGGCATCGTCACGGTGATTGGCGTCGTAGCGCTGGCGCTTCGCCGCGTCACCCAGTTCCTCGTACGCGGCCTGGATGCGCAGGAAGTGCTCCGTGGATTCAGGCCGGGGGTCCAGGTCCGGGTGGTACTGCCGCACCCGTCGCAGGTAGGCGCGCCGGATGTCGCGTGCCTCTGCGGTCGTCTCCACGCCAAGCACCGCATACAGGTCCACCATGGACCGGAACCTGGAGACGGTGCGCGCGCACGGCAAACGGGCCGCGAGGCTCAATCATCCGTCCGGTCCCTCACGTCCGGCGCGTCGATGCGAGCCTGGAGACCGCGTGCGCGCGGGCCCGCCCAGGCCCGCGCGCATCCTTTCAACAGGTGCTTAGCGATCCGGGCGCTGCGTCACCCGGATGGCATTGATGAGCGGCACTCCGAAGCCCTCACGCGGAACCAGCCGCAGGTTGAGCTGGCCGTCGGTGACGGTGAGGAAGAAGCTGTGATCATCCGCCGTCAGCTGCCCCACCTCGTTGGCGATGTCATGCGCCGGCAGCACCAGCTGGGTCTCCGCCACCACGTCGTAGACGCGTCGCAGGCGCGGCTGGTCCTGGATCTCCGCGAAGCGCAGCTCCAGCTGGTACACGCCCGCGGGCAGGTTGTCGAAGCGGTACTCGACGAAGCCCCGCCGTCCACGCTGGTAGAGCGGATCCTCCACCGTTCCAGCGATGGGGCGGTTCGTCGCGACCCGCTCCGAAGGATCCAGGTAGCCCCAACCATTCTGGCGGTAGCGCTGGTCCGCGGCCCACCTGTCCCCGAGCCGGTCGACATACGGGGCGCCGCCCGCGTTCACCGCCTGCTGGTAGGCCGGGACGAGGAGGCTGACCCGGACCTGCAGCAGCGGCTGCCGCCCGCTGTTGGTCCGGACGAACAGCGTGGCCTGGTAGATGCCCGGCGCCAACCCGGTCGTATCGACCGTGACCGCGACGTCCTGATGCTGGCCGGGGGCCAGGGTGCCTCGCTGGGGCCGCTCCGACAGCCAGGGCACGTCCGTGAACGCCGGCACGCCGCTCTCCAGCAGGTACACCTGCCGGGTGCCCTGGGCCACCATCCACAGGTTGCCGTGCTCATCCATCTCCAGGCCTCCACCGTTGAAGCCCGGGGTCGGGTGCGCCAGCGTGTTCAGCACGGTGCAGGTGGCGGGGTTGAGCTCGTAGAGCGTGTCCGTGGGGCTGTTCGTCGCCGCCCAGAGCACTCCGAACGAGCCGTTCCAGGCCAGGCCGGAGATGGCGCTGTCCGGGGGGCTGCACTGCCCGATGACCGCGCCCCGGTCCGGATGGGAGAGGCCCTGGACGTGGTAGATGATGCCTTCGTTCCAGCCACCCACGTAGAAGGTGTCGTCATCCGGGCGGTAGGCCAGGCCCCGCTGGGAGATGCCCGTCCACGGGAACGCGCCGGTGATGGAGTCCATCTCCACGCCCGTGAGCGGGTCCCAGCAGTGGATGCCATTGTCCCCGCCCACGGCCAGCTGGCACATCCATCCACGCGTGGCGTCGTAGGCCATGTCCGCGGGCCACTCGCCCGACCAGGGCGTCGCCCAGGTCAGCCCCGTGGCCGCGCCCGCCACGGTGAACTCGTGGTTGAAGCGCTGGGCCGCATCCGAAACCCAGACGTTCTGCGTGTAGCCCACGCCCCAGGGCACGTCGAGCCCGGTGGCGGGCCAGCTCTTCAGCACGTCCCCGGCCAGGCTCGCGGACCAGCCGGGCGTGGCCGTAAGGCCCAACTGCCGCCGCGCGGTGCGGCCGTTCGGTTCAGCCTTCGCGTCGCGGACCCGCGTGTGCAGCGGCGTGGGCCGCATCTGCTCGCCACCCGCCTCGGCCATCTCCCACCGCAGCGGCGCCGAGCCGGTGTTGCTCAGCGTCAGCGTGCGGACCCGGCGCTGCCCCGGCGGGACGATGAGCTCCAGCACCTGGGGCGAGACCGCGGCGCGGGCGGTGCGCAGCGCCCAGTCGCGGTTCACGACCTCGTCATCCACCAACAGCCTGACGCCGCCGGACTGCGTCTCATAATTGACCGCGGACACCGCGAGCCCGTACGTCCCCAGCGGTAGCTGCATGCGGTAGCGGCCCTGCGCGTTCGTCGTGACGCTCCGGAACACGCTGTTCCCCCGCAGGGCGCGCACGGTGGCGTCCGCGACAGGCAGCCCGTCATTCGCATCCGTCACCACGCCCTGCACGAAGCCGCTGGGCGGCAGGTCGAAGCGGATGGCCCGGTCCGAGCTCAATGAGGGCATGTTGAACGACGTCATGAGCGCGGTGGTGCCGGACTCGTTCTCGATGCCCACCGTCGCCGAGCCGCCCTGCTCCAGCGCGCTGTTGGCGTCGATGTCGCGGTACTGCATGAGCACCGCCCCGTTCTCGGAGAGCACGACCTCGAAGCTCACGCGCTGGCTCTGGTCCGTGAGGAAGGCGACGTTGCGCCACTCGATGACGAACTCGCGGGCGGGCGCCACGCCCCGTTCGAGGATCCGGACGCTGGCCGCCGCGTCCACGTAGAGGTCGTCCCAGAGCGCGTAGATGGCCGCGTTGGGGACCGCGACGTCCGGTATCGGGGTGTTGCTGAAGTACGCGTTGTGCTCGAGGAAGTTCAGCGTGCCATTGGTCGAAACGAAGACCTTGTCGTACGTCTGCCCGTAGAAGGTGAACGGGAAGGGCAGCGGCAGTTCGATGGATGCGTCGTCCCCCGACAGCGGGACGACCGTGGTGGCGTCGACGTAGCTGGGGCTCTGGACGCGGCAGAAGTAGCCGAACGCGTCCGACCGGCCGCTCAGCGCGAAGTCCAGCGTCTCGTCGCCGTCCACGGTCAGCGTGCGCGTCAGCGGCTCGAAGCACCCGCCCGCCTCCACCTGGACGTCATACGTGCCCTCCGGCACCTGTTCGAACCGGTAGCGCCCGTCCGGACCGGTGATGGCGGGCGGCAGCGGCGTGCCCAGCACGGTGACCGTGGCGCCGGGCACCGGCGTGCCCGACGGGTCCGTGACGCGGCCCGCGACGGCGTGCGAGGGCACCTGGGCCAGGGAGAAGTCCTGGGTGACGGTGCCCCCCTCGCTCACCACGACCCCGGTCACGGTGACCGGCGCGCGGCCGAACAGGGTGGCGGACACCGTGTAGGTGCCCACGGGAAGCACGAGGGAGTAGCGCCCCACGTCGTCCGTCACCGTCGTCCTCTCGCTGGGCCCCGTCACGTCGATGCGGACCCCTGGGAGCGCGGCGCCCGTCTCCGGGGCCGTGGCAACGCCCGTGAGCAGCCCCGTCGGTCCGCGCGGAGAGAGCTCGACGGCGCGGAAGGCATCCAGGGTCCCTTCGCCCCAGACGTTGTTGTCGCCGGGCGCGCCCCCGCAGCTGAGGTCTTCCCGGTCCACCGCCGTCGCGTCCAGCAGCGCGCGCGTGGCGGCCACGTCCCCCATCAGCGAGGGGGCCGCCGACCACATCAGTGCGACCGTGGCCGCGACGTGGGGAGCGGCCATGGAGGTGCCGCTCCAGGCCTCGTAGCCCCCACCTGGGACGCTGCTGCGCACGTTCACGCCCGGCGCCGCGACGTCCGGCTTGGTGATGCCGCCAAACGCCGAGGGACCCCGGCCGGAGAACGGCGCGATGGCGTCATTGATGTCGAACGCGCCCACGCTGTAGGACTCCGGATAGGCGCCGGGGATGCCGGAGGTGCCGCACCCCAGCTCGCCCTCATTGCCATTGGAGAAGACCGGAAAGATGCCGGCGGCGATCCAGGTCTGCACGATGGGCTGGAAGACCGGATCCGTGGGCCCGTCCCCCCAGGAGTTGTTGATGATCTGGGGCCGCAGCTCCGGGCGCGGGTTGTTGCCCGTCAGGTCCGTGGGAGCCAGCATCCACTGCGCGGCAGCCAGCAAGGCGGACGTGGAGCAGCTCAAATCCTCGCACCCCTTGGCGGTCATCCACCGCACACCCGGTGCCACGCCAATCTGGTTCTCTCCCGGATCGCCGTCGTCGCCCACCATGGTGCCCATCGTGTGCGTGCCGTGCCCCACGTTGTCACAGGGTGTCAGCGACGGGCTGCCGCACACCTGGGACGGGTCGAACCAGTTGTAGTTGTGGTCCACGGTGCCGTCCGGCAGGCGCCCCCGGTACTGGCGGGCCAGCGCGGGATGGTCGAACTGGGCGCCGGTGTCGATGCTGCCCACGGTGATGCCCTCGCCGCGGGTGCCCAGGGACGCCCAGACCTCCGGGGCCCTGACCCGGGCGATGTTCCACTCGATCGCGGTGGGGTGGACCGTGGGGCCGGGGAGGGGCTTGGGAATCTGGAACCGCACGTCCCGCACCACCCGCTCGACGTCGGGGTGCTGGGACAGCGCCTTGGTGGTGGTGGCGTCCGCGTCCACCCGGATGGCATTGATGATCCAGGCGGACTGGTACTTCAATCCGCGGCGGGTCAGCTCGTTGCGCAGGTTCGTCTGACTGTCCTGGGCCACTGTCTGCAATTGATGGGTGACGAAGCGGCCCCGGGCGGCCCAGTCCTTGATTCCAGGGGCCGCGCTCAGGTCCGCCTTCTGCCGGAGCACCAGCCAGACGGCGTTGCGCTGGCCCGAAGGAGGCTCATGGGCAGACGCCCCCGCTGGCGGCACCTGGGACGAAGGGGCTGCGGCGAGGAGCGGCACCGAGGCGAGCACGACCAGGGCGAGCGCGAGCGCACCCCAGCCCTTGGGGTGTCGAATGAAGGCTTTCATGGCGGGTCCTCAGTCGGCGCCCACGGGCTGGGCAAGCCGGAGCGATTGGGTTGACACTGACGACGCCGTGATTTGCGCTGACAGACGCAGCGCGGCCATTGTTCGTTGGAAGGGCGGATGGACCGACTGGTGAACAGCCCTGGAGTGCGACAGGGATTGCCGAGGGGATGGACCGACGCGCTACAGGATGACGATCTTGTCGTACATGACGTCCGCGCCTGAGTTGCTTCCCATGCTCAACTGGGTGCCATTCCGGTCACGGGTTTCGACGAGTGCCTTTCCCTGGGTGATGTTGTTCAGGTCCCCACCCACGCTCACGTAATCACAGTCCTTCAACTCCTTGGCCAGGAGGTTCTCCTTCTTGTTGAGAAGGTGGGTGAAGGCATGCAACTCGCCGTGAGGGCCATACTTCACGGTGAGGAGGTTCTGCCGGGTGTCCTTGCCCACGCTCAGCAGGCTCGCTTCCAGGCTGACGCCAGGGGCGGGGTTCTGGGTGTTGAGGAAGAGGTACCCCATCAAGGCATGGACGCCCAGGCCCGAGTCGTCGGTCCCGTCGGCCTTCGGCTTGCCCGCATTGACGACCTTCAGGTCGTAATTCAGCGCCTGCGTCTTGGCGCCGTGGACGTTGACGGAGCTTTCGGAGATGCGGCGGATCTGCGTCCAGTCCGTCGGATCCTGCGCGACCTGGAGGACCAGGTCGAGGATGCCCTCGTGGATCGCGAGCGTGCATTCTCCGACGACCACCAGGACGTTGCCCTGCTGCGCGCTGGCGAGCGTCATCAGCGCGTTGAGCTCTCCCGGCAGGTTCTTCAGATAGGCCGCACGGTGGTCGTGGATCGCCAGGGTGGACTTTTCGGGGCTGGTGCCCCCGGTTCCGAAGACGGGCAGGTGAAAGCCCGGCTGGGAGCCGTAATTCCAGGCAGTCCGGGTGGTGGTGTGCTGATTCCCGTGCTCCAGGGAATGATAATAGACAAACAAGGGCGGACAGCCCTTGGTGGAGAAGCTGGCGACGAAGCCCGCGTGATCGCTGAAGACGCTGGTCTCGAACTTCGGCTGGACCTGATACAGCATCTGGATCGTCGTGTCGTCGTCGGTCACATTCCGGGTCACGAGCTGCTTGGAGTTGTTCGTCTGGGTCGTGAAGTCCATCAGGTGACTGAGCGTCTTCTGCTTGTTCCTGTAGACATTCTTCCCCTTCAAGAGCGGGAGCAGGACCTGCTTGGGTGCGAGGCTGTCGAAGTTGCTGACGGCTCCGGTGTTGATGTCGAGCAGGCGCCGGTAGTCGACGTTGTATTTCTTGAAGAGTGCTTCCAGGAGTTGGAGCTTGGTGGGGACGTCGGTGTTCATCCCGATGATGGCGTTCGCAGCGGCGTGAACGACCTGCAGGCTTTCGTCGCGGAGAACGGCGTAGCAGCGCTCGATTTCATCCATGGCCTGCTGGAAGCGCTCGGCCGTCTGCCGGCTCTTCTCGAGCACGCCCTCGAGCTCCGGGCCATAGGGTTCCTCCTCTTCCTTTTCGATGGATTGCGCGGCCTCGAAAAGGGCCCACAGCTGCTGGCTGTAGGACTCGGTGAGGTCCGCCATCTTCAAGCCGATGGCCCTGGGGATCCTCGCGCGCTCCACGAGGAACCCGAGCTTGGGCACGCCGTTCGGGAGGGGGTTGTTCTGCTTGATCTGCTGAGCCTGTTTGTCGAGCCGGTCCTTGAGGATCTTGTAGGAGCTTTCGGTCAGCGGCTTGGTGGACTTCGCGCTCCCTGACATGCCCTTGAGGAAGGTCGCCGTCGGCGCCGACGGGTTCGTGAGGCTGGAGGATTGGGGCAAGGGCTTCACGGGCATCAGGGCCTCCTTCGCGGCTTCAAGAGGAAGAGGGAGCATGACTCTGGCGAAGCACGAGCAACCGGAGTTCCGTCATGTCCTCGATGGCGTACCTTACGCCCTCGCGGCCCAGCCCGGAGCCCTTCACGCCGCCGTAGGGCATGGTGTCCACCCGGAAGCTGGGCACATCACCGACGACGACCCCGCCCACCTCCAGCTCGTCCCAGGCCCGCATCGCGCGTGACAGGTCCTGCGTGAAGAGGCCCGCCTGGAGGCCGTACCGGCTGGCGTTCACCCGGCGCAGCGCCTGGTCGAAGTCGCGGAACGGCTGGAGCAGCACCACGGGACCGAAGGCCTCCTCCGCGCACAGCGCCGCGTCCTCGGGGACGCCCTCCAGCACCGTGGCCTCCAGCAGCGCGCCGCGCCGCCCGCCTCCGGTCAGCACCCGGGCTCCGCGCGCCACGGCCTCTTGAATCCATCCCTCCAGCCGCCGCGCCGCGGGCTCGTCAATCAGCGGTCCGAGCGTGGTGGACTCGTCCCTTGGATTACCCGCGCGCAGGGCCCGCGCCCTCGCAACAATCCGCTCCCGCAGGGCGTCGTACAGCGACTCGTGCGCGAGCACGCGCTGCACCGAGATGCAGCTCTGCCCCGCCTGGAAGAAGGCGCCCTGGGCGATGCGCTCCGCGACGAAGTCCAGGCGCTCCGCCTGGTCCGCGTCCACCACGCAGGCGGCGTTGCCGCCCAGCTCCAGCACTACCTTCTTGCGGCCGGCGCGGGCCTTCAGGTCCCAGCCCACCTTCTCCGAGCCGGTGAACGACAACAGCTTCAACCGGTCGTCCTCGATGAAGGGGCCCACGTCCTCCAGGCACGTGGGCAGCACCGAGAAGGCGCCTTCCGGCAGGGCCGTCTCCGCGAGCACCTCCGCCATGAGCAGCGCGCTCACCGGCGTGCGGTCCGACGGCTTGAGCACGAAGGGGCAGCCCGCGGCGATGGCGGGCGCCACCTTGTGCGCCACCAGGTTGAGCGGGAAGTTGAACGGCGTGATGAACGAGCACGGCCCCACCGGCACGCGCTGCGTGAAGCCCCGGTAGCCCGCCGTGCGCTGTGACACCTCCAGGTTGAGGACCTCGCCACCGCCGCGCACCGCCTCCTCCGCCGCCGCCTTGAAGGTCTCGATGAGCCGGACGACCTCCGCCCGCGCGTCGCGCAGCGGCTTGCCCGCCTCGATGCAGAGCGCGAGCGCGAACTCCTCCGCGCGCTCCTGGAAGCGGCGCACGCAGTGCTCCAGCACCTGCTGCCGCGCGTAGGGCGCCAGCTTGCGCATGGGCTCTGCCGCGCGCACCGCCGCGGCGATGGCCTCCTCCACGGCGGCCGCGTCGGCGACGGCGACGCGCGTGACGACCTCTCCCGAATATTTGTCGGTGACGGCCAGCTCCGCGTTGGGCTGCCTCGGGCGGTTGGCCAGATAGTACGGGTAGCGCTCAGCCAGCATGGGGTGCCTCTCCTTCGCGTGGGTGTCCATGGCTCACGACTCCACCAGTGCGCCGGCACCGAGCGCCTGCGCGGTGTCCGTGTAGTCGATGGGCAGGTCGATGACGTGCACGCCGCCCGACTCCAGGCAGCGGGTGAGCGTGGCGCCGAACTCGGTGGCGCTCGCCGGGCGGTGTCCGCGTGCACCGTAGGCTTCCGCGTAGCGGACGAAGTCCGGGTTGCCCAACGTCATCCCGAAGTCGGGCAGGCCCAGCTCCTCCTGCTTCCAGCGGATCATCCCGTAGCCGTCGTCGCGCACCACGACCACGGTCAGGTCGAGCTTCAGCCGCACCGCCGTCTCCAGCTCCTGCGAGTTCATCATGAACCCGCCGTCACCGCAGACGGCCACGACCTTGCGCCGGGGATGGACGAGCTTCGCGGCGATGGCGGACGGCAGGCCCGCGCCCATCGTCGCGAGCGCGTTGTCGAGCAGGAGCGTGTTGGGCCGGCGGCAGCGGTAGTAGCGGGCGAACCACAGCTTGTACATGCCGTTGTCCAGGCACACGACGCCGTCGTCCGGCATGGCGCGGCGCACCTCCGCGACGAGCCGCGCGGGGTAGATGGGGAAGCGGTCGTCACCGGCGCCGCTCACGAACTGCGCGTCGAGCCCCGCGCGCGAACGCTCGAAGGGCGTGAAGTCCCAGTGCGAGCGCGGGCCCACGCCCTCCGCGATGCGCCACACGGCGTTGGCCAGGTCTCCCGTCACCTGCACCTGCGGGAAGTACACGGGGTCGACCTCCGCGGAGGAGAAGTTCAGGTGGATGACCGTGCGGCGGCCGTCGCGCATGACGAACGGGGGCTTCTCGATGACGTCATGGCCCACGTTGAGGATGCAGTCCGACGCCTCGATGGCGCGGTGGACGAAGTCGCCGTCGGACAGCGCCGCGGTGCCCATCCACAGCGGGTGCGTCTCATCCACCACACCCTTGCCCATCTGCGTGCTGAAGAAGGGCAGGCCCACGCGGTCCACGAACGCGCGGAGCATCTCCGACGTCAGCTTGCGGTTGGCCCCCGCGCCAATCATCAGCAGCGGACGGCGCGCCGACGCGAGCGCCTCCACCGCCTGCGCGATGGCGCCCTCGTCCGCCACGGGCCTTCGCGGGAGGCCCGGCGACAGGGGCACGGCGTCGGTGGACTCGCGCGCCACGTCCTCGGGCAGCTCCAGGTGGGTGGCGCCGGGGCGCTCCTCCTCCGCGCGGCGGAAGGCCTCGCGGACCGCGGAGGGGACGTGCTCCGCGGAGACGAGCGTGCGGGTGGACTTGGTGAGCGGCCGCATCATCCCGACGACGTCGACGATCTGGAAGTGCCCCTGCTTGCCCGCCTTGATGGGCTTCTGCCCGGTGAGCATCACCATGGGCATGGCGCCGAGCTGCGCGTACGCGGCGGCCGTGACGAGGTTGGTGGCTCCCGGCCCCAGCGTCGCCAGACACACGCCCGCGCGTCCGGTGAGCCGTCCTTGCGTGGCGGCCATGAACCCGGCCGCCTGCTCATGGCGCGTGACGACCAGGCGCATGCCCGCGGCGCGCATGGACTCGAGCAGGTCCAGGTTCTCCTCTCCGGGGAGTCCGTAGACACAGCGGACGCCCTCGGCTTCGAGCGCCTTCACGAACAGATCCGATGCCTTCATGGGGTGCCTCTCCTTCGTGGCGAGGAAGATGTACCCGCGGGCCTCGATTCGTACATTCGTCTGTTTTCATCGACCCGATAGATGCCGTCTATGATGTCGCAATGGAGCTCCGACACCTCCGCTACTTCTCCGCCGTCGCCGACACGCTGCACTTCGGGCGCGCCGCGCGGCGGCTGCACGTCTCCCAGCCCACGCTGTCGCACCAGATCCACCAGCTGGAGGAAGAGGTCGGCACGCCGCTCTTCGAGAGGGCGCGGACCGGGGTGCGGCTGACGCAGGCGGGGGAGCTGTTCCGCACCTATGCCTCGCGCGCGCTGGAGGACGTGAACGCGGGCCTGTCCGCGGTGGGCGCGCTGCGGGGGCTCGCCACGGGGGCCCTGCGCGTGGGCTATCCCCCGAGCATGCGCGGCCTCGTGGTGCCGGCGTTGGCGGCGGTGCTCCGCAGGCACCCCGGGCTGGCGTTGAGCGCGCAGGAGGCCGTCGTCCGGAAGCTGGAGCGGCAGCTGGCGGCCGGCAGGCTGGACGTGGGACTGGGCTATGCCCCCGCGCGCCTGGCGGACCTGGATGCGGAGCCCGTCTTCGACAGCCGGCTCACGCTCGTCGTCGCGCGGGGACATGCGCTGGCGGGCGCGGAGTCCGTGGGGATGAAGGCGCTCGCGGAGGAGCCCTTCGCGCTGCTGTCACGCGGCCTGCGGGTGCGCGCCCGGGTGGACGCGCACTTCGCGGCCATGCGGTTCGCGCCCCGCATCGCGCTCGAATCGAACGCGGTGGCCACCGTGCTGGCCATCGTCCGCGCGGGCCTCGCCGTCACGGTGCTTCCCGAGCCACGGCTCGCGGACGCGGAGCGGCTGGTGGTGAAGCGGCTGTCTCCCGCGCCCCGCTCGGAGCTCGCGGCGCTCCTCTGGCGCAAGGGAGCCCCGCGCACGCCCGCGGCGGAGCTGTTCGCGGCGGAGGTCCGGGCACGGGCGAAGGAGGACGCGGGATAGGTGACGGCTTCAGCCCCAGGGCCGCAGCCAGAGCACCCAGCCGGCCAATCCCAGCTGCACGGCCAGCGTCAGCACCGCGCCGGCCGCCTGGATGGGGCTTCCGCGCAGCAGCCCGAAGGCGTGCGCCAGGCGCGCCACCAGCAGCGCTCCACCGAAGACGTGGAGCGCCGTCGAGTTCCCACCGCTCAGCTCCGCCAACAGCAGGAGGATGAGCGCCAGGGGAACCTGCTCGACGTTGTTGCCATGCGCGCGGATGGCGGCCCCGAGTCCGGCATGGCCTCCGTCGCCCCGGAACACATTGTGCTTCGTGCGGACCCGGCTGACGTTGGCGGAGAGCGCCAGCGTGAGGAAGGCGTTGAGCGCGGCGTAGAGCGACGTCACCGGGACCAGGAACAGCGATGTGCCGAGCAAGGGAGTCGTCAAAAGGGAGGCCTCCAACCACGAGAGGCCCGGGACCGTAGCTGTTTCATGACGCCCATGGGTGCCCCTCGCGCTTCGTCGCTGGCGCCAGCAACCTTGCACCGGCGTCCGCGCTCGCCGAGCATCGGCGCGTGTCTCCCCTCCCCTCCGAATCCCCCCATCGCGTCCTGGCTGACGGCTTCGTGCGCACCCGCGCGCAGGAGGGCGCGCTCGTCCTGGGCGCGGCGCTCTGCACCGCGCTGCTCGCCCAGGTCGCCATCCCGGTGCCGGGGTCGAAGGTGCCCATCACGGGACAGACGCTCGCGGTCGTCCTCACGGCGGCCGCGCTCGGGCCCCGACGAGGTCTGGCCGGGCAGTTCGCCTATCTCCTACTGGGGGCAGTGGGACTGCCGTTCTTCGCGAAGGGAGCCAGCGGCTGGGGCGCGCTCGCCGGGCCCACCGGCGGCTTCCTGGTGGCCTTCCTCCCAGCGGCATTCCTCTTGGGTCTCGCGGCGCGCCATGGCTACGACCGGCGGTGGTGGACGGCGGGTCCGCTGTTCCTCGCGGGCCAATTGCTCATCCTGGCCATTGGGGTGTCCTGGCTCCGCGTGAAGGCCGAGCTCGACTTCGCCACGGCCTTCCAGAAGGGCTTCGTTCCCTTCATTCCTGGCGGGCTGCTCAAGGCCGCCATCGCGGGCCTGGTCATGCCGCTGGCCTGGAGGTTCGTCCTGAAGCGGCGCGACTGACTTGTGGAGGCATTGCGGCCACGAGCCCCATGACACCCGCGTCCGCTGGGTGCCTGCGCGCGCGTGCCGGTTCTGGCACGTTCCTCCCCGTCACGAGCGGCGTCACGCGTCCCTCCGTCGCGCAAGCGCCGGAAGTGACTGGGAATCCGGTGCCCTCCGCGCCCTGGCGCAAGGGTTGCTCAAGGGGTGCGCGTCGCGCCGGAAAGGACCGGCGCGCAAGACCCCGAGTGCCATTGCATGCATCGCGCACCCCCGTGGAAGCAGTCGCTCCGTTCCCTTCTCATCGCGCCGCTCGTGGCGGGGCTCGTCCCCGGCTGTGATGGCGGCGAAGCAACGCCACAGCCAGCCCCGTTGGCGAAGGCGCGGGCCACGCCGCTCATGGCGGTCCCCTCGCCCAAGCAGCTCATCCTGGAGCCGGAGGCGGACACCTTCGTCCGGGCCAGTGCCCCGGGAGTGAACTACGGCACCGAGCAGAACCTGTACGTCGACTCCACCAAGGAAGAGACCTACCTGCGCTTCAACCTGAGCGGCATCCCGGCCGGCGCCCACATCGCCTCGGTCATGCTGAAGGCCCTGGCCTACAGCGGCGCCTCCCCCGGAGGTGACGGCAGCGTCTACGCGCAGCTCGTGCCGGACGACACCTGGAGCGAGACAGGCATGACCTGGAACAGCCGGCCCGCGGTGACCGGCGACAGGCTGGGCTCCTGGTGGCTCTGGAACCCCAACACCACGCCCAAACCCTTGCAGGTGGCCGTCAACTTCGACCCGAAGCTCAAGGCGCCCGTGCAGCAGGCGTTGGACTCGGATGGACTCGTCTCCTTCCGGCTGACGTCCCCCGGCTACCAGACGGTGTATCGCTCGCGTGAATACAGCGTCGCCAGCGAGCGGCCCCAGCTCATCATCAACTACTTCGAGCCCGGGGATCCGCAGGTGACCACCGACCTCCAGGTCGTGGCCCTCTACCCGCAGGCGGACGCGCAGGTCCTGGCGAGCAACCCCACCACGAACCAAGGCAAGAGCTCCGTCCTGACCGTGGACCGGACCGCGGCGGAGACCTTCCTGCGCTTCGGCCTGGGCAGCGTCCCGGTCAACGCGCAGGTGGTCGCCGTGTCCCTGGTGGCCACGTCTTATGACGGCTACGCCTATGACAACGCGGACGGCAACGTCTACACGCGCCTGGTCTCCGACAACACCTGGAGCGAGACCGGCATCACCTGGAACACAAAACCCGCTGCCTCCAGTGACGACCTGGGCTCCTGGCTGCTGTGGAACCGCAATGGCCAGTACACGACCCAGGTGGGCATCAACTCCAGCCCGAAGCTGGTCGCGCCCGTGCAGCAGGCGCTGGAGTCGGACGGGATGATCTCCCTGCGGCTGGACTCGCCGGGGTATCGGACGCTGTACCACTCGCGCGAGTACACGAACACGGAGGTCCGCTGGCCCCAGCTCCTCGTCTCCTACTTCGTGCCGCCCCCCTGCCCCACGCCCGAGGAGCTCCCCGCGCCCAAGCAGGTGGTCCTGGAGCCGGAGGCGGACACGTACGTCTGGTCCGAAAACCCGAACACGAGCTACGGCGCCAACCAGAACCTGTGGATCGACGACAAGAAGGGGGAGGCCTACCTGCGCTTCAACCTGGGCAGCCTCCCGGCCGGAGCCCACATCGCCTCGGTCCGCCTGGAGGCGCTCGCCTACGACGGCTACGCCAACGGCGGTGACGGCAGCGTCTACGCGCACCTGGTGCCGGACGACACCTGGAGCGAGACGGCCATGACCTGGAACACCCGCCCCGCGGTGAGCGGGAGCGACCTGGGCTCCTGGTGGCTCTGGTACAACGCCAGCACGCCGAGGCCCCTGCAGCTGGGCGTCAACGCCGACGCGAGGCTCAAGGCGCCCGTGCAGCAGGCGCTGGATTCGGATGGGCTCGTCTCCTTCCGCCTGAAGTCCGCGTACAAGACGGTGTATCGCTCGCGGGAGTACGGCGTCGCCAGCGAGCGGCCCCGGCTGGTCGTCAGCTACTTCGAGCCCGGCGATCCGCGGGTGACCTCGCACCTGGAGGCGGCGTCCTTCTTCCCGGTGGCGGACAGCTCCGTGTGGTGGAGCAACCCGAACGCGAACGCGGGCACGTCCATGGGCCTGACCGTGGACCGGGCCGACGCGGAGACCTTCCTGCGCTTCAACCTCGCGGCCCTCCCGCCTGGCGCCCAGGTGGCCTCCGTCGTCCTCGTGACCACGTCCACGGGCGGCAACGTCACCGCCGGCGCGGACAGCAACGTCTACACGCGGTGGGTGCCCGACAACACGTGGAGCGAGACGGGCATCACCTGGAACACCAAGCCCTCCGTCTTCAGCTGCGAGCTGGGCTCCTGGCAGTTCCCGACCCGGTCCGTGCCGTACACCACGCAGGCGGGCATCAACGCGAGCCCGCTGCTGGTGCCGGTGGTGCAGGAGGTCCTGTCCATGGACGGGCTGCTCTCCTTGCGGCTGGACTCGCCGGGGAGCCGCTCGACGTACGACTCGCGCGAGTACTCGAACACCTGGGCGCGCTGGCCTCGGCTCATCGTCTACTACTCCCTCCCCACGGCCACGCCGTGACGTGAGGACGGCCGGCTGCCACGGTTCATGGGTGGCAGCCGGCTCAGGGCGTCCGTGGCGTGACGGCCACGCGCTGGCCCACGGCGCCGAACTCCAGCTGCGTCACCTTCGCGCGGGGCGGGCCCACCGTGGGCAGGATGAACCACGCCGCGCCCCTCAGGGCCTGCGGATTGCGCAGCGTCGCCCCTGGCTCCAGCACCCGCTCCACGATGCCGTCGGCGCCGTGGAAGGTGATGCGCAGCGTCTGGGGCGGGCCGAGCGCCCGGACGTAGAAGGCGTAACGGTCCCGGTCCGGGCCTGCCTTGCCGGCCGCGAACCCGAGCACCTCCAGGTTCCCCTGTCGTACGGACAGCGGCGTGATGCCGTCGGGCAGCGGCGCGGGCTGGGGCAGCGGCGCCTCCAGGTCATAGGCCCGCAGCGCGGCCTGGGGAGGCACGCCGGGCACGGGGGCGAAGGGCTCCGCGAGGGGCGACACGAGATAGGGGTGGTATCCCCGCTCGCGGGCCAGCGCGACGTCCGGAGCCCGCCGGTACGTCATGCGCCCGCTCCAGAACATGAGGCTCAGGTTCTCGAAGCTGAGCGGCGGGTCTGAGTCCAACGCGGCGAAGACGACGCTGCGCTCCGGCGTGTGCCGGGACAACGCCAGCCCCACCTCGCGCGAATGGCTGACGTACAGCTCGTCGACGTGCTCGTCCTCGTAGCGCGCCCTCTCCACCGGCAGCGTGACGGCCAGGTGCCAGGCGAGCCCCGCCGAGGCCAGGAGCCCCAGCTCCAGGGACATCCACCGGGGCCTGCGCGCCAGCCGGAAGACCACCGCCGTCAGCACCGCCGCGCAGGAGGCCAGCACCAGCCCCTCGGCGAGCCCCGGGAGGGTCCGCGTCTGGTCCCACGATGGGGGCAGCGACTCGCGCAGCCGGGTCAGGACGGGCAGGTGCTCCATGGCCAGCGGCGTGCCGAGCCCCGCCAGCAACATCGCCGCGAGCACCGGATGGCGCCACGCGTCCGAGCCCGCGATGGCGAGCGCGGCGAGGACGGCGGGCACGGCGCCCCAGGCGATGGCCGGGACCTTCACCGTGCCCAGCGACAGGACGAGCCACGTCGCCCCCACCCACAGCGCGAGCCCCACCGTCTCCAGCTCCCGCTTGCGCGCGGCCCGCACCAGCAGCCAGCAGAACGCGAGCAGGGGCAGCACCGTCGGGAGCGGTTGGAAGCTCGTGCGGTTGACCTCGTTGATGACGGCGTCCAGCGGGCGGCGCCAGGGCCCCACGTCCACGGTCGGATCATCGAAGAGGTGCGCGCGCGTGACGCGCGACTCCAGGTCATGCAGCTGGGGCCAGCGCCACGCGGAGTAGAGGCTCCACGGCGCAGCCACCACTCCGGCCGCGGCCACCATGGCCACCACCGTCGCGAGCCTGGGGCCCGGGCAGAAGCGCAGCCGGCTCAAGGCCCACAGCGTCGCGGCCACGCCCAGCGGGGTCAGCGCGAGCCCCGTCTTGCAGAGGAAGCCCAGCCCCACCACCGCGCCCGCCGCCAGTCCCCACCGCCAGGAGTCCTGCCGGGTGGCGTGGAAGAGCAGCGCCACCGCCACGGCGTTGCAGCCCGCCAGCGTGCAGTCCGTCACGTCCCCGAAGAAGCGCCCCTGCACGAGCTGCCAGCCGAAGGGCAGCGCCAGGAAGCCCATCGCCCCCAGCGTGGCCCACGGCCGCCCCGCGGGCCGCCGGGCGATGAGGTAGATGGCGGCCCCCGCGGCCAGGTGGCCCAGGAGCGACGCCAGCCGCAGCGCGAGCGGCGTCACCCCCACGACGTGCATCATCAGCGCCCCGAACCAGAAGGGGCCCGTGGGCTTGTGCATCCAGACGTTCGCGGCCCACCAGTGCCGGATGTCGCTCGGGTAGAGCGGGTCCTTGTAGATGTGCGGCGTGAAGAAGGTGTCGTGCGTGCCGCGCGCGGCGGCCTGATGCATCGCCTCGTCCCAGTTGTAGATGGCGGGATGGGCCAGATGCGGCGCGAGCTGCGCGAGCCCCCACAGGACCAGCGCCACGAGGATCAAGCCGTCGAGCTTCGTCCGTGCGGGGTCAGGGGTAGGGACGGCCTGGAGGGGGGCGCTCATCGGAAGGGGCGGAATTCACCACCCGCGTCCTGGGACCGCAAGCCTACCCGCTGTCCGCCCGGTCTGATTCCGGAGCGGGGCCAGCAGGGGGTGTGAGCCACCGCTTCACCGCCTCCCGGATGGCCTCCGTGGCTTCCGCCCGCTTCGCCTCCCCGTCGGGCACGAAGGGCTGCCGCGCGTGGCCCTTTGCTCGGTAGCGGCCCTTCTCGTCCATCCGCGCCCGCTGCACCGCATCCACCTGCAATCCGAAGTGGGCCAGGAGGTGACTGTGCACCATGCCGGGCAGGCGCGCGTAGTCCACCCACAAGCACCTGGGCCCTTCGTGCTCCCGTGCCTTCCGCGCGTAGCGCGCCAGACACCCCGCGAAGAACGCTTCAGGCGCGTCCGGCTCCTCGCCGGGCCAATCCGGGAAACACGTCTTGAACCACGGCTCCCGGCTCCGGTACCACCGCAACGGCGCGGAGGGGTTGCGGAAGTTGGACGCCATCACCTCCGTCGCGTCCCGCGTCAGGAACACCCAGGGCACCCCTGGCAGGGCGTCGAGGATCCGGTCCAGGAACAGCACGTTCCATGACGAGAACTTGATCACATACCGCCCCCCAGGCCCCGCCCCCCGCCCGAAGGCCTTGATCAACCGGCGGAACGCCTCCGCGTCGAAGGCGCAGGCGCCCTGGGCGCAATGAAGCAGGTAGAGCGACAGCGCCTCCGGTTCGCTCACGCCCCTCACCCCCGGGAGCGTCCCCAGCATCTGGGTCACCAGCGTGCTCCCGCACCTCGACACGTGGAAGATGAGACCCGCCGGCAGTGCGCCCTCCTCCGGCAGGTCCTTCACCGGACACGACACGGCGGAGCGCGCCGCATCCCCTTCCGCCAGGGCCTGGCGCAGGCCGTCTGACAGGAAGGGCGCCTCGTAGACCGAGGCAGGCAGCCGCACCGTCTGGAGCATGGCCTGTCCATCCTGGAGATACAGGCGGGTGGGGACGGGGACGCGTTCCATGTCACCCGACCCCGGAGGCGACGGCCCGGACGTGCGGCCTTTCCATCTGCGCGAAGGACCGCGCCAGCCTGTTGATCCCGGCGGAAGCGCTCCCGTTCGCATGACGGCCCAGGTACTCGTCCACCAGCCCCTCCAGCTTCGCGTCCAACCCCGCCATCACCGCGGCCTTCAGCTGGTCCTTGAACGCAGTCAGTTCCCCCTGCTGCCAGACAGCCAGCGGGACGGTGTTGCGCATGAAGTCCTCCTTTTCGAGCACCTCCACCACCCGCCGGAACAGCGCCTGCCAGGGGCTGGTCAGGAGGCCCACCGTCAGGTGCAGGGAATGCACGTCCGTGGCGGTCACGTCGTGGAAGTGCCCCCGGGGCACGTACAACAGGTCGCCCTTGCGCAGCACCTCGTCGAAAACACAGTTCAACGTGGGGCGGTGCTGCTCCGGGTTCTGCATCGGTTCGCCGTCATAGGGCAGGTGAATGGGCTTGTCATACAGCCGCCAGCGCTTCTCGCCTTCCAGTTGCAGGATGAAGGCATCGTGCGTGTCGTAATGGAGCGTGAAGCCCTGACTGCCCGCGGGCGTCATGTACAGGTTCGCCTGCACCCGCACCCGCCACTCCCGCTCCAGCGTGTCGCAGAACCGCCGGAGGGGGTCCAGGGCCGTCTGCGCCTGATAGACAATCACCGAGTGGCCCTGTTCCAGGAACAGGCGCGACACGCGCTCCCGGTTGATCAGGTGATTGAAGTTGACCCGCGCCTCTTTGTAGGACACGGACGAGGAGAACTCGCTGTACGCCGTCTCACGCCCCTCCTTCACCATCCGCACGTTGGGATAGGCGTTGTTCTCCTTTTGCAGGAACGACAGCATCTCCTCGATGCCGAAGAGCCCTGAGTAATATCCAGCGTCTCCCCGGCGGATCAGCAGACGCTCCCGCTCGAAGTACGTTCGCAGGAACGCTTCCGGGGAGACAGGCTTCAGCAGGTGCTCGGTGTCATATTTCATGGCGTTCCCTCCCCCGGAAGCAAGCACAAGGGCAGCGCACGGGTGTGCGCTGCCCAGGGGCTCCGTCAGTCGTTCAGCGAGCCCTGCTCGTCGTTGGAGATGGCCTGCGTGTACGGCGTGACGCCGTAGCGGGCGCTGATGGTGTTCGCCACCTTGTAGCGCAGGGCCTTGTCGGGGATGAGGTTGATGACGGGCTCCAGCACGAGGGTGTCGATGATGTGCCAGCTCACGTAGTTGCCATTCAAGGACGCGGCCCAGGCCGGGTACTTGCCCATCAGCGAGCCGTCGCCGCCGATGACGTTGATGGTGACGTTCTTGTCCGCTTGCGTGGAGCCGTCGTTCGAGGACGAGCCATGACCGTCACCGCCGCTGCCGCCGCCGGAGATGGGCACGTCCTCCAGCTCCAGGTTGGCCTGGAAGCCCGCGGAGACGCTGTCCGAGAAGCTGTGCCCCTGGCTCATGCTGGTGACCTTCCGGGTGTCCGTGCCGTACAGGAGGCCTCCCAGGTCCAGCTGCTTCACGTAGTAGTGGCCCCACGTGTTCAACACGTTCGTCACGTTGTCGTAGCTGCGAGGGTCATTGACGCCGGGCTCCACGGCCTGCGCCAGTGCCTGGATGAAGTCAGCCGTCAGCGTCATCGCGCCGTCGCTGAAGCCGATCTGCAGCTTGGGGACACGGTACATGCTGGTGACGTAGTAGTCCGTCTCCGAGAACGACTGGTCGTTCGAGTACTGGTGTTCGTGCTGGAAGTTCACGCTGAAGATGCCGGGGATGCCGATGTCCGCCTTCTCCACGTCGTATCCCTGCGAGTGGTAGGTGTGCACCGTCTGGAAGAAGGTCTCCACCGTGTGCAGCTGGGCGGTGATGTTCGGGACGAGCCACTGGAACGTCGCGTGGTTGTCCGGGTGGAGCGGGTCCGGGAGGATGAGATCCCCGGTGAGCTGCAGGCCCTGGTGGATGCTGAAGACGTTGGTGGGATTCTGCTGCTGCGTGATGACCATGGCGTGGAAGAGGCCACGGTCCTCGAACAGGTGGAGCCAGTCCTGGGCGGTGAAGTCATGCGGATCGCTGGGCAGGTCCGCGTTCTTGAGCTTGGGCATTGTCTTTGATTCCTTGCAGGAGTGTCGCTTCTTCGTGAGGACATCAACCCGGCATCGCTAGTCGTTCAGGCCGTCGCCGCCATTCGACTGGAAGAGCTCATAGGTCTGCGTGGTGTAATATTTCTGATTGACCACGAACACGTCGAACACCATGGAGACAGACTGGCTGTCCATCGTGTAGCCCTGGCAACCGCCATACGTTTCGCCAGAGGTGCCCGAGCCGGTGACCGTGCCACCGTGGACGTTGATGCCGCCGCCGTCTCCCGCCGCCATGACGCCTGGCAGCTGCGGCGGGTTCGAGGGGGGATCCAGGTTCGGCCTGTCCACGGAGTACGTGTTGCCGTTGCTGTCGGTCCAGGAGCGCACCGGAGTGCAGGTGATCCGGATCTGGTAGGAGTTGGCCGCTATCTCCTGCCCCAGCGAGTGCGTCCCGAAGTTGTTGTCATAGACATAAATCATGTCGCCGTTGTAGTTGTTGCTGGCGAAGAACGCGTACTGACCCGCGACAGCCCACTGGTTGGTGGACGGGACGGACGCCCGGGGCAGGATCAGGGAGTTGTTGTCCACGATGGCGATGGAGCTCGGGAGGATCTCGATGCCAAAGCCGAACCCCACCTGGCAGCCGAAGCCAATCTGGAAGGCCAGATAGGTGTCCGGGGGGACGATGACGCCCTTTCCATTGTCAACCAGGGAGCCGTTCTTCAGGTTGGTGACGTTCTCCACCATCAGGGGGGTGGAGAGGTCCGGCAGGCCGGAGATGCCCGAGTAGGCGGCGATCTGGCGCTCATTCGCGGCCTTGGCGACGGCGTCGGCCATGTTGTAGGCGACCTTGACGGTCATGATGCCTTGCTGAAAGAGCTGATTCTGCGCATTGCAACTCACGAGTGACATGCGTGCATCCTCACGGCATCCAATGGCTGTTGTGGGCAGGCGAGAGACTTCGTGGCGAAGCGCGCGGCACCCATGCCTTGCTCATGCCAGTCAGGTCTCTCTTCATGCACGACAGGCCTATCGCAAGGGCAATGCCAGCCACCCGAGGCCGCGAAGGCGCTGGAATCACTGCAAATTCCAGCAAGACCAGGATGTCGAGAATGGACCGCTGACGTGTCAAGGCCTGTCCTTGACGCGTCAGCGGCCCCGCGCTCCGGTCACCCGGCTGGCGCTAGAGGCGTCGCAGGCAGCCCAACGTCACCCCGGCCATGAGCGACGCGTAGCCCACCAGCGGCCACGCAGTGTCGCCGTCGAGCAGGACGACCATCAGCGTCCCCAGGACGCCCACGAGGAGGCTCTGGATGCAGAAGTAGAGCGCGACCGCCGTTCCCGCCACGGCGCCAAAGGCCTGGAGCGCGCCATTGGCGGTGACGGACACGGCGAACACGATCCCCGCCGCGATGACCCACATGGGCACGACGAACGTCCAGAAGGACGGCGCCGCGAGGAGCTGCCCCGCCGTCAGCAACCCCGCGCCCAGGAGCAACAGGCCCATGCCTCGGGCAAGGCTTCCCGCGAGCTCCCAGCGGGCCACGAAGCGCTTCGCGAAACGCGTCGTCACCATCATGGCGAGCGCGGCGGTGGCGAAGGCCAGGCTGAAGCCGAACGCGGAGAAGCCGGCCCGCCCCATGAGCACCCGGGGCGCCGTGGAGAAGAACACGAAGAAGGAGCCCATCGCCGCGCTGAAGCCCAGGGTGTACGTCCAGAACGCGGCGCTGCGAAGGATGGGCTGGAGCGCCATCCCCCGACGGGGCTCGCCGGAGGGTCGTGTTTCAGGCCAGCGCGGCAGAGCCTGGAGCATCGCCGCCGTGGCCAGGATGCCGAGCGTGAGGAAGAGGACCCGCCATCCGAGCTGTTTCGCGAGCAGGGCCCCGGCGATGGGGCCGAGCGCCGGAACGAAGGCCAGCATCGCGCTGAACAGGCTGTAGATGACCGCGCCTTCCGGCCGCTCCGCGTAGACATCCCGGACGGTCGCGAACGTGGCGACGAGGGTCGCGGACGCGCCAATGCCTTGCAGCAACCGGAGCCCGACGAACGTCGCGGCCTCCGAGGTGCCCGCGAGCAGGAAGGAACTTGCGGCGAACAGCAGCGCGCCGCCCAGCAGCACCCGGCGCCGTCCGAGGCGGTCCGAGAGCGGGCCGAACACCAGCTGCCCGAGCCCGAGCACGGCCATGTAGAGGCTCAGCGTGAGCTGGACGATGGCCGGAGTGGTGCCGAGGATCCCCGGCATGGCCGGGACCACGGGCAGGTAGATGTCCATGGCCAGCGAGGCCAGGAGGTCGAAGGGGGCCATCAGCAACAGCGCTGCTGGCACGGAGTGATTCCACGACAGGGTCTTCGGGTCAGACATGAAGGCATCCGCGCAAATGAGGAACATCTGGCGGCGATCTGCCTCTCCACGGGGACCGGGATGAGCTGGGGCAGAGGGCCGCGGCAACGGTGGACGTGTCGCCGCGGCTCACTCATCTGCGGAACTGGGGTCTCCCATCCGGTGGGCTCCTGGGTGCGTCAGGTCCGGGCGGGACGAAGACACCGGGCCGTTCCTGACAGGAGCTTTCACGTCGTGGCGCGGCGCAGGGAAGCCCTGCGCCTGGCCCGCCAAACGCGCGACGCGTGACAGCCTCGGGGTTCAGCTCCGCTGCGCGCGATAGGCCGGGAAATAGCCCGTGCCGCTGCCGCCCCCCGAGAGGCGCGCGTACACCGCGGGTTCGCAGATCAGCTCATGGGTGCAGAGGTGCGAGCTGGCGTTCGAGAAGCTCCGCTTGAACTGCTCCAGGCCGTCACCGGGCCGCACGCCGCCCCCCAGATGGAACGGCAGCCCGAGCTGCGTGGCGAGCTCCACCAGCGCCCCGAAGACGGTGTTCTTGGCCGGCGAGCGCGCCAGGTCCGCGTCCGCCGTCCCGCCCAGGTAGTAGTGCAGCACGCCATCGCTGCGGACCCCCACCCCGGAGGAGGCGATGTGGCCGTCCGGCGCGCGCGTCGTCGCGAGCCAGGCTTCCGGCGAGGAGAACATCTCCTCGAAGTACGCATCGGAGAAGAAGTACCGGGCCTGCGCCCTGTCGCGGACCATGGTCTGCCGGTAGACGTCCTTGAAGCCCTCCCGCTCCTCGTGCGTGGCCTCGCGCACCGGGCAGCAGGTGCTCACGAAGCCCAGCCGGGTGTTGCGCCGCATCTGCCGGCGGGCCTCCGGCTGGAACTCGATGGGCAGGCGCGGGTCGATGAAGAACACCTCGTTGCGCTCCGTCCCGCCCACGAAGCAGCGGGGACCCGCGACGCGGTCGCGCACGAAGAGGCTGACCAGCCCCGTCCCCTCCCAATCCACGGCGTCCTTGGGCACCTCGCTCAACCCATCCAGCCGTCCGCCGGGATAACCGTAGGGGGAGATGGCATCGCGGTACGGCGTTCCCTCGATGGGCCGCACGATGAGCGGCACCCGCAGCGCGCGCCCCTCGCCGTCCTCGATGAGCAGCGTGTGCGTCACGCCTTCGGCCCGCAGGTGGTGCGCGGAGCGGAAGTAGTCCTCCGACACGGAGGACCGCCCCTCGTCAGGCACCAGGGCGGCGCGGCAGGGCTTCAGGCCGGGAGACGTGAGCCGCGAGGCTTCGGTGTGGTTCATCATTCGAGCGCATCCTTTCAATGAGCGACGCAACGCCCGCCATCCCCTGCGCCCACGTCGAGCGCACGGAGGCCCTCATGCGATGTGGGAGGGGACCGCTGTCCGAGCCTGGGCCTTCCGCCGCCACTGCCGGAAGGCTCGCAGCGCGGGCTGCTCGACGCGGTAGGTGATGAAGACGGCCAGCAGGAACCCGACCGCGAATGCGATCGCGATGGCCGCCTCGGGACGCCAGCCCGCGGCCTCGAGCCGCCGGATGATGACGTAACCGATGTTCTGGTGGACCAGGTAGAACGGGTAGGAGATGAACCCCATGAAGAGCAGCGGGCGCCAGGTGAGCCAGCGCAGCGCGCCCCGGGACAGCGCCCAGGTGATGCTCAGCACCACCCCGAACACGGGCACGGGCGCCTCGCTCCCGACAAGCACCTCGTGCGCCAGGCTGACGCCCACGAGCGCCAGCGCGGAAGGGAGGGCGACCTCACCGCGGCTTTGCTTGAAGGCCAGCACGCCCAGCGCGAAGTATTGCAGGTGCGGCCGGCTCGCGAGCCGCGAGAGGAAGGTCATGCCCAGCGACTGGGCGGCCAGCTCGGCCAGGGTCTGCACCACGACGAGCACGATGAAGATGGGGATGATTTTCGGGAGCGTCCGCGTGTACGCGAGCACGAACATCAACAGGTAGAAGGACAGCTCGATGGTCAGCGTCCAGTACACGGTGTCCACGTGCGGGACGCGAAGCAGCTCGTGAAACATGGTCAGGTTGATCAGGGCCGTCTGGAAGCTGAACTCACGCTCCGGCAGCCCGAACAGCGTCACCACCGTGAAGGTGAGCGCGACGGCCGTCCAGTAGGACGGGTAGAGCCGGGCCGCGCGGCTCCACACGAAGTCCCGGACCCGTTCGACGCGCTCCAGCGACATCAGGATGACGAAGCCGCTGATGGCGAAGAAGAGCTGGACGCCGTACTTCCCGAAGCGCAGGTCCCAGAGGGGAACGGAGTGCCCGTAGAGGTCGCTGTATTCCGTCGTGAAGTGATACAGCGCGACCGCCAGCGCCGCGAGTCCCCGGAGCGCATCCAGCTCCACCAGGCGTGGTGGGCTGGCATCCGGAGTGGCAGCAATGCTTCTCATCCGAGTTCACCCTTCCTGGCCTTCTCCGGTCAGCATTCGGAGCGAGCCGAACGGTAGGGTTCACCGGGTGTCCTCACCATGCCCCCCGGGGTCCCGGGCGGGTGTCAGGTCCCCCGCATCCAGCGGCCCTCGCGTCGGAGGGACCGCGGGGCGAGGCTCAATGGCGTGGCGCGCGGTAGGCTGGGAAGAAGTCGCCGCTGACGTGGCCTTCCGCCAGCTGGGCGTACACCGCCGGTTCGCAGATCAGCTCATGCGTATGGAGGCGGGAGCTCGCGTTGGCGAGGCTCCGCTTGAACTGCTCCAGGCTGTCACCCGGGCGGACGCCTCCGCCCAGATGGAGCGGAACGCCCAGCTGCGTGCACAGCTCGGCCAGCGTCCCGAAGACATTCTTCGCCGGCGACCGGGGCAGGTGCGCATCCATCGTTCCGCCCAGGTAGTAGTGCAGCATGCCGTCGCTGCTGACGCACAGCGCGGAGGAGGCCACGCCGCCCTCCGGCGCACGGGTCGTCACCAGCCAGGCGCTGGGGGATGAGAACAGCTCCTCGAAGTAGGCGTCTGAGAAGAAGTACCGGGGGCTGGCCCCTTCGCGGACCATGGTCTGACGGTAGGCCGTCAGGAAGCCCTCCCGCTCCTCGCGCGACACCTCGCGCACCGGCCGCGCGGTGCTCACGAAGCCCAGCCGGAGGTTGCGCCGGATGTGCCGGTAATGCATCTCCCGGAACTCCACCGGCAGGCGCGGGTCGATGAAGAACACCTCGTTGCGCTCCGTCCCGCCCGCGAAGCAACGGGGGCCGGAGACCCGGTCGCGCACGAAGATGCTGACGAGCCCCGTCTCCTCCCAGTCCACCGCCTCCTTCGCCACCTCCCGCAGCCCGTCCAGCACGCCTCCGGGAAACCCATACGGTGAGATGGCGTCGCGGTAGGGCGTTCCCTCGATGGGCCGGACGATGAGCGGCACCCGCTGCGCGTGACCCTCGCCGTCCTCGATGACCAGCGTGTGCGTCACACGTTCGGCCCGCAGGTGGTGCGCGGAACGGAAGTAATCCTCCGATAGCGCCATCGCCCCCTCGTCAGGCACGAGCACGGCCCTTGTTCGCATCATCCGCATGTCTGCGCCCCCGGTGCTGCCTGCGTCCGCGACCGGTCCGAGCCGCCATCCCCCGGTGGCTCGGACTGAATCCAGACGAAAACGGCGATTGCCTGCCTGTTTCGCTAAGATGTATTTCCGTTTGTTACCGGCGTTCCCGTTGCAGGGTAGCCTTCAAGCCCTTCCGCTGGAGCCGCCCCCCGGGACATGCCAGCTGTTGGAATCCTGGCGTCGAAGCCCCCTGGCCTCGCCCTGGCGTCGTGGTGACCCAGCGCGACGGCCGGCGTGACGCGCCACACCTGCTGCTACGCTCTCCGGTCCCCTCCCCGGAAGCCCCCGAGCCGATGAAGCGCGTCCTCCTCGTCCTGCCCACCCTCGTGTTGCTCCTCGCGGGCGTCCTCGTCGTCCGCACGCTGCGCTTCACTTCGCGGCAGGTGTCCGCCGAGCCCGCCGAGCCCTTCCCCGTGGATGCCGCCGCCGCGGCGGGCCGCCTCGCCGAGGCGCTGCGCCACCGCACCATCGCCGCGTCCGACGGCATGCGCGCGGACGACGCCGCCTTCCAGGCCCTGCACGCCGCGCTCGTCACCGGGTTTCCCCGCTTGCACGCGCAGCTCGAGCACGAGGCCGTGGGCGCGCACGCACACCTCTACACGTGGAAGGGCACGGAGCCCGACCTGCGGCCCGTGCTGCTGATGGGCCACCTGGACGTGGTGCCCGCGGAGGCGGAGGCCACCTGGAGCCACCCGCCCTTCGGCGGCGTCGTGGCGGACGGCTATATCCATGGGCGCGGGACGCTGGACGACAAGGGCAGCGTGCTCGCCATCCTGGAGGCGGTGGAGGGGCTGCTCGCGCAGGACTACCGCCCCCGCCGCACGGTGCTGCTCGCCTTCGGCGCGGACGAGGAGGTGGGCGGGCACGACGGCGCGGCGCTCGTGGCCCAGCGGCTGCGCGAGCGGGGCGTGCGCCTCGAAGCGGTGCTGGACGAGGGAGGCCCCATCGGCGTGGGGCTGGTGCCTGGCGTGACCGCGCCGGTGGCGCTGGTGGGCGTGGCGGAGAAGGGCTCGGCGCGCGTGGAGTTGAAGGTGCGCAGCGCGGGCGGGCACGCGTCCATGCCGCCGCGCCAGACGGCCGCGAACGTCCTCGCCCGGGCGTTGGTGCGGCTGGAGGAGAGCCCCTTCAAGCCCGAGCTGCGCGGCGGGACGCGGGCGCTGTTCGAGTACGTGGGGCCGGAGATGGGCTTCGGCATGCGCCTGCTCTTCGCCAACACCTGGCTCTTCGCGCCCCTCATCGAGCGGCGGATGGCCGGGGCCCCCTCCACGGACGCCAGCATCCGCACCACGACCGCGGCCACCATGTTGGAGGGCAGCCCCAAGCCCAACGTGCTGCCCGCGCAGGCGCGCGCGGTCCTCAACGTCCGCCTCCTGCCGGGCGACAGCCTGGAGGACGTACGCACCCACGTGCGCAAGGTGGTGGACGACACCCGCGTGGAGGTGGCCGCCGAGGGCGACGAGGCCTCGCCGGTGTCGAGCCTGGACACGGAGGGGTGGCGCCAGTTGCAGCGCAGCATCCGCCAGGAGTTCCCGGACGTGCTGGTGGCGCCCTTCCTCACCGTGGCGGCCACCGACGCCCGCTACTTCCATTCCTTGAGCGACAGCGTGTACCGCTTCGTGCCGGTGCGCATGAACCGCGAGGACCTCACGCGGATGCACGGCCGCGACGAGCGGCTCTCCGTCGACGAGCACGCCGCCGCCATCCGCTTCTACGCGCAGTACCTGCGCAACACCACGCGCTAGACAGCGTCTGACCGAGCGAGCAGCTGTTGGTCCCATGATCGCCCGTCAGCCCCTGCGCATGTCGAGATGCGGGATGCCGTCCTCGTCGTAGATGTCGCTCATGGCCACGAAGCCGAAGCCCTCGTAGAAGCGCTGCAGGTATGCCTGCGCCCCGATGCGCACGGGCGCGCCCGGAAAGCGCTCGGCGAGGAAGCGCAGGCCGTGCTCAACCAGCTCGCGGCCCTGCCGTTGCCCGCGCAGCGCCGGCGCGGTGACGACGCGGCCGAGGCTCGCCTCGGGGAACTTGAGGCCGGGAGGCAGTGCGCGAAGGTAGGCGCCCAGTTGCTCCGTGCCCGGAACGCGCCCGAGCAGGTGGAAGCACGCGGCGTCCAGGCCGTCCGCATCGAGATAGATGCTCTTTTGCTCCACCACGAAGACTTCGGAGCGCAGCGCGAGCAGCCGGTACAGCTCCTCGAGCGTGAGTTCACTGAAGCGCTTCCACTGCCAGTCGAGAGAAGAGGGGGCCATGGTGTGCCGTAACCCTAGCGACAGCGGTACGAGAGGGCTACGCGTTGGGCGCCGGGGAAGCGGGTGAAGGCTTGCCCTACTCGCGCCACCTGCATCCGTCAGACGCGGACTGGCAGGCCCCCGGCGCGGGCGGGCATGCGCACGCGCTGCCCCGGTCTTGGAAGCGCCTACGCCGCGACGGCGCGCAGCAGGTCATCCAGGCGGGTGAAGACAACCGTGGGCGCGCGCGAGCGCAGCAGTGCCTCCGTCGCGTAGCCCCACGTCACCGCGGCGGTGGCGATGCCCTCGGCCGCCGCGGCCTCGATGTCGCGCACCTCGTCGCCCACGGAGAGGGCCTCGGTGGGGCGTACGCCCGCCGCCTTCAGCACCTTCCGGAACTTCGCGCGCTTTCCGAAGAGGCCCGCGCCGCAGGCGTAGTGGCGGATGCGCGCGGACGCCACCGGCCCGAGCACGCGCCGCACATTCTCTTCAGCGTTGGAGCTCACCACGGCGAGGATGATTCCCCGCGCCTGGAGCTGTTCGAGCATGGCCTCCACGCCCGGGAAGAGCGGGATGCGGTGCGCGTCTCGCGCGACGAGCTTGCGCATGTGCGAGGCGATGAAGGGCATCTTCCACATCGGCACGCCGAGCCGCTCGATGATGGCCCGGCTGTCCTGCCCGCGCAGCGACTCCAGTTCCTCCGCGCTGACGGTGCGAAAGCCGTAGCGGAGGGCCACCTCGTTGAAGACGCCGCGAAACCAGTCCGCGCTGTCCGCGAGCGTCCCGTCGAAGTCGAAGATGATCAGCCGGTATCCCATGGGCCTCAGTTCAGCGTCCCGCAGTCGGCGATGCGTTGCACGCGGAGCGCGGCCAGCCGCGCCAGGGGGGCCGCGGCCTCCGGTCCTTCGAGCAGGGCCACCGCGCGGGCGACGGCATCCAGGGTGGACATGCCGGCGGGATGCGAGGGCTCGCGGAGCCGGAGCATCCCGGGCTCCGGCGGCGGCAGCACCAGCCGGGGAAGTGCCCGCAGCTCGGGGAGCCGCTGGGTCATCCGCCGGGCCTGCGACCAGTTCGCGTCCAGCACCACCAGCTGCCTCGGCGCGGGGGCATCCGGTGGCGCGGTGGGCCCGTCGGGGAAGAGCAGCCAGGTCCCCGGTTCGGAGAGTACCTCCATGTCGAAGGTCCCGGCCCTGGCACCGTGGATGAGCAGCCGCGCATTCGCGAGCGCCAGCGCCGCCACGCCCCCGGTGTTGCTCCGCTTCGAGACCTCCATCACGTGCTGGAGGAAGAGGAACCGGGTGCGCGTCTCCACCCGGGGAACCTCCGCGCACAGGCACAGGTGCTTCGCGAGGTTGCAACGCTGGCAGCGGGGTGGGCGGGCGGCGCGGGGAGGCATCCTCTCGTCATCCTGTGCTGGCCTCCACGGGAAGAGAAGCCTTGGTTGCCCCGGGCCGCCAGCCCATGGCTTGGACGGCTCCTGGCTGCCAAGCCCGCCCACGCCCTCCTCACTCCGCCTTGCCCTTCGCGGCCGGCCACCGCTGGGCCGAGGTGTAATTGGTCGGGACCCACCGGTAGCCCTTGCCGTCCGCGGCAAGCCGCCCCAGTCCGGGGAAGGGCATGTGGTCCAGCCCCACCAGGTCGCCGCGCTCCGCGGCCTCCGCGAACACCCGCGCGCGCTGGGTCGCGGCCGCACGGGAGTCCACGTCGTAGGAGACCGTCACCGCGGGCTCGCGCAGCTGGACCGGGCCGAAGTGCATGAGGTCCCCCCACAGGACCAGCCGCTGTCCCTGGCTTTCAACGACGTAGATGGAGTGCCCGGGCGTGTGCCCCGGCGTCGGCACGGCCCGGATGCCCGGGACAAGGACGTCCTTGTCCCCGAACGGCTTCAGCTTCCCCGCGTCCTGGTACGGCCCCACCATCGCCCTCGCTTCCTCGAAGAACCTCCGCGCATCCCCGGCCTTCGCCATGTTCTCCGGGCTGAGCCAGTAGTCCGCCTCCCGGGCGTGCACCCGGAGGACGGCGTTGGGGAACGCGCGGCTCGCGCCCGTCATGAGCCCCCCGGAGTGATCGGAATGGATGTGCGTGAGCAGCACCACGTCGATCTGTTCGGGCTGATAGCCCGCGGCCCGGAGGCTCTGCTGGAGCCGGCCGCCGACGTCAGGACCGAAGAGGTTTCCCACACCCGTGTCCACGAGCACGAGCGACGTGCCGGTGTTGATGAGGAAGGCGTTGATGGACGTCTCCACCGGGTCCTGGAGGTAGTCCCGCGCGAGCAGGGCCGTCACCCGCTCCGGCGTCGTGCGCGTCGCCACCTCGCGGATGGTCTGCGGAACGGTGCCGTCGGAGAGCGCGGTGACCTCGAAGTCACCGAGCATCATCCGGTAGTAGCCAGGAGCCTGGGTGCGCACCTGGGGCGCCGCCGCGTGGACGGCGGACGGAATCAGCGGCGCGACAGCAAGTCCTCCCAGCGCGAGGACGCGAGCGAGGGAAAGGGAGACAACACCACGGCGGAGGAGCGGTCTTTTCATGCGCGAGGAGATAGCGACCGGCCTGCCCTGCGATAAACAGGCGCTCGGCACACACTCCGTTTCACCCCTGAAACAATGAGGTGGAGGATGGACAGGTTCGCGGCGATGGAGGCCTTCGTCCGCGTGGTGGAGAGCGGCACCTTCACCAAGGCGGCGGACGCGCTGGGCCGTCCGAAGGCAGCGGTGACCCGGCTCATCCAGCAACTGGAGGCACAGCTGCGGGTGAAGCTGCTCCACCGCACCACGCGCCGCGTGACGGTCACTCCAGAAGGCATGACCTACTACCAGCAGGCGCTGCGGCTGCTGGGCGAGGTGCGGAACCTCGAAGCCACGCTGACGCAGACGCGGCGCGGCCCACGGGGACGGCTTCGGGTGGAGTCGAGCGGCACCATCTCCCGGCTGCTGCTCGTCCCTGCCCTGCCGTCGTTCTGCGCGCGCTACCCGCAGCTGCAGATCGAGCTGGGGGTGAGCGACCGCGTGGTGGACCTCCTGTCGGACAACGTCGACTGCGCCATCCGGGGCGGCGCCGTGAAGGACGAGTCCCTGGTCGCGAAGCACCTGGGCGACCTGGATTACTGGGCCTGCGCGTCACCGCGCTACCTGGAGCGCCACGGCCCGCCGCACCATCCGCTGGAGCTGGCCGGCGCGTCGCACGCGATGGTGAGCTACTTCGCGTCGCCGAGCGGCAAGCAGCTCCCCTTCACCTTCCAGCGCGGCGCGGAGCGGCTGGAGGTCCAGGGCCGCGGCCCGCTCCTGCTCAACGAGACCAACGCGTACCTGGCCGCGGGGCTCGCCGGCCTGGGCGTCATGATCGCCCCCCGCTTCGTGGTGGAGCCCTACCTGGCCACGGGGGAGCTGGTGCCCGTGCTGGAGGGATGGCAGCCCGAAGCCCGGCCCATCTTCCTGGTCTACCCACCCGCGAGGCAGCGGGACGCCGGCCTGCGGGTGTTCATCGACTGGGTGGTGGAGCTGTTCGCGAGCCGCACGAACGTCTGGCGGCGTGACGGATAGCAGCCGTCACTTCGACCCGGTCGTGCGCTCGACCCGGGACTGATCAAACCCCGGCACGCTGGAGGAGCACCGCGCGCGCATCCACGTTGAGGACCTGGGTTCCGCTCGCGAGCGTGACGAGGGGCACCTCCCAATGACAGTGCCCGCAGATGACGAGGAGCCTGCTCCAGGGCTCCACCGCCTCGCGGATGACGGCGCTGCCGCGCAGCCCCGTTCCCGGCGCGTCCGGGCCTTCGTGGAGGACCAGCACCTCCGGGTCCTGGAGCAACACCGCTTCAATCCGCTCCAACTGGGCGGACTGTTCACGCCGGTTGAGCTTGTCCGGGCGTCCGATGATGTAGCTCACCCCACCCACCGTCAGTCCATCCGGAGCGACGACGCCGCCATCCAGCAGCTCCCGTCCGGGCTCGAGGAAGAAGCGCTCGCGCTCCCGGGCAGGACCGAACGTGTCGTGATTCCCCGCCACGCCGACGACCCAACGGAAGTTCCGGGTGAAGGCACTCCAGACGCTCCGCACGTCCCCTGAAGCGCCCCGCTCATCCGCGGTGGAGTTGGAGAAGAGGTCTCCCGCCAGGACGATGCCGATGCGGCTCGCGGGAGGGAGATCTCCCGCTTCGCCCATCATCGCCAGCTCGTCGGCCACGACTTCGCCCAGGAGCGCCGCGGCTCCGTCCTGCAAGGCATGCGGCGCCATGCCCTGCAGGTCCGAGAGCGCGATGACCGCTTCCAGGTCTCCAGGCAGGGCGTCCACCTGGCCGCGCAGCAGGGGCAGTCGCTCCGCGCGACTGCCGCCACGGGGCGCCGCGTTCAGGTACCACCACTCATGAAGGGGCTTGTCATCCACGGCCAGGATTCGCATGCGCCCCGGACGAGGCCTGTTCGTGGGTCTGACAGGGGCGGGGCTCGAGCCGCTCCGGGCTGAGAGTGACTTGCACGCGGGCCGCCTGGCGCGGGAGCCTTCCGGAATGACCCCTCGGTTCTCCCTCGCGGCCGTCCTCGTGCTCGGTGTGTCGGGCTGTGCTGGCGGCCAGAAGGCGCCTCCTGCTGCTCCTGCCGGTACCGTCCGCTTCACCACGCAGGCGCATTTCAAGGACTGCGACATCGTGGCGACCGCGCGCCCCCTGGCGGACGCCCAGGCGGTGGACTGCGGTGAAGCCCGGGCCAGCGAAGATCGGCTCAAGGCAAAGGCGTGCGTCGAGGCAGCGGAGGCGGCTGGCAAACCCTTCATCGCCATCTTCCACCTGCCCGGCATCGACTCCGCCATCTCCCAGGCCCTGTTCCGCTCCGCGAACGGGGAGCGCTTCCAGCTCTGGTACGACAGCGACTCGAGCGGCGGCAACGGCCGCTTCCGGTCACGCATCAGCCGCAGGGCCTGCGAGCGCTTCGTGCCCGATCCAGAGTTCGAAGAGGATCTGCGCTGCGAGTCACAAGCCGAGGGGACCACCTTGTGCCTTGGCACGGAGTACGACCTGGGTCCTCTTCAGTCCGCCGCAGGCATGATGTGCGTGCCCGACGAGAGATACCGCCCAGGTGTCTTTGACTGCGCATGGATGAAGCCCACCCAGCTCCTGAAGGACCAGGGCATCAAGCCAGTCCCTGCGGACACCCTGCTTGCATGCAAGTCAGAGGGACCGGGCTCCTTCAGTTGCTCCTCCACCTCCCAGACGGACGAAGTGGTGGGTGTCCGCTTCGAACGGGAACCGCCCCCGGACGCGTCTCCGAAGGGCGGTCCCTGAACACAACGGTCCGTCAGGCCTTGGCGCCCTTCGGGGCCTCGTGCTCGTCGCGGCCGTGCGCGGTCGCCACGGGGCTGGTCGCCTCCACGGCGGAGAAGGTCTCCAAGATTTTGTACGTGTGGCTGGCCCCGCGCGGCACGAGCCAGGAGTCGCCGGGGTTGAGCACGAGCACCTGCCCCTCCAGGTGCAGCTCCGCGCGGCCCTTGAGCACGAAGCCCACGGTCTCGTAGTCGCGGGTGCTGGCGGGCTTGGCCTCGGCGGGCGGCTCGTCCTCCCACAGCCGCATGGCCACACGGACGCCGGATGCGAGGTACTTCTGGCCCATCTCCCCCTTGGGGGAATGGCGGCTCTCGACCTTCTTCACGCTGGTGTCGCCCATGTTCGCCTCTCCTTGGGAGGCGGCGTGCGGCGCCGCGCTCCTCCTGGAGAGAAGGTAGGGAAGACCCCGGGCGCTGGCGGATCGCGTCGTGCGGTCGCCTGCCTGCCCTGCGTCCAAAAAGACGAAAGCCCAGCCTCCCTTGGGGAGACTGGGCTTCGATGACTCACCACTGGGGGTGAATCAGAGTTCGGCTAGATCAGGCGGCGCGAACGTTCTGCGCCTGCAGGCCCTTGGGGCCCTTGGTGACTTCGAACTCCACCTTCTGGCCTTCAGCCAGGGTGCGGAAGCCATCCATGTTGATCGCAGTGTGATGGCAGAAAACGTCCTCGCCATTGTCCTGCGCAATGAAGCCGAAACCCTTCGCGTCGTTGAACCACTTCACGGTACCGAATGCCATTGTGAGTCTCTTCTCTTTCTCTGCTCTGTACAGGTGACAGGCTCGCGCCTTCCACCGGTGCTGGAACGAACACCGCCCCGGCACGCCGGGCACTCTACCCACTTCCTGCGGGAACACCACTCCTGAGGGTGGATTCTCGCCGGAAGCCGTCCTTCATCCGACACAGCGGCTGAAGTCGAGGCCCGTTTTTGGAACATCCGGTGCCCCCCGGGGCATTCCGGAGGCCTTCACACTTCTTCACCGCCCCCGGGCGTGGGCTTCACACCCGCCTTCTACCTTGAGCTCCGTCAGAAACGACACGGGCCCCCCTGGTCGGTGCCCGACCTGCCTCCTGGAGCCAAGCACATGTTCGGATTCCTCTTCGGTACCGCCTGCCTCGCCGGTCTCTTCGCCACCCTCCGCCGGGGGCGCTACGGCCATCACCACTCCCACCACGGCGGCCGCTGGAACACCCGTCCCCGGCTGCGCTGGCTCTTCGAGCGGCTGGAGACGTCGCCCGGCCAGGAGAAGGTCATCGTGAAGGCCGTGGAGAGCGTGCGCGAGGCCTTCGCCAAGGTGAAGGACCAGTGGGGCCCCAGCCGCACGTCGCTCGCGGGCTCGCTGCGCGGCGAGCACTTCGACGGCGCGATGCTGCGCGAGCTGTTCAGCCGCCACGACGTGGCGCTGGAGACGCTGCGCAACGCCGTGCAGGACGCCCTGTCCCAGGTGCACGAGGCGCTGGAGCCCAACCAGCGCCGCGAGCTCGCGGACATCATCGAGCACGGCTGGGGCCAAGGCTGGCGCGGCGAGGGCCGGGGCTGGCACGGGCGGCGCTGCGGCGGGTACGGCCGCTGGGGTGGCCGTCCGCACAACGATGACGGCCCCACGTCCTTCGTCTGAGAACCCCTGCCCTCTCTTCCTGGAGACCTCCCATGAGACACCGTCTGCTCGTCGTCCTCCTCGCCGCGGGGACCCTCGGAGGCTACGCCTCCGGCTTCGCCAGCCTCGCCCGCCACCACCGCTCCGCCTGCCACCGGGGCGACTGGGGCGGCCCCTCCTACCGGAACGGGATGCCGCCGTACTGGGACTGGCACGCGCCCAGGCCCCAGGACACGTCCGGACCCGCCGACGCACCGGGAGCGCGTTAGGATTCACCCCCGCCCATGCCCACCCGCGTCCTGCTCATCGATGACGACACCCGGATGTTCGAGTTGCTCGCGGAGTACCTCGGGCAGAACGGCATCACCGTCAGCCACGCGCCCGATGGAGGCCGCGGGCTGGCGGCGCTGGAGGCGAGCGCCTTCGACGCCGTGCTCCTGGACGTGATGATGCCGGGCATGGACGGCCTGGAGGTGTGCAAGCGCATCCGGGCCAAGAGCCGCATCCCGGTGCTGATGCTCACCGCCAAGGGCGACGAGACGGACCGCGTGGTGGGGCTGGAGCTGGGCGCGGACGACTACCTGCCCAAGCCCTTCGGCCCGCGCGAGCTGCTCGCCCGCCTGCGCGCGGTGCTGCGGCGGGCGCAGCCGGCGGCGGTGGCGGACCGGCTCGAGTCGAGCGGCGTCTCCATCGACGTGTCCGGGCGCGAGGTGAAGGTGGAGGGCAAGGCGGTGGAGCTGACGGGCCTGGAGTTCGACCTGCTGCTCGCGCTGGTGCGGCGCGCGGGCCGGGTGATTCCCCGCGACGCGCTCCTGGGCGAGGCCGGCCGCAACGACACGGTGGTGAGCGAGCGCACGGTGGACGTGCACATCTCCCACCTGCGCCAGAAGCTGGGCGACGTGGGCACGCGCCTCATCAAGACGGTGCGCGGCGTGGGCTACGTGTTCGCCAAGGAAGGCACCTGATGGGCTGGGGCCACTGGCATCCCGAGGACGAGCCCTGCATCCCGCGCCCCCCGCGGGGCTTCGGGCGCCACGCTCGCGCGCACCATCACCACCACCGGCGCAGGTTCCACCTGGGCCGGCTGGGGTCCTTCGTGCAGGCGCGGCTGCGGCGCCGGCTGTTCGTCATGTTCGGCATCACCATCCTGGTGACGGTGCTGGTGGTGTCGTGGGTGATGAACCTGACGGGCGGCAACACCTGGCGGCAGGAGACGGAGCGCGCGCGCTCGTTCGTGGGCCACCGCTTCGCGGAGGTCTGGGACGCGCCCGCCGCGCGCGAGTCCCTGGTGCGCGGCATCTCCGACGACCTGGACGTGGACGTCGAGCTGACGGACCTGTCCGGCGCGGTGGTGGCCCGGGGCGGCTCGCCGTGCGCGAAGCCGGACGCGACCATCCCGGTGATGCGGCAGGACACGCAGCTGGGGACGCTGCACGCGTGCTACCTGCAAACGCGCTCGCGGGGCCCCTGGCGCGCCGTGCTGCCGCTGGGCATCGCGGTGCTGGTGCTGTGGACGGCGGCGGGCGGCATCTCGTTCCGGCTGGCGCGGCCGGTGGACACGCTGGTGAAGGCCACGCAGGAGCTGGGCGAGGGCCGGCTCGGCGCGCGGGCGAGCCTGGACCGCCACGCCACCGGGGAGTTCGCGGTGCTCGCCGAGTCCTTCAACGACATGGCCGCGCGCATCGAGAAGCAGCTGGCGGACCAGCGCGAGCTCTTGGCGGCGGTGTCGCACGAGCTGCGCACGCCGCTGGCGCGGCTGCGGGTGCTGACGGAGCTGCTGCGCGACGGCGGGGGCAACCCGCGCACGTTGGATCAGGTGGACCGCGAGGTGGTGGAGCTGGACGCGCTGGTGGGCGAGCTGCTCGCCAGCTCCCGCCTGGACTTCGGGCAGCTGACGCCCAAGGCGCTGGAGGCGGGCGTGCTGGGGGCGCAGGCGCTGGAGCGCGTGGGGCTGTCCGCGACGCTGTTGCAGCCGGAGACGGACGACGTGGCGCTGATGGCGGACGCGACGCTGCTGGGCCGGGCGCTGGTGAACCTGCTCGACAACGCGCGCAAGCACGGGGTGGGCGTGGAGGCGCTCCGGCTGCAGGAGCACGGCAAGGAGCACCTGGCCTTCAGCGTGGAGGACCGGGGCCCGGGGCTGCTGCCCGGCGAGGAGACGCGCATCTTCCAGCCGTTCTACCGCAAGGACCGGGGCGGCGAGGCGCGCGAGGCCGGCTCCCTGGGGCTGGGGCTCGCGCTGGTGCAGCGCATCGCCCGGGCCCACGGCGGAGAGGCCTTCGCGGAGAACCGCCCCGGCGGAGGCGCGCGCGTGGGCTTCACGGTGCGCAAGGCCGGGCCGCCGGGGCCCGCGTCGAACCCGCTGGCCTGACGGCGGCGCAAGGCGTCCATCCCGGACGCCAGCGCCCTCAAGCCGGGACTACTGCTTCGCCTGCGCGTCCGTCGCGGCGAAGGCGAACGTCGCCTCCGCGGGCGCGCCGTCCTTCACGGTGACCTCCGCCGTCTTCGTGCCCAGCGTCTCGTGCCACGCCTCCAGCGTGTACGTGCCCGCGGGCAGGCCCGTCAGCGTGAAGGTGCCGTCCGCGGCGGTGGTGGCGAAGTACGGGTTGGGGTTGCTCACCACGTAGGCGGTCATCCACGGGTGCACGTCGCACTTGAGGCGCAGCACCTCCGCGTCCGACGGCAGCGGCTTCTGCACCGGCGCGCCCGAGGGCGGCTGCGCCACGTTGAACACCGGCCGCGTGCCCACCACGCCGCGCACGTTGTGCAGCGTGCCGTCGCTGTTCTTGAACATCACCTGCTGGCCCGCCACCGCGCCCTGCACGCGCGGCACGTAGGTGCACTTGGACTGGTCCACCACCACCGGCGTGGACGGCGCCGCGGGCGCGCCCGCGACCGGACCCTTCACGCGCACCAGCACGTTCTGCAGCTTGCCGTCCTTCACCAGCACGGCCTGCTCCTTCTCCGGCCGCCCGTCACACGCGGGGTCCGCGCTGGGCGCCAGGTCCGCCATCACCGGCGGCGTGCCGGTGAAGGACACCGTGCCCTTCACCACGCCGTTGCCCGCGGGCGCCGGAGCCGCCGCCTCGCCCGTCCCCGCGCCCGCCGTGGGCGCCGGAGGCACGGCCTGCTGCGTGGGCGTCGCCGGACGCGCGGTGGGCGCCTCGGCGGAGGGCGTGGGCGCCTCCTCCTTCTTGCACGCGGGCAGGGCCAGCAGCCCCGCGACACCGACCATCGACAAGCCAAGCAGACGCAGCTTCATGAGGCGGTCTCCTCCGGAGGATGCTTCGTGATGCGGTGCCCGCCGTCGTAGTGGAAGGCACCGGGCAAGTCCAACAACCCACAGCGCACGGGCTACTCGCGGCGGCTCACGCTGAACGCGGCCAGCCCCACGAACACCGCGGCGAACGCCAGGAGCGCGGGCACCTCCCACCCCACCGTCACCCCACCCTGCGAGCCCACCGCCACCGACGCCTGCGCCCCGTACAGCGCGCGGCGCACGCCCTCCACGGAGAAGCGCATGGGGTTGAGCGTCATCACCCACGACAGCACCGGCCCGGCGCCCTTGACCGGGAACATGGCCCCGGAGAGCACCCACATGGGCAGCATCACCAGGCTCATCACCGCGTGGTAGCCCGCGCTCGACTTCACCCACCACGCGAGCGCCATGCCCATGCCGGTGAGCGCCAGCGCCGACAGCACCATCACCGCCGCGAGGAGCGGGTAGTCCACCGCCTTCACGTCCACGCCCGCCAGCGGCGCGAAGAGCAGGAACAGCGACGCCTGCATGAGCGCGATGGAGGACGACCCCAGCGCCTTGCCCAGCACCACCGCGAGCCGCGACCCCGGCCCCGCCAGCACCGCCTGGAGGAAGCCCTCCTTGCGATCCTCGATGACGGTGATGGTCGCGAAGATGGCGCTGAAGAGCACCACCATGGTGACGACGCCCGGGAAGAAGAACTGCTGGTAGCCCAGCCCCTGCGCGCCCTCCACGCGGAACGACCCCGCGAAGCCGGAGCCGATGACGAACCAGAACAGGATGGGCTGCGCCAGCGCGCCAATCACCCGGCTGGGCTGCCGGAAGAAGCGCACCACGTCGCGCGACAGCAGCACCCGCACGGTGGCCCACTGGAGCGCCAGCGCCCCGGGCTCGCGGCGCGGGGCCTCGACGGCGGGCGCCTCCAGGGAGGAGGACGGAACAGGGATGTCGGCGCTCATCGGCGTTTCCTCGGCGCGGGCGTGGGCGCGGGGGCATCCGCCCCCAGGGCCTTCCCGGTGAGCTGGAGGAACACGTCCGCCAGCGTGGGCCGGCGCAGCGACACGGAGGCGAACCGTCCCGGGGGGAAGGCCTCCACCAGCCGCGGCACCAGCGCGTGTCCCTGCGAAGCCTCCACCTGCACCCGCCCCTCCACCACCTTGGCCGGAAGTCCCAGGCGCTCCGTCACCTGCGCGGCCAGCGCCTCCGGCTCCGGGCCCTCCAGCGTCAGGATGTCGCCGCCCATGCGCGAGGCGAGCGCCCGGGGCGTGTCGCACGCCACCAGCTTCCCGGCGTCCAGCACCGCCAGCCGGTCACACCCTTCGGCTTCATCCGCGCGGTGCGTGGTGAGCAGCACGGTGACGCCCTGCGCGTCGCGCAGCCGCTTGAGGTGCGTCCAGAACGTGCGGAAGGCCGCTTCATCCAGGCCCTGCGTGGGCTCATCCATCAGCACCACGCGCGGCTGGTGCACCAGCGCCCGCGCCAGCTCCAGCCGCCGGCGCATGCCGCCCGACCAGGTGCCCACCTTCTCATCGCCCCGGTCCAGGAGGCCGATGAGCGACAGCATCGTCTCCACGCGCGCCTTCGCGTCCGCGCCGCCCAGCCCGTACAGCCGCGCGCCCAGGAGCAGGTTCTCCCGGGCCGTCAGCAGGTCGTCCAGGCTGCTGCGCTGGAAGATGATCCCCATCTGGCGCCGCAGCGCGGGGTCGCTCAGGGACAGCACCCTGCCGGCGAAGTGCACCTGCCCCGCGTCCGGCGCGAGCAGGCCCGCGAGCAGCTGGAAGGTGGTGGACTTGCCGGCGCCGTTGGGCCCCAGCAGGCCCAGGATTTCGCCCGGCTGCACGGACAGCGACAGCCCGTCCACGGCGGTGCGCCCGCCAAAGCGGCGCGTGAGCCCCTCGATGCGCAACAGCGGCGGGGGCGGGGTCGGAACGGAGGTGTCAGGCATGCGAAAGGCGGCCTCGCGCCTGGACGCCGCGCGAGGGCGCTAGCCGCGGGGGATGCGGTCCAGCGCCATCACGGCGAACAGGCCGGTGAGATACACGAGCGAGTACAAGAACGTCTGGCGCGCCCAGGGCTTCCCCAGGTGCTTGAAGAAGCCCCACGCTCCCAGCCCGAGGAAGCCCAGCCCCAGCACCACCGCCGCCGCCAGGTACCACGTGCCGGCGATGTGCAGCTGGAACGGCAGGAGCGTCATGGGCACCAGCGCCACCAGGTAGAGCACCACCTGCGCGCGGCTGGACTCGTCCCCGCGCTCCAGCGGCACGGACTTGAGGCCCGCGGCGGCGTACTCGTCCTTGCGGAACAGCGCGATGGCGATGAAGTGCGGCATCTGCCAGAGGAACATGATGGCGAACAGCGCGAAGCCGCCCGCGTCCATCTGGTCCGTCACCGCCGTCCAGCCCATCAGGGGCGGCAGCGCGCCGGGAATCGCGCCCACCAGCATGGCCGCGGACGTGCGGGCCTTGAGCGGCGTGTAGGCCAGCACGTAGCTGAGCAGCGCGATGAGCCCCAGCACGCCGGTGAGCAGGTTGGCGCCCATCACCAGCGCGGGCAGCGACACCGCCGTCAGCGACAGGCCGAACCACAGCGCCGTGTTCGGGTCCATGCGCCCGGCGGGCAGCGGCCGGTTGCGCGTGCGCGCCATGAACTGGTCGCTGTGGCGCTCCAGGTAGCAGTTGAACGCGTTCGCCGCGCCCACCGTCCCCGCCGTCGCCAAGAGCGTCACCAGCGCCCGCACCGGCGTGAAGTGCCCCGGAGCCAGGAACATGCCGCCCGCCGCGGTGATGAGCACCAGCGACGACAGCCTCGGCTTGGTGAGGGAGATCAGGTCGGACGCGGTGGAGGACTGGGACAGGGCACGCGCGCTCAAGCGGACTCCAGCAGGAGGCCCCTGGACCGCGGTCGCTACCGGCTACCGGTCAAGGGGGTGTGGGGTGGACCCTCCCATACCGTCACCCGGCAGGGGTGGCAAGGCTCCGGCATCCCGCCACATCAGCCTGCCTTGTCGTCCCCCTTCAAAAACGAAGCGCCGCGAATGCCCGGAAGGGGCACCGCGGCGCTTGAGGGGACAGCGGGAGGCGGGGGTCAGTTCCCCGCGAGCCGCTGCGCGTCGGCGAGGAACTCGCCCTTGGGCTCGCGCCGCACGTACTCCTGGGCCAGCGTCTTGACCTTGCCCGACTGCTTGGCGTCCTTGGAGAGCAGCGACGCGTAGAAGTAGTACACCGGCGAGTAGTTCTCGTCGGCCTGCAGCGCGCGCTGGTAGGTCTCGTCCGCCTTCGCCGTGTCGCCCTTGCCCTGGTAGACGCGGCCCAGCTCCGTGAGCGCGTTGGCGACGCGGTCCGGCTGTCCGAAGAACTCCTGGCTGGCCTTCTCCAGCTGCTCCTTCGCCTTGTCCCACTCCGAGCGCTCCCGGTAGATGGCGCCCATGGCGAGCCGGGCCTCCGGGTTCTTCGCCTTGGGGTCCTTCACCGCGCGCTGGTACTGCGTGAGCGCGTCATCCAGCTTGTTCTGGCGGCGGTAGGCGTTGCCCAGCATCACCACCAGCTTGGGGCTCTCGCCCATCGTCTTGAGCGCGGTGACCAGGGCCTCGGAGGCCTCCTTCTCACCGCCCGGCTTGCCCATGAGGGCCTTGGCCAGCTCGACGTGGAACTGCGCGCGGCTGCCGTCCACGCGGATGGCCTTGCGGATCTCCTCCGCGGCCGCGTCGAAGTTGCCCTCCGCCAGCAGGCGGCGGCCCTTGATGAGGTTCAGCTCCGGGTTCTGCTTGTCCAGCGCGAAGCCGGTCTCCTCCGCCTTCGTGACCTCCTGCTTCGCCTTCGCCGGATCCGCCGGCACGCCCGTCGCTTCCGTCATCTTCTGCTGCATGTCCGGCTTGAGCGTGGGCATGGCCAGCGCCACGCGGGCGATGAGCAGCGAGCGCGCGAGCTGCGCGGCGGCGAGCTGGCGCGGGCTGGGCGGCGGCTCCGCCTCCAGCAGCTTCTTGATGTCCCGGCTGGCCACCGCGTAGTTCGGCTCGTCCTGCTCCAGCATGAGGAGCGAGCGGCCCAGCAGCGACTCCGGGTGGTCCTTCTCGTAGCGCAGGGCGAAGTCGTAGTTCTTCCAGGCGGTGTTGTCCTGGCCCAGCCGGCGGTACACCGCGCCCAGGCCCGCGTAGACGCGCGGATCATCCGGCGCCAGCGCCTGCGCGCGCTCCAGGCTGTCACGCGCGCGCTCCAGGTCACCCGCGTTCATCTGGATGAGGCCCAGCGTGAGGTACAGCAGCGAGGACGCCTTGTTCTGGTCGTTGAGCTCCTTGACCTGCGTCTCCAGCGAGGCCAGCGCGCCCTTGCCGTCGCCGCTGTACGTCTTGATCAGCGCCTGCGCGGCGATGAGGTGGCTGGACAGCTCCTTGCCCTTCTGGGCCGCGGCCAGGTGCTCCTCGGCCTGCCGGCGCGCGTCGTCGCCGCCGCCGTGCTCACCCCAGCGGATGGCGTACGCGTACGCGAGGTAGCCGTGGGCCGCGGTGGAGTCCGGGTCCACCTCCAGCGCCAGGTCCGCCGCCTCGCACGCCTTCTTGTAGCTGGCGAACGAGTCGTGCTTGAGCTGCTCGGTGGCGACGTCCAGGTTCTTCTTGAGCTCGCGCCCGCGCTTCTTGGCCTGCGCCGAGTAGAAGCCGTATCCGCCCGCGAACAGCGGGATGAGGATGAGCAGGACCAGCGACAGCATCTTGCTGCCCTTGCCCTTGGACCCACCCTGGCGGCGCGGCGACGGCTCGTCGTCGTCGTCCTCCACCTCTTCCACCACCACCTGCGGGCGGCGCTGGACGGGGCGCGGGGCGGAGTCGTCGGAGGTCCGCGCCGTGCGGGCCGCCTGCTGCGACGGGGCGTTGATGCGGCCCACCGGCGTGGCGGCCGGCTGCGTGGCGGCGGGCGGGGCCGTCACGGGGACGGTCGCCGCGGCGGGCGCCTCCGCGGCGGCCGGGGGCGGCGCGGCCACGGGCGCGAGCACCGGGACGGGCGCCGCGGGGCGGGGGATCTCCACCTTGTACTGCTGGAGGAGCGTGACGGTCTCCGGATCGCCGGGGTCCGCCTGGTAGGCCTTGAGGAGGTTGCCGCGGCCGACCTCGGCCTCGCCCCCCTTGATCTGCAGCACGCCCGCCATGCGCAGGGCGGCCTTGTCCTCCGGCTGGACCTGGAGCGCGCCCATCACCTCTTCGAGCGCCTTCTTGTCCTTGTTCTGCGCGGCGTAGACACGCGCCAGCAGGAGGCGGGGATCGGCCGCGGTCGGGTGCGCCTTGACGCCCTTCTTGCAGACGACCATCGCCTCCATGAAGCGGCCCAGGTCGAGGTACGCCTCCGCCAGGGGCTTGTAGGCATCCGACGACGGGTCGGAAGCGAACGAATGCTCAAGCTTCGCGAGCTCGGTGGGGCTCAACGTCTTCGATGGGGAGGTGGACATGAACCAGAAGGGGGCCCGGTAATTGGCCGGGAAGGATGCGGTACCGGAAGGCGGTTTTTATGGCATCCACAGTGCGGCACGTCAATCGCAGGGTTGGTGCCGGAAACGAGCTGCTTGACAGCAGGGTGGGGCTCCGGTACTAGCCCACTCACTTCGCGGGACCCAACGCCCGCGAGGCGCAGCAGGCAGCCTGTAGTCCCCATGTGGGGGTGTAGCTCAGTTGGGAGAGCGTCGCGTTCGCAATGCGAAGGTCGTCGGTTCGATCCCGTCCACCTCCACCATGAAGAACCGAAGGGCCTCACGGGAAACCGTGAGGCCCTTTGCATTTCAGGCCATTGGCGAATTGCAAAGGCTTCCGGCTTTGTTATCCGGGGCCGATGACCGACCCGTCCGCCTCCCTGTCGTTCTTCGCCCGCTTCTGGCTCGCCTGGCTGTGCTTCTGGCGCTGCCTCGTGTCCCGCGAATTCGCGCAGGCCGTGCTGCCGACCAGCCGCGCCTATGACGCTGGCCAGCTCAAGGAGCTTCCCTCCGGGGACACGGCGGCCCCACCGCCCGTGAAGACGCCGGCCGTCCAGGCCCCCGTGGCGCCCCCGCCCCTGGCGCCCGAGCGCGAGCACGCCAGCGCCCTGTCGCTGTTGGCCATGCTCCAGCGCGAGGGCCGCTTCCTGGACTTCGTGCAGGAGAACGTCGCGGCCTTCCCGGACGCGGACGTGGGCGCGGCGGCCCGCATCGTCCACGAGGGCTGCCGCAAGGTGGTGCACCAGTACCTGACGCTCCAGCCGGTGCTGCCGCAGGGCGAGGGCGACAAGGTGACGGTGCCGCCAGGCTTCGACGCGCAGCGCATCCGGCTGACCGGCAACGTCGCCGGCCAGCCTCCCTATGGCGGCACCCTGCGGCACCACGGCTGGGTGACCACGGAGGTGAAGTTCCCGTCCGTCAGCCCCGCCATGGAGCCGCGCGTGCTGGCCCCGGCGGAGGTCGAACTGGCCTGACGCCCGCCCGGGCAGCAGGCGGCGCGTCCTTCGAAGTCCCCTTCCCTTCAAGGAACCACAAGGCCCCCCAAAGGGGTTCCTGACCGATATGGCCCGATACGCAATCGGCATCGACCTGGGCACCACGCACTCCGCGGTGTCCTACTTCAACCTCGAAGACGGCAAGCCGCGCGGCCCCTCGCAGTCCATGCTGCCCGTGCCCCAGGTGACGGCGCCCGGCACCGTGGAGGCGCGCCCGCTGCTGCCCTCCTTCCTCTACCTGCCCAGCGCGCAGGAGTTCCCGGAGGGCAGCCTGGCGCTGCCGTGGAGTCAGGAGCCGGGCGTCATCGTGGGTGACTTCGCCCGCGCGCACGGGGCCAAGGTGCCCACGCGGCTGGTGTCGTCCGCGAAGAGCTGGCTGTCGCACCCGGGCGTGGACCGGAGGTCCGCGCTCCTGCCCTGGCAGGCGCCGCCGGAGGTGCAGCGCGTGTCGCCGCTGGATGCGTCCGCGCGCTACCTGCGCCACCTGAAGGAGGCGTGGGACCACACCTTCGCGCGCGCGCAGGAGGAGTCCGGCAACGCGCTGTCCCAGCAGGAGGTCATCGTCACCGTCCCGGCGTCCTTCGACGCGGCGGCGCGCGACCTGACGCTGGAGGCCGCGAAGGCGGCGGGCATCGAGCACATCACCCTCTTGGAGGAGCCGCAGGCCGCGCTGTACGCGTGGCTGGAGGCGATGGGGGAGAACTTCCGCAAGCAGGTGCAGCCCGGGGAGGTGATTCTCGTGGTGGACGTGGGCGGCGGCACGTCCGACTTCTCCGTCATCACCGTGAAGGACCGCGAGGGCGACCTGGAGCTTCTGCGCGTGGCGGTGGGCGACCACATCCTGCTGGGCGGCGACAACATGGACCTCGCCCTGGCGCACACGCTCAACCAGCGGATGGCGGCGGACGGCCGCAAGCTGGACGCGTGGCAGTTCAACGGCCTCACCTACGGGTGCCGTCAGGCGAAGGAGACGCTGTACGCGGACGCGTCCCTGGACCGGGTGCCCATCGCCATTCCGGGCCGGGGCTCGTCGCTCATCGGCGGCACGCTGCGCACGGAGCTGACGCGCGAGGAACTGGACCGCGTCCTCACGGACGGCTTCTTCCCGGTGACGCAGGTGGCGGACCTGCCGCGCACCGCCCGGCGCACGGGCCTGGCGCAGATGGCGCTGCCGTACGCGCAGGACCCGGCGGTGACCAAGCACCTGGCGGCGTTCCTCACCCGGCAGGCGCAGGCGCTGGCGGCCAGCGCGGACTCGCCGGTGGACGTGACGGGCAAGGGCTTCCTGCACCCCACGGCGGTGCTCTTCAACGGCGGCGTCTTCAAGGCCGGGCCGCTGAAGGGCCGCGTGATGGAGGTCCTCAACCAGTGGCTCGCGGCGGAAGGGGCGCCCCCGGCGAAGGAGCTGGAGGGGGCGGACCTGGACCTCGCGGTGGCGCGGGGCGCGGCGTACTACGGCTGGGTGCGCCAGGGGCACGGACTGCGCATCCGCGGCGGCACGGCGCGCGCCTACTACGTGGGCGTGGAGACGGCGATGCCGGCGGTGCCGGGCATGGAGCCGCCGGTGAAGGCGCTGTGCGTCGCGCCCTTCGGCATGGAGGAAGGGACGCAGGCGGACGTGCCGCCGCAGGAGTTCGGGCTCGTCACCGGCGAGCCCACGAGCTTCCGCTTCTTCGCGTCGTCCGTGCGGCGTGACGACCGGGTGGGCGAGATGGTGGAGGACGTGGAGTCGGAGCTGGCGGCGGGGGGGCTGGAGGAGGTGGCGCCCATCGAGACGACGCTGCCCGGACAGGCCACGCCCTTCGGCGACCTGACGCCGGTGAACCTCCAGGCGGCGGTGACGGAGGTGGGCACGCTGGAGCTGCGGTGCCTGGAGAAGAACGGCTCCGGACGCTGGAAGCTGGAGCTCAACGTGCGCATGAAGGAGTAGAAGGGGCCCCGCACACCGGAGGCGTATGCGAATCGTCGGCATCGACCTGGGCACCACCCATTGCGCGGTGGCATCCGTGGATCCAGGCAGGGGCGCGGGGGCACCCGTCGAGGACTTCCCCCTGCCCCAGCTCGTCCGCCAGGGCGAGGTGGCGCCGCGTCCGCTCCTGCCGTCCACCGTCTACGTCCCCGCCGGCCACGAGCTGGCCCCGGAGGTCCTGCGCCTGCCCTGGGGCGACGACGGCGGCCCGTATGTCGTGGGCGAGCTGGCCCGCTGGCAGGGCGCGCGCGTGCCCGGCCGGCTCGTGTCGTCCGCGAAGAGCTGGCTGTGCCACCCGGGCGTGGACCGCTCCGCGCCCATCCTCCCGTGGGGCGCGCCCGCGGACGTCCAGAAGCTGTCCCCGGTGGACGCGTCCGCGCTGCTCCTCACGCACATGGCCCGTGCGTGGGATTACGCCCACCCGGACGAGCCGCTGTCGAAGCAGGAGGTGGTCATCACCGTCCCCGCTTCGTTCGATGAAGCGGCGCGCGCCCTCACGGTGAGCGCGGCGCGCAAGGCGGGGCTGGAGAAGTTCACGCTGCTGGAGGAGCCGCAGGCGGCCTTCTACGACTACACCGCGCGCCACCGCTCCGACCTGGAGCAGACGCTGTCCCAGGTGCGGCTGGTGCTGGTGGTGGACGTGGGCGGCGGCACCACGGACTTCACGCTGGTGCACGCGGGCGTGTCGCCCGAAGGCCCCATGCTGCGGCGCCTGGCGGTGGGTGACCACCTGATGCTGGGTGGCGACAACATGGACGCGGCGCTCGCGCGGCGCATGGAGGAGAAGCTCACCCAGAACGGGCGGCGCCTGTCCGCGACGCAGTGGACGCAGGCCATCCAGGCCGCGCGCACCGCGAAGGAGGAGCTGCTGGGGCACGCACCGCCGGAGAAGTACGGCATGTCGCTCATCGGCGAGGGCAGCCGGCTCCTGGGCGGCACGCTGTCCACGGAGCTGGGCCGCGACGAGGCGCACGCGCTGGTGCTGGACGGCTTCTTCCCCCTGTCCCCTCCCGGGGACCGGCCCCGGCGCTCGGCGCGCATGGCGCTCCAGGAGCTGGGCCTGCCGTACGTGCAGGACCCCGCCGTCACCCGGCACCTGGCGGCCTTCCTCGCGCAGCACGCGGCGGCGGGCTTCGCTGCGCTGGGCGAGACGCCGTCGCACGAAGGCGCCCTGCCCCGCCCGGACGCCATCCTGCTCAACGGCGGCGTCTTCAACTCGCCGCAGATTTCCGCGCGGCTGGTGGACGCGCTGTCCGCGTGGTGGCCGCAGGCGCCGCGCATCCCGCTCCTGAAGCACGAGTCGCTGGAGCTCGCGGTGGCCCGCGGCGCGGCGTACTACGGGCTGGTGCGGCGCGGGCACGGCCTGCGCATCGGCGGCGGCGCGGCGCGCGCGTACTACGTGGGCCTGCAGCGCGGCCCGGACAGCACGGAGCAGCCCACGCTGTGCCTGATTCCTCGCGGCTTCGAGGAGGGCCAGAAGGTGGACCTGGGCGAGCGCCCCTTCACGCTCACCCTGGGCCGGCCGGTGCAGTTCACGCTCTTCTCCACGACGAGCGACCGCATCGACAAGCCGGGGGACCTGGTGCCGCTGGCGGAGGACCTGAAGCCGCTGCCGCCCATCCACACGCTGCTCAAGGGCGCGTCGGGCAAGGTCAGTGAGGTGCCGGTGCACCTGCAGGCGGCGCTCACGGAGATTGGCACGCTGGAGCTGTTCTGCGTGTCGGACGTCGCGGACGAGCGCTGGCGCCTGGAGTTCGAGCTGCGCGGCACCGGCGGCTCGCACGAGCTGACCGTCACCGAGTCCATGCCCGCGCGCTTCGCCGAGGCGAAGGACAACGTGGAGCGCGTCTACGGCAACAAGCCGCTGCCCCTGGGCCCCAAGGACGTGAAGCAGCTGTCGCGCACGCTGGAGAAGGTGCTGGGCCCGCGCGACACGTGGCGCGTGCCGGTGCTGCGCGAGCTGTGGAGCACGCTCTACGCGGGCGCGAGCAAGCGCCGCCGCTCCGACGACCACGAGCGCGTCTTCTACAGCCTCACCGGCTTCTGCCTGCGCCCCGGCTTCGGCTACCCGCTGGACGGCTGGCGCGCGGAGCAGACCTTCAGCCTCTTCGACGCGCTGGTGCAGCACCACCAGGACAAGGCCGTGTGGACGGAGTTCTGGGTGATGTGGCGCCGCATCGCGGGCGGCCTCACGGAAGGACAGCAGCAGAAGCTCTACGGCTACCTCCAGCCGCACCTGTCCCGGCGCGTGCCCCCGGAGGCCCCCACGGGCCCCAAGCTCAAGGGCATCCAGCCGGAGGGGCTGGACGAGATGGTCCGCACCGTCGCCTCGCTGGAGCACCTGGCGCCGGGCGACAAGGCGGAGGTGGGCCGGTGGATCGCCGCGCGCTTGAAGGCCGAGTCCCGCTCCGGTGGCCCGTGGGCCTGGGCCCTGGGCCGGCTGGGCGCGCGCGTGCCGCTGTACGGCAGCAGCCACAAGGTCGTGGACGTGGAGACGGCGGAGGCGTGGCTGGAGCTGCTCTTGTCGCTGGACCTGCGCAAGGTGGACGGCGCGCCCTTCGCCGCCGCCCAGCTCGCGCGCCTCACCGGCGACCGCACGCGCGATCTGGACACCGCGCTGCGCGAGCGCACGGCCCAGGCGCTGGTGGCCGCGAAGGCCGCCGACACCTGGGTGCGGATGGTGCGTGAGGTCGTCGCCCTGGAGGCGGCGGACGAAGCCCGGGCGCTCGGCGACACGCTGCCGGCGGGCCTGCGGCTGTTCTGAGCAGGAGGCGGGCCGCCCGGCGTGCACCGGGCGGATCCATCCCGTGCGGGGCGCGAACCGTGCGCGCCCCAGCAGGGCGGATCATCCCGGGCCGTGGATCAGACCTGGGCGGGGGCCGTCACGTCGACCGCCACCGGGGCGTCGACGAGCGTCGGCGCCACGGGAGCGGCGTCGAGCGGCACGGCGGCGACGACCTGGAGCACGGGTTCCGCGGCGACGGCGGGCACGCTGACGGTCACGGTGACGGTCTGCGACTCATCCTTCTTCGGCTTCTTCGTGCCCGCGCCCGAGCGGCAACCCCGGCACCACGGCTGGTTGCGGATGGCGCCGTCCGCCATCTTCCGCAGCCCGAACTGCGCCAGGGGCTTGAGCGTCTTGCACTTCAGACACATCAGCGAGATCAGCACCTCGTGGCCGTCGGCGTCGTAGACGGAGGACTTGCGCCGCTTGCGCGGCTGGCCCGGCTCCCGCGCCTCTTTCTTCTCGGGCGCAACGGGGACCATCATCGGGGTCACTTTGTAGAGCATCTCTTCTGTCCCTCCCACGCACGGGCTCCAACTTGCTCGCGCTGGCTGGAGGGCCGCGCCTGCAAGGGATCTCGCGTGCCCTAGAGTAGGGAGGTTTCCCTCCGTTGGAAACTGATCCCAGGCCGAAAATTCGGCCCAGGACGCCTTCCGCTGATCTTCCGCTGGGTTGCGCCGCGATCCAGCCCCAGCGGATCAGCACGGAGAGAAAATTTCCAACGGCGGTCGCCCCTTTTTCAGGGCTTCGCGTCCGCGCAGGGCCCCGCCGTCTTCGCCTGATGCACGCGCCCGAGCGCCGGGGGCTTCAGCGCGTTGCCGTGGGCGCGGCCGTACACGGTCAGCACCTCGCGCAGGTCCTGGCCCTGCAACAGGTTGATACGTTCCCGTGGCAGCGTGGACGTCAGCGGCCCCACCCCGTCGCCGCCTCGCAGGAGGAAGTCCGGCACCGCGACCCGGTAGGTCCCCTTCGCCTTCAGCGGCTTGCCTCCCGGCAGCGTCACGCCCTGGAAGCGCTCCGGCCCGGGGCACGCGCCCAGCGTCACCTCCAGCCCGGACACCGCGAAGACGCCCTTGCGGCCGCCGTAGGCCAGCGACAGGAAGCGGCGCAGCTCGTCCGCGCTCAGGTCCAGCACCGCGAGCGTGTTGTCGAAGGGGAGGACTTCGTAGAGCTTCCCGAAGGTGAGCGGCCCCTGCGGCAGGTCCGCCCGGATGCCGCCCGCGTTCATCACCGCCGCGTCGGAGCGGGCCGTCTCCCGCATGGCGTCCGCGATGAGGTTGCCCAGCGCGCTCTCGCCCTCGTACACCTGGGGCATGCGGGCCTGGATCTCCACGCCCACCGGGCGGCGCTGCTCCTCCTCCACGCGCGCCTCCGCGGGGGCCACCAGCGCCTGCACGCTCGCGTCCGGCGTCACCGGCTGGCCCAGGAACGTGGCCGGCACCAGCCGCACGTCCTTCGCGTCCTTGAGCTTCAGCGCGTCGCAGGTCTTCAGCGTGGCGTCCACGGCGCCGCACACCGGGATGGCGGCCTGGATGCGCGTGCGCTCGGGCAGCACGCGGTGGCTCACTGGATCCACGAAGAGGTCCACCACGCCGAACGAGCGCGCCAGGCCCGTCGTCTCGATGACGGGCACGTCGCCGAAGAAGTGCCCCATGGGCTGGTGCGTGTGGCCCGCCACCACCGCGTCCACCGCGCCCTTCGGCAGCGCCTCCAGCACCGCGTAGATTTCCCCGTCGTCGCGCACGCACCCGGACGTGTCGCGCGGGTTCGCCAGGTCCGTGCACTTGCCGCCCGCGTGCGCGATGGCGACCACCACCTCCGCGCCCTGCTCGCGCAGCGACTTCGCGGCCTGCGTCGCGGCGTCGGCCAGGGACTCGAACTTCAGGCTGGCGACGTTCACGGGGTTGGTTGTCTGCGGCGTGGACAGCGTGGTCAGGCCCAGCAGGCCCACCTTCACGCCCTTCACCGTGACGACCGTGGTGCCGTCATTGCCCAGCCACGCCGGGTGGCGGCCGTCCCGCTCGCGCACGTTGGCGGACAGGAAGGGGAACCTCGCCTGCCCCACGCGGGCCTTGAGCGCGCCCAGCGGATCCTCGTCCGGGCGCCGGGCCACGGGCTCCGGGCCCACCGGCCCGTAGTCGAACTCGTGGTTGCCGATGGCGACGGCCGCGTAGCCCAGGTGGTTGTACACGTCGACGACGATGGCGCCTTCCACCAGGTTGGACGCCAGCGTCCCCTGGAACAGGTCCCCGCCGTCCACCAGCAGCACGCCGCCCGGGTTGTCCTCGCGCAGCCGCGCCACGTAGGACGCGAAGAGCGCCGCGCCCCCCTCCTCCACCTTCTGCCCGTCCGGCAGCGTGGCGCGGTGGGGCATCACCCAGCCGTGGAAGTCGTTGGTGCCCACCAGCGTGAGCCGCACGGGCTCGGCGGCGGGAGGCGCGGGGGGCGTGGCGGCGGGAGCGGGCGTCGGGCCGCCCTTGCAGGCGGAGGCGAGCACCGCGAGCGCCAGGGCGGTGGAGCGGAAGGAGCGCATGGGGCGCGCACTTCATCCCGCCCCCCTGTCGCTTTCAACCCGCTTCGCGTCTCAGCTCCGGCGCCGGCGGCCCAGCAACGCCATCGCCAGCAGGCCCAGCGTCGCGACGGCCGGCACCGACGCGCTGGTGCAGCCGCAGCCGCTGTCGTCATCGCCGCCGCCACCACCGCCAATCGGGTTGCCCTCTCCCGGATTGATGATGACGCCGCCACCGCCATCCGTGCCGGTGCCGCCGTCTCCCCCCGTCCCGGCGTCCGCCTGCGGCTGCGCCGCGATGATCAACGGCGGCGAGAACGCCCGGGCCACGTTGCCCCAGGAGGTGAGCTTCAGGTTGTCGCCCAGCGTGCTGCTGCTCATGCCGTCGTGCGCGACGAAGAGCCCTTCCGGAAAGGCCGTGCCCAGCGCGCCGGAGAACGCCACCAGCCCGCGCGACTGCTCCACCGCGTCCGTGCCGCCGTCCTGCACCAGCTGGAACGCCCCCACCCGGCCCAGCGTGCGCCGGTCGAAGACAACGAAGGTGTTCGCGTTCGGGTCGGACGCCACGAGGTAGCCGTCCACGCCGGAGGCCTCGTACAGCGCGATGCGCCCCACGGACGTCAGGCCGCCGTCTCCCAGGCCCACCACCTGCGTGCCCGTCGTCCCGGCGTCCGCGTCCGCGCCGTAGCGGTAGAGCCCCTGCCCCTGCTGCGCCACGTAGAGGGCGCGGTAGGCCGGGTCCACCACCATCCCCAGCGCGGTGCCGGCCGGGATGTCCCGAAGGGGGGTCGCCGTGACGCCGCCGTCGGTGGGCGTCAGCGCGAACTGCCGGATGCCGCCCGCCGCCAGGCCCCCGAAGGCCTGGAGGCTCCCATCCGCCCCGCGGACCAGCCGGACCGTCCCGTAGCTGACGCCCACGTCCAGCGGGGCCGCCGTGGGCGACAGGCGGGTGAGCCCGCCGCCATCCGCCGCGGAATCCATCACGTAGGGCACCAGCCCCGTCAGCGTGGGGTTGGCGCTGAGCACCAGCGCCGCGGACCTGCCGCCCGCGAGCGGGAAGCCGCCCAGCACGTCCACGCTCGCGGACGTGCCCTCGGTGACGGCCTGCACCTCGCCGCCGTCCAGGGCGTAGGTGAACAGGCCGTTGTTCTGGTCCGCCGTGATGAGTCGGCTGGCGGCCGGGTTGGCGGGGTCCACCCACAGGGCCACGTCGTTCACCGTGCCGCCTCCGGAGCGGGCTCCGGGCTGGGTCTGCACGGTGTAGGGCACTGGCACGGGTGCCGTCTGAGCCCCCGCCGCCGTGCTCACGAGCACGGCCGTCAACGCGGGGAGGGAGAGGTTGCGCATGGGCGGCTCCTGGGCAGGTCGCTCCCTACCTAGGCACGGGCCCGTCCCCGTTCAAGTTCCCTGAAACCCTGGGACTGTTGGCAGACGGCGAAAGCCTCGGGTACAACGAACAGCGTCTTCCAGCGAACAGACAAGGGCCATGGCCAAGCGCGCACTCATTACGGGCATCACGGGGCAGGACGGCAGCTACCTTGCGGAGCTGCTGCTCAAGAAGGGCTACGAGGTGCACGGCATGGTGCGCCGCTCCTCCGAGGAGAAGTTCGAGCGCATCGCTCACCTCCAGGGGAAGGTGCAGCTGCACCAGGGCGACCTGCTGGATCAGTTCTCGCTGGCGGCCCTGCTGAACCTCACCCAGCCGGACGAGGTCTACAACCTGGCGGCGCAGTCCTTCGTGCCCACCAGCTGGAACCAGCCGGTGCTCACCGGTGAGTTCACCGCGCTGGGCGTGACGAAGATGCTGGAGGCCATCCGCCACACCCGCCCGCAGGTGCGCTTCTACCAGGCGTCCTCCAGCGAGATGTTCGGCAAGGTGCTGGAGGTGCCGCAGTCGGAGGACACGCCCTTCTACCCGCGCAGCCCGTACGGCGTGGCGAAGGCGTACGGCCACCACATCACCGTGAACTACCGCGAGTCCTTCAAGCTCTTCGCGGTGAGCGGCATCCTCTTCAACCACGAGTCGCCCCGCCGCGGCCTGGAGTTCGTCACGCGCAAGGTCACGTACAACGTGGCGCGCATCAAGATGGGCCTCCAGGACACGCTGCCCATGGGCAACCTGGACGCCAAGCGCGACTGGGGCTTCGCGGGCGACTACGTGGACGCCATGTGGCGCATGCTCCAGCAGGACACGCCGGAGGACTTCGTCGTCGCCACCAACGAGACGCACACCGTGCGGGAGCTGGTGGAGATCGCCTTCGCGCGCGTGGGCCTGGACTACCAGAAGCACGTGAAGATCGACCCCGCGTTCGTGCGCCCCGCGGAGGTGGACCTGCTCATCGGCAAGTACGACAAGGCCAAGGAGAAGCTCGGCTGGGAGCCCACGGTGCGCTTCAAGCAGCTCGTGGAGATGATGGTCGACGCCGACCTGGAACGCGTGAAGGCAGGACAGCGGTAAGATGCGCGTCCTCGTCACGGGAGCGGATGGATTCGTCGGCCGGCATGCCTGCGCAGCCCTTCGGGCGGCCGGCGACGAGGTGGTGGAGGTGCACGGGCCCCGCGGCGAGGGCATCAGCAGCACCGCCCTGCACTTCGACATCGCCGACGAGGCGAAGGTCAAGGCGGCGGTCTCCGAGGTGAAGCCGGAAGCGGTGCTGCACCTGGCCGGCTTCAGCTCGGTGGCCAAGAGCCACCAGAACCCCGCGCGCGTCTTCGCGGTGAACACCATGGGCGTGGTGCACCTGCTCACCGCGCTGCGCGAGAGCGCCCCCAAGGCGCGCGTGCTGCTGGTGAGCTCCGGTGAGGTGTACGGCCCCGTCGCGGAGGGCACCCGCGCGACGGAAGGGCACCCGCACGTGCCGCTCAGCCCCTATGCCGCGTCGAAGTCCGCGGGGGAGCTGGCCGGCGAGCAGTTCTTCCGCAGCTACGGCATGGAGGTCATCCTCGCCCGGCCCTTCAACCACCTGGGCGCGGGGCAGGACCCCACCTTCGTGGTGCCGTCGTTCGCGGCGCAGCTCCGCGCCATCGCGCTGGGCACGGTGGACCCCATCCTGCGCACGGGCAACCTGGACGCCATCCGGGACTTCTCCCACGTGAGGGACGTGGTGGACGCGTACCGGCTGCTGCTGCTCAAGGGCGAGGCGGGGCAGGCCTACAACGTGGGCAGCGGCGAGGGCCGCACCATCCGCAACGTGCTGGAGGAGATGATCAACCTCTCCGGCGTGCAGGCGCGCATCGAGCTGGACCCCGCGCGGCTGCGCCCCTCCGACATCCCCAGCCTCGTGGCGGACACGACGAAGCTGCGCGCGCTGGGCTGGGCCCCGAAGCTCACCGTCGCGGACGCGCTGCGCGACGTGCTGGGCCCCCGGGTGGGCTCGCAGCACTGAAGCGGCGGCTGGCCGCGCCTCACGCGGGGCGCGCCAGCGACTGCCACGCCTCCAGGCGCCGGTCCAACGCGGTGAGGGCCCACAGGTCCGCCGCGTTGCCCGGCTTCACGGCGGCCAGGTCCCGCTGGCAGTACTCGCGGGCCTTCACCTCCCCCCACTCCGACAGGATGCGCAGGGCCATCAGCGACGGCTTGCGCGCGACCAACCGCAGGAGCACGTCCGTCACGCGCGGGCTGCGCTCCGCGTCCGCCAGCCGCTGAACGGCCTCGTGACGGGCCTCCGGCGTGGAGTCCTCCGCCTCCAGGGGCGCGGCCAGCTCCTCGAAGCGCGCCTCGTCCAGCAGGGCCGCGGGCCGCCGGCTCTCCCAGTGCTCCACCGTCACGGTGGTGCGCCCCCGGGCCACGCACTCGCGGCGGATGCCGTCGTTCTTGAGCACGGCCAGCACCCGCTCCGGCGCGGGCGTGCCGCCCTCCACCGTGCGCAGCGCGCGCTGGGACAGCATGGGGGACTGCCCCAAGAGGTGCGTGCGCAGCACCGTGGCCTCCACCGTCTTCTCGTCGCCGGGCGGCACGCGGTCCCACTTGAGGAACACCTCCGCCAGGCCGCGCTCGCGCACGTACCAGCGGTACTCCAGCCACACCGCGCCACCGCGCTCCGCGAAGCGCGGGTCGGACGGCTCGTGCAGGCGGGGCGCGCCCTCCCGCGTGCCGGAAAAACAACGGTCCAACAGCTTCTGGGCGTCTTGAAGTCGCATGGGGAGCGGGCGGCCATTGTAGAGGCCTGCGTCAGGTTCCTCCATCGCCGCACGTTCGTGTCATAACTACACCAAGACTTCTGGAGGCCTGCGATGCCCACGTCTTCGTCGCCGCGGTTCACGTTCTTCTGGAAGGAGGACTCCTTCTTCTCGCAGTGGCACCCGTCCGTGTTCGAGGTGGGCGGCGTGCGCTACACCTGCGCGGAGCAGTACATGATGGCGGGCAAGGCGCGCCTGTTCGGCGACACGCGCGTGCTGGAACAGGTGCTGCGCGCCGCCGCGCCCAAGCAGCACAAGGCGCTGGGCCGCAAGGTGAGCCCGTTCGACCCGGCCCTCTGGGAGCGCGAGCGCGAGCGCATCGTCTACGAGGGCAACCACGCGAAGTTCACGCAGCACCGGCACCTCCTGGAGGCGCTGCTCGCCACCCGGGGCACGGTGCTGGTGGAGGCCAGCCCCCTGGACCGCATCTGGGGCGTGGGGCTGAACGCGGAGGACCCGCGCATCCAGGACCCGGCCACGTGGCGGGGGCTGAACCTGCTGGGCAAGGTGCTGACGCGCCTGCGCGAGGACCTCCTCGCGCAGGGGCAGGCACCGGTCAGAACTTGAAGCGGGCGGACTGCTCCGGCACGCCGTTGAAGTCCAGGTGGAGCGTGGCGTGGTCGCCGTTGCCCTTCTCGCTCCACTCCTGCTGCAGCGTGGACAGGTCGAACGCCAGGTCCTTGTAGACCAGGGCCTTGCAGCGGTCGTTGTTCGCGTCGTGCAGCAGGGTCAGCTCCGCGCGCGGCTCGCCCTCCGCCGTCTTCGTGAAGCGCCCGTCCCACGCCAGGCCGTAGCGGTGCTCCTTGCAGCCGCCGCCGTGGCGGACGTGGAGCGTCAGCACGGTGCCCTTCACGCTCATCGATTCAATGGCGAGCGGGTCGCGGGGCGCGGGCGTCTCCGTGACCTCCAGCGGCATGACGATGGCCGGCTCCTGGTTCTCCGCCTCCGCCGCGGGCGACTGCGCCTGCTTCTCCGGAGGCGTCACGGGGGTGGGCGGCGCCTCCTGCTCCGCGGTGGGGGCGGGCTGCTGGGCCTCGTCCTTGCGCGCCGCGTTCGACCCCGCGCACCCGAGCAGCATTCCGCAGACGATTCCACTCCACACGAGCAGTCGCATGTTCCTCCAGGGGGCCCTTGGCGGGCCGGTTGGCGTGACGCCCCTTCCACCGGAAAATGCCTACCGGTGGCGCAGCGCCGCATCGTAAGCGGCCCGCGTCCCTTCCGCGGTGCGGGCCCAGGTGAACTTCGCGGCCTGACGCTGGCCCGCCTCCGACAGCGCGCGGCGCTCCTCCGGCGAACGCAACAGTCGGTCAATAACTGCCGCCAGCCCTTCCGCGTCGTCCGGATCCACCGCGGGCGCGGCGCTCCCGCACACCTCCGGCAGCGAGCCCGCCGTGGACACCACCGTGGGCGTGCCCAGGCGCATGGCCTCCAGGGGCGGCAGGCCGAAGCCCTCGTAGCGCGAGGGGAAGACGAACAGCGCCGCGCGGCGCATCAGCGCGTAGAAGATGGCCGGGGTCTGGTAGCCCAGCGCCCGCACGTCCAGCCCCTCCGAGCGCAGCCGCGCGATGCGCGTCTCCACCGTCCCGGAGCCGAACCAGCTCTGCCCCGCGAGCACGAGCGAGAAGGGCCGGCCGCGCGCGTGCAGCCGCTCCTGCGCGTCCAGCACCAGGTCCACGTTCTTGCGCACGTCGAGCGAGCCCGCGTACAGCACGTAGTCCTTCGGCAGGTTGAGCGCGTGGAGGAAGTCCTCGTCTGCCGCGTCCAGCGTGGGCGCGTTCACGTGGTCCACGCCGTTGGGCACGACGACCGTGCGCGGCTCCACCTGGGGGAAGCGGCGCACCAGGTCCTGGCGCGTGCACTCGCTGATGCACACCAGCCGGTCCGCGAGCATCAGGCTGCGCGCGAGCCACAGCCGGAACTGCCACCGGAACGGCGTGGACACCGTGTGCGGCAGGTCCAACGGCACCAGGTCGTGCACGGTGAGCACGTACGCGGTGCCCGGCGTGCGCCGCAGCGGCAGGTTGAAGTTGCTGAGCGCGTGGTAGACGGGCGGCGGTGAGGCCTTGAGCAGCTTGGGCAGCGTGGCCAGCGTCCACGGCGTCCGCTTCTGGACGCCTCGCGGGTGCTCACCGGACCTGCGCGCGCCCATCCGGTCCAGGTGGACGCCCTGGGCCTGGAGCGCTTCCGCGAGGCAGCGGGTGTAGAGGCCGATGCCGGTGGTGGGTTCGTCCCACAGGGTGGCGTCGAAGGCGATGGGTCCGGGGGTCGACACGGGCCGCCTCATACCATGCCGTGTGCTACATACGGCCCCCCATGGCGGTCCATCAGTTGATCCCAAGCTTCGGCCCCGGCGACGCCTCCGGTCAGGCCGCGCTGCACCTGCAACTCCTGCTGCGCCGCATGGGGCACGCAGGCGACATCTACGCGGAGGAGGTCGCCGGAGGGCTGCAGGGCCTGGCCCGCCACGTCTTCACGCTGAAGCCGAAGCCGGATGACCTGGTGCTGTACCACCACGGCATCGCGTCGCCCTTGAGCGGACGGCTGATGCACCTGGACTGCAAGCGGGGCGTGGTGTTCCACAACATCAGCCCCGCGCGCTTCTACCGGGACACGCCGCTGGAGCACGCGCTGGTGGCGGGCCGCGCACAGATCGCCGCGATGGCGCCCTTCCTGGACGTGTCCATCGGGGACTCGGACTTCAACGGCGCGGAGCTGCGCGTCGCCGGCCACCGCAACGTGCACACCGTGCAGCTCTTCATCGAGAAGGAGCGCTTCGCCGCGTCCGTGGCGGATGGGAAGAAGCTCGCGGAGCTGTCCGGGCCCGGCCCCACCCTTGTGTCGGTGAGCCGGGTGATGCCGCACAAGCGCTTCGAGGACCTGCTCGCGCTGCACCGCGAATTGCTGCGCATCCGTCCCCAGGCGCGCCTGCTGATTGTCGGCGGCTACGAGCCAGGCAGCCGCTACTTCAAGCTGCTTCAGCGCGAGATGAAGGACCTGAGCGGGGTGCACTTCCTGGGGCGCCTGTCGCATCCGGAGCTGGTGGCGGTGTACCGCTCCGCGTCCGTGTTCGTCTCCATGAGCGAGCACGAGGGCTTCAGCGTCCCCATCATCGAGGCCATGGCCTCCGAAGTGCCCGTGCTCGCGTACGCCGCGGCGGCCGTGCCGGAGACGCTGGGCGGGGCGGGCATCGCGTTCGACCAGAAGCGCTACGCGTTCCTCGCGGAGCTGGCGGTGGACCTGAGCGAGGACCGCGACCTGCGCAAGGCGGTGCTCGAAGGCCAGGCGCGAAGGCTCCAGCACTTCTCCCCCGCCGCCGCGCAGGTGTCGCTGACGCGTGCGCTGGAGGGCGTGGTGGCGCCGCCGCCCCGTCCGCGCAGGGCCCCGGCGAAGCGGCCGCGCGTGGCGCTGGTGGTGCAGCGCTACGGCGAGGTGACGGGCGGCGCGGAGAGCCACGCCGCGCAGGTGGCGGAGCACCTGGCCCCGCACTGGGACGTCACGGTGGTGACGACCTGCGCGAAGAACCACCTGACGTGGGAGAACGCCTTCCCGCCCGGCGAGGACCGGGTGGGCCGCGCGAAGGTGCTGCGCTTCCCGGTGACGCGCACGCGCAACATCCACGCGTTCAACGGCCTGTCTCGGCAGGTGTTCGGCCACGGCAACGAGCGGCTGCGCGAGGAGCAGTGGGTGGCCGAGCAGGGCCCGCTGAGCCCCGGACTGATTGACCATCTGGCCACCACGCAGGACGCGTACGACGGCTACCTGTTCTTCACGTACCTCTACGCGCCCACGGCGTGGGGCCTGCCGCTGGTGGCGGACCGCGCGATGCTGGTGCCCACCGCGCACGACGAGCCGCCCATCCGCTTCGGCGTCTACGCGGACGTGTTCAACCGGCCCCGGGTGTTGATGTGCAACACGCCGGAGGAGGTCGACATGCTCGGGCGCTTCCACCCGGACCATGCGCGGGCGCGCGTGGTGGGCGTGGGCGTGGAGGCGCTGCCGGCGGTGCCCGACCGCTTCCGGGCGAAGTACGGCGTGCACGGCCGCTACCTGCTCTACGTGGGCCGCCTGGAGCCGGGCAAGGGCGTACCGGACCTGCTGACGTTCCACCGCAAGCTGCGGGCGAAGTACCAGGACGCGCCGGAGCTGGTGCTCGCGGGCGAAGCGAACATGGACGTGAGCGGCGAGGGCGTGCGTCACGTGGGGCGCATCTCCGAACAGGACAAGCACGACGCGCTGGCGGGAGCGCTGGCGGTGGTGGTGCCGTCGAAGTTCGAGAGCCTGTCGCTCCTGACGCTGGAGGCGTTCGCGCAGGGGACGCCGGTGCTGGTGAACGGGCACTCGGACGTGCTGGTGGGACAGGTGGAGCGCAGTGGCGCGGGCCGGGTGTACCGGGGGCTGGCGTCGTTCATCGAAGGGCTGCGCGAGGTGGGTGAGTCCCGGGACGTGATGGGCCAGCGGGCCCGCATCTACGCGCAGCGGCACACGTGGCCCCAGGTGGTCACGGCGTACCGGGAAGAGATGGCGCGCATCGTGGAGGAGACACACCGATGAAGCTGCTCGGACGGGACATTCCCACGGGGGCCCTGGTGGCCCGCATCGAGGAGCGGCTGCGCGTGCGCGGGCTGCCCACGTCGGAGCCGGCGGAGGTGCCGGAGGACGGCGTGGAGCCGCGCGTGGATCCGCTGACGTTCAACATGCACGCGCTGGAGGAGAACGCGGACACCACGCGCGCCCTGCCGCTGCACACGCACCGCGCCGGCATGGGCCAGGCGGTGCTGGTGGCCAAGTGGGCCTTCCGCAGGACGTGCCAGGTGTTGATCAACGAGACCCTGGGCCGCCAGCGCGTGTTCAACGGGCTGGTGCGAGACTCCTACGCCCAGCTCTCCGCGGAGGTCCTCCGGCTGCGCCGCGAGGTGGACACGCTGAGGGCGCAGGCCGCGAAGGCACAGCCGCCAGCAGAAGCCCCCAGGCCGCCGAAGCCGCTCCCGCCCGCCGCCTACGGCCGGCCCGCGCCCCGTGCGCCGGCTGACGAGGAAGCGGAAGGCCCACCGCCCAGGACGAGGCCGCTACCGGCCATCGAGTACGGCCGTCCGCCGAAGCCTCCGCATGGCGAGCAAGGCCGTCCGCCGAAGCCGTCACACCCGGAGCAAGGCCGTCCGCCGAAGCCGCCGCGTGACGAGCAGGGCCGTCCGCCGAAGCCGTCACACCCGGAGCACGGCCGTCCGCCAAAGCCTGCTCCTGGAGCGCAGGGCCATCCGCCCAAGCCCCCGCGTAACGAGCAGGGCCGTCCGCCCAAGCCTCCGTCGGCAGTTGCCGCCGAGCGGCCCGCGAACCCGCGGCTTGAGGAGCAGCGTCGTCCGCCGAAGCCGCCATCCGCCTCCGGGCAACAGCGTCCCGTGGAGCCTGCGTCCACGGAACAGGTCCGTCCGCCGTTGCCTCCACGCATCGACCTCAGCGGGTCATCCCGACCGGCGCAGACGGACGAGCGCCGTCGTCCGGCGAAGCCCTCCCGCCCCAAGAATGCACGGCCCGCGAAGCCCTCTCGCGAGCAGACGCCTCGGCCGGAGGGCACGCCTCGTCCCCCTGCGTCACGTGGCTCTCGCCCGAAGCGCGGCGGACCCAAGAAGCCCTGAGCCCGCGGACAGGACACCTCCCGGCGGCGGCGCACCGCGAACTGGTCCGACAGTCGGACCAGTTGGGCGGACCGGCGCCGGCAGAGCCCTCCGCGGCTGTTCCGACAAGCAGACCGGTGGGCGCCGTGTCGGACAGGTGGTGTACAGCGTGGTCGTCCGGGGCCTAGCGTCGCGGTCGGTGCGGTCGCGTACCGCAAGGGGGAACCGCCATGCGTCCATCCATCGTCGTCCTGGGCCTGCTGGCCCTCACCGGGGCCTTCCGCGCTGAAGCCGGGGACAAGCCCGCCGCGCTCATCTGGAAGGGCTCCAAGGACAAGGCCGAAGCGGAGGCGCAGCAGGCCACCTGGCCCGAGCTCGAGAAGCTGCTCGAGAAGACCGGCCTCACCCTTCCCGAAGGCCACCCCAGGCTCGTCGCGAGCAAGACCGTCCCGGGCCTCAAGCCCGGCTTCTGGGTCTGGCTCCTGGGCACCTGCGCGGCTGACGAAGCGGCCCCTGTCCTCGAGCACCTCAAGCTGCTCGCGCCGGGGACGTACTCCCGCGAGGTGAAGCTCCCCGCGAAGAAGCTCGCCTGTCCCAAGGGGCCGGACTCCCCACTGGAGGCCCGGGACGAGGTCCTCAAGATCTCCTCGGACGCGACCCTGCGCGTGTTCACCCAGGAGGAGTCGGAGTCCCCCGACGAGGAGGGACGCGGCAACACCGTCTCCCGGACCCGCTTCCACTTCGTCCTCTTCGGCAAGGACGGCGAGGTCCTCGACACGGCGGACACCGAGGGCGACGAGGACGTCCGCGGAAACGACCCGGGCTCCGGCCCCACCGCCTACCGCTGCACGAACACGCGACTCGAAGCGAAGAAGGGCACCGGCAAGGTGGTCCTCACCCGCAGCTGCGGCGCCAGCGCCTTCGCCGAGTGTGGCGCCATGCTGTCCGCGGACGAGAGCGTCACCGTGACCGTGAGCGACGGCGCCGTGTCCGCGAGCGACGTCCAGCGCGAGAACATCGAGTACGCCGAATGCGAATGACCGCTACCCCTCGGGGAAGCGGTACACGGTGACGTAGCCGTCCTGGTGCACCATCTCTCCTCCCAGCTCGTCCGTGATGAACTGGTGGCGGATGGGGTGGAAGAAGTGCGTCACGTACCACTTGAAGTGGTGCTCCTTCAGGAAGCGCCGCATCTCCTCGCGCTCCTCCGGGGTGACGGTGCCGAACGCGCTGCGCATCCCTTCCGCCGCGCGGATCAACCGCGAGTCCACCAGCGCCGACTCCCGCACCGGCAACCGCGACAGCCGGGCGTAGGACACCGGCTTGCCGTGGAACATCTGCTCCCACTGCCCCTGCACGTTGTCCGTCAGCACCGCCGCGGGCATGGGCGCGTCGCGGATCTCGTCGAACACCGGCGGCAGCCGGGGCACCTGGGGCACCAGCATCTGGAGGCCCCGGTACTCCACGTTCGGCACCAGCGCCACCGCGAGCGCCACCGCCACGCCCAGCCGCGCGTCACGCCGGGACGCCCACGTCCCCGCGTGCGCCGCCGCGAACGCCACCAGCACCGACAGCGACAGGAACGTGAGCAGCACGAAGCGCACCGGCATGCCCCCGCGCGAGAACAGCGGCACCACGTGCTTGAACACCACGTAGGGCATGGGAATCTGCACCTTGAGCGGCACGCCGAACGCCGTCAGCGGCTCCGACAGCGACAGCCACACCGCCAGCGCCAGGAGCAGCAACACGTCCCGCCGCCACACCCGCTCCCGCCACGCGGGCACCAGCGCCACCGCGAGCGCGATGGCGAAGAGCAGCACCACCGGGGACACCCGGTCCTCCAGGCCGATGTTGAGCACCGTGCCCATGGACAGAACCGCGAAGCCCAGCCCCAGCCCCAGCCACCGGCGCCCCTCCGGCACGCCCCGCCACAGCGCGAAGATGGCCAAGAGCGGCGTCAGCCAGCCCAGGAAGTTGCCGGTCTCCTCCGCGTTGGTCGCCATCTTCATGCGCAGGATGTTCAGGGAGAACTCACGCGCGCTCGCCGGCAGCTCCGTCATCCACGCCGAGCGCGTGTCCGGGACGAAGAACGAATACAGGTCCGAGAAGTAGTCCGAGTCGCCGTGGTGGATCTGCAGCGGCGCGGGGAACGCATGCAGCAGCAGTGGCACGATGGGCGGCACGCACGCGAGCCCCGCCGCCACGCCCGCCACCACCGCCCGGCGCACGAGCGGATCCCTCCACGTGTCCACGGAGAGCAGCGGCCCCCGCCTCCACCGCTCCGCCACCACCCACAAGAGCGAGAAGAGCGCGATGTAGACGAGGTAGTAGTAGTCACACAGCAACACGTACAACGCGCACAGCGCCAGCCCCACCAGCCACTTGCGCTTGCCCTCGTCCAGCCAGCGGAAGAAGCACAGCAGGTAGAGCGGCAGCCCCTCCAGCGCGCTGAGGTTCAGGTGCGCCGTCGCGTGGGCCAGGTGGTAGCGCGAGAAGTTGAACACGCACGCGCCCGCCAGCGCCGCCGCCGCCGCGATCCAGGGACCGTGGCCCGCGCGCTCCAGCAGGTAGCGCAGCAGCAGCCACGACGTGTAGCCCGTCAGCACGAACGAGCCGAACAGCACCACGTTGTACGCCGTCTCCACCGGCATGAACGGCAGCAGCACCACGCCCCACAGCGTCTTCGCGGGCGCCAGCGTGTGCCAGTACAGCTCCGCACCGAGCGGCCAGTGGAGGAACGGCGCGAAGAAGGGGTTCTGCGGCTGCACCCAGAGGGCCTGCCGCATCCACCACAGGTGCCACATGTTCATGTAGACGTCTTCGCGGCCGCCCATCACGTGCCCCTTCATCTGGGACACGAGCGGCCAGGTGTGGAACGCCGACAGCGCGAAGAACGTGAGCAGCACCAGCGGGTGCAGCACCCGCCGCATCAAGGGGGACATAGGCGCGGGGGACACCTTCAGCGGGGCCGCTCGGCGGCCATCAACATGTTGTCGCCCAGGTTGAACGGGATGGACCAGCTGGACGGCACACCCCGCCGCGCCAGCTCCAGCACCGGCGCCGCCGGCGTGAAGCTCGCCCCCACCTTCCGCAGCAGGTAGTCCGCGGAGATGATGTGCGTGTACGTCCGGACGTCCGTGACGTGGAAGCCCACCTCCTCCAGCAGCAGCGCCAGGGTGCGGCGGCCGAAGTAGAACAGGTGCATGTCCATCAGCCACGGCCACTGGCCGCCCATCAGCCGCGCCAGCAGGCTGCCCGCGTCGATGGTGGACAGGTAGATGCGGCCGCCGGGGCGCACCAGCTTGAGCGCCGCCTTCAGCTCCTCGCGCGGATCCGCGAAGTGCTCCACCACGTCCCACAGCGTCACCACGTCGTACTGGAGCCCCTTCGCCGCCAGCTCCCGCAGGGAGATGCCGTGCACCGTGAAGCCCAGGCTCCGCGCGTTGCCGGCCGCCCAGCGCGACAGCTCCAGCCCCTCCGGGCGGAAGCCCGCCTCGCGGGCCACGTCCAGGAAGTAGCCGCAGTAGGCCCCCACATCCAGCAGCGTGCGGCCCTGGGCCGGGCCCAGCTCGCGAAGCACGCGGCGGAAGGTGTGGTAGCGGTTGTCCTTCTCCGCGACGTAGAGCGGGTCCTCCACGTCCTGGTACGCCTGGAGCAGCGCGTCCGGGGACTGGAGCGGCCACTGGAACATCATCCCGCAGTCCTCGCAGCCCCAGATGGGCGGGTGGCTGCGGTGGCCGAAGGACGTGCAGTTGTAGGCCGCCGCCCCCTGGGGTTGGGTCGCGCCGCGCGCCCGGTGACGCAGCCGCAGGCGCACTCCCTTGCACAGGTAGCAGGCATCCGGCACGGGGGCCAGGTGCGGTTCGGAGGCGCGACGGGCGGCGGGGTCCATCATGGCGGCGCACCGTAGCCGCTGGGGGCCACCGCCTCAACACGTCGGATGGGACGAGCCTGACGTCGGATGGGACGCGCCTGCCCGCGGGCCTCCCTCACGCCCGGCGGCCTCCAGCGGCCCCAAGCCGCTTGCTTTCCGGGCGACACGCCGCGAAATAGGCCCCCTTCTGGAATCGTTGCTCCAGGTTCACCTCCCCCTGAAGTCCCGTGACATGCGCGCCTTGAACGACCCCGCTTCCGCCCCTGCCCCCACGCTCCAGCTGGGCCTGCCGGGGTTCTCCTTCGAAGACCTGTACCGCCCCAGCGGCCTGCGCCGGCTGGCGGAGCGCTTCGACGCGCAGCTCCAGGGTGACGCGCCCGACCTGTTCCAGGCCTTCGACGCCTACCGCAAGTCCGGCGGCACCAGCCCTTCGGGCCCGGCGGAGTCCGACCTGCTCATCCAGGTGGCCCGCCACGTCTCGCGCTTCGTCGCCACGCTGTTCGGCATCACGCCGGAGGCCGAGCGTCTGGCCCGCCAGCTGCGCGGCGAGCTGCCCCTCTTCGACTTCAAGCGCGAGTTCATCACGCGCCGCGTCTTCAAGAAGGGCGCGCAGGACCGCCCGACGCTCGCGGAGTTCCCGTCGCTGGACGGCCGCATGCGCCTGCTCATGCAGCTGGGCTTCCCGGACGCGCTGGCGCACGGCGACCTGGAGCGCGGCCTGGCGGAGTCCATCCTCACGCTGCTGGACCTGGAGCGGCTCTACTCCGGCAACCTGCCCCCCGCGCACCAGGAGCGCGCCCCCGCCCTGCGCGAGCGCTGGGCCGCCCTGCGCGCCGCGCTCACCGCCACGCCGGAGGGCGCGGACGCGTTCGGCTCCAGCCTGGTGACCAAGGGCGACGACGCGGCGGAGCTCCAGTGCGTGCGCGCGCTCCTGTCGCTGGCGGACCGCTGGACGTACGCCCGCGCGCTGCACCCGGAGACGAAGGCCCTCTTCCACACCTGGCCCACGCTCAGGCTGCCCAAGCCGCTGGTGTTCGATCAGCTGGTGCAGCTGCAGCGCCCGGACGCGCAGTTGGAGGAGAAGACGGAAGGGCTGGAGCACCACCTGCGCCACCGCGACGGCTTCAAGCTCACCGACCGCCGGGGCACCCCGCGCGACGTGATGAACGAGGTGGACTACTGCGTCATCTGCCACGAGCGGCAGAAGGACTCATGCAGCAAGGGCTTCCCCGCGAAGGACCCGGTGGCGGAGGGCCACTCGTTCAAGAAGAACCCCCTCGGCATCCCGCTCACCGGCTGTCCGCTGGACGAGCGCATCTCGGAGGCGCACGCGCTCAAGCGCGAGGGTGACTCCGTGGCCGCGCTGGCCATGGTGACGCTGGACAACCCCATGTGCCCGGGCACCGGCCACCGCATCTGCAACGACTGCATGAAGGCCTGCATCTTCCAGAAGCAGGAGCCGGTGAACATCCCGCTGGCGGAGACGGCCACGCTCACCGACGTGCTGGAGCTGCCGTGGGGCTTTGAAATCTACGGCTTCCTCACGCGCTGGAACCCGCTCAACATCCGCCGCCCGTACGCCCTGCCCTACGTGGGCCGCAACGTGATGGTGGTGGGCATGGGCCCCGCCGGCTACACGCTGTCGCACTACCTGCTCAACGAGGGCTTCGCCGTCACCGGCGTGGACGGCCTCAAGATTGAGCCGTTCCCGGATGAGCTGGTGGGGCGCAACGGCCACACGCTGGCGCCCATCCGCGACTGGCGCGCACTCACGCGTGAGCTGGACGAGCGCGTGCTGGAGGGCTTCGGCGGCGTGTCCGAGTACGGAATCACCGTGCGCTGGGACAAGAACTTCCTCACGCTCATCCACCTGACGCTCGCGCGCCGCGAGGGCCTGCGCATCTACGGCGGCATCCGCTTCGGCGGCACGCTGACGGTGGAGGACGCGTGGGCGCTGGGCTTCGACCACGTGGCCATCGCCGCGGGCGCGGGCCGCCCCACCATCATCGGGATGAAGAACAACCTCATCCGGGGCATCCGCAAGGCGTCCGACTTCCTGATGGCGCTGCAGCTCACGGGCGCCTTCAAGCGTGACTCGATGGCGAACCTCCAGGTGCAGCTGCCCGCCATCGTCATCGGCGGCGGCCTCACCGGCATCGACACCGCCACGGAGCTGATGGCGTACTACCCGGTGCAGGTGGAGAAGACGCTGGAGCGCCACGAGAAGCTGGTGGCGGACCTGGGCGAGGACGGCGTCGTCGCGCGCCTGGACGCCGAGGAGCGCGCCACCTACCAGACCTTCCTGGAGCACGGCCGCGCCGTGCGCGCGGAGCGCCAGAAGGCCCGGGCCGAAGGCCGCTCGCCGGACTTCATCCACCTGGTGCGTTCGTGGGGCGGCGTGAGCCTGGTGTACCGCCGGGGCCTCACGGAGTCCCCCGCCTACCGCCTCAACCACGAAGAGGTGTCCAAGGCGCTGGAGGAGGGCATCCGCTTCATTGAGCGGATGAGCCCCACGGAGGCGCTGCAGGACGACACCGGCGCCGTGCGCGCCATCCGCTTCGAGCGCATGGTGACGGTGGACGGCAAGCTCAAGGGCAGCGGCCAGTTCTTCGAGCTGCCGGCGAAGACGGTGTGCGTGGCGGCGGGCACGTCCCCCAACGTCACCTACGAGAAGGAGTACCCCGGCACCTTCCAGCTGGACGAGGCGAAGGAGTACTTCCAGGGCCACGAGCTGGTGGAGGACGGAAACGGCTTCAAGCTCCAGCCGGTGGAGGCCGCCGAGGACCCCGAGGCGAAGGTGGGCTTCTTCACGTCCTACGCGCAGGACGGCCGCTTCGTGTCCTTCTACGGCGACAACCACCCGACCTACGCGGGCAACGTGGTGAAGGCCATGGCCAGCGCGAAGGACGGCCACCCGGAGGTGGCGCGCCTGTTCGCGAAGGAGGTCGCCGCCATGGACCTCCGCGACACGGCCGCGCAGGAGGCGCGCGAGGCGAAGCGCGCCGCCCACTTCGCGAAGCTGGACGAGGCGTTCCTCGCCACCGTCGTCGCGGTGAACCGGCTCACGCCGACCATCGTGGAGGTGGTGGTGCGCGCGCCCTTCGCCGCGAGCCACTTCTCCCCCGGCCAGTTCTACCGGCTCCAGAACTTCGAGCGGAACGCGCCGCTCGTGGACGGCGTGCGCCTCACCATGGAGGGCCTGGCCCTCACGGGCGCGTGGGTGGACAAGGAGCAGGGCCTGATGGGCACCATCGTGCTGGAGATGGGCTCCTCCTCCCGCCTCTGCGCCGCGCTCAAGCCCGGCGAGCCCGTCGTGCTGATGGGCCCCACGGGGGCGCCCACGGAGATTGGCCACAACGAGACGGTGGTGCTGGTGGGCGGCGGCCTGGGCAACGCGGTGCTCTTCTCCATCGCGCGCTCGCTCAAGGCCGCGGGCTGCCGCGTGGTGTACTTCGCGGGCTACCGGCTGAAGTCGGACTCGTTCAAGCAGGACGAGATTGAAGCCGGCACCGACCAGGTCATCTGGTCCGTGGACTCCGGGGAGACACTGGACGTGCGCCGTCCGCAGGACGCGGCCTTCCGGGGCAACGTGGTGCAGGCCATGGTGGCGTACGCGGAAGGCAAGCTGGGCGTGAAGCCCGTCATCTCGTTGAGCGAGGTGGACCGCATCATCGCCATCGGCTCGGACCGGATGATGCGCGCGGTGGCGGAGGCCCGGCACGGCGTGCTCCAGCCGTTCCTCAAGCCAGGCCACGAGGCCATCGGGTCCATCAACTCCCCCATGCAGTGCATGATGAAGGAGATCTGCGCCCAGTGCCTCCAGCGGCACGTGGACCCGCTCACCGGCAAGGAGACGTGGGTCTTCTCCTGCTACAACCAGGACCAGCGGCTGGACCACGTGGACTTCGTCAACCTGAACCAGCGCCTGCGCGGCAACACGGTGCTGGAGAAGATGGGCGACACCTTCCTCGCGCAGCTGTTGAAGAAGGCGCCGCAGCTCAAGCGCATCTAGCCCTCAGCGCCGCACGCCCGCGAAGGCCTTGAGCATGTCCTGATAGTTCTTCGTCAGGTCGGCTTCGCGGGACAGCACCACGTCCACGTTGGCGTCGCCGAACTCCCGGCGCGCCTCCGGGAGCTTCTGGAAGGCCTCCACCTGCCGCCGCATGGACTCCACCTGCGGCGCCAGCTCCTTCTGCTGCTCCTCCGGCATGCGGGACTGGAGCGCCTCCAGCTTCTTGAGCTCCTCCTCGTACTGGAGCGTCCGGCCCATCTGTCGCTGGCTGATGACGGCGGTGACGACCTCCGCGATGCGGTTCACCTCGTCCGTGGACAGCCCCGCCGCCTGACGCGCGTCGGCCTCCGCCTGCGCCTTGCGCTCGATGAGCTTCAGGCCGCTCCGGGCCTTCTCCAGCGCCTGGGGCGTTCCCGCGTCCATCAGCGGCCCCATGTCCTGCAGGCCCCGCATCAACGACCCGTACACCTCCAGCATCTTGCGCTGGTAGCCCACGTACGCATCCAGCTGGGCCTTCGTCACGGCGTAGGGGCCGTCCGCCGCGGACTCCCCGGCCTCCCCACCTTCCAGGCGGGCGACCGTCTCCCTGGCGTCGCCGCCCCCTTCCGAGCCTTCCGCCGCATCCTTGCGACACGCGGACAGGACCAGGACGACGGCCAGACACCCCCACGACTTGCGCATGCCACCTCCCATAACCGCCAACGGGTGGCCAGTGTATGCTCCGGCTGGCCCCGCGAACGGCGGTTCCCGAACGCCCTTCACGGGCAGGCTGTTCCGGGCACTGAACAATCGATTCATTACCTTTGACCAACCGGGCCACGGTCATGTACGAACCGCGGTCTTGTCGCGAGCGGTGGAGGGACTTTGAGGATTTTCCTGGTAAGGCACGGCGATGCGGACGCAGAGATCCCCGAGGGTCTCGGCGACGAGGCGCGCGCGCTGACCGCGAAGGCCCGTACGAATGTCGCCGCGCACTTCGCGTCGCTGTCCGAGCGCATGGGGCCCATCAGCCTCATCCTCACCAGCCCGCTGGTGCGCACGGTGCAGACGGCGCAGATCCTCTCCAACTCCGTGAAGCATGAAGGCCTCCTGCGCGTGCACCGCTGCCTGCTGCCGGACATGCCGGTGGGCGCGGTGGAGCCCGTGCTCAAGGAGTACTCCGACGAGAACCTCGTCCTGGTGGGCCACCAGCCCTCCATGGGCGCGCTGGCGGCGCACCTCTTGGGGATGCAGTCCTTCCCCAAGCCGGTGAACCCGGGCACGGTCATCGCCATGGAGTGGCCCGACACGCCCACCAGCACGGAGGACCAGGTGCCCGGCGAGAAGGGGGAGAACCCCCCGGCGCAGCACCTGAAGTTCCTGTTCTACGCCGCCCCCGGCCAGCAGGTCCTCGACGTCGTCCAGTGACGTCCGGGAGCGCGGCGCCATGATGGACGAAGCCCGCTACAACTCCCTCGTGGCCGCCGCGTTCAAGCGCATCCTGACGGCGGCGGACGCCTTCGACCCCGACGTGCTGGAAGCCGAAGCCACCGGGGACAAGGTGACGCTCACGGCCGCGGCCGGCGAGAAGTGCATCATCAACACCCAGCGTGCCGTCTGGCAGGTCTGGGTGGCCGGCCAGGGCCAGGGCATCCACTTCAGCTACGACGACGCCTCGCGCACCTGGAAGGACGACAAGGGCAAGGGGCTGGAGCTGTTCGCCTTCGTCGCGGGCGTGGTGAAGCACCTCACCGGCGAAGCGCTCACCTACCCGGCCTGAAGTCCCGCTGAAGCCCGCCTGAATCCCGGAGGAGGCCCGTGGCTGCTGGCCACGAGCCCCCGTGCGACGGGACGGCTCAGACCTTCATCACTTCCTGCTCCTTGGCCGCGAGCATGGTGTCCACCTGCTTGATGCCGGCGTCCGTCTTGTCCTGGACGTCCTTGGTGAGGCGCTTGAGGTCGTCCTCGGTGATCTTCTTGTCCTTCTGCTGCGTCTTGAGCGCCTCGTTCGCGTCGCGGCGGATGTTGCGGATGGCGACCTTGTGCTCCTCGCCCTTCGCCTTCACCTGCTTGACGATGTCCTTGCGGCGCTCCTCGGTGAGGGGCGGGAAGGGCAGGCGGATCATCTCGCCGTCGTTCATCGGGTTGATGCCCAGGTTCGCCTCACGCAGGGCCTTCTCGATGTCCTTCAGCACGCCCTTGTCCCAGGGCTTGATGGTGATGAGGCGGGGCTCCGGCGCGTTGATGCTGGCCACGCCGGCCAGCGGCGTGGGGGTGCCGTACTGGTCCACCTTGATGCCGTCCAGGATGGCGGTGCTCGCACGGCCGGTGCGCACCTTCGCCAGCTCCCGCTTGAGGTCGTCCAGTGACTTGTCGATACGGCTCTTCAGTTCCGCGGCGGCGTCAGCCATTTGAGTCTCCTCTAGAAGTGGGTGTGTCGCAGTCCTGCTTGGGGCTTCAGGCCCAGACCGTCTCGGACGCGCCGACGACGGTGCCGAACTCGCCGTGGCCCGTGACGGCGCGCTGGATGTTCCCGCGCGTGCCCAGGTCGAACACGATGATGGGCAGCTTGTTGTCCATGCACAGCGAGATGGCCGTGGAGTCCATCACGTTGAGGTTCTGCTTGAGGACGTCCATGTACGTGAGCGTCCGGTAGCGCTTCGCGGTGGGGTCCTTCTTCGGGTCCGCGTTGTAGACGCCGTCCACCTTGGTGGCCTTGAGGATGACCTGCGCGTTGATTTCCATCGCGCGCAGCGACGCGGCCGTGTCGGTGGTGAAGTAGGGGTTGCCCGTGCCCGCGGCGAAGATGACGACGCGGCCCTTCTCCAGGTGGCGCACCGCGCGCCGGCGGATGTAGGGCTCCGCGATCTGCTCCATCTTGATGGCGGACTGCACGCGCGTCTTCAGCCCCTGCTTCTCCAGCGCGTCCTGCAGCGCCATGGAGTTGATGCAGGTGGCCAGCATGCCCATGTAGTCCGCGCTCGCGCGGTCCATGCCCTCCGTGGCGCCAGCGACGCCGCGGAAGATGTTGCCCCCGCCGATGACGAGGGCGATTTCGAGCCCCGTCCGCGACAGCTCGGCCACTTCCTCCGCGATGCGCGTGAGGGTGGGCGGGTGGATGCCGTACTTCCCCTCGCCCATCAGGGCTTCGCCCGACAGTTTGAGGAGGATGCGCTTGTAGGGAGAGGTGGATTCGGACATACGCGACCGCTTCTATCCCCCGCCCCGCGCCCAAGCAACGACGGAAGTCGTGACGCGCGCCGCACCGTCCGGTGCCGGGCGGACGGACGCCGCGAGCAGGGGCCTGGAATACCAAGGGCCGCGCCCCCGGCGCCCTTCCCCAGGAGAGGAAGAGCCCCAGGCACGCGGCCCTGGAGGACGGCGGGACGGCGGGAGGCGGCTTAGGCCTGGCCCAGCGTCTTGGCCACTTCGGCGGCCAGGTCGTCCTTCTTCTTCTCGATGCCCTCACCCACCTCGAAGCGGGCGAAGCGGCGCACGGAGACCTTCTCGCCAATCTTGGCGGCGCGCTCGTTGATCATCTCGCCGACCTTCTTCTTGTCGTCCTTCACCCAGAGCTGGTCCACCAGGCAGACGCCCTCGTAGTACTTCTCCATCTTGCCCACGAGGATCTTCTCCAGCATCGCCTCGGGCTTGCCCTGCTGCTTGAGCAGCTCGCGCTGGATCTCCTTCTCCTTGTCCATGGCCTCGGAGGGGACCTCCTCGCGGCGGACGAACTTGGGGTTGGCCGCGGCGATCTGCATGGCCACGTCCTTCACCAGCTCCTGGAAGTCCGGGTTGCGAGCGACGAAGTCCGTCTCGCAGTTGACCTCCACCAGCACGCCGATGCGGCCGCCGTGGACGTAGGTGCCGACGATGCCCTCGGCGGCGACGCGGCCGGCCTTGCCCTCGGCCTTGGAGATGCCCTTCTTGCGCAGCCACTCCTCGGCCTTGGCGAAGTCGCCACCGGACTCGGCCAGCGCCTTCTTGCAGTCCATCATGCCCGCGTTGGTGCGCTCGCGGAGGTCCTTCACCATCTGGGCGGTGATCTCAGCCATGTCGTGTCTCTTTCTTCTTCTGCTCCGAGCCTGGCGGCGTGCGCCGGGGGCGGAGGCCTGAGTTCAAGGGAGGAAAACGCTGGAACGAAAAACGGAGACGGCCGGACAGCGGGCCTTGAGAGGTGCCGCCCGGCCGACTCCGGAAGCTGCGGAAGGAAAGCGATGGGGACGGGCGGTTACTCCGCCGCCGGCGTGCCCTCGCCACCCTCGGGCGCCTGCTCGGTGGCGGCGGGGGCGGCGGACGCGCCACCCTTCATCTCCACGAGGGGCCCACGGCGCTCGCCGCCACGGTCACCACCACCGCGGCGGTCATCGCGGTCGCGGCGGTCGCCACGGCGCGGGCCACGGCGGTCGTCACGGTCGCGGCGGTCGTCACGGCCCTCGCGCTCCTCCTGCTCGTCGCGCTCGGCGGCGCCGGACGCACGGTAGCGCGCCGCACCCTCGAGGCACGCGTCCGCGATCTTCGACGTGAAGAGCTTGATGGAGCGGATGGCGTCGTCGTTGCCCGGGATGACGAAGTCGATGCCGTCCGGATCGCAGTTCGTGTCCACCAGGCCAATCACCGGGATGCCCAGGCGGGTGGCCTCGTGGATGGCGATGTGCTCCTTCTTCGGGTCGATGATGAAGACGCAGCGGGGCAGCTTCGCCATGTCCTTCACGCCGCCCAGGTTCTTCTCCAGCTTCTCGCGCTCGCGGTCGAGCTGGGCGACTTCCTTCTTGGGCAGGCGCTCGAAGGTGCCGTCCTCGGCCATCTTCTCCAGCGTCTTCAGGCGGTCGATGCCCTGCTTGATGGTCTTGAAGTTCGTCAGCGTGCCACCCAGCCAGCGGCTGGTGACGTGGAACTGACCAGCGCGGGCGGCCTCCTCCTGGATGACGTCCTGCGCCTGCTTCTTGGTGCCGACGAACAGCACCGAGCCGCCGCGGGCCGTGATGTCCGCCACGAAGCGGAAGGCCGAGCGGGCCATCGTCACGGTCTTCTGCAGGTCGATGATGTAGATGCCGTTACGGGCGCCGAAGATGTAGGGCTTCATCTTCGGGTTCCAGCGCTTGGTCTGGTGGCCGAAGTGGACGCCGGCCTCGAGGAGCTGGCGCATCGTGATGCCGCTGGCGGCGGCCATCGCCTGGGCCTGCGTCTGCGTATCCTGCTGGGTATCCATGGTGCGTGTACCTTCCGGTTGTTCCGCCACGCGCGTTTAAGACAGCTGCCAGTCCTGGCCCCTCCACCGTGGAGGGGCACCGGAGACCGGTGACACGCGTGTGAGTAGTGGGTGCTGCGGACTGCCTCGGGCGTACGGCCCGGCCCCTCTTCATAACGGGGCGCGGCGTCCTTAGCAGAACGCTCAAGAGGGGCGCAAGCTTCGGCACACCGTCCGTCCGGGTCCCACCCCTCCGGGGCTGCTCCCCTCCCCTCCAGGAAGGCGACCGGCGCGGCCACCGCTCCCCTGGAGGGGGAGGGCAACCGCGCCGGAGGGCACTGCTTTCTGTCAGCTGGCGTCAGGGACTACGGGTTCGCCTCGTTGGCGCCGTGGCACTTCTTGTACTTGCGGCCGCTGCCGCAGGGGCAGGGGTCGTTGCGGCCCACGGTGCGGGCGGGCGCGGCGGCGGCCTCGCGCTGGGCGACCGGGGTGGCGGTGGCCTCCTCGATCTTCCCCTCGGCGTCCGCGCGGCCCTCCACGGCCTTCTTCTGCTGCTGGGCGAGCTGGCGCTGGATGCGGGCCGTCTCCTCCGCGGCGCTGGAGGCGGAGCGGGCCTGGACGCGCATCATCTGGCTGACGAACTGCGTCTTGATGGCGTCCAGCATCTGCATGAAGCCCGTGTAGCCTTCCTTCTTGTACTCCTGCTTCGGGTCCTTCTGGCCGTAGCCGCGCAGGCCGATGCCCTGGCGCAGGTGGTCCATGGCCAGCAGGTGGTCCTTCCACAGCTGGTCGATGGTGGCCAGGTACCGGTACTGCAGGAAGCGCATGAAGTCTTCGCCGAACTCCTGCTCGCGGGCGGTGAAGACCTTCTCCGCCGCGGCGTAGATCTGCTCCTGGAGCTCGTCGCGGTTGCCGACGCCCTCGAAGGTCATCTCCAGGTTGAGCGACTCCTTCACCATGTTGGACAGCGAGGCGATGTCCCAGGTGTCGGAGCTGCGCGTGGGGGCGTAGGTGTCCGTCATGGACACGACGACGTCCTCCACCGCGTCCAGCACCATCTCCCGGAAGTCCGCCCAGGAGATGACGCGCTCGGAGCGCGTCTTCACGCGCGTCTTGAGGTCCTCCTCGTACTCCACGAGGGGGATGCCCGCGCCCGACGCGAGCACCTGGCGGCGCAGCTTGTAGATGGTGCGCCGCTGCTGGTTCATCACGTCGTCGTACTCGAGCAGGTTCTTGCGGATGTCGAAGTTGTGGCCTTCGACCCGCTTCTGCGCGCTCTCGATGGCGCGAGAGAGCCAGATGTGCTCGATGACCTCGCCCTCCTCCATGCCCAGGCGCTCCATCAGCATCTGGATGCGCTCGGACCCGAAGATGCGCATCAGGTCGTCTTCCAGGGACAGGAAGAAGCGGCTGGCGCCCGGGTCACCCTGGCGGCCGGCGCGGCCACGCAGCTGGTTGTCCACGCGGCGGGACTCGTGGCGCTCGGTGCCGATGATGAAGAGGCCGCCGGCGGCCATGACCTCTTCACGCTCGCGCTTGGTGAGCGCCTCGTTGTTCGCCTTCGTCTCCGCGAAGCGCTTCTCGTAGTCCGCGAGCGCCGCCTGGTAGGCGGTGAGGTCCGGGGGCTGACCGTCCACGGCCTCCGGCGGCTCCGGCGGCGGGCCCATCTCACTCTTGGTCATGACCTCCGCGTTGCCGCCCAGGAGGATGTCCGTGCCGCGGCCGGCCATGTTGGTGGAGATGGTGACCGCGCCCTTGCGGCCCGCCTGCGCGACGATGTCCGCCTCACGCTGGTGCGCCTTGGCGTTGAGGACGCTGTGGGGCACGCCGCGCTTCTTGAGGAAGTTGGACACCACCTCGCTCTTGGCGATGGACACCGTGCCCACGAGCACCGGCTGGCCGGCCTTGTGCAGCTCTTCAATCTGCCCGGCGACGGCCTCGAACTTCTCGCGCTCCGTCTTGTAGACCACGTCCTGTTCGTCGCGGCGCTGCGCCTGACGGTTGGTCGGGATGACGCGCACGTCCAGGTTGTAGATCTTCGCGAACTCTTCGGCTTCCGTGTCCGCGGTGCCCGTCATGCCGGACAGCTTGGAGTACATGCGGAAGTAGTTCTGGAACGAGACCGTGGCGAGCGTCTGGTTCTCGTTCTCAATCTTCACGCCCTCCTTGGCCTCGATGGCCTGGTGGAGGCCGTCGGACCAGCGACGGCCCGGCATGAGGCGGCCGGTGAACTCGTCGACGATCTGCACCTCGCCGTCCTTCACCACGTAGTCCTTGTCGCGCTTGTAGAGCGTGTGCGCGCGCAGGGCCTGCTCGACGTGGTGGAGGGTCTCGATTTCGCCGGGGTCGTAGAGGTTGCCGACGTTGAGGCGCTTCTGGAGCTTGTCGATGCCGTCGTCGGTGAGGGCCACCGCGCGGTGCTTCTCATCCAGGGTGTAGTCCTGGTCCGGCACGAGGCCCGGGATGACCTGGTCCACCCGGTAGTACTTGTCGGTGCTGTCCTCGGTGGGGCCGGAGATGATGAGCGGCGTGCGGGCCTCGTCGATGAGGATGGAGTCCACCTCGTCGACGATGGCGTAATTGAGCTCGCGCTGGACGTAGTCCTGCAGACGGAACTTCATGTTGTCGCGCAGGTAGTCGAAGCCGAACTCGTTGTTCTGGCCGTACGTGATGTCCGAGCGGTACGCGTCCTGGCGCTGCTTGTCGGACAGCTCGTGGAGCACGCAGCCCGTCGTCATGCCCAGGAACTTGTAGACCCGGCCCATCCACTCCGCGTCGCGGCGGGCCAGGTAGTCGTTCACGGTGACGACGTGCACGCCACGGCCGGACAGGGCGTTGAGGTAGGAGGGCAGCGTCGCGGTGAGCGTCTTGCCTTCACCGGTGCGCATCTCCGCGATGCAGCCCTCGTGGAGGAACATGCCGCCGATGAGCTGCACGTCGTAGTGGCGCTGGCCGATGACGCGGCTCGCGGCTTCACGGGTGAGGGCGAAGGCCTCGAACAACAGGTCGTCGAGCGGCTTGCCGTTCGCGATCTCCTGCTTCATCCGGGCGGTTTCGCGCGCGAAGTCGTCGTCCTTGAGGGCCTTCATGCGGCCCTCCAGTTCGTTGATGCGGGCGACCTTCAGACGGGCTTTCTTGAGCTCGCGCTCATTCTTGGTCCCGATGAGCTTCTTTAGCGTCCATTCAATCATGTTGGCTCTCTCGCCGGAGGATCCTCGAAGGAGCGCGGCGAGTGAAGGGAATTCCCAGGAGATGTAAGGGAGAACCAGACCAAAACCACGCGCGCCCCCCGAAACTTCCTCTCGGCTGGCCGCCCGGCGCGCGGTGGCCCAGAGTAAAGCGGAACCGAGTCCACGCAATGTCCCCTAAGCAGATTCACCGTCCCCGCGCCGCGAAGACTTCTTCCGGTCGCTCCTCCCCGGGCCCCCGCCGACCAGGCGCCCCCTCCCGTCCCGGCAAGCCTTCGCGCTCGGGGCCTCCCTCTAACGGCAAGGCCGGACCGAAGCCCGGCCCCCGGGCGGCAGGCAAGCCGGGCCCCAGGTCTGGAGGCAAGCCAGGCCCCAAGACCGGGGGCAAGCCGGGCCCCACGCCCCGTGCCGGTGGCCCCGGACGCTCCGCCCCGGCGCCCATCGCCTCGCCCGCGCCGCGCATCCCACCTCGGGCGCGCATACCGCCCATGCCCGCACAGACGCTGGCGGCCCAGCCGGCCCGGTGGCTGTGGACCTGCCGGGAGGGCTTCGAAGGGCACCTGTTCGAGGAGCTGGCCTGGGCGGACGCGGCCCCCCGCCTCCTGGGGCCGGCCCTGGTGGAGTCCCAGCAGCGCCCGGACGTGCCGCCTGCCTTCGGCCGGGCGGTGGAGAAGGTCATCACCACCTGGGCCCCGCCGGGCGGAGCCCAGGTGCCGGTGGAGGACATCGTGGCCGCGATGTCCGGGCTGCCGTCGCGCGTGCCCTGGCTCGTCCGGGCCTACACGCCGGACAGCGCGAAGGGCAACACGCAGGCGGGCCGCGCCGAGGCCCTGGAGGCGGCCGTGCGCGCCGCGCTCCCCCCGGCCCGGTTGCTGGAGGACGATGGCCGGGCCCGCGAGGCGGGGGCCCTGCTGGTGGGCCTGTGCGTCGCGCCGGAGGGGGTGCTGATGCTGGGCGCGGTGAGCGCTCGCGAGGCCCTGTCGCTGGCGCCGGGCGGGCGGCGGCGGATGAAGCGCGCGGGCGAGTCCCCCTCCCGCGCGGCGATGAAGCTGGAGGAGGCGCTGGACGGGCTGGCGCATGAGCCCGGGCGCGGCGACGTCTGCGTGGACCTGGGCGCGGCGCCGGGCGGCTGGACGCAGCGGCTGGTGGCCCGCGGGGCGCGGGTGGTGGCGGTGGACCCGGCGAAGCTGATGCCGGAGCTGGCCAGGAACCCGCGCGTCCAGCACGTGCAGGAGAGCGCCTTCGCCTACGCCCCGGAGGAGCCCGCGGACTGGCTCTTCTGCGACATGGCGTGGCGGCCCCTGGAGGTGGCGCAGCTTTTGGCCAAGTGGGGCCGGCGCCGCTTGGCGCGCAACCTGGTGGCCAACATCAAGCTGCCCATGAAGGACAAGAACCCGCTGCTCCTGCGCGTCCGCCAGACGCTCGTGGAGGACGGGGGCTGGGAGGGCCTCACCGTCCGCCAGCTCTACCATGACCGGGACGAGGTGACCGTCACGGCGCACCGGATGCGCTGAGCGCGACCAGGCGGGCGCGGGGAGAAGCTTTCCTGCGCCCGCGGCCGGTCCGCGCTACACACGCGGGCACGATGCCCTACGCAATCGACGACGCCACCGCTACCGCCCTCGTCGCACTCCATCCCCGGGCCGCGCGTCCCGGGCACGCCCAGGAGGCGCCGCAGGCCGCCGCCCAGGAGCTCATCGCCGCCGAGCAGCGCCGACGAGGCCAGCCGGACGCCACCGGGGCCATGCACGTGCTGGCGCTCACGCAGGGCACGCTCCTCAAGGAGGAGTTCGACCTGTCCACGCACGCGCACCACGACGGCTGGCGCGTGGGCGCGGTGATGGTGGACGTGAAGGAGATGATCCACTTCAACGCGCGCTTCGGCTTCCCCGCCGGGGACGCGCTGCTGAAGGCCACCGTCGCGTCGCTCACCGCGCAGTACCCGGGCGCGCGCATCGTGCGCTTCCAGCCGGATGGCTTCGCGGTGCTGCTGCTGCCCACGTCCCAGCTCACCGTGCGCGAGGACAGCGCGGAAGGGACGCGCGCGAGGCTGGCGGAGGACCTGCGCCCCGCGCTGCCTCCGGGCGCCTCGGCCACCGACGTGCCGGGCTTCACCGTGGCGCTGCTGGAGCTGACGGTGCACCAGCCGTCGCACTGGCAGGTGCTGGGGCCGCTCCTGTGGGCGGAGGTGGAGCGGGCCTACATCATGGAGCGCACCGGGCGGACGCACGGCCTGCAGCGGCGGCGCCTGCGCCTGGACGCGTTCCTCCCGGAGCCGGAAGGAACCTGAGCGTTACTCTTCCAGGATGAACTTGCGCGGGTTCTGCGGCACGCCGTTGACGCGCACCTCGTAGTGCAGGTGCGGGCCGGTGGAGCGGCCCGTGTTGCCCACCGCCGCGATGGGCGAGCCGCGCTTCACCCGGTCCCCGGCCTTCACCAGAATCTTGGACAGGTGGCCGTAGCGCGTCTTGATGCCGTAGCCGTGGTCGATGACGAGCACGTTGCCGTACCCGCCCTCCAGCCCCGCGAACACCACCGTGCCGTCCGACGGCGCGGTGACTTCCTTGCCGTGCGGCGCCGCGATGTCCAGACCCGCGTGCGTCACGCGGTCCGCCGTGTACGGGTCCAGGCGCTGGCCGAAATCGCTGGTCACCCAGCCGCGCGCCGGCCACACCGACGGCGTGGAGGCCAGGAGCGACTTCTGGTCCTGGAAGTAGGCCTGCAGGTCCTGGAGGCTCAGCTCCTGGCGGGTGGCCTCCGCGGACAGCCGATCCAACCGGCCCAGCATCATCTTGGGCGTGTCCGTGGTGGTCAGCTGCGTGAACTGCGTGTCCGTCGCGGGCACCGTGGTGCCGGCCTCCGGCTCCGTGGGGCCCATGGCCAGGTTGCGCTGCGGGTCCGACAGGAGCGTCACCGCGCGCAGCTTCTGGTCGAAGCGCTCCACGCGGTCCAGCGTGGAACCGATGTGCTCGATGCGCTCACGCACCGACTTCAGCTGCGAGCGCAGCGTGAGGTTCTCCTCGCGCAGGATGCGGTTCTCCGACGCGTCCGCCGCCACCTGGAGGTAGTGGATGCTCGCACCGGCGCCCAGGCCCGCCACCAGCATCAGGCCCATGCCCACCTGAACCAACCAGGAGCGCTGGATGGTGTAGCGCTTCACCGGAGCGTCGTGGTCCGGGATGACCATCAGCGTGAAGGACTTTTTGGCCACGGACCACTCCTGGGGAAATCTCTTTCGCTACGTGGGACTTCCGGCGCCAGAAGCTAAGTCGCTCCCCGCGCTCGCAACACCTCCCCCACCCGCCGCCCCTCCCGCACCGTCACCCACTGATGATTCTCAATGGATGGAAAGGTTGGGGCAGCTATCATCCGCGTTTGAAGAGTGTCAAGGTCAACAGACTGCGGGACGCGCCCCAATCGCGCCCCGAGTCCGGGCCCTACCCGCCCTGCATGCGCACCACGATGACGCTGATGTTGTCGTCGCCGCCGCGCTCGTTGGCCAGGTCGATGAGGTGCTTGGGCACCTCGTCCAGGCTCGGGTAGCGCGCGACGGTGTCGTGGATCTCCCGGTCCTCGAGCATGTTCGCGAGGCCGTCAGAGCAGAGCAGGAACACGTCGCCGGGCTCGGACACGAGCCCCATGACGTCCACCTGCACCTCCTCCTCGAAGCCGACGGAGCGGGTGATGATGTTCTTGTACCGGGAGTGCTTGGCCTCTTCCGGTGTGATCATCCCCGCCTTGATCTGCTCGTTGACCAGCGAGTGGTCCTCGGAGATCTGCTGAATGAGGTCCCCGCGGATGAGGTACGCGCGACTGTCACCCACGTGGGCGAAGAAGGCGTGCTCGTCGCGGACCACCAGGGAGATGACTGTCGTGCCCATGCCGGACAGGCGCGCGTCATCCTGGGCGGTGAGGTAGATGGCCTGACAGGCCTTCTCCACCGCGCCCCGGAGCGCTTCCGGAATGGGCGAATCCTGGAGGTTGGGAACGCTGACGAAGGGGTTGTCCCGCCCTTCACGTGCGCGCCTCAGCTCCTTGTCGATGGTCTCGACGGCGATGCGCGACGCGGTTCCACCACCCGCGTGCCCACCCATGCCGTCCGCCACGACGTAGAGCTGGAGCTCATCGTCAATGAGGAAGCTGTCCTCGTTGTGATTGCGCTTGCGCCCGACGTCCGTCAGGCCAGCGGAGATGACTTTATGGCGGGGGGCCGCGGTCTGCCCTGCGGTGCTGGACACGCGCCGGATGCTATGTGAGCCCATTAGTGGGGGCAAGGACGCGCTCGAAAACTCGCGGTGCGTCATGCCCCTCCCCCTGGGTCACCCCTACCTTTTGAGCCGCCACTTCAGGCCGTCCGGCGCAGCCGGCCCCGGGGGCTATTGCCTTCCGGGCCGGATTCGCGGCGTGCGCGGGGGGTGGCCCGGTGGGCCGAACGCACCAGCGCCTCCGCCGCGCCCAGCGCCTCGCGCGTCACCTCCACGCCGGACATCATGCGCGCCAGCTCCTGCGTGCGCTCGGCGCCGGCCGCGAGCGGCAGCACCTGGGACACGGTGCGCTCGCCCTTCACGCTCTTCTTGATGAGCAGGTGCGCGTCCGCGTAGGCCGCCACCTGGGGGAGGTGCGTGATGCACAGCACCTGCCGGTGGGAGCTGACCTCGCGAATCATCCGCCCCACCACGTCCGCGATGGCGCCGCTCACGCCCGCGTCCGCTTCGTCCAGGATGTAGCAGCCGCAGGCGTCGCTGTCCGCCAGTGCACGTTTGAGCGCGAGCAGGAGGCGGCTGGCCTCGCCGCCCGAGGCCACCTTGGCCAGGGGCCGCGCCGGCTCACCCGGGTTGGCGCTGAAGAAGAACTCCACCTCGTCCAGGCCGTCCGGACGCAGCGCCTCCCCGGCGGTGACGCGGACCTCGAAGGCGGCCTTGCCCATGGCCAGCCCGCCCAGGCCCTCGCGCACCTGCTGGGAGAAGGCCCCCGCGGAGGCCTTGCGCGCGCGGGACAGTGCCAGCGCCGCCTTGCGCGCCCGCTCCTCCACGCGTTTGCGCTCCTGGTTCAGCTCCTCCAGGATTTCGCGCCGGTTCTCCAGCGTGCCCAGCTCCGTCTCCAGCTCGCCGCGCTTCTTGAGGACGCCGTCCAGCGTCACGCCGTGCTTGCGGCACAGCCGCTTGAGCGCGTCCAGCCGCTCCTCCACCTCGCCCAGCCGCCCGGGGTCGGACTCCAGCCCCTCCACGTAGCGGTTGAGCCGGCGCGCGGCCTCCTCCAGCTCCGACAGCGCGGTGCTGAGCGACTGCGCCACGGGCGCGAGCGTCGCGTCGAGCTTGACGCCCTCGTGCACGAGCCCCAGCGCGCGCCCGACGATCTCCACCGCGGACGGTGCTTCCCCCGACACCAGCAGTTCGGCCTCCGCGCCGTGGCGCTTGAGCTTCTGGGCGCTGCCCAGCCGCCGGCGCTCCGCGTCCAGCTTCACGTCCTCGCCGGACTCCGGGTCCAGGCGCGTGATTTCGTCCAGCTGGAAGCGCAGGAACTCCGCGCGCTCGCGCACCTTGGCGTCGTCGCCGCCCAGCGCGTCCATGCGGGAGTCCACTTCGCGCAGGTTCGCCCACTCGCGGCCGTACGCGGCCAGGGCTTCCTCCAGGCCGCCGTACTTGTCGAGCAGCACCCGGTGCAGCCCGGAGTCGAAGAGGCTCACGTGCTCATGCTGGCCCGCGATGTCCACCGCGCCCCGGGTGAGCTTCCCCAGCACGCCCAGCGTCACCAGCGCGCCGTTGACGTAGACCTTTCCGCGCCCGGTGCGCCCGAGCACGCGGCGCACGAGCACCTCCTCTCCCAGGTCCGGGAGGCCCAGTTCCTCCAGGCGCGCGGCCAGCACCGGTGTCCGGGCGAACACGCCCTCCACCGCCGCGTCCTCGCAGCCCGCACGGATGACGTCCGCATCCGCCCTGCCCCCGAGCAGGAGGCCCAGCGCGTCCACGAGAATGGACTTGCCGGCCCCCGTCTCACCCGTGAGGACGGTGAGGCCCGCGCCAAACGCGACCTCCACCTCCTCAATCACCGCAACGTTCGAAATCCGAAGACCCAGCAGCACCAGCGCCCTCCGCGGTCCGTACGACGGCCCCAACACCTGAACACCCTAGCAGGTCTTGGTGACACTGCACAGGTGTTCGGGTCGTGCGGACGGTGGGAGGGCGAGTGGGAGGGCGTGGCCTGTTGGCGCCACAACCCTCTCCCACTCACCGGGCGCATCAGATTTCGGTGAACAGCTCCTGGATGTCCTGTTCCGTGAGGTTGCGGCCCATGTCGTCCCCGTCCGTACCCAACACGCCGGCGGCGAGGTCGCGCTTGCGGCGCTGGAGGCTGAGGATCTTCTCCTCCACCGTGCCGCGGGTAATCAGCTTGTAGCTGATGACCGCGCGCGTCTGGCCGATGCGGTGCGTACGGTCCGTGGCCTGGTCCTCCACGGCGGGGTTCCACCACGGGTCGAAGTGGATGACGTAGTCCGCGGCGGTGAGGTTCAAACCGGTGCCGCCCGCCTTGAGGCTGATGAAGAAGAGCGGCGGGCCGTCAGGGCGGTTGTACTCGTCCACCTTGCCCATGCGGTCCTTGGTGCGGCCGTCCAGGTAGAGGTAGCGCAGGCCCTTCTTGTCCGCCTCCTGCTTCAGGAGCTCCAGCATCTCCGTGAACTGGCTGAAGACGAGCGCGCGGTGGCCTTCCGCCACCAGGTCCGCCACCAGTTCCATGAAGCGCTCCAGCTTCGCGCTGGACGGCAGCAGCGTGCCGGGCGGCATCTTGAGCAGGCGCGGATCGCAGCACACCTGACGCAGGCGCATGAGCGCCGCGAGGATGGACACGCGGCTGCGCTTGAAGCCCACCTTCTCGATGGACTCGTGCACCTTGCGGCGGCTCTCCTCCAGCACCTCGCGGTAGAGCGCGGCCTGGCCGGGCTCCATCTCGCACCACGCGACGCTCTCCGTCTTCGGCGGCAGGTCCTTGGCCACCTCCGTCTTGAGCCGGCGCATGATGAAGGGCTGGATGCGGCGGCGCAGCCGGTCCTTCGCGGTGGCGTCGTTGGCCACCTGGATGGGCTGCTCGTAGCGGTCGCTGAAGCCCTCCGCGCTGCCCAGGAAGCCGGGCATCAGGAAGTCGAAGATGCTCCAGAGCTCCGACAGCCGGTTCTCCAGCGGCGTACCGGTGAGCGCGAGGCGCGTCTCGCTGGGCAGCGACTTGCACGCCTGCGCGGTGGCGCTGTCCGCGTTCTTGATGTTCTGCGCCTCGTCCAGGATGACGTAGCGGAAGCCCACCTGGGACAGCTGCTCCAGGTCGCGGCGCACCAGCGCGTACGACGTGAGCACCAGGTCCATCTCCTTCAGGTCTTCCGCGCGCTCGCGGCGGTCCTGCCCGTGCCACACCATGGCCTTGAGGCCCGGCGTGAAGCGCTCCGCCTCGCGCTCCCAGTTGGCGAGCACGCTCGTGGGCGCGACCACCAGGGACGGCTTGCGGCCCTCGTCGTTGGCCACCTTCTGCATCAGGCTCAGGGACTGGATGGTCTTTCCCAGACCCATGTCGTCCGCGAGGATGCCGGACAGCCCGTGGCGACGCAGGAACCAGAGCCAGGACAGGCCCGCCTCCTGGTAGTGGCGCAGGGTGGCCTGAAGGCCCTCCGGCACGGCCACCTTCGGCACGCCGGCGGACTCGCGCAGCGCGAGCATGGCCTGACGGGCCTTGGCCTCCACCTCGGTGAACTCGCCCAGGTCCGCGAGCAGGTCCAACGCCACCGCCTGGTGCAAGGGCAGCCGCGTGCGGGTGCGGCCCGGCATGGCGCCGGCCTCCTCCAGGAGGTCCGCCACGCGCTTGATCTCCGCGACGTCCGCCTCCGCGAAGGAGCCGTCCTTCAGCGGGACGAACTTGCGACCGGAGTCCAGCCACATGCGCACGGCGCCCAGGTCCACGGCCTGGTCGTCGGTGACGAACTCCGCGTCCAGGTCGAACCACTGCACGCCGCTCATGCCCACGCGGATGCGCGGCTTGAGCTTCGGGCGCAGCCGCACCTTGGGCGCCTGCACGCCGTAGCGCTCCCACTCGGCGGGGAGACCCGCGAGGCCCCGTGCCCAGAACTCCAGGGCCACGTCGCCCGTCGCGTCGAACGCCTGCGAGGCCTGGTCGAAGCGCAGGCCCTGGTCGAGCAGCAGCTTGCCCGCAGCGCGCTCCACCTCGTCGCGGCGCCGGTACAGCTTGCGCGCGTCCTCGCCCACGCCGCTGGCGTAGCCCAGGTGCGTGGCCGTGGGGGACACCGCCACCGTCGTCTGGCCGTAACGCGCGGCCAGCTGCACCTTCACGCGCTCGGCGGCGCCCTCCAGCGTGAGGACGAAGCGCGGCTCCACCGACTCGTCGACCTCGATGTCGTCCGCCTTCAGCGACATGCGGAAGCGCGGCAGGTGCGCGGCGAAGAACGTCAGCACCCGGTCCAGCTGTCCGGCCGGGAAGGCCATGGTCGGTTCCAGCAGCCACTTGCGCAGCAGGCGCGGCGGGAAGTCCGGCTCCACCGCGTGGAGGTTCTGCGCCTGGATGACGTAGGTGCGCCGGCCCGCGAGCACGATGACGTCCTTGAGCGGGTAGCCCACGCCGTCCGGGAACAGCAGTTCAATCTGCGCGGTGGCGCCATCCGGACGCGACTCCAGATGGATTTGCGGCCGCACCGGCTGGTCCATGTAGACCAGCGGCGTGCCCCGGTAGATGACCCGGCGCTGGCGCAACAGCTCCAGCACCTCGCACAGGTCCTCGTCGGACAGCACGATGCGCGAGTCGTAGCGATGCTCGTGGCGCGACAGCACCATGAAGATGCGCTCGTCCGCGGGCGCGATGCGGCTGCCCGCCTGGAGCAGCCGCTTCACGTGCACGGGCCCCTTGGTCTGCGCGTCCTGACGGCGCACGTCCACGACCCAGTGGCGGCCGTTGGAGCCACCCGCGCCGGTGTTGGCGGGGGTGAGCCGGTAGAGGAACTCGTAGTCGGGCAGCGACGACAGGCCCAGCCAGCTCTCCACCTTCGCGAGCGCGGGCAGGCTGACGCCTTCCATTCCCGGCGCACCGCCTCCGGGAATCTCCACCTCGTCGTCCGGACCCAGGTCCTCGGGTTCCGGCGGCGGAGGCGGGGGTGCGGCCTTTTGTGGCGGGGGCGGCGGCCGGAAGCGGGCCGCGTAGATGAGTGCCACGGCGACCACGTGCTCGCAATGCGGGCCGTTGGTGTTCCAGACCGGGCAGGTGCAGGAGGAAACGACTTTCCCCTCTCCCGGTATCAGGGCCACGTCATAGCGTTCGCCGGACGGACCCGCGACCTGCGCGCGGATGCGTTCGGGTTCACGCGTGAGGCCGAAGACGCGGCGGCCTTCAGCCACCTCGCGGCCTTTCTTGAACGTGGCGGGCTCGACCTCGGCCTTGAGGGCGCGGAGCCAGAGTCCGTCCTGGGGGGAGAGAGGGTCTCGGGTGTCAGCGGTGGTTTGCACGGCTTGCAAGGGCCCCAGACTCCTTGGTCGGGGGGAACCGCCTCGCTTAACACAGTGAGGGGATCCCCGCGCGCGGGAAAAAATACGGCGTCATCCAGCCGATGCGGTCCGGCGACGCGAAGCTGTGAGATCATCAACGTCCGCCATGTCCCGGTCCCGTCCCAGTCCGCCCGTTTTCCGGCCGTTGGCCCCGGGGCCCTCCGTCCGGGGGCTCACCAGGCTGGCTGTCACCCGGGCCGGGTACGCTTGGGTCCCAGGTCCCCCCAGGTGTCGTCCACCGGGCTGAACGCCGCTGTCCCCCTTCGGAGCCTCCCCCATGTCCCTCGACCCCACGCTCGTCTCCGACCTCCAGGCCGTCCTGCGCGACGTCCCGGACTTCCCCAAGCCCGGCATCGTCTTCAAGGACATCACCCCCATGCTGGCCGACCCCCGCCTCTTCGGCCGGGTGGTCAACGCCATGTCCGCCCCCTTCCGGGGCCAGCACATCACCAAGGTGGTGGGCGTGGAGTCGCGCGGCTTCCTGCTGGGCGCCCCCATCGCGCTGGCGCTGGAGGCGGGCTTCGTCCCGGCGCGCAAGCCCGGCAAGCTCCCCCACAAGCGCATCGTGGAGCGCTACTCGCTGGAGTACGGCGCGGACGGCGTGGAGATGCACGAGGACGCCATCCTCAAGGACGAGCGCATCCTCGTGGTGGATGACGTGCTCGCCACTGGCGGCACCGCCGACGCCACAGGAAGGCTCGTCACCCGGCTGGGCGGGCAGATTGTCGGTTACGCCTTCCTCATCACGCTCGACTTCCTCGAGGGCGCGAAGCGGCTGGGGCCGGACAAGGTGACGTCCCTCCTCACCTTCTAGTCTCCGAGCCTCAACGCGGCGCCTCCGGCCCCACGTCCGGTTGACGTCCGCGCTGGCCCTGTTTATAAGTTGGTCACACAACCTAGAAACAAACCCACGCCATGCCACGACCCTCCAACACCGAAGCGCGCCGGGAGCAGATCGTCGCCGGGCTGCTCAAGGCCATGGCCGAGCGCGGCTATGAAGGCGCGTCCGTGGCCGAGATTGCCCGGGCGGCGGGCCTGAGCGCGGGGCTGGTGCACTACCACTTCGAGGACAAGCAGGAGATCCTCCTGACCCTGGTGCGCTCGCTGGCCTCGCGCGCCCGGCAGCGCTTCGCCACCCGGGCGTCGAAGCTCGCGGCGGACGACGCGCGCGGGCGGGTGGAGGCGTTCGTGGACGCGTTCCTGGCCACCGGGCCGGACGCGGACGTGGCGGCGGTGGCGGGCTGGGTCACCATCAGCGCGGAGGCCATCCGGCAGCCGGAGGTCCGCGTCGCCTACGAAGAGGTGGTGCGCGCGGACCTGGAGCACCTGGAGGCGCTGGTCGCGGCGGCGGTGGGCAAGCGCCGCGCGCGCCCCCTGGCCGCGGGCCTGTTCGCCGCCATCCAGGGCTACTTCGTGCTCTCCGCGAGCGCCCCCGGCCTCGTGCCCCCGGGCTCCGCGGCGGGCACGGTGAAGCGCATGGCGGCGGGCCTGCTGGACGCGGCGACTCTTTCTCCCTCGGACCGAGAGGTGTCGTGATGACCATTGCCATCTACGCAGGCAGCTTCGACCCCGTCACGGCGGGACACCTGTCCGTGGTGCGCCAGGCGGCGCGCCTCTTCAGCCACGTCGTGGTGGTGGTGGCGGTCAACCCGAAGAAGTCCACGCTGCTCACCGCCGAGGAGCGCATGTCTCTCATCCGCGAGGCCGTGGCCCGGCACCCCAACGTCTCCGTCACCTTCACCGAAGGGCTCATCGTGGAGCTGGCGCGGGAGATTGGCGCCAGCGTCCTGCTGCGCGGCGTGCGCGGCGCCACCGATGCGCAGTTCGAGACGGAGCTGGCGCAGATGAACCGCGCGCTCGCGCCGGAGCTGTCCACCCTCTTCCTCCCCGCGGAGGCGCACCTGGCGGAGGTGTCCAGCAGCGCCCTCAAGGAGCGCCTGACGCGCGGCGAGGACGTGTCCGCGTACTGCCCTCCCGCCGTCGCCGCGAAGCTGCGCGAGCGGCTGTCCCCTTCCCTCCGGAGCCATCCATGAGCCTGTCGTTCATCCCCCTCGGCGTCGGTGATGCCTTCTCCGCGCTGCACTACTCGTCGTGCCTCGCGGTGGAGGCGGAAGGGCAGGTGCTGCTTATCGACTGCCCGCACCCCATCCGCAAGATGATGCGCGAGGCGTCCGAGTCCTCCGGCGTGCACCTGGACGTGGAGCGCGTCAGCGCCGTGGCCCTCACGCACCTGCACGCGGACCACGCCTCCGGCCTGGAGAGCCTGGCGTACTTCTCCTTCTTCGTGCTGCAGCGGAAGATGGAGCTGCTCGCGCACCCGAGCGTCACGCGCCGCCTCTGGGAGGGCCACCTCGCGGCGGGCATGGAGTGCCTCATCGAGCAGCACGGCGCGGGGCCCAACGACAAGCACTTCGAGGACTACTTCACGCACACGCCGCTGCACCTGGAGCGCGCGGTGAAGCACGGCCCCTTCGAAATCGAGTGCCGCTTCACCTACCACCACGTGCCCACCACCGCGTTCCGCATCCGCGCCGGGGGCCGGTGCCTGGGCTACAGCGCGGACACCGCGTTCGACGAGGGGCTCATCTCCTGGCTGTCGGAGGCGGACCTGGTCATCCACGAGACGAACTACGGCGTGCACACGCCCTACGAGAAGCTGGCGGCGCTGCCGGAGGCCACCCGCGCGAAGATGCGCCTCATCCACTACCCGGACCTGTTCGACGCGAGTGGCAGCGTGATTGAGCCGCTGGCGCAGGGCCGGCGCTACACCGTCTGAGGGAGGAGCGCGCGGCTGGCCGGATGCCCCTCGTCCCCCGGGAAGAGGGGCCTGGGGCTTGCGCGTTGCGCCATGTCCGGCCCCGCTCGCCTTCATGCGCCGAGTGCGCTACGCCGAGAGGGATTGGCGCTCCCCCGTGCCCCCGCAAGAGAACGACTGTCCGATGACGAAGAAGACCGTGAGCACCTGGGCGGTGCTGCTGCCGCTCGCGCTGGTGCTGGCCACCCGTTCCGCCGGGGCCGCCGGGACCACCGAGCCGGCGCCTCCCGCTGACACCGTCCGCCTCACGATCCTCCACCTCAACGACGTCTATCAATTCCAGCCCACCGCCCAGAACCGGGGCGGCCTGTCGCGCGTGGCGACGCTCAAGCAGCAGGCGCTGAAGGAGTCGCCGCACGTCCTCACGCTGCTGGCGGGCGACACCCTCTCGCCGTCCGTGGAGTCCTCCGCGGAGGTGGCGGGCGAGGCGCTCAAGGGCAAGCAGATGATCGACGCGTGGAACGCGCTCGGGCTGGACTACGCCACGGTGGGCAACCACGAGTTCGACTTCGGGGACGACGTGCTGCGCGCGCGCCTCCAGCAGTCGCGCTTCCCGTGGCTGGGCGCCAACGTGATGAGCGTGAAGTCCGGGCAGGTGTTCGACGGGCTCAAGGCGTGGGACGTGCGCGACGTGGGTGGCGTGAAGGTGGGCATCTTCGGCGTGGTGCTGCCGGAGACGCAGACGTCGTCCAAGCCGGGCAAGGACACGCGCATCACGCCGTTCTGCGAGGCGGCGAAGCGCTCCGTGGAGGAGCTGCGGGCCGCGGGCGCGCAGTTCGTGATGGGGCTCACGCACCTGGCGGTGGCGCAGGACCGCGAGCTGGCGAAGTGCGTGCGCGTGGACCTCATCATCGGCGGGCACGACCACGACCGCGTGGAGGAGACCGTCGCGGGCACGCCCATCTTCAAGCTGGACGAGGACGCCATCGACCTGGGCCGCCTCACGCTGGACCTGGACGCGAAGACGGGCGCGGTGAAGAAGCTGGCGTGGAAGGTCATCCCCATCACGTCGAAGACGCCGGACGACGCGGCGTTCAACGAGCAGATGAAGGCCTATGCGCCGCTGCTGGCCACGCTGGCGGAGCGCGTGGGCCGCTCGCCGGTGGCGCTGGATGCGCGCAGCGCGCAGAACCGGCTGGCGGAAACGAACCTGGGCTCGTTCCTGGCGGACGCATTCCGCGAGGCGACGGGCGCGGACGTGGCGCTCGTCAACGGGGGCGCCATCCGCGCGGACCGGGTGCTGCCCGCCGGGAAGATGACGCGGCGGGAGCTGTACTCGCTCATGCCCTACCGCAACGAGCTGGTGGTGCTGATGGTGAAGGGGGCGGTGCTGCGCGAGGCGCTGGAGAACGGCGTCAGCCTGAGCAGCGTGGACGGCAAGCCGCCCGGCCGCTTCCCACAGGTGTCCGGCCTGCGCTTCACCTACGACCTGCGCAGGGCGCCGGGCGCGCGGGTGACGAAGGTGGAGGTGAAGGGCAAGCCGCTGGACGACGCGGCGGTGTACCGGCTGGCCACGTTGAGCTTCGTGGCGCAGGGCAACGACGGCTACTCCATGTTCAAGGACCTGCCCGCCGTGCCCAGGGGCCTGGAGGTGTCGCCGTGGGAAGCGCTCGGCACCGCGTTCCGCACCGGCAAGCCCGCGCCGCGCGCGAAGCCCCAGGGCCGCATCGCGCTCGTCGGCGCGCCCCCGGGCGGCCTGCACGCGCCGCCGTCGATGAAGTAGCGCGAGGGCCCCGCCGGTCCTACTGTCGGACAGGTTCGCGCCGCATGAGGCCCGAGGCCCCTACCGCCAGGGCGCGGTCCAGCCCCGCAGCCGGTACACGAGCCGCCCCGCCAGTTCGCGCAGCATGTCCGTGCTCTGGTTGAGCGCCCCCGACCGCGGCAGCCAGCTCATCTTCGCGGGCGGCAGCGTCGAGGAGCGGAGGTCCACCGCGAGCGTGTCCGCGCGCACGCCCACCGCCGCGAAGCAGCCGGCCGCGCGGGGCAGGTGCGCGGCGCTCGTCACCAGGAGCAGCGACTTCCAGCCGTGGGCCCGCACCAGCGGTGCTGATTGCAGCGCGTTCTCCCGGGTGTTGCGGCTGCGGCCCTCCTTCACGATGCGCTCGGGAGAGATGCCCCAGTGCTCCAGCTGCGCGGCCAGCACGTCCGCCTCCACCACCGCCTCCGGCCTCGCGTCCAGGTTGCCGGCGGTGATCAGCACCTGCCGCGCCCGGCCGTCATGCAGGAGCTCGAAGGTGCGCATCATCCGCTCCGGCGCGGCGTTGTACTCCGGCTGCCCCGAGCGCTCCGTGGCCGCCGCGTCCAGCCCTCCCCCCAGCAGGATGACCGCGTCGTAGACGGTGTCCGGCCGGTACGTGCTCACCGCGTCCGCCTCCGTCGCCCGCGTCAGCAGCGCCACCGTGGGCTCGATGGAGAAGCCGTACAGCACGCCCAGCGCCGCCAGCTGCGACGCCACCGACAGGCGCTTCCACCGGCGCAGCACCACGCCTCCCACGCCCAGGAGCAGCGCCCAGGTGAGCGGCGACAGCAGCAGATCCAACAGCTTCGACAGGAGGAGGAACATCGCCGTTCGCGGGACTACTACCGGGCCGTCTTCGCGTGAAGGTACTTGCGCGCCTCGGCGGCGGCGAGGCCTCGCGGCCGCAGCTCCAGGTAGCGCTGGTAGCCCTCGCGGGCCATGGCGTCCCGGTCCGTCAGCACGCCCACGCGGCCCAGGCCCAGGTGGCACTCCGCGGCGGTCTCCTTCAGCTCCAGGCACTTCCAGAACTTCTCCCCCGCCGAAAGCGCACTGCCCGCCCCGAGCAGCTCCATGCCCTGCGTGTACGCCACCCCCGCCTCGCTGGACTGCGACATCCAATCCCAGGCCTCGCGCGATTCGCCCCGGGCGTTCACCGGGGGCCGCTTCCGGACTGGCGCTTCCGCCACGGGGTCCTTCACCCGGGCCTCCACCACCGGCTCCGGCGGAGGGGGCGGGGGCGGCAGCCGCTCCAGCGTCACCTGCACGCGCTCCGGCACGGCCGCCTGCGACACGGTGGTCGACCAGGGCTGGTACCCGACGAACCGCAGCTCCAGCGTGTGCGAGTCCTCTCCCGAGGCGACGTTCAGCGCCGTCGGCGTCATCCCGACCTGCTTGCCGTCCCAGCGCACCTCCGCGCCCGGAGGCACGGACACCACCTGGAGCCTGCGCGAGCGGGGCTCCGACACGTCGGGCATCACCGCCCGCCCCACGAAGAAGAGGACCGCCGCCGCGATGACGGCCGCCCAGACCCAGCCCGGCACCCCCGCGCCCATGTCCGCCGCGGGGCTGCCCCCCACCAGCGCCCCGGGCACGTGCTCCTCCGGGAACGCCGTCGCGTGCGCGCGGTGCACCGAGGAGGCCCGCTCCGGCTCGTCCGCTCCGACCGGGCTCCCCTCCCCCGTCCACACCGTCACCTGGCGCAGGAAGGACGCCGGGATGCGGGGCGGCTGGCCCGCGAGCTTCAGCTCCTCCTCGAACAGCCAGGCCATCAGGTGGCGCAGCGTGGACGCGGGGAACAGCGGCGCGCGGTACGCCAGCCACTCCGCCAGCGCGCGTTGGAAGTCCTCCGCGCTCGTGAAGCGATCATCCCGCCGGAGCGCCAGCGCCCGCGACACCAGCGCGCCCAGGGACGGATCCAGGTCCGGCACGTACGCCTGCGTGGGCGTCAGGTCGCCCGTGGCGATGCGCTCCATCACCGAGCCCGGGTCCCCTTCCGTGGGCCTGCGGCCGGTGAGCAGCTCGTAGAGGACCACGCCCGCCGTGTACACGTCCGAGCGCGCGTCCAGCGCCTCCGCCCGCGTCTGCTCCGGGGACAGGTAGAGGTACTTGCCGCGCACCACGCCGGCATCCGTCTCCGGCCGCCCGGCCAGCTGCGCCTTCGCGATGCCGAAGTCGGTGAGCTTCACCTCGGCCTCGTAGCTCACCAGGACGTTGTCCGGCGACACGTCGCGGTGCACCAGCCCCAGCGGGCGGCCCTGCTCGTCGCGGCGCGTGTGCGCGTGGTGCAGGCCCTTGCAGACCTCCACCATCAGCTGCACCGCCAGCGGCGCCGGCAGGTGGGCCATCCCCTTCAGCTTCGAGCGCTTGAGCACCTTGGACAGGGGCTGCCCGTCCACCCACTCCATGGCGAGGAAGTACTCCCCCTCCTCCTGCCCGAAGTCGAAGACCTGGACGATGTTGCCGTGCGACAGCCCCATGGAGATGCGCGCTTCGTTGAGGAACATCCGCACGAAGGCGGGGTCCTGCGCGTAGGGGTCCCTCACGCGTTTGATCACCACGGACCGGGACACGCCCTCCGCCACCGTGAAGCGCGCGCGGTGCACGACGGCCATGCCGCCGGCCCCCAGGCGCTCCAGCAGCTCGTACTTGCCAAAACGCGTCGTGTGCCCACCCGTCGTCACGGGCCGGACGCTACCGCACCCCTCGCACCGGAGGGGAGCCCCACCCCCGGGCCCGGAGGCTCAGCGCTCGCCCCAGTGGAGCTTCTGCCGGAGGATGGTGAAGAAGGCCACGTGCGGGTTGCGCACCAGGCCCACGCGGTTGGGCGAGCGCACCACTTCAATGCAGTCCCCGCCCTGGAGCGAGTGCCCCGTCTGCCCATCCAGCGTGAGGTACGTGTCCGCCGTCTCGCTCTTCAGCGTGACGCGGATGGTGCGGTCCGCCGGCACCACGATGGACCGCTGGGTCAGCGCGTGCGAGCAGATGGGCGACAGGATGGTGCAGTCCACCGACGGGTGCACGATGGGCCCGCCCGCGGACAGCGAGTACGCCGTGGAGCCAGTGGGCGTGGCCAGGATGACGCCGTCCGCCTTGTACGTGGTGATGGGCACCCCGTCGATGGACGTCTCGTGGTCCGCGATGCGCGCGAGCGCGCCCTTGTTGATGACCACGTCGTTGAGGATCTCATCCTCGATGAGGACCTTGCCCCCGCGCAGCAGCCGGCACGACAGCTTCATCCGCGAGTCCACGTGGAAGTTCCCCGCCAGCACGTCGTCCAGCCGGCTGAAGAGCTCCTCCACGGAGATTTCGGTCATGAAGCCCAGGCTGCCCAGGTTGACGCCGATGATGGGCACGTTGCGTCCGCCCAAAAGGCGCGCCGCGTAGATGAGCGTGCCGTCACCGCCCAGCACCACCACCGCGTCCGCGCGGGCCGCCAGCTCCCGGTCCTCGATGCGCGGCCAGTTCAGCGCATGCGCCAGGGCGCGGTCCGCCAGCACCGTCAGGGTCGGGTGGCGCTGTTGGATTTCCGCAGCCAGGACCACGGCCCGCGGGGTGTCTCGCTTCGCGACGATGACCAGGGTCTGCACGCCCCCCGGGTTCTAGTCCAGCCGGCCAACCGTCCTCCCCAGGAAAATGACGCACCTGCCCAGCCCCTGACATCACAAGGGGGCGCCACCGGGCGGCCGGGACGCTAGGTTTGAAGGCCCCATGGACCTCTTCGACCACGCCAGCCAGAAGGAACAGGCCACCCTGGCGCCGCTCGCCGAGCGCATGCGCCCCACCTCGCTCAGCGAGTACCTGGGCCAGGAGCACCTCACCGGCGAGGGCCGCTTCCTGCGCCGCGCCCTGGAGAGCGACCAGGTGCCCAGCCTCATCCTCTGGGGTCCGCCCGGCACCGGCAAGACGACGCTCGCCCAGCTCGTCGCGCGCTCCACGGGCGCCGCCTTCGAGACCATGTCCGCGGTGCTCGCGGGCGTGAAGGACATCCGTGAGACGGTGGCCCGCGCGCAGGACCGCTGGAAGCTGAACCGCCAGCGCACGCTCCTGTTCATCGACGAAATCCACCGCTTCAACAAGTCACAGCAGGACGCGCTGCTGCCCCACGTGGAGAAGGGCACCGTCACGCTGATTGGCGCCACCACGGAGAACCCCTCCTTCGAGGTGAACGCCGCGCTCCTGTCGCGCTGCCGCGTCGTCACGCTGCGCGGGCTGGAGCAGGAGGAGCTCATCGCCGTCATGCGCCACGCGGTGGCGGATCCACGGGGCCTGGGCGGCAAGGTGACGGTGGACGACGCGGCGCTGGAGTTCATCGCGGACGCGGCCGGCGGCGACGCGCGCAAGGCCCTCACCGCGCTGGAGGCCGCGGCGGCGTACGGCGGCAAGGCGGTGGACCGCAAGGTGGCGCAAGAAGCGCTCCAGCAGAAGATGCTGCTCTACGACAAGGGCGGCGAGGAGCACTACAACGTCGTCAGCGCGTTCATCAAATCCATGCGCGGCAGCGACGTGGACGCCGCGCTGTACTGGATGACGCGCATGCTGGAGGCGGGCGAGGACCCCGTCTTCATCTTCCGCCGCATGGTCATCTTCGCGTCGGAGGACGTGGGCAACGCGGACCCGAGAGCGCTGGGCGTGGCGGTGGACGCGCTCAGGGCCTTCCAGCTCATGGGCCTGCCGGAGGGTACCCTGCCCCTCACCCAGGCCGTGACGTACCTGGCGCTCGCGCCCAAGTCGAACGCCGTCATCGCCGCGTACGCGGCCGTGCGCGAGGCCGTGACGAAGGAGGGCGCGCTGCCGGTGCCCATGCACCTGCGCAACGCGCCCACGAAGCTGATGAAGTCGCTGGGCTACGGCGGCGGGTACAAGTACCCGCACAACTTCGAGGGCAACTACGTCCCGGAGGACTACCTGCCGGAGGCCCTGCGCTCGCGCTGCTTCTACACCCCGACGCGCAACGGCTTCGAGGCGGAGCTGTCCGAGCGATATGAATCCATCCAGCAGCAGCTCGCCGCGCGGCGCGGCGAGCGGGAGCCCGGGGAGGACGGCTGAAGCGTCGTCACTCCCCGAAGGGCCCCGTCAGGACACGGCGTTTTCAGGACACCGCTTCGAGGACGGGGCCCGGCCCGCTGTCCGAGTCCGGCCCCTTGGGCGAGCGCGGCTTCATGCTGCGGCCGGCCACCTCGTACTGCTTGAGCAGGCGGCGGAAGTTGGAGCGGTCCACGCCGGCCGCGCGCGCCGCGCTGGACACGTTGTGGTTGTTCTTCTCCAGCAGCGCGGAGAGATAGCGACGCTCGAAGGCGCGCATGGCCAGGCGCTTGGCCTGGGCGTACGGCAGGTGCGCCAGGCTGAACACCTCCACCGCCGAGTCGGCCTGGGGCGCCGCCTGGAAGCCGGGCGGCAGGTCCTCCACGTCGATGGCGTCGTTGGCCGTCAGCACCACCGCGCGCTCGATGACGTTCTCCAGCTCGCGCACGTTGCCCGTCCACCGGTTGCAGGTGAGAGCCTCCATGGCGCGCGGGCTGATGCCGGTGACCTTCTTGTCCGCCTTGCCGGTGTAGACCTTGAGGAAGTGGTGCGCGAGCAGCGGCACGTCCTCCGGGCGGTCGCGCAGGGGCGGCAGGTCGATGGTGATGACGTTGAGGCGATAGAAGAGGTCCTCGCGGAACTTGCCCTGCTCCTTCGCGCGGGACAGGTCCACGTGCGTGGCGGCGATGACGCGCACGTCCACCTTCACGGGCTCGTTGGCGCCCACGCGCTTCACTTCACCCTCCTGGAGGACGCGCAGCAGGCGCACCTGGGTGGCCGGGGGCACGTCGCCAATCTCGTCCAGGAAGATGGTGCCGCCGTCGGCCGCCTCGAAGAGGCCCTTCTTGTTGCCGGTGGCGCCGGTGAAGCTGCCCTTCACGTGGCCGAAGAGCTCGCTCTCCAGCAGCGTCTCCGTCAGCGCCGAACAGTTGACGGCGACGAACGGCTTGTCGCGGCGGGCGCTGCGGTAGTGGATGGCGCGAGCGACCAGCTCCTTGCCCGTGCCGCTCTCACCCTGGATGAGCACCGTGGCGGTGGAGTGGCTGACGGTCTCCACCAGCTTGAACACGGCGCGCATCTGCGAGGACTGACCGATGAGGTCCTCGAACTGGCTGCGCGCGGTGAGCGCCTCCTCCAGCGCGCGGGTGCGGTCCTTCAGCGCCTTGCGCTCGGCGGCCTTGGCCACCGTGAGGCTCACCTCGTCGATGTTCTCGAAGGGCTTGGTGAGGTAGTCGTACGCGCCCGCCTTCACCGCCTCCACCGCCGTCTCCACGGTGGCGAAGGCCGTCATCATGATGACCTCCACGTCCGGGCGGTCCGCCTTGATGGCGCGCAAGAGGTCCATGCCGGACAGGTGCGGCATCTTGATGTCGAGCACCACCACGTCGATGGACGGGTCCTTCGCCGCCGCGAGCCCCTCCACCGCGTCGTCGATGGCCACCACCGGGTGGCCTTCCCGCTGGAGGATCTGGGTGACGGCCTTGAGGACGACGGAGTCGTCATCGACGACGAGGACCTTGGCGCGCTTGACTTGGTTCACGGCAACCTCTCGAGCTGCAGGGGAATGGGCAGGAAGACGGTGAAGCGGGAGCCCTGGCCCACGTGGGTGTCCACCTGGAAGGTGCCCCCGTGGTCCTGGACGATGCGATAGGCGATGGACAAACCCAGGCCGGTGCCCTCGCCGGGCGGCTTGGTGGTGAACGACGGCTCGAAGATGCGCGGCAGGTGCCGCTCTTCAATGCCCGTCCCGGTGTCCGTCACCGCGAAGAAGGTCCGGTCGCCCTCGCGGCCGGTCTCCAGCGACAGGCGCCCTTCCGCCCTGGGCAGCGCCTGGAGGCCGTTCTGCAGCAGGTTGAGCACCACCTGCGCGAGCGTGCCGGGATCCCCGTACACCTTGGGCAGCCCGTCCTTGAGGCCCAGCTTCAGCTCCACCTTGGGCATGGACTTGAGCTGCGCGCGGAAGAGCACCGCGGCGTCCTCCACGCACTTGGACAAATCAAAGAGGCGGCGGTCCTCCACGCGGCTGTGCCGGCTGAACTTCAGCAGGCTCTCCACGATGCGCTTGCAGCGCAGCGCGCTCTCTTCAATCAGCTTCAGCGACTCCAGGTCGCCCTCGCTGCGGCCCGCGTCGCGGGACATCAGCTGCGCGAAGGCGAGGATGCCACCCAGCGGGTTGTTGATTTCGTGCGCCACGCCGCCCGCGAGCTGGCCCACCGCGGCCATCTTCTCCGTCTCGATGAGCCGGCGCGTCATGGCCTGCTCCTCGGTGACGTCGCGGTAGGTGCACACCGCGCGGTCGTCGCCGGCGAACGGATACGCGGCCACCACGTAGCTGCGCCCGCCCTGCTGCACCTCGCCGCGAGCGCCCTTGCCCGTCTCCATGGCGGAGGGCAGCGGGCAGCCCTGGCACGGCGTGTCCCGGCCGAAGAGGTACTGGTGGCACGGGACGTCCGAAGGCACCTCTTCGATGGAGCGGCGGGCCACCTGCGCGTAGGCGACGTTGGCCCGGCGCACCGCGAAGTCCCGCGCGCGCACCACCGCGAGCGGCGTCTCCATGCAGTCGAAGGACAGCTCCCACTCGCGCTTCGCCGTGGACAGCAGGCGCGTGCGCAGGGCGACGCGCTCCTCCAGCTCCGCGTTGAGCTGCTTGAGCTCCGCGTTCTGCTCCTGGGTGACGCGGTAGAGCCGGTCGTTCTCCGTGTGGAGCGCGTACTGCTCGAAGGCGCTCTTCACCGTGAGCACCAGGTGGCTGTCGTTCCAGGGCTTGGAGATGAAGCGGAAGATTTCGGAGCGGTTGATGGCCTCTTCGATGGCCTGCTGATCCGCCTGCCCCGTCAGCATGATGCGCTGGGCGCGCGGCTCCTGGAGCTTCACCTGGGTGAGGAACTCCACCCCGTTCATCCCCGGCATGCGGAAGTCGGAGATGACGACCTCCGGGTGGAAGCGCTCCAGCGTGCGCAGGCCGGCTTCCGCGTCCGTCGCCGTCTCGATGTCCCACTCACCGCGGCGCAGCACCCGCCGGATGGACTTGAGGATGTTCTCCTCGTCGTCCACGAGCAGCAGCCGCCCTCGGGCGACCGGGTCCTGCGCCTGCGCTTGAGCTCCCAGGGTTCCCATGGACTTTCCGGAGTCCGACATTTGCAATGGCCTTGCCAAACCCGAGATTTGGATAAACCCCGGCAATCACGCCCTTTTTCAGAGACATGACAAAAAGGGGCAAGGTCATTGTAGACCCACCGCCCCCAACAGGGTCAAACAGGACCCCGGGTTTTTGACCCCTGGGTCAGCCTGCGCGTGAAGGCGGCGTGGAAAACAGGGGTGCGGGGGGGTGGAGACAGATGCGGTCCCGGCCCTCGCGCTTGGCGCGGTAGAGGGCCTCGTCCGCGGTGAGCAGCAGCTGCTCCGGCGTGAGGATGGCGCGGTGGGGGAAGCTGGAGATGCCCAGGGAGGCGGTGACGCGCAGGGCGCCCTCCGGACCCGCGTGCAACTCGTTGATTCCCTTGCGGATCCGCTCCGCCACGGTGAGGGCGCCGGGCAGGTGGGTGCAGGGCAGGAGGATGGCGAACTCCTCCCCGCCGTAGCGGGCCACGAGGTCCGTCTCCCGGACGCTGTGCTGGAGGGAGGCGGCCACCTCCCGCAGGACGCGGTCCCCGGCGCCGTGGCCGTGGGCGTCGTTGACGTTCTTGAAGTGGTCCAGGTCCACCAGGATGAGCGACAGGCTCTCGTCGTAGCGCTGAGAGCGGCGGAACTCCTCCCGGAGCCGCTCCTGGAAGTAGCGGTGGTTGTGGACCTGGGTGAGCCCGTCCGTCACCGCCAGGCGCCGCAACTCCTCCACCTGGGAGTGAAGCGACTTCAACCGGGAGTGCGCTTCGAGGCTCCGGTAGAGCCTCAAGCGCAGCTCTTCGTCGTCCCAGGGGGTCAGAATCACCTCAGCCCCCCTGCGCAGGGCGGCGAGGCGCAGGGCCCGGTCCTCCGCGGGGGCCAGGACCACCACGGCGGGTCGGGCCGCCGGTGGCGGTGGGGTGAGGGCCTCCAGCAGCCCCCGGGCCTGCGCCTCGTCGGGGCCGCCCGAGCAGAGCAGGACGCCGTCTACCTCCTGGGTCAGCCCCAGCGCCTCCTGTCCGGAGCGCGCCACCCGGAGGGCGAAGTCCTCCGGGCCCAGCGTGCGCACCAGGTGGGGCAGCAACGCCTGCGAATCGTCCACGACCAGAAGCGTGTAGGGCTGGGCTTTCACCGTGTCCCCGTAAAATGATGATTACGCGGTACTATACGGGTTTGTCACGAGAAGGGCCATGACGTTTGCCAGCGCGTTGCCCCTCTGGTAGCGAGCGCCCGTTTCCTTCTGGACGGAACGCGCGCGACATGACGACCGTGGCCAAGTACCCGAGCATCAGCCTCTTCTTCCCTGCCTGGAACGAAGAGGACTACGTGGAGCGCGCCGTGAGCCGCGCCCTGGAAGTCCTGCCGAAGCTCACCGACGACTTCGAAATCATCGTCGTCAATGACGCCTCCACGGACCGGACCCAGGAGGTCTGTGACGCGCTGGCCGCGAAGGTGCCCCAGCTCCGGGTCATCACACACCCGGTGAACCTGAAGCTGGGCGGGGCGATGCGCACGGGGCTGGCGGCGAGCACGAAGGACCTGGTGCTGTACTCGGACATCGACCTGCCGTGGGACATGCGGGAGCTGGAGCGGGCGCTGCACCTGATGGACTACCTGGAGGCGGACATGATCTGCGCCTTCCGGTTCGACCGCACGAGCGAGGGCCCCAAGCGCATCGTGTACTCGTTCGTCTACAACCTGCTCATCCGGGCGCTGTTCGACATCCAGATCAAGGACGTGAACTTCAGCTTCAAGCTGATGCACCGCCGGGTGCTGGAGTCGATGGAGCTCAAGAGCCAGGGCTCGTTCATCGACGCGGAGCTGGTGGTGAAGGCCATCCGCAAGGGCTTCCGCGTGTTCCAGATGGGCGTGGACTACTTCCCGCGCACGCGCGGCATCTCCACGCTGGCTTCGCCGTCGGTCATCCTGAAGATGGTGAAGGAGCTGGTGAACCTGTACCCGGAGACGCGCTCGCCGCCGCCGCCCTCGAAGCCGGTGCGCCTGCCGCCGTCGGTGCAGCAGCTGCGCTCGGTGCCGGGCCATGCGGGGCGCGGGTAGGGCTTCTCATGGCGTCGCGCACGCGCCTCATCGTCAACGCGGACGACCTGGGCCTGCACCCGTCGCTGGACGCGGGCATCCTCAGGGCGCACCGCGAGGGCATCGTGACCAGCGCGACGCTGCTGGCCATGGGGCCCTCCGCGGCGGAGGCCGTGGGCAAGGCGAAGGCGCAGGGGCTGGCGGTGGGCGTGCACCTGGCGCTGTCCACGCGGCTTGCGTGCGCGGCCCCCGCGGAAGCCGTGCGGACGGTGGCGCCGGAGGGGCGGCTTCGGGGCAGCTGGGCGGACTTCGCGAAGGCGTGGCTGACGGGGCGGGTGCGGCGCGAGGAGCTGGAGCGGGAGCTGTCCGCGCAGCTGTCCCGCGCGCGGGAGCTGGGCGCGAAGGTGGACCACCTGGACGGGCACCAGCACCTGCACCTGTTGCCGGGGGTGCGGTCGGTGGTGGAGGGGATCGCCGCGCGCGAGGGCCTGCCCCTGCGGTGGCCGGATGCGCTGCCTCGCGCGTCGTGGCTCCGGGCTCCCGGGCCCGCGTTGAAGACGACGGTGCTGGCGGTGCTGGCGCGCACGGCGCCCCGGGCTCGGCAGGGCGTGCGGCGGGTCAGTGCGGGCGGGGTGTTCGAGGCGGGCCGGCTGGATGAGGCGGCGCTGCTGGGGGTGCTGGATGCGCTGCCAGCGGGGGACTTCGAGCTGGGGTGCCATCCCGGTGAGGGCGCGCCGCATGTGCCGGAGGACCCGGCGTGGAGGTATGGCTGGGACGCGGAGCTGGCGGCGCTGACGAGCCCCCGCGTGAAGGCGAAGCTCGTGGAGCGGGGCATCGCGCTCGCGAACTACGGCGAGCTGGGCTGACGGCTGCTCGGCAGGGCCCGGTCGACCCAGGCTGTGCTCTCAGATGAGAAGGTGAGAGCCCAGTTGGACCTCCCCGGCGGCGGCGCAGCTCACGAACTGGTCCGACTGTCGGACCAGTTGGGACGACCACGGCTGGCTGCCCTGCCCGGCGACCCAGTGCCGCGGAACCTGTCCGACTGTCGGACAGGTTTGGAAACGCGAGCGCCGTCAGCGGGCTTCGGCGTCGTAAAGCAGGTGCGGCGTCGTATAGCCCTCGCCCAGGCCGACCACCTCACGCACCTCGAAGCCCGCGTCCCGGAGCAGCCGCACGCCGTCCACTCGCGGCTTGAGGACCATTCCGCCGCTGGCCTTGGTGCGCCCCAGGAGGGACACCATCACCCACTCCTGTGCGAGCGCCTTGGCGTGCTTCCAGGAGCGGTCGCCCTCCACCTCCTTCAACAGGAAGCGGCCTCCGGGCTTGAGCAGACCGCGCACGGACTGGAGGAAGCCGGGCCACTTCGCCTCCGGCAGCAGGTACAGCACGTCGCAGACCACCACCGCGTCGAGCGTGTGCGGCTGCGTCTTCGCGAGCTGCTCCACCGAGCCCACGTCGAGCGTCACGTTGGGCAACCCGGACAGGGCCTGCCTTGCCCAGTGCACCTTGCGCTCATCCAGGTCCACGCCGAGCACCCGGCGCTCCGGCACCGCGAGCGCCATCACCGCGGACAGCAAGCCGTGCCCACAGCCGATGTCCGCCACTGTTCCGGAAGGCATGCGCGACGCCACCGCGAGCAGTGGGGCCGACGATGCTCGCGCGTGCACGTGGAAGCGCTCGCTCGCGGGCAGGTGCGCGTAGAGCTTCAGCGCCTGGTCCATGAGCCCGCTCATGACGTGGCCTCCACGGTCGGGACCACCGGGTTCGCCTCGCGCGTCAGCGCATGCATCCGTCGCTCGCTCATGACACGTACTCCGCCGCGCCGTACGCGACCGTCAACGCCAGCATCACGCAGGCGAAGCTGGCGAGCACGCCCCACCTCAAACGCGGCTTCTCCCTCAGAAGCAGTGCCAGCGTGAGGAACAGCGGGAAGGCGGCCAGGAGGTAGCGCCCCATGCCCATGAAGTCCTTGCTGGACATGGCGGGCAGTCCCACGATGGCCAGTGTGTACACGCCGTAGCCCCACCCCAGCCGCTTCGCCGTGGGCCACACCAGCGCCAGCGCCCCCACCGTGACGGCCGCGTGCCCGACGAGCCGCAGGCCGTCCGACAGCGACATCTCCCGGCTGAAGCCCTGGAACCACCGCAGCTTCGCCCACGTGCGCCAGCCCGGCTTCTGGTCCCAGCCCGGCGCGGACTGCACCTTCACGAACGCGAACGGTTCACCGAACGCCTTCCACTGGTAGAGCACGTACAGCACGAAGCCCGCCGCCGCGAACACCGGCAGCAGGTCCATCAGGCTCCACTTCTGGCCGCGCTCGTGCTTCCACTCCAGCCGCCGCGCCAGCAGCCCCACCACCAGCGCGGGCGCCACCGGCCGCGCCGCCGTGGCCACCGCCGCGAGCAGCACCGCCCACCCCAGCTGCCCCCGCTCCAGCAGCAGGAACGCGCCGATGATGAGCAAGAGGAACAGCGCGTCCGAGTACATCGCCCCGTAGAGGAAGAACGCGAACGGGTAGAACGCCAGCAGGAGCCCCGCGTTCCGCGCCGCCTCTTCATCCGCTCGCGTGCGCGCCCACAGCGTGAAGACGTACAGCGCGCCCAGGCCGCACAGCATGGTGACGAGCATGCCCGCGATGAACGTGTCCAGGTGCAGCAGGCCCAGGCCGCGCAGCACCAGCGGGTACAGCGGGAAGAACGCCACCGGGCTCTGCTGGCCGGGCGTGTAGCTGTAACCCTCCGTCGCGATGCGCGCGTACCAGCCGGCGTCGAAGTGCGCCCAGCCCAGGAGGACGGGGGCGCCCGGCCACGTCAACCTCGCGGGGCTGTAGCCCTGCGGGAACGCGAGCGCGGACACCGTCACCAGCGCGGTGCACACCACCAGGGCGGCGAGCCCGGCGGTCAGGACAACCCGAGGAGCGGAACGGACCATTCGGGCCATGCCCTTGGTCCAGAACCGCCCCCCGCGTCAAGTCAGGCCCGGAAACGGGGAGAGGACCGTGAGCCGTCCCCTCCCCCGCCCCGGTGCGTCAGGCGGGCTTCAGGCCTCGTGGAAGCCCTTGCCGGCGCGCACCTTCTCCACCAGCAGCGGCGCGGGCGTGAAGCGCTCGCCGTACTTGTCCTGGTAGTGCTCCAGCTTGCGCAGCAGGTTGGCCGGCCCCAGGGCGTCCGCGTACCGGAACGGGCCGCCCAGGAACGGCGGGAAGCCCAGGCCGAAGATGGCGCCCACGTCGCCGTCGCGGGGGCTGCGCAGGATGCCCTCGCCCAGGCAGCGGATGGCCTCGTTCACCATCTGCAGCGCCACGCGCTCCGCCATCTCCGAGGCGTCCAGGGACTTGCGGTCCTTGCCGTGCGGCAGGAGCAGGTAGACCTGCGGGTCCACCTCCTTCTTCTTCCCGTTCTCGTACAGGTAGAAGCCCTTGTTCGTCTTGCGGCCCAGGCGGCCGTCGGACACCACGCCCTCCAGCGCCTTGGGCGCCGCCATGCGCTTGCCGAACGCGGCCTCCATGATGGGGCCCACCTTCTGGGCCACGTCGATGCCCACCTCGTCCAGGAGCGTGATGGGCCCCACCGGAAAGCCGAAGTCCACCAGCGCCTTGTCCAGTTGGACGATGTCCGCACCCTCGGCCAGCAGGTACGCCGCTTCGTTCATGTACGGCGCGAGGATGCGCGACGTGTAGAAGCCCGGCCCGTCGTTGACGACGATGACCGTCTTGCCCTGCTTCTTGCCCACGTCCACGCAGGTCGCCGTCACCCACTCCGCGGTGCCCGGGTGCGTGATGATCTCCAGCAGCGGCATCTTGTGGACCGGGCTGAAGTAATGCATCCCAATCACCTGCGAGGGGCGCTTGCTGCCCTTCGCCAGCTCGCCGATGGGCAGGCTGGAGGTGTTGGACGCGAAGATGGTGTTCTCGCCGGTGACGGCCTCCACCTCCGCGATGACCTGGTGCTTGAGCTTCAGGTCCTCGAAGACGGCCTCGATGATGAGGTCCACCGACTTGAAGCCGCTGTAGTCCGTGCCCGCGGTGATGTTGGACAGCTTCGCGTTCGCCTCGCGATGGGTGAGCGAGCGGCGCTTCACGCGCTCGTCCAGCACGGTCTGCACCTGCTTGAGCGCGCGGCCCGCGCCCGCGTCGTCCCGGTCCTTCACACGCACGGGCACGCCCTGGAGCACGCCGGCCACGTAGGCGATGCCGCCGCCCATGAGGCCGCCGCCCAGCACGCCCACCTTCTTCACCTCGCGCGGCTTCACGCTGGCGTTGGCGGTGCCGTTCTCCTTCTTCAGCGCCGTCGTCGCGAAGAAGATTTCAACGAGCCGCTTCGACACGTCCGTGAACACCAGCTCGCCGAACGCCTTGGCTTCCGCCTCCAGGCCCGCCTTGCGGCCGGACTCCAGGCCCACGCGGATGACCTGCAGCGCCTTCTCCTGCGCGGGGTACTTGCCGCGCGTCTTCTTCAGGAGCGCCTTCTTCGCCTGGTCGAACAGCACCTTGCGGCCAAGGGGGTTGTCCTCCAGCGCGGCCTCCGCCCACAGGTCCTTGCTGATGAGCCCCTGGAAGAGGCCGGCGAGGCCCTTCTTCTTGCCGCTCTGGGCCACGGCCTTGAAGCCCTGGTGCGCGCGCTCCACCTTGAGCGTGCCCGCCGCCAGCTCCGCCGCGCGCTTGAGCGCGAGGTCCTTCAGCATGGGCACGGGCACCACTTCGTCCACGATGCCCAGCTTCTTCGCCTTGGACGGCTTGACGTTCTTGCCGGTGAGGATGAGGTCCAGCGCCGCCTGCGCGCCAATCAGCGCGGGCAGACGCTGCGTGCCGCCGGCGCCGGGGATGAGGCCCAGCTGCGTCTCCGGCAGGCCCACCACCGACTTGGGGCTGTCCGTGACGATGCGGTAGTGGCACGCGAGCACCCACTCCAGCCCGCCGCCCAGGCACGCGCCGTGGATGGCCGCGACCACCGGCTTGGAGAAGGACTCCAGCCGGTCGAACTGCTCGTGCGCGCCGCGGCTGATGGCCTCCACTTCCGCCGGCGTCTTCAGGGTCTGGAGGAAGTCGATGTTCGCGCCAGCGACGAAGTTGTCCTTCTTGCCGGAGATGAAGACGACGGCCTTCACCTCCGGGTCCCGCTCCGCCTGCTGGAGCAGCGTGGTGAACGCGGTGCCCACTTCCGGGGACAGCGTGTTCACCGGCGCGCCCGGCTGGTCCACGGTGATGACCGCGACGCCGTTCGTGACGTCGTAGCTCAAGCCCTGCTTCGCTTCGACTGCCTCTTGCTTGGTCGCCATCACGCACGCTCCAGGATGACCGCGGCGCCCAGCCCGCCCGCGGCGCAGACGGTGCACATCACCGTGTTCTTGTTCCGACGCTTCAGCTCGTTCAGGGCCTGCGTGACGATGCGCGCCCCGGTGGCACCGAACGGGTGCCCCAGGGAGATGGAGCCGCCCGTCACGTTCAGGATGGAGCGGTCCACCTCACCGACCGGCGCGTTGAAGCCCGCCTTCTTCGCGAACTCCTTGGACGCGAGCGCCTGGAGGTTGCTCGCCACCTGCGCGGCGAAGGCCTCGTGCATCTCCACCAGGTCGATGTCCGACAGCTTCATCCCCGCGCGCTTGAGCGCCACGGGCGCCGCGTACGCCGGGCCCTGGAGCAGCTGGTCCCCGGGGTCCGTGGCCGCGAACGCGTGCGCGCGCAGGAAGCCCAGCGGCTCGTAGCCCAGCGCCTTCGCCTTCTCCTCGCTCATGAGCAGGAGCGCCGCAGCGCCGTCCGTCAGCGGGGACGCGTTGCCGGCGGTGACGCTGCCATAGCGGCGGTCGAACACCGGCTTGAGCTTGGAGAGGGCCTCCAGGCTGGTGTCCTCGCGCACGATGTTGTCCTTCGTGGCGGACTGCTCGTACCTGGGCGGCACGAGGACGTGCATCACCTCGTTGTCGAAGCGGCCTTCCTTCCACGCCTTCGCCGCGTTCTGGTGCGAGTTGAACGCGATGAGGTCCTGCTCCTCGCGGGAGATGCCGTTCTCCTTGGCCATCTTCTCCGCGCTCTCGCCCATGGTCTCGCCGGTGGAGTACTCGGCGATGGCGGGGGGCACGGGGATGAGGTCCTTGGCCTTGAGCTTCTGGAAGGGCTTGAGCTTGTCCGGGAGGCTCTTGCCCTTGGACGACGCGGCCAGCGCGTGCGCCAGGGGACGGCTGGTGAAGATGGGCGCGTCGGAGAGGGACTCGGTGCCGCCCGCGATGACGATGTCCGCGTCACCCAGCGCGATGGCGTTGGCGCCCGCCACCATGGACTGGATGGACGTGGCGCAGGCACGCGCCACGGTGAAGGCGTCGATGCGCTTGGGCAGGCCCGCCGCCAGCACGACTTCACGCGCGATGGAGGGCGCGGTCAGCGTGGGGATGACCTGTCCGAAGACGACCTGGTTGATTTCGTTCGGGTCCAGGTCGCTGCGCTGCACCAGCTCCTGGACCACCATCCGGCCCAGGTCCAGCGCCGTCAGGTTCGCGAAGACGGTGCCCGCCTTCGCGAACGGCGTCCGCAGTCCGCGAACGATGGCCACCCGCCGGTGGCCGCTGCGCTTCTCGCTTGCCATGTGTGCCTCACCCTCTGTGAACCGAGTGAGGCGCTTCTAACGGCGGGCAATGCACCGCGTCAACGGCCGATTGATTCTTGAGTCAACTGCTCACCAGAGGGTCGGGCGGGGGCTTGTTCAGCCGAGGGTGCCCTGGCGCAGGGCCGCGCCGTGCTTGTGGACGGCCTCCACGAGGAACTTCGCGGCGTCCGGGTCCGTGGGCGGGAGGATGCCGTGGCCCAGGTTGAAGATGTGCCCGGTGGGGCCGGCGCGGCGGAGGATGTCCTTCACGCGGCCGTCCAGCTCCTCACGCGGCAGGAAGAGGTGGAGCGGATCCAGGTTGCCCTGGGTGGCGACGTCCGGCCCGAGGATGCGGCGGCCCTCGTCCACGGGGCAGCGCCAGTCCAGGCCGATGACGTCCGCGCCGGTGCGCTTCAGCAGCGGCAGGTGCGGGGTCATGTTGACGCCGAAGAGGATGACGGGGACGCCGGTGGCCTTGAGTTCCGTCACCATGCGCGTGAGGTACGGGAGGCTGAAGCGTTCGAAGTCCCAGGGGGACAGCTCGCCGCCCCAGGAGTCGAAGATCTGCACGATGCTGGCGCCGGCCTCCACCTGCATCTTGAGGTACGGGATGAGGGTGTCGGTGAGCTTCTGGAAGAGGCGGTGGGCGACTTCGGGCTGCTCGAAGAGCAGGCGCTTGATCTGGATGTAGCTCTTGGAGCCGCCGCCCTCGACCATGTACGCGGCCAGGGTGAAGGGCGCGCCCGCGAAGCCGATGACGGGCACGGAGTCGTTGAGGGCCTTGCGCGTGCGGCGGATGGCCTCGGCGACGAAGCCGGTGCCCTCCACGGGGTCGGGGACGCCGAGCTTGTCGATGTCCCCGGGGGTGCGCAGCGGGTTGGGGAAGTGCGGGCCCTTGTCCCCGAGCTCCAGGTGGATGCCCATGGCCTCCACGGGGATGAGGATGTCGGAGAAGATGATGGCGGCGTCCACGCCCAGGCGGGTGATGGGCTGGACGGTGACTTCGGCGGCCAGGTCCGGGTCCTTGCAGAGGTCCAGGAACGCGATGTTGCCGCGGATGGCGCGGTACTCGGGCAGGTAGCGGCCCGCCTGACGCATCAGCCACACGGGGGTGGTGTCGGTGGGCTGGCGGCGCGCCGTGCGCAGGAGTCGGTCGTTCACGTCGTCACCTTCGTGGGGTGGGAGGGAGGCGGGAGCTTCACGGCCTGCGGTGTACCCTATCTCCATGACCCGGTTGAACCGCTACGTTCCGGGACGGGTCACGCTTGCATGCATGGCCTGGCACCGCCAATGCCGCTGCCTTCAGCCGCCGTCACGGCCGCCGTGGTCGTCGCCTCCGTCGTCGTCACCACCGCCGTCATCCGTGGGCAGCGTGATGGCTCGCACCTGCTCCTCCCCTTCGCGGACGCAGAGCTCCTCTTCCACGTCCTCCAGGTCGTCGGCCTTCACCTCCAGCTCGTAGCAGCCCGTGGGCAGCGGCCCCAGGCGCGCTTCGCCGACTCCGGCGGGGAGCTTGATGCGGTCCAGCCCCGTGTCCTTCAGCTCCACCTCCACGCCGGATGGAATGCCGCCGTCTTCGGCCGTCACCCTCACCGTGAGGAAGGCCCCGGGCGAAGAGGCGATGTCGCCCACGTCGGTGACCTGGGCGCCCTGGGCAACCACGGACTTCCTCGCCGCGCGCGTCCTCGACGCGACCACGAACAGCTCCAGCGACGTCGCGGGCACTCCGTCCAACTGGAAGCTCCCGTCCGCGGACACCGACGCGCGCAGGTCGGAGCGGCCCATCACGCTCACGCGCGCCACGTCCGCCTCCACGCCGAGGATGCGCCCCTTCACCGTGCCCGTCCGCAGGTCTCCGTTGACGAAGCCGCCACAGCCGGCCATTGCCAGCAACAGGCCCCATCCACATGCCTTGGCTCGCATCAGAAGCGGTACCCTCCGGCCAGCATCAGGCCTCCAAAGCCCACCGTGCGCGTCTGTCCATCCACCGGGACATAGGCCCACAGCAACTGCGTGCGCGCTTCCACGACCCAGACCGGAGTGAAGCGGAACGACACCGCGGCCATCCAGCCCGGCCAGGCCGTGACGTAACGCTCGTCCCGGTCCAGCAGCTCCAACTGGAAGGAGCGTTGCAGCCACAACCCGGCCACTCGCGGTCCCGTTGAAAAGTTCAGCCGGCCCCACGTCCACGTCGGCCCCAGCGCCACACCCAGCAGCAACGTACGGTGCCGCACCGGCACGACGCCGCCCGGATCCAAGCGCAGCGACTGACTCCCCTGCCCCGCCGCCACGTCCACCCAGAGGTCCAGCCTCCCGTCCAGGAGCACGCCCTCCCAGCCCAGCCCCACGCCCGCCAGCGCCGCCGCGGGCAGCACCTGCTCCCGGCTGCGCCCATCCAGGAACCCGAGCATCCCCGCGCCCAACGTCACCGTGCGCTTGGGCCCGTCCACCATGGGACGCAGGAACGCTTCCAGCTCCCGCCGCTCGCCGGAGCGCAGCGCCACGGTGTCCTCCCACAGCACCTGCCCGCCCTTGCGCAGCTCCAGGCGCCTGCGGCCCTCCGGCACCACCACGCCACCGGGCAGCTCTCCCGCTTCCTGGCCGTCCACCTTGAGCGTGAAGCCCTCCAGCCTCGCGCTGTAGGAGAAGACCTCCGGCTGCCCGGGCCGCTCCAGCGTGCCGGACAGCAGCACCGGATCCGCGCCCACTTCGAGAATCTGCGCGCTCGGACGCTGGCGTCCTTCCGTATAGGCCCAGGTGTTGCGGCGGGCCCAGTCGTGCGCCTCCGTCGCGCTCACTGCTCCATCGCGGTTGCGGTCGCCGCGGCCGTCGAGCGCCTGGATGAGGAAGTGCGTGTAGATGTCGTTGGCCAGCGCGTCGTCCTCGCGCGCCGCTTCGCCCCAGTCGCTGGCGGACAGCACCAGCGAGGCGCGGCTCGCGGCCTCCAGGGGCTGCGGCAGGAAGGAGGCCTTGAGGTGCGAGAGTTCGTCGCGCACCTCCGGGGGCAGCAGCGACTTGCCCGTGCCGCTGTGACAGGTGGCCAGCACCAGCACGCGCCGCCGCGACCCCAGCCGCTCCAGGGCCTGCTCCAGCGTGGCCATCTCCAGGCCCGTGCCGGCCACGTCCCGGTAGCGGGTGTCCGACGTCACCAGGTACCGCTGCAACTCACCTCGCGCGTCCCGCGCCAGCGAGCCGTGCCCGGACACGTAGACGACCACCGTGTCCTGGGGCCGCCACGGCCGGGCCTCCAGCGCCTGGAGCGCGGCGAGCACGGACGTGCGCGTCGTCTGCTCGGGCCGCGTGAGCACCGTCACGGAGCGGAAGCCTCCTCGCGCCGGATCCGCCAGCACCCGGCCCAGGTCGTCCGCGTCCTTCGCCGCGTAGCGCAGCCCGTTCCAGGATGGATCCGCGTACGCGGAGATGCCGATGAGCAGCGCGTGCCGTTCGCCCTCCTGCGCCGTGGCCAGCACGCCGTCGTCCAGGCGCACCCGCACCGCGCGGCCCTTCTCCCGCGACTCCACGGAGGCGCACGCGCCGAGCGTCACCAGCGCCAGTACCAGGGGGATGGACAACAGGCGGGACACGCGCGGCTCCTCAGGGAGCAGCATGCCCCGACTCCACCTTCAAGCGAAGGCGGGCCTGGGCCGCGTCGGAGGGCACCTGTCCACTGACACGCGCTGCCTCCAGCGCCGCGGCTCCCTGCCCGTCTTGCGGCCAGGCGACCAGCACCAGCGTCACAGGCCCCTGTTCGTCGTCCAGGGACACGCCCGCCAGGTCCTCGCCGTCCCGCAGGTCATGCGTGCCCGGCGTCAACACATGGCGGCCCAACACCTGCGGCGGCAGGCCGGGAGCTTCGCGCACCAGCAGCGCGTCCGCGGACTCACTGGCGTGGTAGCGCAGGAGCACCACCGCTTCGGGCGGAAGCACCGCGTCCGCGGCCACCGCTCGCACGGTTCCGTCCGGCATCCGTGCCGCGGCCGTCAGCTCCAGCGACAGGGGCGCGGCGCCCTTGATGCGCTGCGAGGGCGATTCCACACGGCCCGGTCCTCCGGTCCCCGGGCGCACCAGGAGGGCCAGGACGACGGCGGCGGCCATGGCCCCCAAGCCTCCCGTCACCCACGCCCGACGGGGCGCCCCCAGCTTCCGGCGCACCCGCGCCCAGCCGACCGCGTCCTCGCGAATGGGGCGGCCCGCGGCCTCGACGAGTGCTTCGTCCGCCAGCGCATCCAGACCGGGGAGTTCACCCGGCTCCGCTTCGTCGCGGACGAGGAACGCTTCGCACGCCTCACAGGGACGCGAGAGGTGCTCGGCGAAGTAGCGCACCGCTTCGGGCTCGCGCTGCTCGAGCCGCTTCGCGGACTCCACATCCAGATGTCTGTCGCTCCCGCTCATGGCTCACCCCACCTCCGCGGCCAGCAGCCGCGCCAGCAGCTCGCGCTTCACCCGGGCGCGGAAGCGCTCCAGGCGCATCGTCACCGCGCTCTTGCCCAGGCCCAGCCGTTCCGCGATCTCCCGCGCGCTCAATTCGCCCTCCAGATAGAAGAGGCGGGCCGTGTCCTTCTCCGGGCCTTCGGGCAGCCCTTCAATGAGGGCGCGCACCACCGCGACCCGGCGCTCCAGCGTGAGCGAGGGCGGCAGCGCGGGCACGGCGGTGTCCGCCTCGCGCGCCAGGTCTTCCTCCACGCGGGCCCGGGCCTTCGCCCCACGGCTGAGCGCATAGGCGTGGTGCCGGGCGATGGTCAGCAGCCAGCCGCTGAACGCGCGCGGGTGCTGGAGCCGGGGCAGTTCGCGGAAGGCCCGCACGAACGTCTCCTGCAACACGTCCTCCACCTCCGCGGCCTCCAGGGTCCCGGAGCCCTGGGCCACGCGGCGCACCGCTCCGTGGAAGCGCTGGTAGAGCTGGCCACACGCGGCCTGTTCACCGCGGGCCGCCCGGCGGATGCAGTCCGCCATCTCCTGCTCCGTCACGCCCCGGCCCTCCCCGCGCACGCGGTCCTCGCGTCGCGGTGACGCCCCCAGGGGCAGGCCGATCCAGGTGTGAAGGTGCAAGCCATGACCTCCATCCACTACTCCGTCCGGAGGGAAGGAGTCACGGGGGGTACTTCCGGCCACGCTCCCCTGTCCGTTGGGGGCGCGGAGCTACCGGGAGTGCGTATCCCACCCTGGAGCGACGCGTGGAAAATCCCCCCTGTGGCCGTTTCTGGCGGCCGTGCTCCTTCTTTTCAACGGGAGGCGCCCCCCATCGCGGGCCGCCGCCCAGAACCAGGAGACACACGTCATGCGTTTCATCGGTCTGTTCGCCTCCGTCCTGTGCCTGTCCGCGTGTGGCAATGGTGCGTCCTCCGTGGGGTTGAGCACGCGCATGGGTTCCGCGGTGTCCGGCGCGGGCCTCCCCGGCCAGGCCGTGCAGCGGCTGGAGACCTCCAATGGCATCACCGTGGAGCGGGTGCGCCTGTCGGTGCGCGAGCTGGAGCTCAAGCGCGAGGGCCACCACGACGACGACGCCACGGAGGACGACGGCGGCACGAGCACGGATGATCACAGCGAGCAGAAGCAGCGCACGGGCGCCTTCCTCATCGACCTGTCGGGCACGGCGCTGGAGGGTCAGGTCGTCCGCCTGCGCGACGTGACGGTGGAGCCGGGCCTCTACGATGAGATCGAGTTCGACATCGGCAAGGTGTCCGCCACCGAGGCGGGCGACAACGCGGCGCTGAAGGAGCTGGCGGACCTGGGGGCCTCGGTCGTCATCGACGGCCACATCGACGGCGCGCCCTTCCAGTTCGTGTCCAGCCTCCGCGTGGAGCAGGAGCGCGAGGCGGACTTCGAGGTCACCGCGGGCGACGACCAGAACGTCACCATCAACATCGACCCCAGCACCTGGTTCACCGGCGAGGGCGGCACGCGGCTGGATCCGCGTGACGAGCACAACCGCTCGCAGCTGGAGAACAACCTGCACAAGTCCATTGACGCCTTCGACGACCACGACCGCAACGGCGGCGAGGACCACGACGACGACAACGGCAGCCACCACGATGGCAAGGACGACTGAGCCCGCCGTCCCGGCCCTGCGTCACTTGAGCACCCGCGCCAGGTACGGCGCGGTGCGGCTCTCCTTCACCTTCGCCACCTGCTCCGGCGTGCCCTGCGCCACCACGCGGCCCCCGGCGTTCCCCGCGCCGGGCCCTACGTCGATGACATGGTCGCTGGCGGCAATGACGCGCAGGTCGTGCTCCACGACGATGACCGTGTTGCCCGCGTCCACCAGTCCCTCCAGCTGCGCCATCAGCTTGTCCACGTCCGCCGGGTGCAGGCCGGTGGTGGGCTCGTCCAGCACGTAGAGCGTGTCGCCGTGCTGGGTGCGCTGGAGCTCCGTGGCCAGCTTGATGCGCTGGGCCTCGCCGCCGGACAGCTCCGTCGCGGGCTGGCCCAGGCGCAGGTAGCCCAGGCCCACGTCGCGCAGCACCTTGAGGGCGCGCTGGAGGGGCGGCTCGGCGGTGAAGAAGTCGAAGGCGCCGTCCACCGTCAGGCCCAGCACCTCCGCGATGTTCTTCTCCCGGTAGCGCACCTCCAGCGTCTTCGCGTTGTAGCGGGTGCCGTGGCACGTGGGGCACGGCGCGTACACGCTGGGCAGGAAGAGCAACTCCACGCTCACGAAGCCCTCGCCCTCGCACGTGTCGCAGCGGCCTCCCGCCGTGTTGAAGGAGAAGCGCCCCGCGCCGTACTTGCGCGACTTCGCCAGCGGGGTCGCCGCGAACAGCTTGCGCACGTGGTCGAAGAGGCCCGTGTACGTCGCCAGGTTGGAGCGCGGCGTGCGGCCGATGGGCTTCTGGTCCACCGTCACCAGCCGGCGGATGGCCTCCATCCCTTCCTTTATATGTCCCTCGCTCGCAACCACCGGCTCGCGGTCCAGCGGCTCGCCCTCCTCCTCTTCCGGCGTCAGCGTCTGGCCCAGCCTCGCCGCCACCAGCTCCACCAGCGCCTGGCTCACGAGGCTGGACTTGCCGGAGCCGGACACGCCCGTCACCGTGGTGAAGACGCCCAGCGGGAAGTCCACGTCCAGCCCGCGCAGGTTGTTGCGCTTCACGCCCTCCAGCCGCAGCCGCCCCGTGGCCTTCCGGGGGGAGCGGCGGCGCAGGGCCTCCTCCTCGAAGAGGTAGCGCCGCGTCCGGGATGCCTCCACCTTGGCCAGGCCCTCCGGCACTCCGCTGTAGAGCACGCGGCCGCCGTGCTCACCGGCGGCGGGCCCCACGTCGATGATCCAGTCCGCGTGGCGGATGACGTCCACCTCGTGCTCCACCACGAACAGCGAGTTGCCCGCCTCCTTCAGCCTGTCCAACGCCGTGAGCAGCGCCTCCGTGTCCGCGGGGTGCAGGCCGGCGGACGGTTCATCCATCACGTACACCACGCCGAAGAGGTTGGAGCGCACCTGCGTGGCCAGCCGCAGCCGCTGCAATTCTCCGGGTGACAGCGTGGGCGTGCTGCGCTCCAGGGACAGGTAGCCCAGGCCCAGGTCCGTCAGCACCTGGATGCGCGCGAGCAGGTCCTTCGTGATGCGCTGGGCAACGATGACCTTCTCGGGGTGCTCGCGGGCCATCGCCTCCGCGTCCTTCCCCTTCCCTTCCGCCGTGGGCTTGATCAGCTCCGCGACCTGCTCCAGCGGCATACGGGACAATTCGCCGATGTCGCGGCCCGCGAACTTCACCGACAGGGACTCGCGCTTCAGGCGCTTGCCTTCACACAGGTCGCAGTCGCTGGCGACCATGTACCGGGCGACGCGCTTCTTCATCATCGCGCTCTGGGTCGTCGCGAAGGTGGTCATCACGTAGCGCTTCGCGCCCGTGAAGGTGCCCATGTAGCTGGGCGTCTCCTTGCGAGCCATGGCCCGCTTCACCTCCGCGGAGGTGAAGCCCGCGTAGACGGGGACGGTGGGCTGCTCGTCGGTGAAGAGGATCCACTGGCGGTCCTTCTTCGGCAGGTCGCGCCAGGGCTTGTCGATGTCGTAGCCGAGCGTCACCAGGATGTCGCGCAGGTTCTGGCCGTGCCACGCGGGCGGCCACGCGGCGACGGCGCGCTCGCGAATGCTCAGGCGGTCATCGGGCACCATCGAGCGCTCGGTCACCTCGAACACGCGGCCGATGCCGTGGCACTTCGGACACGCGCCCGCGGGCGTGTTCGGGGAGAACGCGTCCGAGTCCAGCCGCTCCAGCTTCGGCGGGTACGCGCCCGCGCGCGAGTACAGCATGCGCACGGAGTTGGACAGCGTCGTCACGCTGCCCACCGACGAGCGCGACGTGGGCGCGCCCCGGTGCTGCTGGAGCGCCACCGCCGGGGGCAGCCCGTCGATGGCGTCCACCTCCGGCACGCCCACCTGATCAATCAGGCGCCGGGCGTACGGGGCCACGGATTCGAAGTAGCGGCGCTGCGCCTCCGCGTAGAGCGTCCCGAACGCCAGCGACGACTTGCCGGAGCCCGACACGCCGGTGAAGACCACCAGCGCGTCGCGCGGGATGTCCACGTCCACGTGCTTCAGGTTGTGTTCCCGGGCGCCCCGGACGCGGACGAAGCCGGAGGGGTCGGGGGTCTTGCCGGTACGCGGTGCTTTGGGAGGTGCCATGCCAGGGCGGAAGTTGCCCACTGCCGCGGGCCCGGTCATCCGTGACACGGAGTGCGAGTCAGGATTTGATGGCGCGCATGCCTTCATCGTTCGGCAGAGGACAGCCCGGCCCGCTTCGCCGCTTCACCGTGCTCACGGTCTGTGCGCTCGCAGGCTGGCTTGCTGCCTGCTCAAGTCCGAGCACCTCCCCGCCGGCACCCACGTCTCCCGCTCCCACGGCACCGGCACCTGCCGCCCCGACCTGCAGGGACGACCCCTCGGCATGCTTCGAGGAGGCCCGGAAGGCGGAGCTGGATACCAGCCCCCAGAAGAGCTTCACCCGCCCGGCCGAACTGTACGCGCGCGCCTGCAACAAGGGACACCACGCGGAGGCGTGCTTCCGCGTGGCGACGCTTTCAGCGGAGGTGGGCGGAAAGCTCCACGACAGCCGACGGGCCCGGGAGTTTGGCAAGAAAGGCTGCGAGCTCTCCCACGCCCCCAGCTGCGCCCTGGTCGCGACGCTCTATTTCGAAGGCACCGGCGCCGACAAGAACGACGAGCGCGCGGCGGAGTTCGCCCAGAAGGCCTGCGATGGCGGCAGCGCCTCCGGCTGCGCCACCCTGGGCGTCCTGAAGCTCGGGGGCCACGGGGAGGGGCCGGAAGTGACCGCCGGCGTGAAGCTGCTCGAACGCGCCTGCACGGAAGGGGCGGCCGCCGGTTGCTTCGAGCTCTCCGGCCTCTACGCCCTGGGCCGTGGCGTGAAGCAGGACGACCAGCGCGCCCACCTCCTGAAGCAGCAGGGGTGTGATGGGGGCCACGGCCGGGCCTGCTTCGAGCTGGGCATGGCCTACGACGGAGCCTCCCACGTCGTGAAGCACGACAAGTCGAAGGCGGCCGCGCTGTTCGAGAAGTCCTGCGCGCTCAAGCTGCCGGAAGGATGCCTCACCCTCGCGGAGATGCTCCTGGACGGCGTCGGGATCCAGGCCGACGCTCCCCGGGCCGCCACGCTGCTCGGCCCCCTCTGTGACTCGGGAGACGCCGGGTCCTGCGGCAGGCTTGGCGACCTGTATGAGAAGGGCCGTGGGGTGGAGCGGGACGTGGAACGCGCCAGGGCGTTGAAACAGAAGGCCTGCGAAGGGAGAAGCCTGGACTACTGCGCGCGCCGGTAGCCGCTCGCCCCCGGCCGCTCCAGCCCGAGCGCCGCCGGCAGCACGTACCGTCCAAACAGGACCAGGGGCAGGGCGGAGCCGGCCTCATCATTATAGTGGCTGGCGGTGAAGGCCGCGGTGAGGCCCAGCGAGGGCGCGACGAAGACGTACTGGCCCCCGTTGCCCCGCGCGAAGGACACCTCCACCGGGTTGCCGTTGATGACGAAGCGGGTGCTCCACCACAGGAGCCCGTAGCCGGCGTCGCCCAGCGGCCCCAGCGCCTTGCCGGACTCCGTCACCCACGCCTCGGAGACCCGGCGCTCGCCCTGCCACGCCCCGCCGTCGACCATCAGCTGCCCCACCTTGAGGAAGTCGCGCGGACGCAGGCGCAGGTGGCCGCCCGTGTCGGTGCCCTTCCTACCCGCGGGCTGCCAGGTGAAGTCCTGGACCTTCATGGGCGCGAAGAGCCACTCGCGCGACAGGTCCGCGATGGTCCGGCCGCTGACGTGCTCCAGCACCGCGCCCAGCAGCACCACGCCGCCCGTGCAGTAGCGCGTCACGGTGCCGGGTTCGTCCCGCATGGGGACGTCCACAATGAAGCGGGCCCAGTCGTCCGTGTCGTACATCCGCTCCTCGTTCCCGGGCGACTCCGGGTCCCAGTCGTCGCACGAGAGCCCCGAACGCATCTGGAGCAGGTGGCGCACCGTGATGCGCTCCTTGCGCGGATCCGGGTTCCGGACCGGGGCCAGGTGCGGCAAGAGCGGCAGCACGGGCGCGTCCAGGTCCGGCAGCACGCCGCGCTCGTGCGCCATGCCCACCAGCAGCGACGTGACGCTCTTCGTGGCGGACCGCAGGTCGTGCGCGTCTTCCCGCGTGAAGCCGTTCCAGTAACGCTCGTAGAGGAGCTGGCCGCCGCGCGCGACGAGCACCGCGTCCGGAGTCTCCAAGGTGCCCTCGGACACGTCGTGCTCCAGCGCGTCGAACCAGGGACGCTGGACGCCCGCGTCCTCGAACGAGGCCACGGCCCAGCCGTCGTCGAGCCGGTCCGGCGGCGAGCCCGGTCCCGTGGGCAGCCGCTTCCCTCCGCACGCCGCGAGACACACCACCAGCAACAGCGCCATCCGCTGGAACATCGCTTCACCCGCCTTCGCACCGGCCCTGGAAGCGCGGCAGCGTATGTCACGCGAAGACGGCACGGCGACTAACGGTTCTTCGCGGCCAGCTCGCGCATGCGCTCCTCCTGTGCGCGCAGCTCGGGCGTGAACTCGGCGCCGAAGTCCTCGGCCTCGAAGATCTGCCGCAGCTCCAGCTCCACGTTGCCGCCCGCGTCCAGGGACGGCCAGCGCTTGAGCCACTCCAGGGCCTCTTCCCTCGACTTCACCTGGATGATGCTGAAGCCGGCGATGAGCTCCTTCGTCTCCGTGAAGGGACCGTCGATGATGGTTGGCTTGCCGTTCGTGAACTTCACGCGTGCGCCCTTGCTGGTGGGCTGGAGCCCCTCGCCCTGGAGCATCACGCCGGCCTTCACCATCTCCTCGTTGTAGGCGGTCATGGCGGCCAGCAGTTTCTCGTCTGGGAGGACGCCCGCCTCCGTGTCCTTGTCCGCCCTGCGGATGATCATGAATCGCATGGTCGTGTCTCCTGGTGGCTGCCTTCCCCCAGGCAACGAATGGGGCCGGGGAAAATCGACACGGCCTTTTTATTTTCCGCCGCGCCTTCCAAGTCCTCGCAATGACGGGACTTTCCAGGGGCCCATCGCGGGTGTGACAGTCCCGGGCATGCGCGTGGGCATGACATCCGCCGGGCCCAGGCCCTTTCCGGGCAGCGGCCTGCTGCACCCCTGGGTGCTGGTGTCGGTGTTGCTGCTCGTCCTGAACGACCATGTGTTCAAGGCGCGCTGGCCGTCGTGGTGGACGGGGAAGCTCTCCGACGTCGCCGGGCTCGCGATGTTCCCGGTGCTCCTCCAGGCGCTGTGGGAGCAGGCGTCCCGCCTCCGTGCTCGGGAGTTCCGCCCGTCGTTCGCGGTGCTCGTGGGCGCGGTCGTGCTGACGGGGCTGTGCTTCGCCGCCACGAAGCTTTCACCCGACGCGGGGAATGCGTGGCGCTGGGCGCTGGGCGCGCTGCAGTGGCCCTTCTACGCGCTGCGGGCCTGGCTCGCGGGCGTGCGCATTCCTCCTGTCCGGCCCACGCAGCACACGGTGGACATCACGGATCTGCTCACGCTGCCCTCGCTTTTCATTCCCCTGTGGCTCGGGTGGCGGCGTGCTCGCGAGGCACGCGAACAGGACGCGCGTATTCCCGCGCGCGACGTGTCCTCCCCGCATCTATGATTGCTGCGTGCTGTGTTTGTCACGTCGCGTGACGTGTCAGACCCCACCTGCACATTGCGCCCCGCCAAGCATTGAACCGGCAGGGGCCATCATGTCCGCACATTCATCGCAGCAGAGCGTCACCGCGTCGTCGACCATCCTCGAGCAGGTGCGTCAGTGCGCCGCGTCCGTCACCCGCTATCCGCTCGACATCCTGACGGAGCACGCGCAGCTCGAGGATGAACTGGGCATCGACTCCGTGAAGCTCGCGGAGATCGCGGCCGTCATCGCGCGCGAGTTCCACCTGCCGCCGGACCGGCTGCCGCGCAACGGGAAGGCGCGCACGCTCGGCGCCATCGCGGAGGCGGTGACGGAGGCGCTGGGCACGGCACCGAAGCCGTCGCTCCACGTCGCGCCCGCGCAGCCGCAGGTGACGCCTGTCGCATCCGTGCAGCTGCAGGTGGCGCCCGTCGCTTCCGTGCCCGCTGTCGTGGAAGCGAAGGCGGGCCCTGGCGCCGCGGACCTCCTGCCGCGCGTGCGCGCCGTGTTCGCGCGCGTGACGCGCTATCCGGAAGACCTGCTCACGCCGCACGCGGACCTGGAGGACGAGCTGGGCATCGACTCCGTGAAGCAGGCGGAGGTGATGGCCGTGCTCATGAAGGAACTGGGCCTGGGTGACGCTCCGAAGCCCTCGCAGCGCCTGCGCACGATGGCCGCCATCGCCGACGCGGCCCGCGCGCTGTTGCCGTCCACTCCGTCCACGTCGGCCGTTCCGGAGGTCAAGCCTCGCGCCCCCGTCCACGCCGCGCCGGTCCCGTCGCGCACGGAGCCGACCTTCGCGGGGAAGGTCGCGCTCGTCACGGGTTCGGGGAAGGGCATTGGCCGCGTCATCGCGACGCGGCTGGCGCGCGCGGGGGCGACGGTGGTCGTCAACTCGTTCCACTCCCGCGAGGACGGGGAGAAGACGGCGCGGGACATCGTGGACGCGGGCGGCAAGGCGCTCCACCTGTGGGGCTCCGTCGCGCAGGAGGAGCACCTGGAGCGGATGTTCTCCGCGATCCGCGAGCAGTTGGGCGGGCTCGACCTGCTCGTGTGCAATGCGTCCAACGGGCTCATCGGTCCGTTCGACCGCATCGCGCCCCGGGACTGGGACAAGGCGTTCCGCACCTGCATCACCGGCACGTATGAGTGCGCGATGCGCGCCCGTCCGCTGATGGCCGCGCGCGGGGGCGGGAGCATCGTCACCATGTCCACGTCCATGTCCCAGCGGTACATGCACGACCTGGGTTGCCAGGGCGTGGTGAAGGCGGGCGTGGAGTCGCTCACGCGCTACCTGGCCGCGGAGCTGGCGCCGGAGGGCATCCGCACCAACTGCGTGTCCGCGGGGCCCGTGCACGGGGACCTGCTGGGCATGTTCCCGGACGCACCCGAGCGCGTCGCGCGCTGGGAGTCCGCCACGCCCGGTGGACGGCTGTGCACCGCGGACGACGTCGCGGACGTGACCGAGCTGCTGCTGGGGCCGAAGACCCAGCGCGTGAATGGCGCCATCTGGGTGGTGGACGCCGGCCTCTCCGGGACCGTGGACGGCCTGCTGCCGGCCGCTCGCGCGTCCTGATCCGTTCCTCTTTCCGGAGCCACCACCATGGACTTCTTCGCCGTCCCGTACGACATCCACTTCGATGACACGATGGCCTACGGGAGCCATCACTTCCTCACCAACTTCAAGTTCCAGTGCGCCGGCCGGGAGCACCTGCTCTTCAGCCCGCACGCCTTCGAGGTGCCCGAGTTCCGGCGCGACTTCGACCAGGTGCTGCTGCTCACCTACGAGGGCTATTCGCGCAACCTCGCCCCGGCGGCGCTGGGGGACCGGCTGGTGGTGCTGACGTCGCTGGAGGAGCGGGGCGAGGTGTCCCTGCGCTTCTGCTTCCGCACGTTGAAGAGCGACGGCACGCCGGTGGCCTGCGGCTACCAGACCGTGCTCTGCGCGGACCGGCAGGGCGTGCTGCGCGCCTTCCCGGAGTCCTTCCAGCGAAGCTTCGAATCCCTGGCGGCCCTCCACGAGCCGGCGGGCGCGAAGAGCTTCCGCGACCTCGCCTTGCAGGGAGGCGCGGGCGTCCAGGCGCTGTTCCCGCAAGCCGTGCGTGAGCTGGCGAGGACCCTGCTGGCGGACACCGCTCCGCGCGGGGTCTCCCGCACGGTCCGCCTTCCCGAGCCGGGGCTCGCGTTGCCCACCAACGCCACGGCGTTCCTGTTCGCGGGACAGGGCACGTTCGAGCCGGCCCTCTTCCTCCAGTTGAAGGCGCTCCAGCCGGAGCTGCGGGAGGAGCTGGGGGCGGTGGCGGAGGCGTGCCGTTCCCAGGGCATCGACGTGGCGCCGCTGCTCGCGGCGGAGGACGTCGCCCAGGTGGGCCGGGCGCTGGACGCGTCGCCGCTGTTGGATCAGCTCGGCATCTTCCTGTCCGGAGTGCTGGGGGCGCGGTGGATGGAGCGGCAGGGCACGCGGCCGGACGTGTTCGTGGGGCACAGCTTCGGGGAGATCGCGGCGATGACCGCGGCCGGTGCGCTGGACCTGCGCACGGGCGCGGAGGTGGTGTGCCGCCGCATCCGGGCGCTCCAGACGGTGCGGGACGACCTGGGGACGCTCGCGGCGGTCGCGCTGTCGGAGCCTGAGACCGTGCGGGCCGTGGCGGAGAGTGGCGCGCGGAGCCTGGAGGTCGCGGGCCGCAATCACTCGCGGCAGACCGTGGTCGCGGGGCCTCGTGAGCAGTTGGAGCAGCTGCGCGCGTTCCTGGAACGGCACGGCAAGGGCTTCACCTTCATCTCCAGCCGGTACCCGTTCCACCACCCGAGCCTGGCGCCCGCGGTCGCCGCGTTCCGCGCGAGCCTCGCGGACCTCGACGTTCATCCGGCGCGGGGGCCCATCTATTCGCCCATCGAGCGGAAGGCGTACGGAGGTGGCCGGTCCGAGCTGGCGGGGGCGCTCGCGTCCCACCTGGTGCGTCCCTTCGACTTCCCGGGCGCGGTGGAGGCGCTGGTGGGCGCGGGCTGCACCCGGTTCGTTGACTGCGGCACGGCGGGACGGCTCACGCGCATCGTCCAGCGGATCCTCCCCTCGGACACGTCCGTGGCGCTGACGTCGCTGGACCGTGCGCTGCCCGTGACCCCGCCAGCCGCGTCGCCTGTTGTTCGGGACGCGGAGACCGTGGCTCCGGCCATCGCGGTGGTGTCCCTGGGCTGCATGCTTCCGGGTGGCGCGAAGGATCCGGAGACGTACTGGAGGAACATCCAGCGGGGCATCAGCGGCATCGTCGACACGGGCCTGAGCCACCCCGACCAGGTCGTGGACTTCATGGGTCCGGCGGTGACTCCGGACCGCACGTACACGCTGCTCACCGGGCGGGTCCTGGACACGGACCTCGTCCCGCCCCCGGGCATCCAGCCGGACCGCTTCCAGCGCTATGGGCGCGAGCAGCAACTGCTGGCGATCGCGCTCACCCAGGCGATGGAGTCCCTGCGGTCCAGGGCGCCGCGTGCGCCCGGACGGATCCAGTGTCTGCTCGGCTCCACCGCGGACGGCTCTCCCGAGTACGACGACGCGTTGTGCCTGGAGGCGGGCGAGGCCCTGCTGCGCGCACGAGGTGAGACGGCGCTGGAGTTCTCCGCGCTGATGCGTGAGGCGCTGGGGGTCAGCGCCACGTCCGCCGAGCTCGCGCCGCACCCCACGCTCCAGGCGGTGGTGACGGACGTGGTGGGTGCGGGCGTGTCCACAATGCTGCTGGATGCGGCCTGTGCTTCGTCGCTCTACGCCATCGCGTTGGGGATGAAGGCGCTGGAGCGCGACGAGGCCGACCTGGTGCTCGCGGGTGGAGTGTTCTCTCCGGGCCCGGGCAACAGCTGCCTGTTCTCGCAGTTCAAGGGGCTCTCCGCGACGGGGAGCCGGCCCTTCGATGAGCGCGCGGATGGCGTCATCTTCGGCGAGGGCGCTGGCGTGGTCGGCCTGATGCGCCTGGAGGACGCCGTGTCCAAGGGGCTGCGGGTCCACGCAGTCATCCGGGGCGCGGGGCTCTCCAGCGACGGGCGCAGCAGCTCCGCCAACGTCCCTCGCGCGGAGGGTCAGGTGGCCGCGATGGAGGCGTGCTACGCGGCGGCGGGCGTCGAGCCTTCGTCCATCCAGTACATCGAGGCGCACGGCACGGCCACGCCGGCCGGTGACACTACGGAGTTGCAGTCGATCGGCCGCGTCTTCGGCGGCAAGCGCAAGGGCCTCCAGCTCGCCAGCGTGAAGGCGCTGATCGGCCATGTCGGCTGGGCCGCGGGGGCGGCTTCGGTCATCAAGCTGTGCAAGGCCCTGGAGCACCGGAGCTTCCCGCCGCAGTCCCACTTCGATCGTCCGGGCGCGGGGCTGCGAGCGCTCGGGCCGGACTTCGAGGTGAGCACGCGGGAGCAGCCGTGGCCGGAGAATGGGATGGATCCCCGCCGGGCCGCCACGAATGGCTTCGGCTTTGGCGGCACGAACGCGCACCTGGTGCTGGAGGAGTACCGGGGCGGCACGGTCGCGCCGCGCGCTCGGGCCGTGCCCACGGCGGGTCACGAACTGGTGGTGGTGGCCGCGGAGGGGATGTTCCCGGAGGCGCGCTTCGACGCCCGGGGCCTGCGGCTGCCCGCGTCCGTGCGGCTGTTGCCGGACATCACCGAGGACATGGACCTCACGCAGCACCTGGGGCTCATCGTCGCGAGCGACGTGGTGAAGAAGCTCGGGGCCTTTGATTCGCTGAGGACGGGGACGGCCATCGTCCTGGGGCTGGAGGGAAAGACGCGCCGGGGCGTGGAGGCCACGCAGCGCGTGCTGGCGGACTCCACGCGGCGCAGGTTGCGCGAGCACGTCCAGAGATCGCCGGAGTCCGCACGACTCCTGCCGCTGGTGGACCGACTGCATGCGGCGGTGGGCGCGCTGCGGCCCTCCGGGCCCTACACGCTCCAGGGGATGATGCCCAACGTCACGCCGGGGCGGGTGGCGGGAGCACTGGACACCAAGGGGCCGAACTTCGTGGTGGACGCGGGGGCCCACACGCTGGCCGCGTCACTGCGGGCCTCGCGGGCCCTGCTGGACAGTGGGTTCGAGCTGGTGCTCGTGGGCAGCGCCCACGTGCGGCGCCCGGGAGAAGGCTCCACCGCGGCCATGCCTGAGGAGGGCATGGCGATGCTCGCGGTGACCACGGCCGAGAAGGCGGAAGCGCGGGGCTTGAAGCCGCTGTGCCACTTGCGGATGTCCGAAGAGGCGGGTTCCGGTCCGGGCGTCACGCTGCCGCCCCACTCCGCCCAGGAGGCCCAGGAAGTCCTCCGTGCGGTGCGCGCCGCCTCCGAGGGACTGGCGACCACGCTGCGCTTCCATCCGGAGGCCGCGACCGGCACACGGCTGGTGGTCCAGCTTCGTCCTGGCATCAGTGCCCAGCCGGGTGCACCGGCGGCGGCGCACCTCACGAACCTGTCCGACAGTCGGACAGGTTTGGAGAACCGCAAGCTCCCGCTGACGGTCCCCGTCGGCCCTGCCTCTGCGCCTGCCGTGGCCGGGGGGCTGCCCGTCCTGCCGAGCAATGGGAACTGGTCCGACAGTCGGACCAGTTTGGACGACCACGCCGGACAGGAGGCGGCCGACGGCTTCGACCACTCGGCCCCCATCCGCTACCACGCGCCGGTGCTCGTCGAGCGTCCGGCCCCGGTGACCGGACCGTCGGCGCTGCGCGGCCGGCGGGTGCTGTTCATCGCGCAGGACGAGTCCCTGGCCCGTGAGCTTGCGGCCCAGGCACATGAGGCCTGCGGTCCCGAGTTCCGCATCGTCCACGCGGGTGCCTCGGACGCTGCCTCGCGGATCCACGGCATCGACCTCACGCGGGAGGAGACCGCGGAGTCTGGGCTGGCGGCACTCGGCTTCGAGCCACAGGTCATCGTCTCGGTCTGCCGGATGGCCTTTGACGCCAGCGAGTCCTCCGTGGTCGCGGACACGGCCTTGCGTCACGAGGCGCTGGAGCTGCTCTTCCTGTCCGCCCGCCGTGCCTATGCGGGACTGACCGCGGGCACGGTGACGCTGGCGAGCCTGTGCATCGGCGGTATCGGTCCGCGCCGGACGCTGCACCCCGTCACGGGCCTCTTCGCGGGCCTGCTCAAGTCCCTGGGCCGTGAGGTTCCGGCGCACGGCATCCGGGCCATCGCCACGACCCCGCTCCCGCTCCTCACCGCGCTCGGCCACGTCGCCTCCGAGCTGGGCACAGGCGACGACACCGCTCCCGTCGAGGTCTGCTTCGACGGGTCCGTCCGCTGCGTCCGGCTGCTCCAACCCACGGAGGTCCCGGCACGGCCCGCAACGACGCTCGACTCCCGGTCGGTGGTCCTGCTCACGGGCGGTGGGCGTGGCGTGACCGCCGTCCTCGCCGGAGCTCTGCTCAAGCGGTACGGCTGCAAGGTCGTCCTCCTGGGCCGCAGCGACCCGTCCGACGCCCCCGAGCGCGTGCTCCAGGCGCGCGACGAGGAACTGGGCACCGTGGAGCGCGAGTTCTACGCCTCCGAGCTCGCTCGCGACCCCTCCGTGCGGATGCCCGCGCTGCGAGCGCGCTTCGAGCGCCACCTGGCCGTGCGCGAGCTGCGGGCCACGCTCGACGGACTCACGCGGCTTCCTGGGCAGATGACCTACCGGGCCGCGGACGTCACCCGTCCCGAGGAGGTGGACCGCGTCGTGGAAGCGCTGCTCCGCGAACACGGGCGGCTCGACCTGGTGGTCCACGGCGCCGGCACGCAGGTCTCCAAGAAGCTCCACCGCCGCCGACTCACGGAGCTGCGGAGCACGCTGGACACCAAGCTGCTGGGGCTGCGCAACCTCCGCGAAGCCTGCGCCCGCCGCCTCCCCGCCCCCGTTCCGTTCCACGTCCTGACCTCCGCGTTCAGCTACATCGGCAATGACGGACAGGCGGACTACGGGGCCGCGAACGAGGCGCTGGACCGGCTCTGCGCCTGGGTCAGCGACGCGCGCCAGGACGTGCAGTGGTGCAGCGTGGGCTGGCTCGCCTGGGACGGCATCGGCATGACGCGCGGCTCGGAGTACCGCGTCCTCGGGGCCAGCCGCCGGCTGCGCGGCATCCGCGCCGACGAGGGCGAAGCGCTCTTCCTCCAGCTGGTGGACGGCCAGCCCGTCCAACCCATCAACGTCCAGCTCACCGAGAGCGAGCGCGCCTTCTACGGCCTGGAGGTCCTCGCCCCGCCGCCGCCCACCCCGGAGCCGCCCCGTCCCTCGCGGAGGGAGCTCACGGTCAACGCCGCGAGCATCCCGTGCCTGGAGGACCACCTCGTCCGGGGCACGCCCACCCTGCCCGGCGCCTGGGCCCTGGACCTGATGTTCCAGGCGGCCCTGGACGACGCGCGTCCCGAGCTGCGCACCGTCACCATCGAGGACATCCGGTTCTCACGCTTCATCCGCGTGAAGCCAGGAGGACAGCAGTCCTTGCGCGCCGAGTGCACCCCGCTGACCGACGCCCCGGGCCGGCACAGCGTGCAGGTGAAGCTGACGGGCGACATCGTCCATGCCTCCGGCGTGGTGCTGGAGCGCGACCTCGTCTACGCCGAGGCCCGCTTCACGCTGACGGCGGAGCCGCCGCGAACCTCGCCTCAACTGGAGGCCGCCCGCGCTTCGGGCCATGGCGTGTCCGTGCACGACCCGCACTGCGCCACGGGCTCTCCCATCGAGCTGCGCAGGATGTTCGACTGCCTGGAGGAGATCCGCCTGGAGCAGGACGCCCGCTTCGCGCGGCTCGGACTGCCGGAGGTCTCCCAGCAAGCGGGCCACGGCGTGCCCGCGCTCGTGCTGGACGCGGCCCTGCGGTTGAGCGCGATGCACGTGGCGGGCGTGTCGAACGACGTGTTCGCCCCCGTCGGCGTCCAGCGGGCCACGTTCGACCGGGACCTGGTGTCGCATGACGCCCGAGCCCCCCGCCGCCTCACGCTGAAGGCGCTCGCCCCCCGCGTGGAGGGAGAGCTGCTCCAGTGCGGCACCGTGGCGGCGCATGACGAAGCGGGCCGGCTGCGGATGCTCGTCGAAGGCGGCATCGCCCGCCCCATGGCCTGAAACCCCTTTCCTGAACAGGCACCCGCCATGAACGACTCCTCCCCTTCCCTCCCCCTTCCCCCGGATGAAGCCAAGCGGCTCCGCTCGGAGCTGCGCCGCGTGCTGCCACCGGAGGCCTTCGAACGACAACCCCTGCGCGGCATCGTGGCGCTCTGCCTCGTGCCGGTGGAGGCCGCGCTCATCTGGGTGCTCGGCACCTGGACGCTGCCCCACTGGGCGTGCCTCCTCATCGCGTTCGTCCTGGGCCAGCTCGTCACCGCCGTGGGGCTCGCCGCGCATGAGGCCCTGCACCACTCGGTGTTCCACAGCCGCAGGCTGGAGAGCCTGCTGGGCTGGGTGGGCTTCGCGCCCTTCCTGGTGACGCCGGGCAACTGGAGGGCCTGGCACGTCCAGGCCCACCACAGCGCCGCCAACGTCCACGTGCGCGACCCGGACATCCTGCCGCGCAGGACGGACTGGCACACCCAGGCTTTCGCGAAGCTGTTCCACGCCATGTCCCCCGGCTCCGGGCACTGGCTGAGCTTCATCAGCTTCAGCGTCTTCTTCACCGCGCAGGGCCAGGCCTTCCTCTGGCACCACTGCCGGCTGCCCGGGTTCCAGCACGTGCACATGCACCGCGTCCGGGAGCGCGTGCTCACGCTGCTCGTCACCGCGGGGTGGGTGGCGCTCGGGTGGGTGCTGGGGCCCCGGGCCGCGTTCTACGCGCTGGTGCTCCCGCTGCTCATCGGGAACGTCACGCTGATGATCTACATCGCCACCAACCACTGGATGCAGCCCGCGTCCGAGGAGACGGACAACCCGTTCGTGAACACCGCCAGCGTGGAGACGCACCCGGTGATGAACTGGCTGCACTTCAACTTCAGCTACCACCAGGAGCACCACATCTTCCCGGCGCAGAGCCCGAAGTACGCCCCGCTCCTGCGCAAGCACCTGCGGGAAATCAGCCCCCAGTCCTCCATCGTCTATCCCCACCTGCGCGCCCTGCGCACGCTGTACCGCCGTCCGGCGCTCTACTCCGCGGATGGCCAGACGCTGATGGGCCGGGACGGCACGCCGGAGCTGTCCACCACGGAGCTGCGGCAGCGGCTCGAAGCCACCTGAGCGGATGCGAACGAGGCCCGGAACCGCGCCTGGGTTCCGGGCCCCTCACCTTCCAGAGGCCGCTACTTGCCGGGCCAGTTCAGCGCGCCCCGGCTCGTCACCGTGCCGGCGGGCACGCCCAGCACCTGCGCCACGTCCGCGGGCAGCGGGCTGCCGCTGAGGTACGCGGGGCTGGAGGTGCGCACGGCGTAGTTGCGCAGGGACTGGTTCACGAAGAACGGATCCCCACCCGACGCCAGGTCGTGACCGTGGGCCTCCCAGCCGTGGGCCGCGCGCATCGCGGCCAGCGACGTGTAGTTCACGCCGCCCGTGTCCACCCAGTTGATCAGCGACTTCCCGGTGCCGCCGGAGCGGTAGTAGCTGTTGTAGTCCATGGCCGAGAAGAACGTGTTCGGCCCGGTGTTGGTGAAGTTGTTGTCCGAGCGCGAGGCCTTGAAGGTGGTGATGTTCCCGCCGGACAGGAGGTTGTTCACCACCTGCACGTTCACCGTGTCCGGCCCGATGTCCGAGCCGCGCTTGTCCTGTTCGTTGCGGGAGTCGTCGTAAACCCACAGGTCGATGGCGGCGTTGTCCACGAGGGTGTTGTTGTAGATCTTCGTGTTCGCCGAGCACGTCTGGATGCCCGCGTATGTGTTGTCGTAGATGAGGTTGGACGCGATGATCCCCGTGTCCGATACCTCGTAGAAGATGCCGATCTTGTTGTTGCGGGAGATGTTGTTGACGATGACGCCGCCGCGGCAGTCCTCGTCACACCAGAAGCCCGCGCCGCCCAGGTTGTTCTCGAAGACGTTGTTGCGCACCGTGAAGCCGTTCATGTGGGCAATCTTCACGCCCGCCTGCGCGCACGAGCGCGAGCAGTTGGTGCCGAAGCGCTCCGTGTTGTTCGCATTGACGACGTTCTCCTCCAGCAGCAGCCCGTCCGCGACGACCGTGCCGGAGTTGGTGGAGCCGTTGGAGCCCACGGCGGTGAAGCCGTTGTTCGCGAAGACGGAGCGGCGCACCACGCCGCCCTGGGGCTTGATGCTCAGCGAGCCCGCCGCCATCCGCGTGAAGACGCAGTTCTCCACCAGCGAGTTCGTCGCGCCGATGTACACGGCCGCGCTCGTGGTGCCGCTGTACTCGTTCGTCGCGTACCGCCGGAAGCCCAGGCCCTTCAGCGCGTAGCCGGTGGAGCCCAGCACCAGGGCCACGGGGCGCGCGGCGACCTCCACCGTGTGGCCCGTGGGGTTCGTCGCGATGTAGAGGCGGCGGTTCGTCCAGTCATAGAAGAAGTTGCCCGGGGTGGCCTCCGCGAGCGTCTTCACCTCGTGCACGTAGGCCCCGTCGATGAAGACCATCTGCGGGTCGCCCGCGGCGGGGTTCGCCGGGTCGCCATACATGTCGAAGTGGCTGCACGGTCCGGTGTTCGTCGTCGGCTGGGCGTCGTACTTGTACTGGTAGTAGCCGCCGTTGCAGAAGCTGGGCGTGCTCCAGTCCATGAACCAGTGGCCCGCGCCGTCCGCGGTCCACGCCGAGGCGGGCTTGACGTCCGTGCCGTCGAACCAGACCTGTTCGTGAGGGTAGGCCTGGATCGTCATGGGCTTCGTCGCGACCCGGTAGTTGCCCGCGCCGTTGTTGAGCCAGTCGCGGTACGTGCCACCGCGCACGACGATGGTCCCAGCGGAAGGCACCAGCGCGACGGCGCGGTTGAGCGTGGCCACCGGGGCCGCCTGCGTGCCCGCGTTGCTGTCATTGCCGTTCGTCGCGAGGAAGATGGCGCCCGTGGGGATGGCGTAGTTCGTGTCCGGGATCGTCGCGCCCGTGTTGTCCAGGCCGGAGAGGCCCGGGTTGCCCGCCGGGCCCTGGCCGTCCGGCAGCGCGTAGGTCACGGTCAGCTTCGGGCGGTTCGCGAGCGTCGCGGCCTCCGACGAGTCCAGCTCCAGCCCGTCCAGGTTGGTGGGCGCGTCCAGCACGAAGCCCTGGTTCGTGCCCGCGTTCGCGACCCAGCCCTGCACGGCGGAGATGCCCGCCGCGTTGAGGTCCACGCCGTAGCTGCCCGTGGCCCCCGGCAGCAGCGTGGCGAAGGAGGTGGAGCCCCGGTCCGCCGAGCCGCTCGCGCCCGCGCCGCTCCACGGTGAGCCGGTGGCCGCGAGCGTCCAGGTGGCCTGCCCTTCCGTCCACGCACGGCCCGCGGCGTAGACGAAGTACCCCTCTCCCGTGGTGGAGTTGCGCACGTTGAAGGTCAACCGGACGGCCTGCACCGTCGCGTTCGCGGGGATGGCGCTCACGTCGAAGCGCAGCAGGCCATTCGACGTCTTTCCGGAACCCGTGGGGTAGTCACGGTCCAGGCGGATCAACCCGTCCGTTCCCAGGTTGAGGGTGGGGCTGTTCTCCGACAGCGTGGTGTCCGACGCGCCGGTGTACGCGGCCGACGGCGAGACCTGCTCCTGGAACGACACCGTCACCGGCGCCTCCAGGGCGCTGTCCACGGTGGAGAGGGCGTCCGCATCGGACGAAGGTACGTCGCCGCACGCCACCGCCAGCAGCAGGGGCAAGGATTTCAAGGGAGGAAACGAAGGCATCAGGAGGGGTCCGTTCAGGAAGCGACCTGCACGAGCAAGCCGAGCCAAAAAGAACGGAATTCTCGTAAATGCCTTAAATTTGTTGCGACGGCCGGGCACGGCAGTGGGGCAGACGCCCAGGCGGGCCCCGCTCCGACCGCAGAGGACTCACCCCTCGGCGGAACATTCCGCACCTTCCCTCAACGGAGGAGACGGATGCTCACGGAGTCGGTCACAGGGGGGCCCCGAGTGGAGGTCCCTTCACGAGCAGCAGCCCTTCACGAAGCGAAGGTGGAGGCCATCGCCCGGCAGCTGCGGCAGCGGAAGGGAAAGGGGCCCGCGTCCTTCAAGAAGAAGTCCCCGCCCCACAGCGTCCCCAAGCGGTTCGACTCGCGACGCCGCGATGAGAAGGTGGACCTGAGCGACCTGGATCAGATCCTCGACATCGACACGGTGGGGATGACCTGCACGGCGGAGCCCGCCGTCACCTTCGACGAGGTGGTGCGCGCGACGCTGCCCCACGGGCTCATTCCGTACATCGTGCCGGAGCACAAGACCATCACGCTCGGGGGCGCCATCGCGGGGTGCTCCATCGAGTCCATGTCCTTCCGCCAGGGCGGCTTCCACGACACCTGTCTGGAGTACGAGGTCATCACCGCGAAGGGCGAGGTGCTGCGCTGCTCCCCCCACGAGGATCCGCTCCTCTTCGAGATGATGCACGGCTCGTTCGGGACGCTGGGCATCCTGTCCAAGCTGCGCTTCAAGCTCGTGCGCTGCGCGCCCTACGTGCGGGTGACGAACGAGACGCACACGTCCCTGGAGTCCTTCCAGCAGGGCATCTGGCACCACTTCCAGAATCAGGGAGCGGACTACCTGGACGGGCAGATCTTCTCCCCCACGAAGCACGTGCTGTGCGTGGGCCACTTCGTGGACAAGGCGCCGTACGTGCACCGCTACGACTGGCTCACCGCGTACTGCGAGAGCATCCCGCGCCGCGCCGAGGACTACCTCCCGACGTACGACTATCTCTTCCGCTACAACCGCGGCGTCACGCACGTCAAACCGAAGAACCTTCTGGCGCGAGCGCTCTTCGGGAAGCTCATCCACTCCGACAGCGTGCTGAGGACCGCCAATCGCTTCACGCAGCTGCTGCCGAAGAAGGACCCGCCGGTCATCGTGGACGTGTTCGTCCCCTTCTCGCGCACGGCCGAGTTCATGGACTGGTACCACCGCGAGATGAAGCACTACCCCGTCTGGTGCGTGCCCTTCCGGCGGACGCGCGACTACGAATGGCTGACGCCCCAGTGGTGGTCCGGCATGAAGGACCCGCTGTTCCTGGACCTCGCCGTGTACGGCATGCCGCAGCCGCCGGGCCGCAACATCTACAAGGAGCTGGAGGACGAGCTCCAGCGCGTCAACGGCACCAAGACGCTCATCTCATACAACTACTACGACGAGGCGACGTTCTGGAGCCTCTGGAACAAGGACACGTACCAGGCCGTGAAGCAGCGCACGGACCCGGACAACCTCTTCCGGGACCTGTACACGAAGATGTGCAAGGCGGCGCTCGGCCTGGACTCACCCCCGGCCCACTGAGGCTCAGCTGAGCACGGTGCTCAGGTTCAGCGGACCGGCGGGGACGCCGACGTCATGGAGGGCGGGGTCGTCCTTCTCCGTCTGCCAGGCGTTGGCCTCCGTCACGGTCTTGCCGGTCGCCTCGTTGGTGATGGACATCCTGCCGTTGTGGCCCGCGGGGGCAATCTGGCTGGTGTCGAAGCCGCTCCAGCCGGTGCCGGAGTTCGCGAACGTGGCCTCGCCCCAGGTCTGACCGGAGTTCGCGCCGGGCTTCGCCGAGCCGTCCTTCGACGCGGCCCACGCCACGCTGCTGTTGCTGTCGAACGCCACCACCTGCGACTGGCCGGGCTGGAGCGTGAACGTCTTCGGCGTGCTCTTGTCGAAGTTCTGCCCGTCGTTCGGGTTGCCGTTCTCACCCGTCTTGTTCCAGAGGGTGATGGTCTGCGGCGCGTTCGTCTTGTTGGTGAACGTGTTCGTGTACTTGAACTGGTCCTTCTGGCCCGGGTCGATGAGCTGCATGTTGCTGTTGTAGGGCGACCCGACGTTGTTCTTGGCCAGCCACGGCGCGTTCGCGGGCGCGGGCTCGGTGGAGCCGGCGGACGGAGGGCCGAAGCCGGGGCCCGCGTCGCTGTTGTACGTGGGGTGCGCCGGAGCCGCCGCGCTCGCGGTAGGGGCCGCGCCCTCCGCACCGCCGACCATGGGAGCGGCGACCTGCGCGTCATCGCCCAGGTCACCCAGGGACGGCACCTCCATCGCCTTCACCAACTGCGAGAGCTGGCCCATCACCTGCGCCAGCTGCTTCTCGAAGTCACCGGAGGCACCGCCCACCCGGCCCGGCCCCTGCTCGAAGGAGTCCGTCATGAACATGCGCCGCAGGTCGTTGCGGGGCTGCTGCGCCTGGGTGCCCGCCACGCCCTGCGCCGGAGCGGCGGCGGGGCTCGAGAGGGGCTGGGAGACGGACGCGCGGTTCAGGGAGGAGATGGACATGCCGGGACCCAAGAGCACGGCACATGCCAGCCCCCAGGCCCCGGAGCCCTTCCATGAAATCAGTCACTTGCAGCACGAGCCCCCCGCGACGCGGCGCGTGGCCCGATGACGCGATTCATCACCTGATGTCTCAAGTCATCAGTCCAGACAGGAACGTGACAGCCACGTATTGACGGCTTTCCCAGGAGGCCATACAGCTCTGGCATGAACCTCAAGCGAAGCGCCGTCGTGTTGGGAGTTTCAGGGCTGCTGGCTGTCGTGCCCGGCTGTGGACCGGAAGCGCCGGAGGAGCGCTCCCCGGACGAGGGCCGTGGCAGCGTCACGCAGCAGGTCTACACGGACCACGCCATCGTCACCTGTCAGAGCGCGACGATGTACGGCAACTACTCGACGACGTCGGGGCCGAGGGATCCGATCCGCGTGCTCGGCTACGGCGACAAGGTCGGCATCCGGCAGGACGCGGGCACGGCGTCGTGGGCCGTCATCCTGGACTACGGCCCGGATGACTGGGGCTACCTGCTGCGCTCCTGCATGACCCGGTGCGTGGGCCCCAACAACCCCATCGCGGGCTGCTTCTGAATCCATGCCCGGAACGAGGACGGAAATGACGACGCTCCAGACGAAGCTCGTGCGCGCGGCCCTGGTCGCGCTTTGCGCGGTGGGCGCGTGGCAGGCCTTCCAGGTGAAGCCGGCGTGGGCCAGTTCGCGGCTGACGGTGTGCGCGCAGGACCTGTACGTCCGCGACGCGCCCGCGGGCATCTTCATCGGCACGCTGTACGCGAGGCAGACGATGGAGGTGACGAAGTACTCGCCCAGCGGCGAGTGGGCCTACGGCTTCGCCTATGGCCACGTGAACAAGTGGGGCTGGGTGCAGAACGGCTGGTTCTGCCAGTAGGCCCCGCACCGCAGTCCCGCGCCCAGCTCAGCCGGCGTGGGCCGCGAAGATGTCACGCAACCCCGCGATGAGCGCGTTGCCGGGATACGGCTCGCCCAGCGGTCCCAGCGCGTCGCGCAGCGCCCTGAAGAGCGCGTGGACGTGCCGGGGCTTTTCGCCGTTCCAGTCCAGGTGCCAGGCAAGGTGCTGGCTCTGCGCCCGGAACTTCTCCAGCGCCGCGTCATGGGGCGCCGCCGTAGGGAGGTTGATGCGCAGGAGCAGCGCCAGCAGCGCGAGGACCTCCGCGAAGTCATACCGGTCCGTCTTCGCGTCGTAGAAGGAGTCCTGGGGCACGGCCTCCGGACGGAACCAGTACCCGATATAGGCCGCCGCGTTCTCCTCGGCATGCCCCACGTCCACCTGGAGCTGGGCGTGCAGCTCCGGATCCACGTGCGTCACCAGCGACCTGAGGACCGTGGCCTTGCTCAAGGCCGTGCTGTCGAAGCGCCGCGTCGGCAGCGTGCGCAGCGGCGTTCCCTCGAAGGTGAGCACCTCCAGCTTCGGCAGCCGCGTGAGGACCTCCGGGAAGTCGAACATGAGCCTTACCTGCCGCCAGATCCCGAAGGCCCGCTGGACGTAGGCATGGGGGTTGTTGACCAGATTCACCCGCCGCAGCTCGACGCATCCGGCGAGCGATTCTGCCAGCCGCCAGAGGCAGTTGGACTCCAGGTCCAGGACCCGCAGCTTCTTGAGCTCGCCAATGGACTCGGGCAGTGCCAACAGGCCATTGCCCCGCAGGTCCAGCTCGCGAAGCTCCGTGAGCTGTCCCAGCTCCTCTGGAAGCGTGCGGAGGCTGTTGTGGCGGAGGTTGAGCTTCTCCAGCTTGCGGAACAGGAAGAGCTCCTCCGGCAGGGACGTGAGCCCTTTGTTCTCCAGCGTCAGGCTCTTGACCTTGTCGGGCTCCGCGAGCTTCTTCGCGACGAACTGGCGGAACGCCTCCCGGACGCTGGTGAACACGTCTCGGGCGATGGGCTTGCCCGCCGCCAGCAGGGCCCGCGCCTTCTCCAGCGAGACGCGGCCGTCCCTCTCCACCGCCGGGACGAAGACGCCCTTCGCTTCGTAGAGATTGCGCGTGTCCTCCACCCCGCCGGCCACCGCGAACACCTTCGCGTCCTGGCCCAGGTAGCGGTGCGCGTCGACGGAGCCCGCGACATTGAAGGCGTAATGCGAGGCAATCGTGCGGGCCTTGAGGTTGCCGCCCACGGAGACGCTGCCGTGGTTGTAGACCGCCACCAGGTCTTCAGTCGTCAAGTCGCCGGCGACATGGAGCCGAGCACCACCGATGGCGATGCGCTTCGCGACGAGGTTGCCGTGCACCTGGAGGAACGGCCCGAAGTCGTTCTCCCAGTTGAGCACGCAGCCCTCGACGGTGAGGTCGCCTCGCACGATGAGACCGGTGAACGGAGGCTCATCCTCGTCGTCCTGCGCGAAGATTCCCTGGCGGAAGTCCAGCCCCAGGTCGTAGGGCATGACGACATTCCCGGTGAGGACGAGCACGCGGTCCGTGTCATCCTCGCGATTGCCAGGGGCCTTCACCTCGTCGCGAACCTGGGACCAGGTGAGGATTTCGAACGGCAGGTCGCGTGCGGGAGACGGGGACGCCTTCTTCTTCGGCATGGTCCGTCCTTTACCTCATCCGGTCGGAGGGGGCGCGATGCGAGCGTGGACCGTCATCGCCTCGAATGGCAGGCTCATCCCGCATGGGGACATGGCTCAACGTGGCCTTCATCCAGTGCGCGGAGCCGGCCATCAAGACTGTGTTTGGCGGACCGAACGCCAGGCACTGCGACAACCGCTTCCTCGTGGAGACGCTCGTCCCGCATGCTCCCATGCCCGTGGATGGGTTCGTGCTGTACGCGGAAGCGTCCAACCCGCAGCCGTGAGCCCACTCCCGGGCGGCTGGAATCCGGCGGCCCTGGCGAAGCACTGGGTGTCCGACCCGGCTTGTCTCGGAGTGGACCGGTGCCTCCAGCGGTCCGGCGGGGACGGCGATATGAAGGAACCCGACGCCCGGTCCCTGTAGCGTCCTCCCCTTCTCACAAGGAGGCTCCCCGTGAGCCAGGAAGCATTCATCTTCGACGCGGTCCGTACCCCTCGCGGCAAGGGCAAGAAGGGCGCCCTGCACGGCACCAAGCCCGTGTCGCTGCTCGTCGGTCTGGTGGACGCGCTCAAGCAGCGCCACCCGACCCTGGACCCGAAGTACATCGACGACGTGGTGCTGGGCGTCGTGTCCCCCGTGGGCGACCAGGGCGCGGACATCGCCCGCACGCTGGTGCTGGCGGCCGGCCTGCAGGAGACGACGGGCGGCGTGCAGCTCAACCGCTTCTGCGCCTCCGGCCTGACGGCGGTGAACCTGGCCGCGCAGCAGGTGCGCTCCGGCTGGGAGCACCTGGTCATCGCGGGCGGCGTGGAGAGCATGTCCCGCGTCCCCATGGGCTCCGACGGCGGCGCGTGGGCCATGGACCCCGCCACCAACTACGACACCTACTTCGTGCCTCAGGGCATCTCCGCGGACCTCATCGCCACCATGGAGGGCTTCACCCGCGAGGACGTGGACCGCTACGCGGTGCGCTCCCAGGAGCTGGCCGCGAAGGCCTGGGCCCACGGCTACTTCCAGAAGTCCGTCGTCCCCGTCGTGGACCAGAACGGCCTGGTCGTCCTGGACCGCGACGAGCACATGCGCCCGGACTCCACCGTCGCCTCGCTGGGCCAGCTCAACGCGTCCTTCACGACCATGGGCGAGATGGGCGGCTTCGACGCGGTGGCGCTCCAGAAGTACCACGCGGTGGAGCGCATCAACCATGTGCACACGCCGGGCAACTCCTCCGGCATCGTGGACGGCGCGGCGCTGGTGCTGGTGGGCTCCGAGCAGGTGGGTCGGAAGCTGGGCCTCACGCCGCGCGCGCGCATCGCCGCCGTGGCCACCTCCGGCGCGGAGCCCACCATCATGCTGACGGGGCCGCTGCCGGCCACCCGCAAGCTGCTGGACATCGCGGGCCTGTCGGTGAAGGACATCGACCTCTTCGAGCTCAACGAGGCCTTCGCCTCCGTGGTCCTCAAGTACCAGAAGGACCTGGGCATCCCGGACGAGAAGCTCAACGTCAACGGCGGCGCCATCGCCATGGGCCACCCGCTGGGCGCCACCGGCGCCATGATCCTTGGAACCGTGGTGGACGAGCTGGAGCGGCGCAAGGCGCGCCGCGCGGTCGTCACCCTGTGCGTCGGCGGCGGCATGGGCGTGGCCACCCTCGTCGAGCGCGTCTGAACCCTCCCCCTCCTTTCAAAGACCTCCGAGCAAAGCCATGAGCGAACAGAACACCCTGCGCTGGGAACAGGACGCGGACGGCATCGTCGTCTTGACGCTGGACGACCCCTCCCAGTCCGCCAACACGATGAACGCCGCGTACGTGAAGTCCATGCGCGCGGCCGTGGACCGGCTGGTGAAGGAGAAGGCCACCGTCACCGGCGTCATCATCACCTCCGCGAAGAAGACCTTCTTCGCGGGCGGCGACCTGAACGACCTGCGCCGCGTGAAGAAGGACGAGGCGAAGCAGGTCTTCGAGCTGGGCCAGGAGATCAAGGCGCAGCTGCGCACGCTGGAGACGCTGGGCAAGCCCGTGGTCGCGGCCATCAACGGCGCGGCGCTGGGCGGCGGGCTGGAGATCGCCCTCGCCTGCCACCGCCGCATCATCGCGGACGTGAAGGGCGCGCAGGTGGGCCTGCCGGAGGTGACGCTGGGCCTGCTGCCCGGTGGCGGCGGCGTGGTGCGCACCGTGCGCATGCTGGGCATCACCGACGCCCTGATGAAGGTGCTGCTCCAGGGCCAGCGCTACCGTCCCCAGGAGGCGAAGGACCTGGGGCTGGTGCATGAGGTGGTGCCGTCCGTGGACGCGCTCCTGCCCGCGGCGAAGGCGTGGGTGAAGGCGAACCCGACGGCGCAGCAGCCGTGGGACCAGAAGGGCTACAAGATTCCCGGCGGCACGCCGTCCCACCCGGCGTTCGCGGCCAACCTGCCCGCGTTCCCCGCCAACCTGCGCAAGCAGCTCAAGGGCGCGAACATGCCCGCGCCGCGCGCCATCATGGCGGTGGCGGTGGAGAGCACGCAGGTGGACGTGGACACGGCGTTCACCATCGAGTCGCGCTACTTCACGGAGCTGGTCGTCGGCCAGGTCGCGAAGAACATGATGCAGGCGTTCTTCTTCGACATGCAGCACATCAACTCCGGCGGCGGCCGCCCCAAGGGCTACCCGCAGCACACCGCGAAGAAGGTGGGCGTGCTGGGCGCCGGGATGATGGGCGCGGGCATCGCCTACGTGTGCGCCAAGGCCGGCATCGACGTGGTGCTCAAGGACGTGAGCCTCGCGGCCGCGGAGAAGGGCAAGGGCTACTCCGTCAAGCTGGTGGAGAAGGCCGTCGCCAAGGGCTCCACCACGAAGGAGAAGGGCGACGCGCTCCTCGCGCGCATCACCCCCGCGGAGGACCCGGCCGCGCTCGCGGGCTGCGACCTGGTCATCGAGGCCGTCTTCGAGGACGTGAAGCTCAAGCACAAGGTCTTCCAGGAGATTCAGGGCGTGGTGGCGCAGGACGCGGTGCTGGGGTCCAACACCTCCACCCTGCCCATCACCCTGCTCGCGGAGGGCGTGTCCCGGCCGCCGGACTTCGTGGGCATGCACTTCTTCTCCCCCGTGGACAAGATGCCGCTGCTGGAGCTCATCGCCGGCAAGCAGACGAGCGACGCGACGCTGGCGAAGGCCATCGACATCGCGGTGCAGATTGGCAAGACGCCCATCGTCGTCAATGACAGTCGGGGCTTCTTCACCAGCCGCGTGATTGGCACCTTCCTCAACGAGGCCATCGCCATGGTGGGCGAGGGCATCGCGCCCGCGTCCATCGAGCAGGCGGGCCTCCAGGCGGGCTACCCCGCCGCCCCGCTCCAGCTGGTGGACGAGCTCACGCTGACGCTGCCCCGGAAGATCCGCCAGGAGACGAAGGCGGCCGTGGAGGCCGCGGGCCAGCCGTGGCAGGAACACGGCAGCTACGCGGTGATGGACGCGATGGTTGAGCAGCACGGGCGCAAGGGCCGCTCCACGGGCGGCGGGTTCTACGACTACGCGGACGGCAAGCGCACGGGCCTCTGGGAAGGGCTCACGAAGCACTACACGAAGCCGGGCCACACCATCCCCTTCGAGGACATGAAGGAGCGGATGCTCTTCGCGGAGGCCATCGACACGGTGCGCTGCTTCGACGAGGGCGTCCTGCGCTCGGTCGCGGACGCGAACGTGGGCTCCATCCTGGGCATCGGCTTCCCGCCCTGGACCGGCGGCGTCGTGCAGTACATCAACGGCTACGAGGGCCCGTCCGGCACGGGGCCGCGCGGCTTCGTCACCCGCGCGCGCCAGCTCGCGGAGCGCTACGGGAAGCACTTCCTGCCGCCCGCGTCGCTCGTCGCGAAGGCGGAGCGCGGAGAGCTGCTCGAGTAGCCCCCACAGAGGGGCCGTCCCATGAGGTTCCAGCAGGAGCTTGACGTGAAGGCGCTCGTCGCAAGGCAGCGTGCTTGTTCCGGCCCCCACGTCACGCTCCCGCCGGGGCGCTCAATACGCACCGCGTTAGCGTTGAAGTGACGCCTGGCCATGTGTTGGCTTGTTGCGGGTTTTGCGCTCCTGGCCGGATAGACCTGTCCAGGTCGGTTCAACCCCTCACGTCAGGGTAAAGGCTTGCGGGAGCCACGCTCGTTAGGCTTCGCAGTCGTCGCAATTCCCTGTGGGGGGGATTCACATGAAGACACAGACGTCGAGCATGGGCCGTGCCGTGGCGTGCGTATGCCTGGGGCTGCTTCTGGGCGCGGCGGGTTGCGCCGGGAGCGAACCGGACGCGTCGACGCCCCCGGAATGGGGCGAACTCCCACAAGAGGTCATCGTGGCCAACGGCCTGTCCACCAATGGGCTCTCCACGAATGGCTTGTCCACCAATGGGCTGTCCACGAATGGCCTGTCCACGAATGGGCTCTCCACCAACGGGCTGGCGGCGACCTCATTCACGGCCTGGTTCAATGGCAACGCGTCCGTCAGCTACTCCGACATGGTGATGAAGTACGTCGTCGCGTGCGCCCTGCCCGCCGGCCAGACGCGCGTCTGGACCAACCCCACCACGGGCGTCACCTATACCTGGCCGGGCCGCCTGGGGCTGGCCACCGCCTGGGCGCAGGGCGCCGCCGCCACCGTGGCGGAGCAGCAACGGCTCTCCGCGTGCCTCGCGGCGCACGTCAACAAGCTGGGCGTCTCCGTCCCCATCTCGGTCCGGGGCCGCGACTCCACGGGGGCCGCCATCCCGGTGACGTCCAGCGAGGCCGCGGACTACCCGGAGAAGGAGGCCTGCTTCTTCGGCAACCTGTTCACCGGCGAGGGCATCTACGTCGGCAGCGACCGGACCCTGAAGAAGGATGAGAGCACCACCCGGGGCTGCGCGCTCTCCGCCAAGGGGACCGGTGAGGACACGGGGTGCGCCCCGCTCCAGCACGTGGGCACGTGCGCGAGCGTCTGCACCCGCGATGCGACGCACTCCTTCTGGGAGCGCTGTGCCATCAACGGCGTCTCCTATCAGCCCATCACCACCCAGCTGCGTCCCCAGGACATCTACAGCTGCGGGGATGGCGTCTGCCAGGTCACCGAGTCGTGCGGCACGGGCAAGACCTACGACAGCTGTGCCTTTGATTGCTCGACCTGCGGCACGCGCTCCCGGCATTGACTGGCAGCCGGAAACCTCTGTTTGATTGATGAATGCTCAATCAAACGCCGGAGTACCAGTCCTGTATCCAGAGTTCCGAACGGGTGTCCTGGCGTCTGGATGAGCTGTTGCCCAAGGACACCGTGCTCGACTTCAGCCGCCGGTTCCTCTCGGATGCGCTGACAGGCACGGAGGCCATTCCCTTCCTGAGCGCGGAGGAGCGGCTGATGTTGAATCACATCCGCTCCAACAGCTACGCCCACCTGTTCCTGTTCCTGGAGGAGTACGCCGTCGCGCTGGCCGCCCAGCGCGCCGGCCTGGAGCTGCACGGGAACGCCACGCACATGCGCGCGCTGCTGCGCTTCACGGAGGAGGAGCTGAAGCACCAGCAGCTCTTCGCGCGCTTCACCGACGCGTTCGCGAAGGGGTTCAAGGTCGCCCCGGCCCTGCTCGACAACCAGGTGGAGGTGGCCCGGGCCATCATGGCGAAGTCGAACCTGGGAGTGCTCATCTTCAACCTCCACATGGAGCTGATGACGCAGCAGCACTACCTGGAGACGGTGCGCGGGAACCAGGACGAGACGTTGGATCCGCTGTTCTGCGACCTGCTCAAGCACCACTGGCTGGAGGAGGCGCAGCACACGCGGCTGGACTTCCTGGAGGCCCAGAAGATCCTCGCCAGGGCGCCCGACACCCTGGACGCGGCCCTGACCGAGTACGCGGAGCTGCTCCAGGCGCTGCGGGGGACGCTGAACGCCCAGCTCGCGTTGGACCTCCAGACGCTGGAGAAGGCGGTGGGGCGCACCTTCACGCCCGCGGAACGCCAGCAGCTGTCCGAGTCCCAGGAGCGTTCGTACGTCTGGGGCTTCATTGGAATGGGGATGAAGGCGCCCCTCTTCCTCTCCCGCCTGCGCGCGCTCTCCCCCGTCGCGGAGCAGCGCGTGCTGGAGCTGGCCCCGACGTACTACTGCGCCTGAGCGCCGGGGCCCTGCCCTGCCGTGACGGCCGTCAGAGCACGCCCGCGGACGCCTTCGCCTGCGTCTTGGCGAAGACCTCCCGCAGGCGGGTGGCGACCTTGGGCATCACGTCCTCGAAGGCGAACTCCGCGGACTGGCGCAGGGCCTCCTCTCCCGCGAGCGCCCCGCCCATCCACGCGGTGGCCGCCTTGCTCTTCTGGGACTCCCCTTCGATCAAGTCACTCACCTGGACGGCGTCCTGGCTCCCCCGGGAGCGCACCGTCAGCTTCAGCTGCGACACGAAGCCGCCGCCGTTGACGTCGAAGTACTGGATCTCCGGGACGATGAGCACGTCCGCGTCACCCAGGTCGTCGGGGCTGGAAGCCTCCTGCACGGACTGGAAGACGGTGCCCATCATCTGCGGGAAGCTGCGCGTGAGCGCTTCGCCAATGGTGATGTTCCAGGTGTGCCCGGCGCCCAGGACGAAGTAGCTGTCCGAGTCGATGCGCGCCTTCTGCTCGGGGGAGATGAAGTAGCGCGCGCGCAGCGCCAGCGGCTTCCCCGCGGTGGACATGGGCGCGGGGCTCGGCCGCACCTGGTGGGTACAGCCAACCAACGAGAGCAGCGCGAACAAGGAGACAACCAGGGCTTTGGACATGGCGCCGTCATAGCCCACGCGCCGCACCCACCCCATTGCACGCGGGAACGATGGGGCGCGGGATGTCTGGGTAATCCGCCACCCATGCCCCTGGCGGCCCTGGGTCCAGACAGCCGTCACGCCGCCGTCACGCGCTCCCTGCATGACACGAAACGGCCCGGACCGGGGGTGAGCTGGCATTGGAGCCAGGGAGGAAGAGGATGGTCTTTCAAGAAGCGTTGTTCGAGTCGATGCCCATCCGCGTAGGAGTGGTGGACGGTGAGTCCGAGGCCCAGCGGCACGTGTGGCCGCTCCTGGAGGCCGATGCCGACGTGCGCGTCACGGCGGTCCACGCCACGGGAGGCGCCGCCGTGGAGGCCCTGCGGCGCGAGCCCGTGGACATCCTCTTCCTGGATGCGGCCCTGGCGGACATGGACGGCTTCCAGGTGCTCCACGAAGCGGGGAGCGGCTGCGCCCAGGCCGTGGTCTTCATGGACGCGCGGGAGGAGCACGCGCTGCGCGCCTTCGAGGCCGGCGCGCTGGACTACCTCCTCAAGCCCCTGGTGCCACAGCGCTTCGTCCAGGTGCTGGGCCGCGCGAAGGAGCACGTGCGCCGGGAGCGCATCCAGCACCTCGTCCTCCAGCTCGCGGGCCTGGTGAAGGCGCGCCCGGAGCCGTCCCGTGCGCCGCGCTACCTGGACCGGCTGGCCATCCGCGAGGTGGGCCGGGTGACGCTGCTCTCCGTGGACGACGTGGACTGGATGGCGGCGGAGGACAACTACGTCCAGGTGCACGTGGGCGGGCGCGGCCACCTGCTGCGTCAGCCGCTGCGGGAGCTGGAGGCCCGGTTGGATCCAGAGCGCTTCGTCCGCATCCACCGCTCCACGCTCGTCAACCTCCAGCGGGTCCAGGAGCTGCGCCCGCTGCTCCATGGCGAGTACCAGGTCATCCTGCGCGACCGCACCACGCTGAAGCTCAGCCGGGGCTACCGCGAGCGTCTGGGCCTCCTGATGGCCCAGGGGTGAGGACTCCCGCCGACGCGGACTGGAGCCGGCACCGGGCCTCCGCGGCCCGCGCCCGCACGGCGTCCTCGTGCTGTCCCAGGGACTGCATCAGGGCCGCGGCCCGCGCGTAGTGCTCCGCCGCCAGCTCGGGCGGCAGCACCTGTTCGTCGGAGCGCGCGGACGTCAGCAGGTGCGGCAGCGCGCGCTCGGTCCACCCGGCCTCCAGCCAGTGGTGCGCCAGGAGGATGGAGGGGGCGCCGTCCTCCTCCAGCACCGTGGCGAGCCGGGCGTGCAGCACGCGGTCCTCGCCGGGCCCCATCCCGGCCCGCACCGCCTCCATCACCAGGTCGTGGCTGAAGCGCTCGCCCATCAGGACCTGGGCGGCCTCCAGCTCCGCGAGCGCCTCGTGCGCGTCCGCCGGCTTCACCTGGAGCACCCCGGGCACGAGCGAGGTCCGGAAGAAGGCCCCCGCCAGCGCCGCCAGCCGCGCGCACTGGAGCGCCAGCGGTGACAGCCGCTCCAGCCGCCGCTGGATGAGGGGGCCCACGCGTCCCGGGGGCGGCAGCCGCTGGGGCCATTCCCGCTGCAGCGAGTCCGTCTCCAGCAGGTGCTTCAGGGTCTCCACCACGTACAGCGGGTTGCCGCCCGTGTAGCGGGCCAGGGCCTCCACGTGCGCCTCCGCGCCCCCCAGCCCCATGCCCGCCACCATGCGCCTCACGTCCTCGTCCGTCAGCGCGTCCACTTCCACGATGCGCGCCAGACCCGCCTCGACGAGCCCTGTCACGTGCATCCGCGCGTCGGGCGACAGCTCTCCCCGGCGGTAGCAGTCGATGAAGCGAAGGCTCCGGGCGCCCCGGGGGGCGGCGTCCGCCAGCCGGGAGAACGCGAAGGTGAAGGCCCTGGCGCTGGCCGTGTCCCAGTACTGCACGTCGTCCGCGACGCTGATGTCCTCGTGTTCGTGGAGCAGGTGGAGCGCCGCGACGATGGCGTCGTAGAAGCGCAGCATGCCGGCCTCGGAGGACAGGGGCGGCAGCAGCCGCGGCTCTCCCAGCTCCGGGAGGATGCGCGACAGCTCCGTGCGGACCCAGTCCGGCAGCTTCACGTCCGGCCAGCGCCGCAGCTGCGTGCGGAAGGCGCGCGCCTGGGAGGCGAACGGCACGTCCCGGTCCCCTGCCCGCGCCTCGATGCGTCCCCAGCGGCCCTGCGTGGCCGCGAACTCCTCCGCGAGCCGCGTCTTGCCGCTGCCGGGCTCGCCGGAGATGAACAGCAGCTGGCCCGCCTCCCAGCCGGCCTCCAGCTGCCGCCACGCGGCCTCCCGGCCCACGAGCACTGGCGGGCGCAGCACGGACAGCGGCAACGCGGAGCGCGTGCCCGGCGGGGAGGGAGGGCGAGGCGTGGCCCTCTCCACCTCCCGCACCAGCGCGAGCGTCTCCGGCATGGGGGTGACGCCCAGCTCCCGGTCCAGCACGCCGCGCAGGTGTTCGAAGGCCGCGAGCGCGGCGCCCCGGTCGCCCTGGAGGTAGTGCAGGCGGATGAGGTGGCGGCCCGCCTGCTCGGATTCGGGCTCCTGCCGCGCCCACGCCTGCGCGAGCCCCAGCGCGGCGGTCCAATCCCCCGAGGCGGTGAGCCAGGCGATGCGGGCCTCGCGCGCCTCACGCACCCAGCCGTCGACGCCCGCGCGGGCGCCGTCCAGCCAGCGCGCCAGCTCCGGGCAGTCGTCGAAGTCGAAGCCCGCCAGCAGCGTGCTGCCTTCGGCCCCGACGGCCTCCAGCGCCTCCGCGGGGGCGCGGGCTCCGGCGGCGGCCTTGAGGCACGCGGCGTCCACGGCCGAAGGCGAGACCAAGGCCAGCCGTTCGGTGTCGCCTTCCACCAGGGCCTCGTCCCCCGTGGCCAGCCGCAGGCGGCGCAGCAGCTGCCGCAGGTTGCTGCGCACCGTCGTGGGCGGCGAATCCGGCCACAGCAGGGCCGCGAGTGGGAACTTGGGCGAGGGGCCCTGCAATGACAGCCACGCCAGCAGCGCCGCGGTGCGCCGCTCCAACCGCACCTGTTGACCGTCGGGGCCGCACAGCCGCGCCAGCCCCAGGACCCGCACCCGCCATTCACTGCCAGCCACCGGAGCTCTCCCCAGGCTTCGCGCCGTCATTCGAGCGGCGCACCCTACTACCGGCGTGCCCAAGCCCAGACGGTCATCCCCTCAGCCAACCCCATTCGTTGCACGCGGCAAGCATCCCCGTACGGGAGGACTTCAATCCTCCGCTGTCGCGGTGATGGGCCGTTGGCGCCAGGCGTGGGTGCGGGCCGCCGGCGGGCTCATGCAGCCCGCCCCTCCCGTTGGGGCATGGCGCCATCCTTCACCAGACAAGCCGCTGGGGGCTGGTGGGCCTGGGTAATTGATCAACCGGGACGGGTGGAGCTGTTCACTGTCCGTGCCCATTCATTTCCCATGCTGGGTATTCGACAGTGCGGCCTGGGGTTGTTGTTGTCATTGTCCATGGCCTTGCCGGTGTTCGCGGCCGGCCCCGCGGTGTGGGGCGAGGGGGCGATGGTGAAGGTCCGTCCCGACGACACCGTCCCCGGGAGCAACACCGAGGTGCGGCTCACCGCCGCGCGCAACGAGTTCGCCTCCTTCCAGGTGGCACTGCACGGCGCTGAAGTCGGCCTGCGGGGCGTGCGCGCCCGCCTGCCCGCGCTGGAAGGGCCAGGGGTGATCACGGCGCCGGACGTGACGCTGTACCGGCAGACCTACCTCACGGTGCGGCAGGCGTCCGTGCAGGGGCAGGCGACGGGGCGATGGCCGGACGGGCTGGTGCCTGACACGGACGAGGTCGCCCGGGAGACGCGCAATGCCTTTCCCTTCGACGTGCCCGCGAACGAGGCTCGCGCCCTCTGGGTGGACGTGCACGTGCCGCAGGACGCGCCGCCCGGCGACTACGTGGGCACGGTGACGGTGGAGGCGGACGGAGGCTTCCAGCGGCAGGTGACGGCGAGGCTGACGGTGGTGGACGCGGTGATGCCGGGCACGTCCTCGCTGTCCACCGCGTTCCTGCTGTCGCCGGTGCAGCTGTGCCGCGCGCACATGGGCCGGGACGACTGTTCCTCCGACGAGCTGCAACCCCTGCTCACGCGCTACCAGCAGCTGGCGCTGGAGCACCGCATCACGCTGCCCAGCATCTTCCTGCGCACGCCCTGGCCTCCGCCGTGGGGGGACTTCGACGCGACCTGGGGTCCCTACATGGATGGCACCGCGCCCACGCTGCTGTCCGGCGCGCGGATGACGAGCCTGGAATACGAAGGCCCGCTCGTCGCCGAGGACCTGCAGGACTTCACCGAGCACCTGCGGCAGCGCGGCTGGCTGGACCAGGGCTTCGTCCAGCTTGGCGACGAGCCGCCCTACGGTTCGACGTTCGAGGAGGTGCACGCCGCGGGAGAGCTGGTGCGGCGGGTCGCGCCGGGCCTTCGCACCCTGCTGACGACGAACTCCCTCCAGCTGAAGAACAACAGCCTGTCCCCCCTGGTGGACGTCGTGGTGCCGCTGGTGAACCACCTGGACGGCACGGAGCCCGGCTTCGTGGGGGACCAGGGCGCGACGTACACGGAGTTCCTCTCGCGTCCCGGGACGCAGATGTGGACGTATCAGAGTTGCATGAGCCACGGCTGCGCGCCGGGGACCAGCATGCCGGAGAACCTGCCGGGGGCGGGCTGGCCGTCGTACATGGTGGACCGCTCGGCGGCGAAGGCGCGCGCGATGGAGTGGCTGACCTTCCTGCACGGCGGGAAGGGTGAGCTGTATTACGAAACCGCGGGCATGCTCCACACGGCGTGGACGGACCAGTACCACTTCAATGGCAATGGAGACGGGACGCTGTTCTACCCGGGAACTCCGTCAGTCATTGGCGGGCGGACAAACGTGCCGGTGGCGTCGCTGCGCCTGAAGCTCATCCGCCAGGGCATGCAGGACTACGAGTGGCTCAAGGCGGTGAGCGACGCGGGCGACCCGGACTTCGCGCACCAGGTGGCGCGGGAGCTGATCCCCACCGCGTGGCAGGTCCCGGACGACGGCGCCGCGTTCGATGCCGCGAGGCTGCGGCTCATCCAGCGCTATCAGGAGCTGACCGCGAACAACCCCTCCGCGCCGAGAATGGGCCCGCCGGCTCCGGCTCCGGCTCCGACCCCGGATCCGGCTCCGGGGCTGGTGGAGGCGCCAGCTCCGGACGGGCAGGTGGCGCCGGGCACGCCCGCGGCGGTGGGCGGCTGCGGCGCGGGCCCGGGGGACTCCGCGGCGGTCGCGGGAGGCCTGCTCTGGGCCGCCTGGGTGCTGGGGAGCGCACGCCGGACGCGCAGGCGAGGGTCGTCCCGGAGGCCGTGAGCGGCGAAGCGCTTCGAGCCGCACCGGGACGCCACGCCCCTGGATGATCCACCGGGGCTCCCGGCCTAGACTCGCGGCATGAACCTCGTCCGTGGCATCCCCCTTCTCCCGGCCGCGCTGTCGTTGCTCTGCGGCTGCGCGACGATCGACACGTCGAACCTCACGCCGTCCTGCCGCAGCCAGTACGACGCCTGTCTCAACAGCTGCCAGCGGTCCTCCCCGCCCCCCTCGCGGCAGCCGCCAGACTCCGTGCAGGGCAACGCGGAGCGGCTCACGCCCGACACCCAGACCCCGGCCTGTACCGACTCCTGCAACCAGCAGGCGAAGCGCTGCACCTGAGCCCATGGCCCCGGAGCGCTACGAGACGCTGGACGGCTCGACACCGGACGTCACCCCGCTGGCGGCGGAGGTCGGGCTCAAGCAGCCGTTGAGCGCCTTCACCCTGCTGGAGGGAGGCGACGTCTTCGAGTCGCGCGGAGGCCGTCCTCCCGTCGAAGGCCCCGCGAAGGCCCGCGCCTACGTGAGCGCGAAGCTGGAGCTCAAGCCGTACGGCGCCCCGGCGGCGCAGGTGAAGCGGGTGCAGGAGGAGATCGCGCGGCAGCTCGCCGGGAACCTACAGCTCATCGCCCGGATGGAGGCGGCGCGGCCCCTGACGCTGGAGCTGATTCCCCCCGGGCACACGCTGGCGAAGTATGGCTATCCCCGGGCCGTGTCCCCCCAGGCGGCGGGCCTGTTCTGGGACCACCCGGACTGGCCCCGGGCGCGCATCGCCTTGCGCCAGGACCGGCTGGAGTCGGAGCAGTACCTGGTCTTCCACGAGATGGCGCACGCCATCCAGGGGCTGGCCTTCACGCGGAAGGAGAGCGAGCTCATCTACCGCACGATGCTCCGCACGTACCGCAGCCGCGCGGCGGTGGACGAGGTCTTCGCCATCTACAGCGAGCGCGAGTTCGTCACCGGCGTCTCCGAGCACGACCTGCGCGCACCCGGCGTGTACGGCATGGCCCGCCAGCGGTGGAACGAGGAGCACGTGTTCACGCGCTTCGTGCGCAACCTCTACTTCCCCTACAAGCCCCTGGCGGGCGGCACCGCGGGAATGACTTCGTCCAGCTTCGGTTGAAGCGGCGCCCGGGCGGCGGGCCCGCGCGAGGCGTCCTCGGATTGAAGCCCGATTCCGCCGCATGCTAGGAGGGGGCTGGCCGGTCGCCTCGACGGAACTTCATGGACTCCCCCGGTGCTGGACGGCCTCGTCGGCGGTTGACGCGAATCATCGCGGGCGCGCTCCTGATCATTCTCGCGACGTTCGTGCTCCTGCTGGTCGCGGTCGTGACCGCGTTGCACCACCTCGACCACTCCTGGCTGAAGCCGCGCATCGTGGACCAGGTGGAAGCCGCAACGGGCGTGCGGCTGGACTACCAGACAGCGCGCATCGACGTGCTCTCCGGGCTGCACCTGGAAGGGCTGGTGGTGTGGACCCCTCCGCCGTTCCAGGCCGTCGCGCCGGAGCTGCTGCGTGTCGGCACCCTGGAGGCGTCTTGGTCGCCCGGGGCCCTGCTGAAGGGGCCGGTCCGGGTGGAGCGCGTGGTGGTGCGGGACGCGACCGTCGTCCTGGTGGCGGACGACCAGGGGACCACGTCCCTCACGAACCTGACCGGACCGGCGGAGCCCGAACCGCTCGATGAAGCCTCGCCCGGGACCTCCCGGCAGGTCGCGGATCTCTTCGCCTCCCCGCTCCCCGTCGCGAGCATCGAGCTGTCACGCGTGTCGCTGACGTATGTCCGCGTCCAGCGCGGCGCGGTGGTGGACCGCTGGTCACTGCGCGGGCTCGAGGCCGGAGTCGAAGCGACGCCCCAGGACAAGGGCTGGAAGCTCCTCGTGGACCTGGGCCACACCGGGAAGCCCCTGGCCCTGACGCTGAACCGTGAAGGCCCCGCCGCGCCTTCCGCCGAAGCCCTGCTGGAGCTGGCCCTGGCGGTGGAGGCGGACGCCTCGGCCGCGCACGTGAAGGTGGACCTGGACGTCGCGCGGCAGACCTTCGATTCCCGCTTCGCGCTCCGCTCGCTGCTGCACGGCGCGGTGACGGCGAAGTTCGATGTGACAAAGCAACACACCCTCATCGAGCTGGACCGCACGCAGCTGACGGACAGCGCCGAGGTGCAGGCCCAGGTCGTGCTTCCGGATTCAACGGAGGTCCCGCCCGTCCTGACGCGCGCCCTGGCGGACGTGGACGTGGGACGGCTGCTGCGGTGGATCCCCGCGGACCTGGTGCCGTTCACGCTCGAGAGCGGCAAGGCGCACCTGGAGGCCCGGGAGGTCACGCTCAGCGACGTGCCCCAGCTGGGGGCCCAGGGCCGGTTCGGGCTGGACGTGGACGTGGCGCAGCTCCTCTTCGTCCAGGAGGCGCTCCGGGTGGAGCTTGGCGGTGGACGCGTCTCGCTGACGGCGACCCCGGATGATCCGCGGGGTTTGGCCACCCGGCTCACGTTCGCGCTCCAGGGGCTCGACGTCGGGGGCGCAACCCCGCTCCGCGTTCCGAAGGCCTCCGGCGAGCTGACGGGACGCCAGCTGCGGCCCGACCTCGCCTCGCCCTTCCGGGTGGCGGGAGACGCGGCCCTGTCGGCCAGGGTGGACGCGTTGGACGTCCGTGCCTCCGGGCTCCGTGCGACCGCCGAGCGCCTGGGCCTCCAGCTCCAGGTGCCGCTGACGGCGAAGCCCCCCTTCGCGCTGAAGGCGGACCTGCCCGTGGAGACACTTCGCGTGATCACCCCTGACGGCCGTGAGGTGATGAAGGGCCCCGCGCGCGTGCAGCTCCACGTGACGGAGGCCTTTCCCACCATGGAGGAGCCCCGGCTCAGCAAGGCCCGCGCGCGGCTGGAGCTGGACGTGGGCACGCTGCACGCGTCGCTGGACGCCACGAAGGGGACCGACGACCTGGCGTACACGCTGGACGTGAGGACGCCGGACCTCGTCGCCGCACGGCCCTTCATCCCGGATGACGTCGCCGCGCGGCTGCCCTGGAAGCAGCTGGCCGTGACGCTGGCCTCCAAGGGCAGGCTGATGGCCCTGTTCGCGCCCTCGCCCCGCGTGGAGCACCAGACGGAGCTGAGCCTGCAACGGCCGGGCTGGGACGACGCGTCCGCGGGCAGCGCCGCCCTCGTGTTGAAGTCGCAAGGGGACGACTGGAAGCACAAGGGGGACCTGGACCTGCGGGTCGAAGGGCTTCGCATCGGAGAGACCGACGCGGGCGCCCAACACCAGACGCTGACGTTCGACGTCGACCGCCGGAACCTCTCGCTCCGGTTGGGGCTCACCGGCCACACGGGACTGAAGGTCGCCGCGAACGCGGCGCTGGCCTTCAACCGGAAGGCCCGCGCGCTTCGCGTGGACGTGACGGGTGACTTCCCGCCCCTGGGCCCGCTGTCGCCGCTCCTGGCCAAGGCGCGGGTGCCTCCGGAAGTGGACCCATCGAAGCTCGCGATGACCGGCGAGCTGCACGGCACCCTGACCGGCCTCATCACGCACCTCGGCGCCGACGGCACGGTCCGCCTGGCCCCCATGCCCCCGCGCGCCGCCAGCTTCGAGGGCAAGGCCCAGGTGGACCTGCGCGGCGTGCGCTGGAAGCAGCCGGACCAGACCATCAACATCCCCGCCCTGCGCTGGCAGGGTGAATCCCACGCCGAGGGCGCCAGGCGCACCGTCCACACGACCCTCGCGGTGGAGAAGCTCACCGTCAGCATGAACGAGCGCCGGCTGACGTTCGCGGACCTCTCCAGCGACAGCACCGCCACCTTCACCGACCAATGGGAGCAGGGTGACATCGAGCTGAAGCAGCGCGTGAAGGTCCGCTCACTGGAACAGAAGCCGGCGCTGCCCTACCCCGTCCAGGACGTGGAGGCGGCGTTCTCCGTCCTGCGCACGCCCGCGGGCGTCATCCGCATCCCGGACCTGAGTCTGTCCAATGGGGGCACGCAGACGCAGCTGAAGGTCCAGGGCCGCCTGGACCTGAGCAACGACCAGCAGCGCCTGGGGCTGCGGGGCTCGCTGGAGCAGGACCTGGCCCACCTCGCGCGACCGGGACAGGTGGAGAGCAGCGGCAAGGCCACGGTGGACTTCCGAGTGGCGTCGCCGGACCTGGTGGTCTTCCACACCGTCTCCAACCTCAAGCTCCAGGACGTGAACGTGCGGATGCCCGAGTCCGGCATCGCCGTGGAGACGCTCAACGGCGACGTGCCGCTGACGGAGAACGTGGAGGTCTCCCAGGACGGGGTGCGGCTCTTGAACGACCTGGACGTCAATCCCTACTCGATGCTGCGCTTCGCGGATCAGCACCCGCTGCTCACGCGCAGCGGCTTCCTGTCCGCGGACCGCATCACCACGCCGTGGATGACCATCGCCCCCCTCGCGGGCAACCTGGCCATCAACCAGAACGTGTTCTCCATGAGCCAGCTGGAGATGGGCGTCCGCGGAGGGCGGGTTACAGGCCAGTGCATGCTGAACTATCAGGGCAAGCACTCCACGCTGGAGGCCCACGTGCGGGCGACAGGCGTGAAGTCCTCCCGGGGCGAGCCCTTCGATGGCAACGCCGCCATGGTCATCTCCGCCAGGGACCGCAGCATCAACGGGCGCGCGGAGATCCTGCGCATCGGCAACCGCCACCTGTTGGACCTGCTCGACCTGGAGGACCCGCGCCACGCCGACCCCGCTACCAACCGCGTCCGCTACGCGTTGGGCCTGGGCTATCCGGAGCACGTGCGAGTGAGCTTCAAGCAGGGCTTCGGAAGCCTGCTCATCACCATGGGCGGACTGGCCAGACTGGTCAGCATCGACGAGATCCGGGGCATCCCCCTGGGCCCCATCGTCGACCGCGCCATCACCACCATGTTCCCTCCGGAGGCCCTGCCATGACACGCCGTGGATTGCTGCTCATGGCCGCCCTCGCCGCTCCCGGGTGCATCAGCGCGCCGGAGATCGTCATGGTGGACCGGGCGACGGCGCTCGAGGAGCAGGCCGCCGGCTCGTACAAGGACGTGGAGCAGCGGCTGGCCAGGGCGGGCATGAACCCCACGCCGGTGCCGCTGACGCCCAACCAGCTGGAGGACCTGGGCATCCAGCCCCCGCCGCTGGTGGAGAACCTGGGCAAGACGCAGGCGGACCGCGTGGACGACCTGGTGCGGCGGCACTGCGTGGGCGAGGGCAAGGACGGGCTGCTGGTGGTCACCCGGAAGCAGTGCACGGCCGGACGCGTGTCCGCGGACGACGCCTCCATGGTGGAGCGGGTGAACCGGGCCCGGCGGCAGCTGTGGCAGTGGATGCGGACCGTGCGCCCTGGCGTACCGGAAGAGACGCTGCGCCAGAACTGGCAGCAGGCGCACGCGGAAGGGGTCGTCTGCGGCGGCTGGGTGGAAGCCGCTGACGGCACCTGGGGAGAGAAGAAGTGCTGACGCCCCGAGCCCCGTGGGTCCTGGCCCTCACCGTCCTCGTCGCGAGCGGCGCCTGGGGGCAGGACGACGAGAACGACGGAGGCATGCGCCTGCCCGAGCGGCTCACCGTGGGCATGGGGGATCAGTTCCTGGGGCAGCTGGGGCCTGACGAGAACTCGCTGCTGTTCGTGTCCAACCGGGACATCGCGACGGAGGTCTTCGTCCAGGACGTGGAGAAGGGCCGCGAGCGCCGCCTCTTCGACGAAGGCGCGGACGTGACGTGGCCGCGCATCAGCCCCGACGGCAAGCAGCTGCTCTACATCTCGTTCCGCACCCAGGCCGGCGGCCAGCTCTGCGTGCGCGAGCTGCCGGAGGCGAAGGAGCGCCGCTGCCTGGAGGAGGAGACCAGCGCGCTGCAGGCGGAGTGGATCGACGACACGCACATCGCGCTGGTGAGCCGCGCGACCATCCAGGGTGACCTGCGGCTGTCGAAGGTCGCGCTGGGGGCCGGATGGCACGTGACGCCCCTGCTCGAGCGCAACCTGACCAGCCCCACGTTCTCCCCGGATGGGCGCTGGCTGGTGTACGTCCCCGTCGAACGCTCCGTGCGGCAGGTGGGCCCGGGCTTCGCCGCACGCGCCGCGCCCCACCTGGAGGCGGTCCGGTTGGATGTCCCCGGCGCGGCACCCGTCCCGCTGGCGCTCGACATCCCGGGGCAGACGGGACAGCCGGTGTTCGCGCGCGACGGACGCTCGCTGTACGTGGTGCAGTTCTTCACCGACTCCAACGGGGACGGGGTGATTGACGCAAGCGACAGCGGGGTGCTGTTCCGCGTGTCCTTCTCCTCCGAGCGCGACGACGCGCCCGCGCAGGCCGCCGCCACCAGCCCGGACCAGCTCACCACCGAGGCGTGGAACTGCGAGTACCCCTCCCCCACCGCCGCGTCGCTCATCACGACCTGCTCACGAGGCCAGTCGCTGGACGTGTACCGGCTGCCGCTGGACGGCCAGGTCCCCGGGGAGTGGGACGTGCCCCGCCTCAAGGAAGAGCTGGGCATGGTGGGCAAGCGCGCGGATGAGCTCCTCCTCTACCGCCAGCGCCTGCTGCGCGAGACCCGGCCCAAGCCCCGCCGGTTGTTGATGATGCGCCTGAGCCAGCTCCACCTGGCCTACGGGGACTTCGACGCCGCGGACTTCTACGCCCGTCACATGCAGTCGGTGAGCGACCCCGTCACCGCGGGACTGTCGGAGCCGCTGCGGCTGCTCATCGCCCACCGGCGCGCCCTGAAGGAGCGCGACCGGGGCCGCATGGTGGACGAGCTGCAGGAGGCCGAGCGCCAGCGCATGGCGGCGCTCGACCCCGCCGCCGCGCCCAGCCCGCCCTCCGCCGTCTATCAGCACGTCGTGCGCAGCGAGCTGGCGCAGTCGGCCGGCGACTTCACGCTCGCGCGGCAGGAGCTGGAGGCGGCGCAGCTGACGGACACCACGCCGCGCGCGGTGCTGGAGGCCTGGTACGAGCAGGCGGACGCGCTGTACCGCGAACTGGACGATCGGGATGCGCTGGTCGCCGCGGGCCGCCAGCTCTCCCGGAACAAGGTCTTCAAGGAGGATGATCAGCTCGACTTCGCGCGCGCCGCCGTCCGCGCCCTGTACCGGGGACGCCCCTACGCTGAAGCGGACGCCGCCATGGCCCAGGCGCTCGCGGCGGAGCCCGCGGGGACGCCGTATGCGTTCGCCCTGGAGCTGGGCCGTCACGTCAATGCCTTGCACGAGGAGCGCCCTCCCCGCCCCGTCCGGGACGCGCTGGTCGCCTTCTACAAACAGCAGCAGAACCCGCTTCGCCGCCGCGTGGTGGTGCAGGACACCGCCGAACGCGCCACGAGCCTGGGGGCCGACGGCGTGATGGAGGCCCTGGCGACGCTCTACGTCGACGACGCCCCGGCAGGCACCGAGGAGCGCCGCCGGGCGGAGCGGCTGTTCCGCCGCGCGCTGCTGGGCCGCGCCTACCGCCGCATGGGGCGGGACCGGATGGACGAGGCCCGCGCCGACTTCGACCTGGTGACGCGGCGGACGGGCTCGCTGGAGAGCGCCGTCGAGTCCATGAGCCTGCGTCTGCGCGCGGGCGTGGCCCCGGAGGTGATCATCCGGGAGGTCACCACCGACGTTCCGGCCAAGGCGAAGTCGCTCTCCCACTTCGTGAAGGCCTACGTGACGACGCGCCGGCTGTCCAAGCTGGATGACGCCGCGCACGCGCAGGCGGTGAAGACCGGCCTCGCGGAGCTGCGCGCGGCGTGGCAGGAGCTCAAGAACCAGCGCGAGGTGCAGGCCCTCATGGGGGCCATCCACCACGAGGACTTCCTGCGGGGCCACAACCCCGCCGCCGCCGAGCGCGCCAACCGGCACTACCTGGTCGCCCTGGACCTGGTGCGCAACAACCCGCGCTACAAGGCGATGATCCTCGGCGCGCTGGGACTGCTGCACACGCAGGTGGGCAACCACCACATCGCCCTGGGCTACCTGGACGAACGGGACAAGCTGCCCTACGCGGACAGCGCCGCGGGGCTGTCCGTGGCCCTGGCCCGCGCCCGCGCCCTCCTGCACGTCAACCGCGAGGCGGAGGCCGCGCAATCCGCGGAGAAGGCCCTGGCCATGGTGGAGGCCGCGCCGAAGCTGGCCGCCCGGTTCACCCCGTTGGTGCTGGATCGCGCGGCGCTCTACAACCTGGCCGCGGGCCGGTTCGAGCAGGCGCTGGGGCTCTACGACCGCGCGCTGCCCGGCATCGACGCCAGCGCTCGCGACGCGGAGGGCCTGCGCAACCGGCTGGTGCTGCGGCTGGCCCGCTGCGCCGCGGCGCTGGGCGCGGACAAGCCCCAGCGGGCGCTGGAGGACCTGGACCAGGTGGACCGCGACCTGGCGACGCCCGCCGTGCAGGCCACGCTGAAGCAGGCGCACGCCACGCCCGCGTTCGTCCACCGCGCGTACCGCATCATCGCCGCCGGGCTGCGCGCCAACGCGGAGACCCGGCTCGGGCGCGTGGACGCCGCAGCTCGCGCGCTGGAGCAGCGGCGCGCGTTGTTCCTGGAGCAGTTCGACGAATCGGATCGTGACGAGGACATCCGCGCGGTGACGCTCGCGGAGCTGCGGCTGGCGGAGAACGCCGTGGACCAGCGGGATCCGGCGCGGGCGGCGCAGTGGCTGGGCAAGGCGCTGGAGCACGCGGACTCGCTGATGGCGCGCACCCACGCCCCGGTCGATGCCGGCCAACTGGACGTGCTCTGGTTCGCGGCGCAGCTGCAGTCCGAGGACAGGACGCGGATGCCCTTCGACGTGCCCCAGCGGATGAGCCAGGCGCGGCGCACCCTCATCGAACAGCGCGACCCGGCGTGGCGCGCCTGGCTGGCGTGGTTCAACATCTACGTGGCGCTCAGCGGCACCGGGGGTTCCCTCCCGGTCGCCGCGGAGAAGCCAGACGCGACGAAGGACGCACGGACCGAGGCCGAACACATTCGGTAACGCGCGGGACATTTTCGCGGCACATGGCGGGAGCACCTTGCACCGTGTCAGCCCGGAAGCCCCGGGCCTGAGCGGCACGGGCCTCCGTGGGGGACAAACCCCTCCCAGTCGGTCCCGCACGGTGTCCACGTGCCGTCAGGCCAAAGGCTTCCGGGTGCGGTCATCACGCGCAACCTGGAGGTACGTCACCATGAAGCGCCATCTGTTCATGCTGGGCCTGCTGTTCGCCGTTCCCGCCTTCGCCGGATCCACCACCACCCCCACCCCGCAGGGCGCGCGCCGCCCGCCCCCGTTCGAGCGCAAGTCGCCGGTCCAGGTGCTCATCGACCACCGCCAGGACCTGGCCCTCACCGACGCCCAGGCCTTGAGCCTGGAGAAGATCCAGGCCGCACTCGACGTGAAGAACGCGCCCGTGAGGCAGTCCCTGGAGGCCCTGCGCCCGTCCGCACCACCGGACCGCAACACCCAGGGCACGCCGTCCGCTCAGGACCAGGCCAGGCACGAGCAGGCCCGCGGCCTGTTCGAGCAGCTGCGCACCAACGACATGGCTGCCTACCAGGAAGCAGAGCAGGTGCTGACGGACGCCCAGAAGGCCCAGGCCCGCACCGTCCTGGAGGCCGAGCGGCCCGCCCACGGCCCGGGGCACGGCGGCCGGGGCGGTCCTCCCCGAGGCGAATAGCCCTCCAGGACGGGGCCGGCCAGCCGCCCGCCAGGATGGCCGGAACCCCGGCGGCTTGGAGTGTCGTTTCCTGAAAGTCACGAACTCCCCGTCAGGATGTCAGAGGGACTCCGTATGGTGCGGGGTACCTGGAGGCGAAGATGCAGACGATGTTGGTGTTCGTGCCGGTGGCCCTGTTGCTGGGCGCCGTGTTGATGATTCCCCGCTCCCGCCGCCGCGTGCGCCGGTGGAAGGTGCGGGCCTAGCAGGCGGATCCGCGCCCGTCGGATCCGCCCCTTTCCGAGGGGGCGAAGCCGAATGCAGGGGCCTCGAAAACAGATGCTTGACGGAGGCGGATGGGGACGGTACAAGCCGCCTCACTGAATCACGGCGGGGCCGCGCAGGGCGGATAGCTCAGCGGTAGAGCGGCGCCCTTACAAGGCGATGGTCACAGGTTCAATCCCTGTTCCGCCCATATAGAGTTAGCAGGGTTTGTGGGGAGTTAGTTCAGTTGGTTAGAACGCCGGCCTGTCACGCCGGAGGCCACGGGTTCAAGTCCCGTACTCCTCGCCAATAAGAAGGGCCCGGAACCGAAAGGTTCCGGGCCTTTCTCTTTTCTGGCCATCCCCTCCCCCTGCGTCGCGGAGCCCGTCCGGACACGACGAGCAGCGCAGCTCCATGAGGCCCCGGAGGCCCTGGAGGACGAACGGGCGCTCCCGTGCACGTGGCCGGAGGCGGCGGCGGTGACGAAGGGCGTCTCTCCCAGGGGCCGTCCGGTCGTTTCCCGGGAACTGCGCGACGCTCAAGCAGGCAGCGGTGCCTGCGGTCGGCAGAGGTTTCATGCCCCCTTCAGCTCCGGTTCCCCGCGACGCATGCCCCAGATGGACGGGGCCCTGTTCCTGGTCATGGGCGTCATCGTCTTCGTGATGGTCCTGGCCCAGCGCGCCGTCTCCAAGGACCTGTATGAGCGCCTGCGCACGGGCAGTGGAATCCAGGTGCTCCACGACCGCGATGCCCCCGGCCACAGCTACCCCGAGGGCGAGGGCGGCATCCCCCTGGTGCTCGCCGCACTGGCCTCCATGATGGCCGGAGGCGTCAGCATCACGGGCCTGGTGATGATGCTGAGGAAGGGCACCACGGAAGAGGACTTCCTCGAGTAGAGCCAGGGCAAGGCGGAAGCAAGCCCTGCAATCCTATACAACGCAGGTTTGCGCCGCTGCCTCGATGGAAGGGGGTGAAATCCACCCCGAACTGGCTTCTCGTTCCTGGACCTTCAGACAACTTGCGAAGGCATTGCCGTCAGGCTTTAGACTGCCGCCCGTCACTGCCGGAGCTTCAAAACCAGACGACAGCAGGGGGCGTGGCCGCAAAGGGCCACGGAATACATGAACATGAAGATTGCCAATCGATTGGTTTGGATACTGGCCGCGTGTGCGTGGCTGGCGGCGTGTCAGGGGACGCCCCCGGAGGAAACGACGGGTACCGAGTCCATCCGCATGGAGATCTCCCTGGCGGGAGATGTCTGCGGAGTCACCTCGGCCGACGCCACGGTCTCCGCGCCGGACATGACGACCCTGGGGCCCGTGCCGCTCCAGGTGACGAACACGACCCTCCAGGGCCGCATCTCCCAGGTCCCGGCGGGCACGGCCCGGACGGTGCGGGTGGACGCGTTCAACGCTTCCGGCCTGCTGGTGTACTCGGGGAGCACCGTGGTGGATGTGGTGGCCGGCAGCGTCACCTCGGCCAACATCGTCCTGCGCCGCGACCTGCCGAACTGCCCCAACGCGCCGGGCACGGGTGACATCGACATCACGGGGTCGCTGGAGACGGGCGAGCCGTCCACCGATGGGGGCACGTCCGACGGTGGCTCGCTCCCGGATGGGGGCCTCGTCCTGGACGGCGCGCAGCTCGCCTTCAACCTGGACGACGCCACCCTGACCTCCGGCGGCGTCATCCACTTCTTCGACCGCACCGCGGATCGGGTCCACCGGCTGGACGTGGCCAACCGCCGCTTCCTGAGCTCCTACGCGGGCACGGCGGACGCCGTGTCCATGGCGGTGTCTCCGGACGGGACCACCACGTACCTGGCCTACACCGGCGGGCGCATGGATGCCTTTTCGCAGGACGGCACCGCCCGCTTCTTCGCCGCGGCGCCGGAGACGGTGTCGAGCATGGTGGTGGCCGGCAACTACCTGTTCACCATCGACAGCTCCGGCGCGTGGGATTCGCACTCGCTCTACCAGCGCTCCACCGGTGCGCGCGTCGCCACGGCCGAGTGGCGCTACTCGGCCCGCAGCCTCGTGTTCTCTCCGGTGAACAAGCGCGTCTACCTGCTCAACTCCGGCGTCTCCCCGACGGACGTGACGATGGTGGACGTGGACCCCGTCGCGGGCACGCTGGGCGCGGAGCGGGACTCGCCGTACCACGGTGACTACAACCTGCCCAACCCCCTCCGGCTCCTGCCGGACGAGTCCGGCGTCATGGTGGGCAGCGGCCTGTTCTTCAACGCCGCCGACCTCACCTACCGCACCAGCCTGGGCCTGTCGTTCGTGGACGTCGCCTTCCACAACGGGCGCTACTACCTCATCGACACCGTGGGGAACACGACGCAGCTGCGGGTGCTGAGCAGCACCTTCGACATCCTCTCGGCCAGCTACTACCCCGGCATCGCGAAGCGGGTGTTCGTGCACCGCGGAGAGCTGGTGCTCGTCACGGGGGTGAGCACGGGGCAGCTCCAGGTGCGCATCCTCGCGCTGTAGCCGCGAGGAATTGAAACACAGCCAGAAGCCCAGCAATCCCAACCGGTTGCTGGGCTTTTTGCTTGCCCGCGCTCGGGGCTCCTCCCTGGGCTTCCAGGGCGGACCGTGACTCCCGAGCGGTACCGGGGATTCCAGCTCACGTCCACCCAGAGGTCGCCCGCGACCACAGACCTATTCTTCGTCGCTCTACCTGGGGTGTTCGAGAGCAACTACGTCTGGGTCAACGCGCTTCCATGAGCCGTCCTGGGCAGGACTGCCGGTCTCCGATCATCCCACCCAGTGGACGAAGGCTTTGAGTGACCAGTTGCGGCCGAAACTCGAAGCAGGATTGCTGTCTGCCTGCATGCTTTCGGACTGGAGGGAGTGGAGCACCAGGGAGGGGTCTTGCTCCCGGGCCAATGCCTCAAGCACAGCACTCCCTACCTGGACCGCGGTTCCCAGTCGCACGTTCCAAAGCGGGGCGATGATTCGTCGGGCTCCGCTCGCCAGGAATGCGCCGGCCAATCCCGCCGCGCGGTGGAGCCAGCCGCCTACCTGTCCTGTCTCACAAGAGAGGAGCACCACGGTGGCGCCCGCGATGCGACGAGGATCCGCGCCCACCTGTTCCAATGCCAGTTCCGAGTCCGAGCCTGTCTCGTCGAGGAGCTGGAGCGTTGCCTTGCGAGGACCTTCGACCCCGCCATGGCAGAGGATCACCACCACGTCCGCTTCCGCTAGCTCGCGCAGGACATCCTGCGCCGATGCCGGCCGCTCCACGAGCCCAGGGCACGTCAGTTTGAGCGCGGTCCCGAACTTCGCCCCCTGACTCAGCAACACACGTGGCCTTCCGGAGGAAGCTACGCGGTGGGCGAGGTGTGCACCGAGCTTGACCGCGCTCTTGAGATCTCCCCTGCGGCCGGGCCCGGGGTCCGCGACCGCCAGGAGCGTGCATCGGGGACGGCCCGGAAAGGAGCGTGACTCCAACGCGAGCCGCGTCCCCAGCGAAACAGGCGTGGAGGGCCAGAGGTCCACCGGGGCCAGCAATCGAAGGGGGCCCGCGGGAATCCAGAGCAGGTGCGTCGGGGCAGGTGGAAGCAGCGCCTGGAGGGACGGCAGCAACTGCGTCCGGGCCCAGGCGAGGAGGTCCCGGTAGGGCTGTCCGCTCTCATCCACTCCCATGGCCTGGGCCACCGCGCGCGCCTCCACCGGAATCGCGCCGACCCGGAGTTCCGCCACCCTCACCTGAGGGTGCTCCCGGCTCTCGAGGACTACCACCATCGTTCCCAGGCTTCCGCTGATGAGCGCAACGGCGGCCGAGCCGGGCCGGGCTCGCAACCAGCTCCAGGTCCCGGACAGATCCGGCTCTCCGCGAAGGAAGGCGGGTTCGGTGAGGCGCACCTTCTCCAGGGTCCGCGCCACGACACCAGGCATTCCTCCGCGTATGGCCTCGAGCCATTCCACCCAGTCCCCCGAGGGAACCCGTTCGGGCCGGGACATCCTGCCCGCCAGGGTGCGCTGGAACGCGCCCGATGCCCGCGCGAGCCAGCGAAGGACTCGCTCCGCAGGGGCTCCGGTCAGCACGAAGGAGAGCCCCGCCGTGTCGCCACTGACGGTCCGCTCCTTCAGCGCGCGGGCCAGCACGGTTCCTACGTCGGCGGTGACCTGGGCCTCCTCGAATGCCGACGGCTCGTCCACCAACAGGAAGGGCCGGGCTTCATCAAGTGCGACCCAGGCGCGCTCAGCGGTGGACTCGATGTGCCCGGGCTCCTGGGTCAGGACGGAGAGCCGGAGCAGCCCGAGGGCGGATTGGGCGAGCCGCTCGCCCTTCCCCCATCTCCGGGCCGCCGCGATGGCGCCGTCGAGCGCTTGCGCTCCACGAACCCACAGCTCTTGGGGCCAGGGCTCGGAATCGGGCCAGCATTCCAGGACTCGTATGATGGCCTGCCCCATTTCATCGGTGGTCTCCCAATGGAATCCGGGATGGGCCTCCAGGGTCCGGACCTGAAGCACCTGTTCGCACAGCAGCAGTCCCGCGATGACGGCCTTCGATTCCATGCTTCCCGTGTGGCGGTCCGGCGCCATCAGGTGCATAGCGAGGTTGTGGGCGGTCATGGCCCAGTTGAAAGGCTGGGCCCCGCGGTCCTGTCCCTCCAGGCGTTGACGCCACAGTGAGATGGCCTCGGCGCGCCGCCCTGCTCGGACGGCGAGCTCCGCGAGGCAGAGGGCCTGGTAGTTCTCCACCGAGAACCGTCGCAGGTCGGGGACATCCTCCCATGGCATCGACTCGAAGTACGTCCGCGCTTCGGCAAGCAGCGCGTCACCCTCGGGAGAGCGGCGTCGCGAGCCCAGGCGCGTGAGTTCCACCGCGAGGTTGCCCTTCGCGAGCGCCTGCTCCGAGGCACCGCGAGCCACCGAGACGCGCGCTCGCGCGGCCTTGAGGCCCTCCTCGTACTCGGGCTCGCTGCCTCCTGTTCGGAGCTCCGCCCGGACCTCCGCGAGGTTCGTGCGCATGATGGCTTCGCCGTCCTGCATTCCCAGCTGCTCGTAGCGGCGCCGACACTCCTCGTAGAGCCTTTCGGCCTCGCGCAGGTGGGCATCCCGGTCCCCGTCCGTCCGGTAGCGCGTCGCGCGTGCGAAGCATTGCAGCGCATCAAGGGAAGCGGCTGGGTTCACCGCGGGATCGTCGAGCACCTCGCGACACAACCGTGCTGAGCGGGAGAAGTCATTGATGGGGTGGTCGTGGACATCCAGGGGCGCCCAGACGCGAGCCAGCTCCAGGATGAGGAAGTGGCGCGCCTCCGGACTGGGAATGGCCCGGCTCAGACGCTCGGCCTCTTCGATGGCGGACCACGTCTCCTGAACGCTCGCATGTCCGGGGCCCGCGAGGTGCGTGAGCAGCTTCGCGCGCGCCGCGCAGATCCCCGGGCGCTGCTTGACGTCGCTGACGTGGAGCAGGCGCTCCGCGCGTGCCCGCAGGAAAGAAGGTGTTCGTTCTTCCGGCGCTGACTCCTGGGCCAGGATGGCCTGGGCCTGGGGGCTGGATGGATCCAGTGACATTTCGGCAATGAGGTCCTTCGCCCGCTTCAATGGGCGCGTTTCCCGGATATAGGCGGCGACCGCGGGTTGCTGGACGGAGGCCATTCCGTTGCGCATCCACTCATCCGGAATCGGTCCTTGCTGGCCACGCTTCGCGTGAGCCGCCTTCTCCGCCAACCTCGGGTGAAGCCGGCCGAGTTCATCCAGCCGCCGGTGGAGCGCACCATCTTGCTGCCGATGGGGGATGAGCTGGGCCATGAGGCTGACCAACCGCTCCGCCAGGGCCAGCCGGTTCAGCGCATCCCCGCAGCGCAACGCCTCTTCAAGCCGGGCGATGGCACGCGTCAGGCGCTCCTCTTCTGGACGCTCCGACTGCTCGAGTTCCGCTTCGGCGGCGGACAAGTGGGTCTCGGCCTCGTAGGGTCCCCCTGATCGGAACTTGAGGGCATGCTCCAACAACCGTAGGGCCTGCGCTGCATCGCCCGGGGCCTTGCGCAAGAGCAGAGCATCCGCGTTGACCTTCGAGAGCTTCGCGGCTTCAAGCGGATTGGGAGCCCCCAGGCTCCGAGCCTGCTCGTAGAGGCTCAGGGCGCGCTCGACGTCGCGGGCGGGCCCTTCCCGGAAGGCATTGCCCGTGGTGATGAGGAGCGCGAAGGGAAGGTGACCTGAAACCTGGGCCCGGGTGGTCTCTTCCATCGCCTTGAGGAGGCTCTGGCGTGCCTCCTCCAGGATGCGTCCGCGGCGTTCCGCCAGGGGGTGAAGCACCTGGAGCGCATTCAGTCGTTCGACGCCCTTGAAGTAGCCTGCTTCGAGCCTTTCTTCAGGGGTGCGCGCCGCCGCCAGGAGGGCATCCGCGGCGTGCGAATAGGGCGTTCCCTCTCCCCACGCTTTGGTCTGGGCGAGGAACTGCACCCTCAGGCGAAACAAGGAGAAACTCGGCTCGCGAGCCAGCGCACGCTCGACGCGTTCAAGCAGGCGTGGCCCCACTGCCCCCACCGGCCCAAGCGCCGCGAGGAGGGCCAGCAGTTCGTGACCCGCCGTGGAGGTGCGGGACATGCATTCGAGCAGCCAGTCCAGACACTCCTCCGCGCGATCCGGACGGGCCCTCATGAGTCTGCCCAGGAGTGTCAGCTCCTGCACATCGAAGGAGCTGGCCTCGGAAGGATGCCGCCCTTGGGCAAGCTCGACCACCCATACGGGCACCTCATCAAAGGGACCCCGCGGGGCATCCATAGCCTCCGACGAAGCCTTGTCACTGGAAGCCAAGCTTCGCTGACGGATCCACCGAAGGCGCGCCTGGAGCACCTGCGTTTCCGCGGAGTCATTGACGGTGCCAAGCAAACGCTCGGCGACGCTGAGCGCTCGCGGAAGCGTGAGTGGTCCCGGATGGAGCAGGATGGAGACGGCCTCCGTCCGACGACGGCCCAATTCCTCTACGGGAAGAGGCAGGGCCTGATCGAACCAGAGCGCTAGGGCGATCTGCTCGGGCGTGGACATGGCGGCGCCGGAGGCGAGCTGCGACACGCGGATCGACGCCAGGACCCGTGCGTTGACCTCTCTCGCGGAGGCGCTACTGGCCAGGACCTCCGCCGCATGCTCCGCGTGGCGCCAGGCCCGGTCCAGTACCTTCCTGTCCCCCCTCGCGCTCTTCCAGAGCGCCGCCGCCAGATCCGAACGCATCGACGGATCATCGTCCTCGCCCACCAGCAGCCGCTCCACCATGTCGCAGAGTTGGAGGCGCTCGTCATGGGCCTGCTCGTCGAGAAGGGCCATCAACAGCCCCGCGGTCCTCAGCCGCTCTGGGTGGGTCGTGTCCTTCGACAGCTTCCGCCGCAGCAGCTCCTGTGCTTCGCCCTTTCGTCCCTCGCTTGCGAGGAGCCGTGCACGGACGATGGGCTCGATGTGTGGGCCATTCGCGCCATCCAGCAGTCCACGGCGGAGGTCCCCGGGGAGCTGCTCCGCCTGGTTCATCAGGAGGGTGGCAAGCTGCTGCTCCAGGGGGGCGTTGAGCTGTAGGGTGCCCTGGGCATAGCTCCTCATCACGTCGAGCACCTCCTCCGCCAGTTGCCCGCGGTTGCGGTCGGGCCCCAACCGCAGCAACAGCAGGAGCTTCTCGAAAGGGGTGCCTGCCACCTCCCGTTCCGCGGACCGCAGGCGGTCGTGCCAGCGTTGGACGTCGCCGGACAGCTCTTCCAGTTCGGCCAGGCGCACCGAGGCCAAGGCAAGGTGTCCCTGGAGGCCTACGGCCCGCGCATCCTCGATCGCTCGCGTGAGCTGGGCCGCTGCATCGTCGTGACGCTCAAGGCAGGCATACGCGGTGGCCAACGTCATGCGGGTCTGGACGCGCGATTGGCTGGGGGCGCCGGGCGCGAGCAGCCCCAGGGCCTCTTCCAGATGCCCTACGGCAGGAGCGGCGTCTTCCGATTCCAACAAAGCCTGACCGAGCACGCCATGCGCGCTGGAGCGCTCCTCTGGGAGGGTCCCCACCGGCAGTTCCTGGAGCGCCTCGCGTGCGAGTTGGACGGCTTGCGCCGGCATCCGCTTGTCGAGGAACCCTTTGGCGAGGTCCAGCTTCCTTGTCGCTCCGGCGTCCGTCATGTGCCCCCCGGTGCTGCGATTGGAACCACCAGCTCAGCCCCAGGTGAGAATCCGCGACCCACCTTCCACCGCGGGGTAGGTGGTGGTGAAGCCATGGCGGACCTGAAGGCTCTCGGACTTCCACTGGGAAGCGGAGAGCGACGCGGTGTTGAAGTGCAGGCGAACCCCGCGCTTCGCGGCGACGATGCGTGCGATTGCCTGGGCATCTGGATGTCGGAAGCGCGTGCCATCCGTGGAGATGAGGAAGTCGCTGCACTCCACCAGGTCGAGCCACTCGCGCGTGACATTGCGCTTGCTTCCATGGTGAGGAAGCTTGACCGCGCTCAAGGGCAGCCGGGAAAGCCCCCGCTCCTGGAGCAACCGCTGGAGTGTCTCGGCAAGGACCTGGGGCCAAGCATCCGCGGCGAGCAGACACGCCTGGGTTCCGCTCTCGGCGAGCAGCGCGATGCTGCTGCCATTGGCGGGGGCATCGTCACGCTGCGGGGGCTCCGCAGCCAGCGCCCCCACGTCCAGGGCTCCTCCCAGACGATCCGCCGGGTCCTGCGTCGCCATGAAGGGGCGGGACAACTCCTCATTCACGGACCTGACCTCCCTTGCCCAGACGAGCGCCATCTTCCGGAGCGCGACCGGTGTCGGCGACAGCACCGTCAGCGACAACCCACCGCGCAGCTTGATGCGCGGCAATGCCCCCGTGTCCGGCACGGCAATGGGGCCCCGGCGAAAGGCTTCATTCCAGGGCCCTCCCTGGATGATTGTCGTCAGCGCTTCCCCCTGTCCGGGGCCGAGCCGGTCTTCAGGTGGAGCTTCCGGCGCCGCACCGCCTCCTTCCGCGCCCGTGAGTTCCGCCAGGAAAGACTTCATGTGGTGCTGGCCGTTGAACCAGAGGTCGTCATAAGTGATGCCGACCGCGGGGTCCCGGAGCAACTCCAGGATGCCGCCAATGTGGTCCGCATCGACGTGGGTGACGACAATCAAATCGAAGTGCGACCGCGCATCACGGGAAAGCCGTGCGCGCAGGGCCGGATACGACGCGGGGGTGCCGCCATCAATGAGGACGCGCTCGGAGCGTCCCTCCTGCACATGCTCCAGGATCAGACAGTCACCGCACCCCGCCGGCAGCATCTCCAGTGTCAGCATTGATGTTCCCTCCCAGGCTTGTCGGCGCATCCAGATACCAGTCCACATCGCCGTAGACGGCAAGCCCAAGCATGAGCGGATCTCCCCTGGAAAGGAGTGTGCGCCGCAAGCGGATAAACGCGTCCCCCACGTTGACCTCCCCCTGCCGCACCATTGCTTCCAGCCCTGCGAGCATCGCCGCGGTTGTGGGGCCCGCGTGCCGCCCAAGCATGTCCGCCATGCTGCTGACCACCACTGCGGACCCCTGCCCGGCCCAGAGGAACTGGTTCACCACGTTCTGGAACTTCACCGTGGGAAGCAGGGGACTGCACCCCATCAGCAGGACAAGGACTCCGTCGGCGGAGTTCAGCTTCTTCACGTGGCGCTCATGAAGACGGGAGACGCCGAGCGCATCGGAGGCGATCTCGATGGTCTGCACATCCGTGCCCTCTTCCTGATCCGTGTGGACGAGGAGCACCAATAGGGAAGGAGCATCCCGCTGGATGGCCCTGGCCCACTGTTTCCACTCCTTCACTTCCGTGGTGCGGGCAGGCCACAGCGTCTCGAGGGTGCGCCTCACCCGATCCATGCTGGTAGCGTCGTTCAGGTCCACGCGATGGCTGGCGCCGACGAGGCCTCGGAGCAGCAGCGGGATGGTGCGTCGTTCCCTCCGAGGCATGACCCTCAACCCGACGCCACCTGCCCGTTGCATGGAAGAAGCGCGTTGCCGCTCCAAGACACGGGTGAGTCCCCAAAAGCCAGCGGGGCAAACGAAAGCCTCCGCCTCTTCCTCATCCTGGTGGGAAGTGTGATCACACTCGCCCGTTTCCAGCGCCAGCTGGGCATTGGGACACAACCTGGCACTGGGGTGCGGCGCGGGGAGGTCATAGAAGAACTCCACGGGAATGAAGCTTCCCACCGTGGTCTCCAGGATCTGGATCCGGCGCCCCCGAAGCAGGCTCCGGCCCACGCCGGGCCGCGACACCGCGGCCCTCCAGAAGAGGCTCCCCTGGTTGGCCAAGGCCACGAGAAGCTTCACGAGTCGCGCATCCTCCAACGAGGTGGGCCGTGCCTCCGCCTGGGTCAACAGTTCCAGGCGGGCGCGAATCTGGTGAATGGACTCCTTCAGGTCCGGATGATCGATGTCGAACCAGTGGATGTCGTCGTCCTCCACGACCATGGCATGCGCACCGCCCGAGGCGTCCTCCTGGATCACGAGAGCGGCGTCGAAGGGCGTGCGCTCCTCCAGCGGTTCGTCCAGGGAGAGGGAGGGAAACTCCACCTCCTGCTTCACGCCACGCCCCATGTCGGAACGTGCCTCGCGTGTCATCACGACCGGGGCGGAGAGACGCGCTGTCTGGAGGACCCGGTTGCGGTGCAGAACGGTGATGCGCGCGGAGAAGTCTCTTGCCGCCAATGCCCCCTGGGCGGCCCCTGGAATGGTGACCGAGAAGGCACAGCGGGTACTGTCCCCCTTGGAGCCCAGGACGATGTGCCTGGCTTGTGGTGGAGCCTGCTGGCTGGTGGACTCATCCGAGTAGACGACGGTGAGCGTGTGGCCATCGGGAGAGGGAGGAAGGCTGGCTTCGGGGAACGGCCTCCTCACGAAGCGCGAGCCGGAGCGCACCTCACCGATGTGGATCTCCAACTGGTAGGTCTGGCCGGCCAGGAGTGCCCCAAGCTCCTGCTCCGGCTTCGGCCCCTCCGTGGAGAGGATGTTGGCCTGGAGATGACGGCCCGGCGGCTTCTGGGCAGGCTGTTGCTGCATGGCCCAGGGCGGGGGCGTCTGGAGATTGTGGGACAGCGCCACGTCCAGGGTCTTCTCCGCCGTCCGAACGGCCCGGCGAAGCTGCGAGAGCGCGGCACCCGCGCCAGGTGGGAGCTTGTACCCAGGCTGGGAGAGGCGCTGCTGGAGGGCCGTCGCCAGCTCCGGGGCGGTCCATTCCTTCTGCTCCCATCCCAGCATGCGCGCCAGGAACTCCGGGACCTGGAGGTCCATCAAGTCAAAGCGGGTCCGCAGTGGCGCCACGTATTCAAGCAACCTGCGGGCCACGTCGACTTCCTCCCGGAGGGGCAGTGTGGTGCCGTCCAGGAACGTCCATGAAGAAAGCAGGAATGGGGCCCTGCCCGTCTGGGTCGCCAGCCGCGCCGCTTCATCGAAGGGGACTCCTTTCCCCAGCGCGGCCATGAGCGAGAACCAGAACTCCTCGCGTCTCTTGAGGGGCGCGCGCACCACCAGCACGGCGCCCGTGTCCAACCGGTAACGGAGTTTGAGGCCCAGAGCCATCGCAACGGCGGCGCTGTTGCCCTCGGGCAGAAAGGCGATGGCGATGGCGCTAGCAGGCAGCGCGCCCGCTTCGTGTCCCGGTGCGCCTGGCACGAAGCAGACATCAGCGGGCACCACGAGGATGTGTCCGGCGGCGTTGCCCTCCAGGGGACTCCAGAGTGCCGGTGCCTTTCCCAGGAGGCTGCCGGCTCCCAGCCCCTGGAGGTGTCTCCGCTCCGAAGGCACGGCAACGACGGACAGTGGCCACGAGAGCGTGCGCTGCTGGCGTGGCACACCCGAGCGGAGATGGACCGATGCAGCCCCCACGGACGGGTCCGCGAGCAGTTCCGCGAACAAGGCGAGCACCTGCGGGTCCTCGTCTTCGTGCACGATTTCAATACGAAGAGGGCCCACCTCCGACAGCAGCCATTCCCAGAGCGCGGCCAGCGGCTCGGCTTGCTCGAACCCGCCAAGCCGTAGCTCCTCCAGGACTGCACTGTCGTGGGGGGAGAATCCGAAACGAAGCCGCCTCCCCGCGAAGAGGCTCTTCAGCGAAAGGACTCTTCCCCAGGTACGCGCATTGAGCCCCAACTCCGGATGCGCTGCCAGCGCTCCCAGCATGGCGATGGCCGGAGCACGGACCTCGCCCCGTAGGGGCCGCATGAAACGTTTGAAGAAGTGGATGTCCACGCTACGGAGCGACTCCTGGCCAAGGCTTCACTGGCTGTCCCAACGGGCACGAGCGCCGAAGACGATAGGCGGTTCGCGCTCAGCGAATCCCGGCGAACTGCTGCTCGTACACCTTGCGGTGCGACGTGCCGTTGTGCTCCACGTCCATCCGCGTCTTGGCCAGGTCCAGCCGGTAGGCCTGCTTCGCATCCGCGCCCTTCCCCTCGGTCTCCTTGGCGTATTTCATGTAGTCCATCGTGTAGAACGACCCCAGGTTCTTCAGCTCGCTGTGCTCTGCGTGCGCCAGTTCACGGCCCACCATGCCCGTGTGGAGCATTCCCTCCACCTCGAGCTTCATCTTCTTCTCCGCGTAGTCGGAGGGGGAGGTGACCTTCTTGTTGCGGACGTCATCGTCCAGCGCGTCGAACTGGGGGCGTCGGTGGGCGTTGTTCATCTCGAACATGAACGTGCCCGCCGCGTCCTCCGGCGACTTCTGCTTGAGCGTGGGGTCCATGTACACGGTCACCTTCTGGGTGGACGTGTTCCGCGACGTGTGCGAGCGGCCGTGGATGGCGCCCTCCCTCACCTGCACGCCCGCGGCGGACGTTTCATTGAGCCGCTTCACCGCGGTCGGGCTCTGCGCCAGGAGCTGGGCGGCGTTGCCATATCCCAGCTCCGCGAAGTCCTGGAGCACGCGGTTGGGGAGCGCGTCGATCTCCGGCTGGGTGATGGCCTTGACCTTGTTGGCGGCCGCCGTGTCCACCGGGGCGTCGGCCTGCGGCTTCACGGGCGTCTTGTTCCCCGCGCCGGCCGTGAAGGTGTCCTTGCCCACGGCCGTGTTGGACGGGGTCGCCACGCTGCTGCTGGAGCTGGCCTGGGCCGGGGCCTCCGGGCTCTCCACCCGCTGCTTCTTCACCGACGCCGTCGTGCTGGCCTCGGCATTCGGAGGCGTCGGCGAAGAAGAGCCTGACTTCGAGGGATCCGACAGCCCCGCGTCCGAAGCCTTGCGCTTGTTGCCCGCGACGGGAGGGGGCAGCGGGGGCGGAGGAGTGGGAGAGGATGAGCGGCTCTTGATACCCTTGGGCATGGAAGCTCCTGGCGGGGGAGGCCATAGCCTATCATCCGGTCACGGCGCGGGCGTTCCATGATGGGATGAATGGTTTTGGTTTGGACCGGCCAGGGGCTCCGCTCGGAGTGCCCGCTAGGGCATGGGACGCGAACCGGAGGACGGGGCTTCCGGAACCGCGGGCCAGCCATTGGGCCAGGTGATGGCATCCACGAGCATCACCCGGGCCGTGTGGGCGCTGTTCCAGGCGTGGTAGACCATGACCGTGTCCCCGCCGGGGCCGGTGACCACGGAGTTGTGGCCGGGCCCCACCCAGCCGCTCGCCGTCTTGAGGATGGGGTTGCCCAGCTTCGTATAGGGCCCCAGCGGACTCGTGGCCCGGGCCACGCCCACGGCGTAGGTGCTGTTGGCGTACGAGTTGCCGCTGTAGAAGAGGTAGTAGTAACCGCCCCGCGCGACGACCCACGGCGCCTCCACGACGCCGCCCTCCCAGGAGAGCGTGTTGCTCATGAGCGTGCGCCGCGTTCCGGTGAGCGACAGTCCATCCGCCGACAGTGTCTGGCCATAGATGGGCGTGGACTGGCCCACCGCGTTTCCGTCCGCCTTCCACACCAGGTACGGCACGCCCGCGGTGTCGTAGAAGAACGTGGCGTCAATCATCCCCATGCCCGCGTCATGCACCAGGGGCTGGCCCAGGTCCGTGAAGGGCCCCAGCGCGCTGGTGGCCGTCGCCGCGCCAATGGACAGCTTCCCGTCCTGGTGGCGCGCGGTGAAGTACGCGATGTACCGGGTGCCGACCTTGTGGATCTCCGGCGCCCAGAAGTCCCCCGTGGCCCACGTCGGACGGCGCGTGGAGGGGAAGATGTTGCCCGAGGCCGTCCAGGTGACCAGGTCCTTCGACGTGCGCAGCGGGAACGCGTTGGCCGCGCCCCCCGACGTGCAGGCCGCGACGTACTGCGTGCCGTCGTGGATGACGCCAGGGTCCGCGCAGTCCACGGGCACCACGGGGTTCTGGTAGAGCCCGCCACAGCCCGTGTAGCGCAGCGCGACGCCACACGCGTCGGTGCCGCTGAAGTACGGCGCCCAGTCGTTCGACAGGACCGTGTACGAATTGGGGGACGCATTGGTGCAGCCGCGGTCCCAGGTCACGCGGCCGCCCACGTCATCGTATTGGGCCGCATGCCCCGCGGGATGCAACCACGCCGCGCCGTAGGTGACGCGCGTCGCGCAGCTCGTCGCGCCGGAGCAGTCCGTGTCGAGCGCCATCACGCAGGCGTCGCGCCCGGTGAAGTAGGGCTTCCAGCCGTTCGACAACACGGCGTAGGAATTGGTGCCTTCGTTGACGCAGCTGCCGTCCCAGGTCACCAAGCCGCTCGCGACGTCGTACTGCTCCGGGTGCCCGGGGTGGATCCACCGGTCCCCGTAGGTGATGCGCGTGCTGCACGCGAGCGCCCCGCTGGACGTGCCCACCGGGGCCTCGTCCACCGGCGGGCCTTCGGAGCGCTCCTCACCACAACCCGCCACGAGCGCGGAGAGCGCCCCGGCGAGGACCACGGCGGACAACAACGGGGGGTTCTGCATCGATGGACCTCCAGATGGGTAAAGTCCTGGATAACACATCTATCAGCTATTACCCGTTGAGAGCCATGGAGGTGAGGTACGCTTCAACCCGAAACATCCTCACCGGGAGACACACACATGATGCCGACGTTGAAGAAGGCTGGCCGGGTGCTGTTCGCGATGGGCGCGGGCGCGTTCGTTTCGTTTGGCGCCACGTTGGCGCTGTCCACGCCCACGACCGCGGAAGCCTCGCAGGTGGAGTGCTACGCCGAGGAGTGCAACGCCAGCTGTGTGGCGAAGGGCTTCCGTCTGGGCAAGTGTTACAAGGCGGCCTGCACCTGCTTCTAGTGGCATCCCTGGTGGGGCCCGATGCGAGCGTGGCCGGGCCTCGCCGTCCTCCGTCCGTGTGAGAGGGGTGTGCTACGAGTCACACCCATGAATAGACACCTCGCACTCGTCCTCCTCCCTGTCTTCTCCGCGCTCGCTTGCGTTTCACCCGACATCGAGCCGGAAGGGGTTGGAGCACCTCCCCCTCGTGAGGTGGAACAATCCGCCACGACCCCGCTCCGGGCGAAGGCGCTGGGCCGCATGCGGAACGCGGCGACGTACTTCCATGACAACGTCGCGCGCCACGGCGGCTATGCGTGGCACCACAACGCCACCAACCTGAATGAACGCTGGGGTGACATCCAGCTCGACGCGGATCAGATCATGATCCAGTCGCCCGGCACCTCGGACGTGACGATTGCCTTTGTCGAAGCGGCGCTCGCGGACCCGGCGACTCCGGCGCTCAAGACCTACGCGCTGGACGCGGCGATGGCGCTGCGCCAGGGGCAGGTGAAGTCCGGAGGCTGGCGCCTCTACGCGGACTTCAAGCCGGCGCCGACCCTCCAGGCCTGCTACCTCAACACCACCGCGAACTGCTCCTGTGGCGGTTGCGCGACGTCGACGTACGACGACCAGGTCACCCAGAACGCGCTCATCGCGATGATGCGCACCGACCAGCTCCTCGGGTTCGCGAACACCGCCATCTCCGGCGCCTCCGCGTATGCCCGAGCTCGCGTGGAGACCTCGCAGTTCCCGACGAACGGCGGCTTTCCCCAGGTCTTCGCCGGCCCCGTCGCCGCGCGGCCCGCGCTCTCCGCGAGCTATCCGCCGTCCATCGGGACCTCGTGCGGTCTCGCCAATTGCTACGCCAATTCCTACACGAACGAGTACTGGGACGACCCGACGTTGAATGACAACCTCGCGTCCGCCTTCGTGGAGATGTTGTATTGGGCCCGGGAGGTCTATCCCTCTCAAGCCGCGACGTATCAGTCCATGCGCACCGCGTTCGGTGGCTTCCTTCGCCGTGCGCAGATGCCGCAGCCCCAGCCCGCCTGGGCGCAGCAGTATGACATCCAGATGCAGCCTCGCTGGGCGCGCAGCTGGGAGACTCCGGCGATCGCGGGCCAGGAGAGCCAGGACGTCATGTGGGCGCTCTTGCGCCTCTACCAGCTCGACCCGAGCGTGCCGGCGAACCGCGCCGCGGTCGGCACCGCGCTCGCGTATCTGGAGACGGTGGATTACGCCAATGACACACTCCTCTCCCGCTACATCGAGCTCGACGACACCGCACCGTCGAACATCGGCTTCTACACGGTGAAGCCCGGCGGCTACCCGGTCCGCTTCTCCACCGCGCCGCCGACCTACCAGAACTATGGCTGGGAGGGTCCGTCGCAGCTCGCCGCCATCCGCGCGGAGTACGACCGGCTGGCCACCGACACCACCGCGATGAAGCGCTCCTGCCAGCAGCTCCGCGCCGACACGGCGCAGGCTGTCGACACGGCCGTGAACAACGAGCGGTGGATCACCACGTACAGCCCGGCCGGTCCGCGCAGTGGTGCCACGCCGGGCGACTACCTGGACACGAGCACCTTCGTCCGCAACATGCGCACCCTGGCGGAGTTCGTCACGCGCACGACGACCGACTGCACCGCCTGGAACTACTGAGACGGCGCGGGCGGCGTCGCATCCACTCACGGTGTGACAAACCGCGTGTTTCATCGGGGGCTCACGTGTTTTTCGTGCACCCAGCCCTCGTGCGGCTCGCGTGAAACAGGGCGGGCCGCGTAGCATTCTCGCGCTTTGGACGGATTGACTTGGATGAGGGATGGTGGCAGGGCCCGGCGTTGGTGGCCCTGGGTGCTGGCGGCGGTCGCGGTGGGCGCTTGGGTGCTCCGGGCCTTGCCGTTCTTCCACCGCGCTGGAGCGCTCGGCTACGTCGTGAACTACGACGAGGGCGTCTACGCCGCGGCGTCCACGCTCTTGTGGAAGGGGCTGCTGCCCTACCGCGACTACCTCTTCGTGCACCCGCCGGGCGCGCTGCTGCTGGGCGCTCCGGCCGGGGCGCTGGGCGCCTTCGCGGACCCGGCCACGGGCTTCGCGCTGGCGCGCTGGCTGGCCACCGGGCTGGGCGCCGTCAGCACCGTCCTCGTGGGCAGGCTGGCGATGCGGGCCTGGGGACCGGTGGCGGGCGTCGTGGCCGCGCTGGCCTACGCGGCGCACCCGGAGGTCGTCACCATGGAGCGCGGGCCGTTCCTGGATCCGCTGCTCAACGTGTGCGGCCTGGGGCTCGCGAACCTCTGGCTCCTGCCTTCAGGGCGCGCTCCCCTGCCCCGCCGCGCGGGCCTCGCCGGGGTGCTGGCGGGCGCCATGACGTCGGTGAAGGTGCTGGGCGGCATCTGGGGCGCGGCGGCGCTCGTGGCCCGGGCGCCCGACCTCCGCTGGAGCCTGGCGCGGCGCTTCGTGCTGGCCGCTTCGCTCACGGTGCTGACGCTCGTGGGGCCCCTGGCCCTGATGGCTCCGGGCGCCTTCGCGCGGGACGTGCTGTGGTTCCAGTCCGCCCGGCCCGAGGACGGGGTCACGTCGCGCTGGGAGCGGCTCCTGGAGATGACCCACGAGCGGCGCCGCTACGCCCTGCTGCTCGCGGCGGTGGGCCTGTGCGTCGCGCTGTTCCGGGCCGTGCGGCGGAGCACCCGCGCGGAGGCCGCGCCCGAGCGCTTCGTCGCCACCGCGTACCTGCTCACCGTGGCCGCGTACCTGGCCGCGCACAGCTACTGGTCCAACTACAACGCGCTGCTCGCGGGGCCGGAGGCGCTGCTCGCGGGGCTGGGCGCGGCGGCGCTCGTGGGCTTCGCGGCCGCGCGGGCCCGGCCCGTGGGCGCGGTGGCCTTCGGGCTGGTGCTGCTGGGGCCGCTGTACTCCGTGCGGGAGGCGCTGCGCGGTTCGGAGATCCGCCCTCCGGAGCAGGTCCTCCAGGCCCGCTACGTCCGCGACCAGGTTCCGCCGGACGCGTCGCTGTGCGGCTTCGAGCCGGGCTGGGGGCTGCTGGCCGGAAGGCTGCCGCCGGTGCTCCCGGGACAGGCCGTGCCCGTGGACCCCTACGCGCTGATGCTCCAGGACGCGCTCACGTCCGGAGCCCGCTTCCCGGACGCTGCGGCGGCCTTCGCCAGCGCGGACTCGCAGACGCGCATGCTCGCGCTCCTGGGACAGTGTGACTTCGTGCTCCTGGGCGCTCGCGGCCAGTGGCAGCTGTCCTCCGACAGCCGCCAGTGGTTCGAGGCGCACTACACGCGCGGCGTGTCGCCGGACTCCCCCGCCGTGGAGCTGTGGCGCCGTCACGAGCCGCTGACCGGGGCCACGACCGGCGCGTCGCCGTAAGGAAGCCCCGGGGCACTCCGCTTGACGCCCCGTCCGAATCAGGGGACGAACCGGCCCATGCCCTACACCCCCATCGTCGCCACGCTGGGCTACGTGATGTCGCCGGACGGCCAGCAGGTGCTGCTCATCCACCGGAACGCGCGCCCGGACGACGCCCACTACGGCAAGTACAACGGCCTGGGCGGCAAGATGGACCGCGACGAGGACATCGCCGCGTGCATGCGCCGGGAGATCCGCGAGGAGGCCGGCATCGAGTGCACGCGCATGGTCCTGCGCGGCACCCTGTCCTGGCCCGGCTTCGGCAAGCACGGCGAGGACTGGCTGGGCTTCATCTTCCGCATCGACGCCTTCACGGGCACGCCCCTGGAGAAGAACCCCGAGGGCTCGCTGTCCTGGGTGCCCGTGTCCTCCATCCTGTCCCTGTCGCTGTGGGACGGGGACCGGCACTTCCTGCCGCTCGTGTTCGACGCGGACCCGCGCCCCTTCCACGGCGTCATGCCCTACGAGGGCGGCCGCGCGGTGAGCTGGTCCTTCACCCGACTGTAGGGCCCGCGCCGGCGTCCTGGGACCAACGCTCGCGGGCGCCCGTTCCGGTTTTCCAGCCAGCCCCCCGCCCTGACCGCTACAACCGGCGCCTCTCACTTTCGACACACGTGAAGGAGCGCGGCATGGACCTCATCGGACAGCTCTCGCAGCAGCTCGGGGTGGATGGCACGCAGGCACAGGGGCTCGCGGGTTCGCTCCTGAAGATGGTGCAGGGCACGGTGCAGGAGAAGGTCGGCCCGGACGCGGCCCGGCAGATGGACCAGGCCATCCCGGAGATGCAGGGCTGGCAGCAGCAGGCCCAGGCCCAGGCCCCCGCGGGCGGTGACGGCGGCGGCCTGATGGGCGCCCTGGGCGGCATGCTCGGCGGCGCGGGCGGTGGCGGCGGTGGCGGCCTGATGGGCGCCCTGGGCGGCGCGGCGGCCCACGCGGGCGAGATTGCCGGCGTGGTGGCCATCCTCCAGCGCTTCAACCTGGACGCGGGCAAGGCGACCCTGGTGGCGCCCCTGCTCCTCAACTTCCTCAAGTCCCGCCTGGACCCGGGCCTGGTGGGGAAGATCCTCGCCGTGGCCCCCATGCTCGCGGGCGCCTCCGGCGGCGGCAGCGGCCCCCAGGGCGGTGGCGGGCTGGGCGGGATGCTCGGCGGCATCCTGGGGAAATAGGACCGGGCCGGGCGGCCAACCCCCTGGGATTGCAGGGAGTTTCAGGAAACGCTGGACGGAAATGCAAAACAATTCCGTCCCCGGCGGCTTTAGGGGAACGGCGGGCTCCCACCCGCCCTGGAGCCCCGGTCATGACCTTCCTGTCCCGCATGCAGCCTTCGCCCGTCCCCGTCGCCCCCCGCCGGCCACCGGAGCTCCCGTCACAGGGACCCGCGCGTCCGGCGCAGCGGCCCGCTATCGGGCGTCCGGGAGATGGGTTCGAGGTGCGCGGCGGGCGCGCGGGTCCGGCCGGGGTGGGGGGACACGCGGCTCCGGCCGGAGCTGGAGGCCATGCGGCTCCGGCCGGAGGCCCGGTGGGAATCGCGGAGGGCGGCGCCGAAGCACTGGTGCAGCCGGAGGGCCTCGCCGCGGGCGGCGTGGGGGAAACCGCCGAGCCCCAGGGCGCGCTGACCCAACTGCTGCAGAGCGCTCGCGACAACGTGCCCGGCTTCACCTGGCTGGAGTCCAAGGTGGACGGGGCGCTCAAGGTGCTCGGCGGCGGGGCCGATGTGTCGGGCTCGAAGGCGGACCTCGAGTCCATGAAGCCGGGGGACAAGTACTCCACCTCCGGTGGCTTCGACGGCGGCTTCAAGGTGGGCCGCCTCCAGACGCGCGCCCAGATTGAAGTCAGCTGCGAGGAGGGCATGCGGACCGATGAGAAGGGCAACCGCGTGCCGGGGCCCAACTACCGGCTGAGCATGGACTCGGAGGTCCTGGGCGGCGTGGGCTTCGACAACGGGAAGATCGACGCCAAGCTGCTGGCCGGCGGCGGCGGCAAGGTGGAGTTCAAGTTCGAGACGCCCGATGAGGTGGTCCGCGCCAATCGCATCATGGACCGCCTGAAGACAGGCATGCAGTGCAACATCGCGGGCGCGGCCGACATGCCTCCGCCGGAGGACCTCGCGTGGCTGCGCGGGAAGATGGCCGCGGTGGAGCTCCGGGGCACGGGCGCCGCCCAGGTGGCCGCGGAGTTCCCCGTCCCGGCGGGACCGCTGGCGAACAGCGGGGACGTGAACGCCAAGCTCCGCTCGGACCGGACGGTCCGCATCGAGTTCCCCGAGGGCAAGCCCCCGGAGGTCGTCATCAAGGACTCCGCCCAGGTGGAGGTGGGCGGCGGCCTGGGCCGGAAGCTGGAGGCGAAGAAGACCCTCGTCGGGCCGGACCGGATGAAGCTCCCCCTGGAGGGCGGCGTGAAGGTGGGGGGCTCCATCAAGGGCGGCGGCAAGCTGGAGATTGAAACGCGCTACCCCCTGCCCTCCGGCGTGAGCGTGGACGACGTCATGAAGGATCCGAAGGGCACGCTCGGCCCCGCGATGAAGGAGATGGCGGCGAACCAGAAGAGCAAGGTCACGCTGGCGGTGGAGGGGAACGCCCTGGTCCAGGGCAACGGCAAGGGCACGTCGTACGAGGTCAGCATCGAGGCCAACCCCAGCACGCTCGTGAAGAACGGCACGTTCGACAAGCTGCTGGAGGGAGACGTGCCGGGCGCTTTCAAGACCGCCGGCCAGGACGCGACCGTGGAGTACAAGCAGACGACCTACACGCAGAAAGGCGTCTCCATGTCCCCCGGCTTCAAGGTCGGGCCGGTCAAGGTCGGCTGGGAGCTGGAGGTCGCGCGCCGCACGGTGGACGGGACGCCGACGGCGTGGAAGGGCAACGGCGCGGACGCGGCCCGGTGGATGGAGGAGACCTTCCAGCAGCAGGCCGCCTGAGCGGCTACAGCGCCATCGTCCCGGCGATGATCTCCTTCATCACCTCGGACGTGCCGCCGCCAATGGTGAGCATGCGCACGTCGCGCCACGCCCGCGCGACGTGTGACTCCTCCACGTAGCCCATGCCGCCCAGGAATTGCTGGCAGTCATAGGCCACGCGCTGGGCCAGCTCCGTGGTGAGGAGCTTGGCCATGGCGATCTCCTTCACCGGCTTCTGCTTGCGTTTGCGATTGAAGAGCTGCACCGCCTGATAGGTGAGCTGGCGCGCCGCCTCCACGCGGGTGGCGTGGTCCACGAAGGTGTGGCGCCACACCTGGAAGTCCAGCAGCCGCTTTCCAAACGCGTGACGTTCGCGGCCGTAGCGGATGGCCTCACGCAAGAGGTCGTCCATCACCGCCACCGTGTAGAGCGCCGTCACCAGGCGCTCCGCGTGGAAGCTGTTCATGATGTGGAAGAAGCCGTCGTTCTCCCGGCCCAGCACGTAGCGGGCGGGGATGCGGCAGTCCTCGAAGTAGAGGATGGCCATGTCCGACGAGCGGTGCCCCACCTTCTGGAGCTTCTTCGACACGGCGAAGCCCTTCACGTCCGTGGGCAGCGTCACCAGCGAGATGCCCGGCGCGCCCTCCCCTCCCGTGCGCACCGCCAGCACCAGGAAGTCCGCGCGGGCGCCGTTGGAGATCCACGTCTTGGCGCCCTGGATGACGTAGTCGTCGCCGTCCCTGCGCGCGGTGGTGCGCAGCCGGGCCAGGTCCGAGCCCGCGTCCGGTTCGCTCATCGCCAGCGCCGCGATGCGCTCGCCGGTGAGCGCGGGGGCGAGGAACTCGCGCTTCTGCTCGTCGGTGCCCAGCTCGTTGATGACCGGCGTGGCCATCTGCCCCTGCACCAGCAGCGACATCGCCACGCCGCCGTTGCGCGCCCGCGCCAGCTCCTCCGCGAACGCGGCCACGTACCAGTAGTCCAGCCCGCTGCCGCCGTACGCGGGGTCGTGGCTGATGCCGAAGAAGCCCAGCTCGCCGCAGCGGCGGAAGACGTCGCGAGGGAACTCGCCGGCCTGGTCCCACTCCAGCGCGTGCGGGGCCAGCTCCTTCTCCGCGAACTGACGCACGGTGCGGCGGAACGCCTCATGCTCCGGGGTGAAGCGCTCATCCATGGGGCCGGATGCTGTCAGGGCCCGCCCCGCGCTTTCAAGCCGCGCGGCGCTCAGCGTGCGCGGATGAACGTGAGGGACAGCGGCTGGCCGCTCCGGTGGAGGGCGAGCACCGCGGGGCTGCCCGGCGCGCCCAGCTCCCGCCGCCGCGCCTCGCCCGTGTCCAGCACCACCGCCCCGTCGATGGAGCGCACCACGTCCCCCACCTGGAGGCCCGCGACGTCCGCGCCCTCGGCGATGCCGCTGATGATGACCTCCCGTCCGCTCATGCCGAAGCTCAGGCCCAGCCGGCCCGGCTCCACGCGCTGGAGGCCCAGGCGCCAGTCGCCCAGCTCCTGCGTCTTCCCGGCGGCGAGCGTCACGCGCCGGTCCACCAGCTCCCGCCCCCGGCTCCACGCGGTGAGCCGGTGCGGGCCCGGGGCCAGGTCCTTCAACTCGAAGCGGCCGTCCGCGCCCGTCGTGGGGGACGCGATGCCGTCCGCGTCCACGTACGCGCCCGCCAGCGGCTCGTTCGTGCGCGCGTCCACCAGCCGTCCGGACACACCGCCGCCCGCGTCCACCACCACCTCCACGGCGGCCTCCGCGCCCGACGCGAGCGTCACGTCCACCTTGCCCGCGCGCCCGTCCGCCAGCGTGGCCGTGACGGTGACGAGCGTGGGGAAGACGTCGTCCACCTGAAAGGCGTCCCCGGAGAACTGGCGCTCCACGCGGGAGAGGAAGTCGTCCTCGCCGCGCGCGGCGGTGACGGTCAGCGAGAAGCCTCGCACCTCGCGGCCTCCCGCGGAGCGGACGGTGCCCCTCAGCCGGGCGGCGGGCTTCAACTGGAGCGTGAGCTCCTTCTGGGACGCGGACACACGCGCGACCTCGCCCTGCCGTCCTCCGTTCGTGGACCAGACGCGCCACGCGTCCGACCCCAGGCCGTCCAGCGCCAGCACCGCCTGTCCGGACGCGTCCGTCAGCTCCTCCGCCTGGATGTCCGTGCGGCCCGCCTCCGTGGCCATCACCGTCGCGTGGACGCCAGGCGCGCCGTTGGGCTCCAGCACCGTCACGCGGAGCGGCTTCTTCGGCTCGCCCACGACCAGGTCCACGTGGCGCCGGCCGCCCGCCTCCAGCGCCACCACCTGCTGCTGGTCGCCGTTCTGGAAGCGCAGCTCGGACAGCCACGCACCCAGCTGGTAGCGCCCCGCGCCCACGCGCATCGACCACGTTCCATCCGGCTTCGCGGGCACGTCGACGGACTCGAAGGCCGGGGCGTCCACCCGGTGCGCGGAGACCGTCACCGCCCCCGACGGCCGCCCTCCGTCCTCCTTGCGCACGGTCCCCTCCAGCACGCCCTCGCCCACGAGCTTCAGCCGCGCCGTCGCCGTCTTCCCCGCCTCCACGCGCACGGCCTGGCGCACCTCGTCCTCGCTGTTCGCGCGGCGTGCCACGACGTACACGGTGCCCTCCGGCACGTCCTCCAGCACGAAGCGTCCCTGCGCGTCTGTCATTGAAGGCAGCGCGTCCGGCAGGGGCCGCCACTTGAGTCGTGCCACCACCGTCACGCCGGGGAGCGGCGCCTCCGCGCCATCCACCACCGTGCCCTCGACGCGCCCCGGCACCGCGAGCTCCAGCACCAGGTCGAAGCGCTGCCCCGCGAGCACGCCCAGCCCCCTGCGCATGAGCGGCTGAAAGCCCGGAGCGCTCACCTGCACGTCGTAGGCCCCCGGCGCGAGCCCGCCCACCTCGAAGCGCCCGTCCTCCGCCGAGCGGGCCTGGAGCAGCTCCGCCCGGTCGCCATGCGCGCGTACGCCCACCGTGGCGCCGACAATCGCCTCACCCGAGTCCTTGCGCCGCACCACGCCCACGAGGGACGCCGCGCCGCCAAGGCGGATCCGCACGTCCTTCACCGTCATGCCCGGCCCCACGACGACCGCGCCCCCGGCCGCCCCGGTCTCCTGCGCGTGACGGGCCGTCACCTGGAACGACCCCGGCGGCACGTCCAGGGAGAAGCTGCCCGTGTCCCCGGCCTCCACCTCCACCGCGCCGTCCTCGCCCCAGGCGCTCACGCGTGCGCCCGGCGCGGGCGTTCCATCCGCGCGCGTGACGAAGCCCTCGATGAACGCGGAGCCGTCCAGCGCCACGCGCACGTCCGTCCCCGGGACGTGCACGCGCGCGATGCGGCGGGGTGCGTGGCCCGGGGCCCGCGCCTCCAGCTGGTATTCACCTCGCGCCAGCCCGTGGAACGCGAACGCCCCCCGTGCGTCGCTGAGCGCCTCGTGCCGCGCCTCCTCCGGCACCGACGGGCCCGTCTGGAGGAACACGGGGAGCGCGTCCTCGAAGCCGGTGTGCGGCGTGAGCGTCAGCTCCGCCATCGGGACCGGCGCACCGCCCGCGCGCTCCACCGTCAGGCCCGTCAAGGACACACCGGGTTCCAGCAGCAGCCGGACCGTGGACCGCGCCTCTCCACGCGGCCGCGTCACCTCCGCGCGCGCCAAGGCCAGCCCCTCCGCACGCGCGGTGACGAGATAGGGCCCGGGACGCGCGGGCAGCACGAGCGTCCCCTCGGCGTCCGTGCGGCCCTGCCCCGCCACGCGCCACGAAGGCAGCCGCGAGCCCGGGGCCGCCGGTCCCCGCAGGTACAGCGTCACCTCCGCGCCCGCGAGCGGCCCCGCCGCCGTGACCGTCTCCACGCGCAGCGCACCGTCCGCGTCCCGCATGGGTTGCTCCACGGGCGCGGTCGCCAATCCCCCCTCCTGCCGCGGGGCCCGCGCCTGGGCCGACGTGGGAGGCACGGGGTGCGCCACGGTCACGTCGCGCGCCGCCGCGACCGGCACGGAGGCGCGCTGCCAGAGGAAGACCCAGGCCAGCAGGAGCGCCAGCCCGGCCACGACGACGAACACCTTGCGAGACATGCACCCTCAGGGGAGGTGGGGAGTCGCGCCCCCAGACACCACCCCCGGTCCCCAGGTTCCAGGAAACGTCCCGCTCCTTCCGGCGCTACATGGGGAGCACGGCGAAGCGGATGCCCAGGGTGAACAGCGCGTGGAAGCCGTCATCCACGGGCGTGAGCCCCTGGTCGCGGCTGCCCACGCCGGTGATGTCCACCGTCTGCGTCCCGGTGCGCACCGTGTACTGGCCCACGGACGCGGTGATGATGGGCCCCACCGACAGGGCGCGCGTCACGCGCACGTCGCCGCCCAGCGAGAGCCGCGCGATGGTGGGCCCCCGGTCCGTGACGTGCGTGTCCACGTGCGCGGGGACGAACACACCCGGCGCGGCCTGCACCTGCGTGTCCCCCTCCACGTGGCTCTTGAGGATCTCCAGGCCCACGCCCAGGCCAATCCACGGGTCGAAGCTCGCGCCCGGCCGGATGTGGTAGCGGACCTCCGGCCCCACGCGCCACTGGTAGGTGGCGCAGTCGAAGCCCTCCGGGCACGAGAGGTCGTTTGTCTTGGTCAGCACCGGCTCCCAGCTGCCCCACACGCCCAGGTAGAACCGGGGCGCCACCCGGAAGCCCAGCTCCGCGATGATGGGGAAGGAGACCTTCGCGGAGTCGGTGATCTTCAGGTCCTCCAGGCCGCCGGACGGGGCCTGGCCGTTCGTGTAGACGTAGCCCAGGCCGAAGCCCACGTTGCCGCTCACCGCGAACTCCAGCCCCATGGGCCCCTCGGGCCGCATCGCCCCCGACATCTCCTGCTGGGTCGTCTTCGTGGTGGTGGTGGTGGTCGTTGTCTCCGACTCCGTCTGGGGCTCCGGCTCCTGCGCCCCCGCCGACGTGGCGATTCCCAACGAGGCGGTGAGCGACAGCATCCAGCGGAACGGCGCGTTCTTCGAGGTCATCCGGTGCATCCTCCGTGTTCGGGATGGAGACGGACGGAAGCAAGCCGCGCGGGCCGTTAGAAGCCACCCTCCCCCGGCGCGCGCCGCCATTCGACAGACACCCCGGGTTCGCGACCAGTCGCGGACATCTACCCCACCCCCTGGGGAGGCAACCTGGTGGGGTGGATGGGGAGCCGGTGCGGGAGCGCCCTGGAGCCCATGCGGGCGCGTCAACCGCGATCCTCACCTTAGCAAGACGGCCCGAAAATCCAACGGGTTGACCCAGCGGGGACCAGCGTTCACCTTGCACGGCCACCCACGCCCACGGGCGGAAAGGAAAGACATCATGGCCGGCCAGGAGCTGTCGCCCGAGGCGCTCGCGCTCATCGCCGAGGAAGAAGCCCTGCTGTCCCGCGTCCAGCAGGCGCTCTCCGAAGCGCGCCGCCAGGCCGCGGAGCGCACGCTGGACACCCAGGGGCTGATGGCCCAGCTGGCGGTGCTGCGCGACGACGCCACCACGGCGCACGCCGCGGACCTGCCGCACGTCTTCACCCAGATGAACGAGGTGCGCTCCATGCTGGAGCGGCAGGAGACCGTGCCGCTGCCGGACGCGAACGCGCCATACTTCGCGCACCTGCGGCTGTCCGGCCCCACGGGCGCGCGCGACTACCTGCTCGGCCGCACCAGCTTCGCCAACCTCGCCGCCGGGGTGCGCGTCATCGACTGGAGGTTCGCCCCCGTCGCGCGCGTCTTCTACAACTACGAGGAGGGCGACGCGTTCGAGGAGTATTTCGGCGACCGGCTCTCCGAGGGCGAGGTGGAGGCGCGCCGGCTGGTCATCATCGAGAAGGGCGTCCTCACCCGCATCAGCACCGGCCCGCACCTGCTCCAGCGCGACGCCCAGGGCCGCTGGCACTCGCGCGGGCGCGACGCGGCCTCCGTGCTCGCGGGCGGCAGCGGCACCGCCGCGCGGCCGGGCTTCCTGGGCGTGGGCCGGGGCGCCACGCACGTGGAGGACGCCTTCGGCGTGACGGCGCTCCTGGACGCGGAGCAGTACGCGGCCGTCAGCACCGGCCCGGAGCAGCCCCTGCTGGTGCTGGGCAGCGCGGGCAGCGGCAAGACGACGGTGGCGCTGCACCGGCTGGCCAAGGTCGTCTTCGACGACGCGAAGACCTTCCCGCAGGCGCGCACCAAGGTCGTCGTCCCGGAAGCGGGCCTGGCCCGGCTCACGCGCCGGCTGCTCGAGCCGCTGGGCCTGGGCAAGGTGTCCGTGGAGACGCTGGAGTCCTGGTCGCTGGCCACCGCGCGCTCCGCCTTCAGCCTGCCGGGCATCAAGCTCTCCCCGGAGACGCCCGCGCTCGTGACGCGCTTCAAGCGCCACCCCGCCCTGCGCCGCGCGCTGGCGGGCCGCGTGCCCGTGTTCAAGGGCAAGGCCCTGCCGCCCACGCTGGACCGGCTGCGCCTCAAGCTGGCGGACGCGTACCTGGACCGCGCCTTCCTGGAGGCCGTGGTGGCGGACGCGAAGGGCGAGTTGCCGCGCACCGTGGTGGCGGAGGTGCTGGAGCACACGAAGCAGCAGACCGCCACGCCGCTGGCGCGCCAGTACAAGGGCTACGACGCGGACAGCCTCGTCACCGTGGACGGGCGCGCCATCGAAGCGGACACGCCCGACGCGCTCGCGGGCACGGTGGACGCGGACGACCTGCCCATCCTCATGTTCCTCAAGGCGCAGCGGGGCGCGCTGGGCGCGGAGCGGCTGGCGCACGTGGTGCTGGACGAGGCGGAGGACTTCTCCCTCTTCGAGCTCTTCGTCGTCAGCCAGCTGCTCGGCGACAGCCGCAGCTGCACGCTCGCGGGGGACGAGGTGCAACAGACGACGGCGGGCTTCGCCGGCTGGGACGCGGCCCTGGAGGAGCTGGGCATCCGCGACGCGGCCACTTGCCGGCTCCAGGTGTCCTACCGCTGCCCGCGCCCGGTGGTGGAATTGGCGCAGCACGTGCTGGGCACCCAGTCCCCGGCCAACGCCGCCAGGGCCGGCCGCGAGGGCGCACCGGTGGGCTTCCACCACTTCCCCGACGAGGCCCAGGCGTGGCTCTTCCTGGGGGACGCCCTGCGCGACCTGGTGCTGCGCGAGCCGCACGCGTCCGTGGGCGTCATCGCCAGCAGCCGCGAGGCCGCCCAGTCCTTCCACCGCGTCATCAAGGAGATGCCCTGGGCGCGGCTGGTGCTGGAGGGGGACTTCTCCTTCGAGCCCGGCGTGGACGTGACGGACGTGGACAACGTGAAGGGCCTGGAGTTCGACTACGTCGTCCTGCCGGACGTCACCGCGCGCGCCTACCCCGCGGACGACGAGGCCCGCCGCAGGCTGCACGTCGCCGTCACCCGCTCCTCCCACCAGCTGTGGGTGGCCTCCTCCGCCGTGCGCTCGCCGCTCATCCGGACCTTCCCCGGCGCGGACGGCTCAGCGTAGGGGCGGACGGCTCAGGGCTGACGGCCGCCGCCCGTCCGCCACTCCTTCTGCCGCTGGGCGTGGGCCTCCCGGCGCGCCAGCGCGTCCGACTCCTGGCGCGGGAGCTCCGCCAGCCGCGTGCGGTGCATGTTCACGCTCAACTCCAAGAGGCCCCGGTGCTCCGAGGGCAGCTTGTCGCCGTAGTCCTGGAGCACCGTGGTGGCGAAGGCGATGGCGTCCTCGGACACCTGGCGGCGGTGCTCGTAGTACTGGTGCACCTCCTCCTCCGTGGCCTCGTTGGCCAGCACCTTGCCGTAGAGCGCGTTCCACTTCGCCTTCACCGCGTCGCGGCGGCGCAGCTCCTCCGGGTCCTTCGTGGGCACATCATTCTCCCAGTACAGGTTGCCCGGCAGCTTCGCGCGCAGCGCCTCCAGGTCCACCGGGTAGGGGCCGGCCTCCTCCTCCGGCGCCGCCTGCACCTGGGCCGTCGCCGCGCCCACCAGGTCCAGCCCGCCGTCCTTCGCGCGGGGCACCGCGGGCGTGGACGCGAACACCGGCGGAGGCGGCGCGGAGGCCTGGGCCGCGGGGGGCGCCACGGCCGGAGCGCCGTCCTCCGGCGCCTGTCCGCCAAAGACAAGCCACGCCCCCACCGCCAGGACCAGGACTCCCGCAGTGCCCAGGGGCAGCTTCCATCGCGCGTGCGTGCTCATGCCAAGGCCATACCGCGCGGCCCGCGGCCGCCGCAACCCACGTCAGGCGGCGCCATCGACGCGCTGCGCAATTGATACATTTAAGACATGGCATTGCGCGTCATTTCTCAACCCCTGACTGACGCGAAGCGGCAATCGCAGTCTTCTTCCACGGAATGCTGCACCCAACCTGGAATTCACTATTTTCACCGGTAGCGAAGTTTCCCTGCTTCCGGCTGATAACCAAAAACGTATCATTCGCGGCCGCAACCCCATTCACTCCCCCTTTGGAGGAAGCCGCATGAGAAGTCTTCTCTGGATGAGCCTTCTGGCCCTCACTGCCCCCGTGGGCGCCGCGCGCGCCGAGGTGCTGGTGGAAGGCATCGTCGACGTCCTGGTGGACGGCGGAAACAACTACGCCTGGGAGAAGGTGACGCTGCCCGGCACGAAGTGCGGCAACGGTTCGCAATACAAGTTCTTCGTGCACCGCACGGGTTCGCCCAACCTGCTGTTCATGATGGAAGGTGGCGGCGCGTGCTGGGACTACGATTCCTGTAGCGGCCGCCTGGGCATCCTGGGCGCGGCGAACCCCAACGGCATCTCCGACGACTACATGACGCAGTTCACGGCCAAGTACGTGTCGCCCATCGTCAACGGGGCGGACCCGGGCCTGCCCTTCCGCGACCGCAAGGACATCGTCACGAAGGGCTGGAACATCGTCTACATGCCGTACTGCACGGGCGACGTGCACATCGGCAACAACGCCAAGACGTACGTGGACACCACCGGCGGCCAGGCGCCGCTGACCTGGTACCACTCCGGCTATACCAACACGATTGCCGCGGCGAACTACGCCAAGCAGCAGTTCCCCAGCGTGCAGAAGCTGCTCGTCACGGGCTACAGCGCGGGCGGCACGTCCACCTCCGCCGGCTACTACTTCATCCGCAAGGCCATCAACCCGGCCAAGGGGTACATGATCAACGACTCCGGCCCCATCTTCATGGCGCCGAACGCGAACTCCCTGTCGCGCCCGCTGCACGACAAGATCCGCTCGTCGTGGAACCTGGACTCCGTGTTCAGCCTGCTGCCGGCCAGCTTCAGCATCAGCGACATGGGCACCATCAACCGCATGGTGGCCACGGAGTTCCCGAACGATCAGCTCGCGTACACGGGCTACACGATGGACTACAACTACTCGCGCTATTCGTATGAGCGCTTCAAGACGCCCAACGACGAGGCGTCCGTCCACGCGTACTGGAAGGTGGACCAGGACGCGTTCGTGAACGAGCTGAAGAAGTACAACAACTTCAGCTACTTCATCCCGCACCAGCGCGACATCAACGCCAGCCACTGCAGCACCATCATCACCTTCGTGGGCGCGCACGCCTGCCAGCGGATGGAGAAGAAGTACTGGTACGAGTACGTCTCCAGCCCGTGGCAGTCCTGGGCCTGCCACAGCGAGTTCGTCCCCATGGACGTCTTCCTGGACCGCTTCATCAACGGCAACCAGCGCGTGCGCATCTACGAGCCGGCCAACAACTACAACAAGGAAGACGCGGGCATGAGCATCCTCGCGCCCCTCATCAACGGCGCGCTCGGCGGGTAGTCCCCTCCGTGTCGTCCCTGAAATGAAAACGGGAGCGGGCCCCTGGGGTCCGCTCCCGTTGTCTTTTCAAGCCCGGGTGGAGCTCAGGTGAGGCCGGGCAGCGTGCCCGTGTAGTCCGGGTGGCCGAAGCGATCCACGTTCACGCCGAAGGCCTGGGCAATGGAGGTGAGCAGCTTGTTGTGCTCCACCGCGCCCGGCAGCGGGCTGCCCGGGCCGGGCCACGAGCCCAGCGGGTCCTTGCCGGGGCGCAGGGACAGCATGCGGCCCATGCGGAACTTCCCGCCCGCGCCGCCCGCCAGCACCGTGGGGATGGACACGTTCATGTGGCCGGCGGCGTCCCCCAGCTCGTTCCCCCACAGGATGAGGGTGTTGTCGAGCACCGTGCCGCTGCCCTCCGGGATGGCCTTCAGGCTGTCCATGAGGCGCGCCACCTGTTCGGCGTACCACCGCTGCACCTGCACCATGCGCAGGCGGATCTGGGTGCGCGCCGGCTCGCCCTGCGTGTCCGTGCGGTGGGCGATGTCGTTGTGGATGTCCTCGTCGATGCCAATCCACGGCATGGACGGCCCGGGGATGGTCATGGTCACCACGCGCGTCAAATCACACGCGAACGCGCGGGCGATGAGGTCCATGTGCAGCTCGGTGAGGCCGGGCATGTTGTTGATGTCGCCCAGGTCGCTCAGCGCGTCGGAGGGCGCGTCCGGCCGGGCGCAGTTGAGCGCCCCGGTGTTGGTGAGGCGCCGCTCGATGTCGCGCAGCGCCGCCAGGTGCGTGTCCAGCTTGGTGCCCTCCGTGGCCGCCAGCCGGGACTTCAGCCGGGTGGCGTCCTTGATGAGGTAGTCCAAGAGGCTCTTGCGCTTGGACAGGATGGCCTGCGCCTCCGCGGGAGAGCCGCCCAGGCTGCCGAAGAGGCGCTTGTAGACGTTGGCGGGGTTCAGCTCGAACGGCACGCGCGAGCCGTTCTCCGTGAAGGAGATGCTGTTGTAGACGTGCTGGGCGCCGAACTGCTCGAAGGCGTGCAGCTGCAGCGAGCGGAACTGGGTGGCGCCGCCCACCGCGTTGCCAATCACCTGGTCCAGGGACGGGCCGGACGGCAGCTCGTCACCGCTGGACACCTCCACCTCGCTGCCGGTGAGGAAGGTGACGGGGCCGCCCTCGTGGCCGGTGCGGCCGTGCTCGTAGAGGACGCGGTAGTCCAGGCCGTCCAGCACCAGCAGCTTGTCGCGGTGGCGCTGGAGCGGCTGGAGGACGGAGTTCTCGAAGTCGATGTTGAAGCCCGTGTCACTGCCCTTGGGCGTCCAGTACTCCGGCAGGAAGCCATGGGGGGTGAACAGGGCGATGAAGCGCAGGGGGGCGGCGTCGGCCGCTTCGGCCACGGAGCTGGTGAGCAGGTGCGCGAAGGGCGCCGCCATGGCCGTGCCGGACAGGAGCTTCAGGAGGCTGCGTCGGGAGAAGTCGCGGGGCATGGAAGTCAAAGCTCAACGGGTGGGCAGACGCCGCTGCGTGAAGGAAGCCGAGCGCACCAGGCTGACCAGCGCTTCGGTGATTTTCAGGTGGTCCGTGCGGTAGGGGCCCGAACGCATGGCGGCGAGCAGCTCCGCGTCCGACGCGTGCTGGTCACGCCCCATGGCGTAGCGCACGAACTGGAGCGGCACGCAGTTGGCCAGCTCCTCGCTCTTCGTCAGGTAGCGCGCCAGCTGCGCGCCGCCGGTGAAGCTGCCCAGGTTGGTGGTGCCGTCCGCGGCCATCACCGCGCCGCTGGCGTCCACCCGCTTGCCGTTCTCCTCCGTGCGGTGCTGGCCCAGGCCGTCGAAGTCCTCCATGCCGAAGCCCATGGGGTCGATGATCTTGTGGCAGCCGGCGCAGTTCGGGTTGTTGGTGTGCGCCGCGAAGCGCTCGCGGGTGGTGGCGTTCTCCGACAGGGCCGGGGGGATGGTGGACACGTTCGCCGGCGGCGCGGGCACCGTGCGGCACAGCATGCGCGTGAGCACGAACTTGCCGCGCTTGATGGGCGAGGACGAGTCGAAGTGGGCGTACGTGGACATCACGCCCGCCTGGGTGAGGATGCCCTGGCGCTCCGGGGGCAGCGTCACGCGGCCCAGGCCGGTGTCGTCGTCCACGTTGGTGCGCTCCAGGCCGCCGTAGAAGTTCGCCAGCGTCTCGTCCACGAAGGAGTAGTTGGCGCCCAGCAGCTCCTCCACGGAGCCCGCGTGGTCCTTCACCACGGAGTCGATGAACGCGTCGCGCTCGCGGACCATGGAGTCGCGGAAGTCCACGCTGTAGTCCGGGTACACGAGGTTGTTCTTGTTCACCTTGGCCAGGCCGCCCAGCCCCAGCCACTCGATGAAGAACTGGCGCAGCTTCAGCTGCGCGGCCGGCGTCTTGAGCAGCCGGCGCGCCTGCGCCTCGCGCTCGTCGGGGGACGACAGCGTGCCGGCCTTGGCGGCGGACAGCAGCGTGGCGTCCGGCGGACCGCCGGTGATCATGAAGGACAGCTCGGAGGCGACCTCGTAGGGGGTCAGCTCCACGACCTGGCCCTTGCGCGCGGTGTCCGGGCCCAGCTCCGTGCGGTACAGGAACGACGCGGAGGAGAAGAGGGCCTGGAGCACCAGCTCCGCGCCCGTCTCCATGGTCCCGCCCTGCTTGCCCTGGTTGAAGAGGGCCAGGAGGTCCGTCTCCTCCTCCGCCGTCACCGGCCGGCGGAAGGCGCGCTCTCCCACGCGCTGGATGAAGGACCGCGCGCACTCATCCTGCGTCCTGCCGGAGGGGCACGCGTAGAAGTCACTCAGCTGTGACTTGCCCTGCTCCGCCAGCGTCACCGCGGCGGTGTCGATCTGATCCGCCAAGAGCGACGTCACCTGCAGCCGCTCGTGGGTGGAGAAGCCGAGGATGGTGTCCTCGGCCGCGAAGCCCTGGGCGACGTCGACGGGCGTGCCCAGCACCGCGGAGGCGGACTTGTTGTACTCGTCGCGCGTCAGCCGGCGCACGCGCGCGGGCGCCGCCGCGCTTTCAGGTGCCGCGTCCTGCCCACCGATGTTGCCGGTGCAGGCCGCGGCGGACAGCACGAGAGCGGAGGACAGGTAGAAACGACGCAATGGCATGATGTCTGGCATTCCTCGCACCCGCGCGGCCTGACAGAAGACCGGCGCACAGGCGGACGGCATTGTACTGGTTGCCCCCCACGCGCACAGAGGGGATTTCATTTCCCGGCATTTCAAACTGCCCCGACGAAGAAGCCGTCCTCACGGAGCAGGAAGTGCGAACGCACCTGTCAGGTGCGCACACGGTGCGGAGCGACTCAGGGCGGGACCTCCTCACCCCGCGCCTTCCACCAGTTCTCCCCGTAGCTGATGAAGATCTGCTCCCCGGGGTGGATGTCCCGCAGTGCGTGATAACGGAACACATCGCGGTCCTCGGCTCGGCTATAGGACGCGTTGGGGTCGCTCGCGTGATTGTAGATCATCCCGTAGCCCATCACGAGCGCGACCCAGTCACCCTTGCGAGGCTCCTCGTGGCGGTGCCAGCGGATCTCGAAAACATAGTCGTCGAGTGGTTCGCCCCGGCACTGGCGCTGCGGGACCTTGAGGTAGTGACACTCCTCGATGAGCTCTCCCGCCGCGATGAAGTCGTCGGTGAAGACGCCCATCCCCCACTCGCACGGCCGCACCTTCACGCCGGGATGGAGGAACAGCGCCGGGCCCAGGTTCATGGGTGCTTCTTCTCCGATACCGGTGTCGTCCACGCGGAGCGAACCATCGCGCAAGACGGGCGGCGACGGGAAGCTTCGGTGATGCGCTACGGCCTTCCTCGACTTTCCGGTGCTGTCAGCCTGCCTGCCCTCCGGGCGCGGGGCTGCGGAAGGTGTGGCGCAGCAGGTACAGGCCGGGGAGCAGGGGCAGCCACAGGGTGAAGCCGCGCAGCAGCAGGGTGCCCGCGAGCGCGGCCTCCACCGGGACGCCGAAGAGGTTGAGCATGCCCACGGACGCGGCCTCGTAGGTGCCCACGCCGCCGGGGATGATGGACACCGTCTCCGCCATGGAGGCCACCATGAAGCTGACGAACACGGTGCTCAGCGGGACGTCCTGCCCCATCGCGCGCAACATGGCGCCCAGCGTGGCCGCGTCCAGCACGTAGACGCCCAGTTGAAGGACGACGCCGCGCGCGAGCAGGCCGGGGTTGAGCAGCATGCCGGGCGGCACCTCCGCGATGGCCTTGAGCATGGCGCCCAGCGCCGGGATGCGCCGGGCGAAGCGGCCCGGCGTCCACTCGCGGTGCCGCGTGGCCCAGAGGATGGCCAGGGGGATGATGAGCGCCACCACGCCGAAGGCGGTGACGAGCCATTGGATCCACTCGTTCAGCTCGGACCTGCGCCAGAGCAAGAAGAGGCTCACGCCCACGCCCAGCGCCTGCGCGACGTAGAAGCACAGCACCGTGAGCAGCACCGCGCCCGCGGCGGTCCCGGGGCTGGCGCCCTTGCGGCGCAGCCCGCGTCCGACGAGCAGCGACCCGCCCACCCCGCCGGTGGGAATCACCTGGTCGAACGCGAGCTTCATCAGCGACAGCCGCGCCAGCGACCAGAGCGACGTCTTGACTCGCGCCCGGTGCAGGACCACCCACCAGATGCCGGACACGCACAGGTAGGTGCCCACCTGGCACGCGGCGGCCACCAGCAGCCACGCGGGCCGGGCCTCCCGCACCAGCTCCAGGAAGTGCTGCTCCTCCGAGTGCCGCGTGAGGATGAACGCCAGGAGCGCGACGAGCATCAACACCCCTGGAATCCACCAGCCCCGCCGGCGCTTCGCTGGCACCTCCAGCGGCTCCTCCAGCGTGGGGATGGGTTCGGCGCGCGTGCCCTCCATGCGTCTCCTTCCACGGAATGGGATGGCTTCGGGAAGGATGCGCTTCACCGCCCCATGGGGCAGGTGGCGGAGCACGCCGGCCCGCCTGCCCTCCGGGCGGGGACACAGGCACCCGGCTGACTGTTCGCGAGCGCGGTCTGGTAGAAGCCCGCGCATGTCCGACGACCTCCTCGTGCTGGCGTACGCCGGCTGTGACACCTGCCGGAAGGCCTTGAAGTGGCTGGAGGCGCGGGGCGTCTCCCACCGGGTGCGCCCCATCGTGGACCAGCCCCCCACCGTGGCGGAGCTGCGCCAGTGGATCCCGAAGAGCGGCGTGTCCGTGCGCAAGTGGCTCAACACCAGCGGCCAGAGCTACCGCGCGCTCGGGAAGGCGCAGGTCGACGCGGCCTCCGACGCGGAGCTGATGGAGTGGCTCGCGAAGGACGGGAAGCTGGTGAAGCGGCCCGTGCTCGTCACGAAGGACGCCGTCACCGTGGGCTTCAAGCCGGAGGCCTACGAAGCGCTGTTCCCCCTTCACGCGTCTTGAGGGCAGGCGGGCGGACGGGCCCCTGGCCGACCGTCGTCGCGCGCGGAGCGGGTTGCCACGTTGAGTGGGCATGGAAATCGGATCCAGACGCCCGCTGGGGGAGATCCTCCTGGAGCTGGGAGTGCTCGACAAGGGCCAGCTCCGGTTGGGGCTGGTGCACCACCACGAGGTCCACGTCCCCCTGGGGCGCGCCCTGGTGAGCGAGGGCGTGTGCACGGAGGCGGACGTGCTGCGCGGGCTGGCCGTGCAGTTCGACGTGGACGCCGTGGACCTGGACCGGCACCCGCTCGACCGCTCCCTGACCGCGCTGGTGCCCGCGCGCATCGCCCGGCAGTACGGCGTCGTGCCGCTGGGGCTGGAGACGCGCGAGGACCGCGAGGTGCTCCACCTGGCCGTGCCCGCCCCGCTGTCGCTGGACGCGGTGGATGACGTGCGGGCCGTGTCCGGCAAGGCGCGCGTGGAGCCGCACCTGGCCTCCGACAGCGCCCTGTCCCGCGCGCTCAGCGCCCTCTACGGCATCCGCGAGACGGAGGGCCCCGCGCCCCAGCCGCGCCGGCCGGCCGTGCCCAGCCCGCCGCTGATGCTCTACGGCTGGCCGCCCGTCACCGCGGTGCTCATCTCCCGCACGCTGGCGCGCAACGGCATCACCTCACGCGTCGCCACGCCGCTGGAGGTGCTGCACACGGGTGAGAACGACGTGGTGCTCGCCCCCCTCCAGGCCATGGAGGGGCTGCTGGCGGGCGAGGTCCACATCGGGGCCGCGCTCATCGTGCACGGGACGTCCGACGACGAGGGCTTCGACCGGGCGCGGAAGCTGGAGGCGCGTGGCTTCCTGGCCAACCCGCGCGACGAGGAGCTGCTCCTGCGCGCCGTGCGCAGGCTGCGTCCGGACGCGGGCAGCGAGGACTCCTGGCCGCGCCACTCCTGAGCGCGCGCGGGACTACGGGGCGGCCGGAGGCACTACCGGGGCGGCCGGAGCCGAGGCCTGCAGCGCCGTCTTCACCGGCGGGGCGGCGGGGCGCGAGGTGTGCTGTTCCGCGGGCTCCGGGGTCTCCAGGCCCAGCGCGCCCAGCACCTCCGGGTACACCTTGTTCGCGAAGTAGCGCCCGCCGGCCACGGTGAAGTGGACGCCGTCCGTCATGCGCAGGCGCATGGGCTTGCGGAAGCCCTCCACACGAGCCTGCTTCAGCGCCTTGCCGCGCGCGTCGGTGAAGAAGGGCCGCGTCTCCAGGTGCACGGCGTCCTCGCGTCCGGCGACGACCTCGCGCTGCAGGTCGCGGATCAGCGTGAGCTTCTGCTCGAAGCGGTGGAGGCCCGTGGCGGGCAGCTCCAGCCAGACGATCTTGCGGCCCGGCGCGGAGATGGCGGTCACGAAGTCCGTCAGCCGCTGGCGGTACTCCCCCTGCCAGTCCGGCTTGCCCCAGGCGACGGTGGCGCGCCCCTGCCGCGTGTGCAGGGCCTGCCCGTCGTTGCCGCCCAGGATGACCACCACGACGTCCGGCTGGTGCTGCCGCACCTCCTGCTGACCGACCTCCAGCCAGTCGAAGAAGTCCGGGCGCGCGAGGCCGGTGGACGACTTCGCGCGGCGCTCGCAGCGGATCCGCGGGTGCGCGGCGAGCTGGTTCTGGAGGTACTCGCCGAAGCCCGTGGCGATGAGGCTGTCGCCCAGGAGCAGCACGGTGCGGCGGGGCGCGGGCGCCGGAGCGGCGGCCTGGGCCGGAGCGGTGGGCAGCACGGGCGAGGCGGTCAGCCCGGCAGCGGGTTGCGGCGCGGCCCGGGCCACCGTGGACAGGAACGCCAGGAAGAGGAGCGCGCGAAGAGGACGGGTCGACATCGGCGTAGGCGAAACTACTTCCCGCGCCCGCGTCCGTACACCCCCCCGCCGGGCCGTTGGATCCGTTGGCCGCGCGCGCCCTGTCAAGCCGCGGAGCCCACCTCCGAGGCCGCGAGCGCCGCGAGCCCCGCGGGCGCGAGCGCCTGGAGCCACGGCGTGAGCAGCCGCGCGCACTCCTCCGGGTGCGAGAAATAGGGCACGTGTCCCGCTCCGCGCAGCAGGTGCCGGGGCGTGCCTTCCGGCAGCGACGCGGCCAGCCGCTCCAGCGACGACGGCGGCACCAGCACGTCGCGGTCCCCCTGGATGCACAGGCACGACACCTTCAGCGGCCGCAAGTCCGGCGGCGGCGGCTCCGCGTGGATGGCGAACGCGCGCCGCAGCGTCGTCACGCGCTCCAGCGCCGTGGTGGGCACCACGTCCGCCACCTGCGCGGAGGGCACCGGCCGCCACGCCGCCAGCGACGCCGCGACGCGGCCAGGACGCCCCAGCACCGCGATGGGCCCCATCATCGCGATGAGCCGCCCACGAGGCCCCACCTGCGCCGTGCGCGTGAACGCGCCCAGGAACGCGACGCCGCGCGTCGCACCGCCCGCTGCCAGGTGCGCCGCTACCATGCCGCCAAAGGAGCTGGCCACCACCGCGTCCGAGGGCCCCGTGACGCGCAGCACCTGCTCCGCCAGGGCCCGCGCGCCGCACGCCGCATGCTCGCCCTCCGGGTACTCGACCAGGACAGGGCGCGCGACGTCCGTCAGCCACAGGGCGAGCTCGCGAAAGCCTGATCCACGGGCGCCCAGTCCCGGCAATAGGAGGACGCGAGGCCCCTCGTCATTCCCTCCAATGTCCGTCAGCTCCACCGTGCGGCGCATGGCCCCTGCCTTCCTTCTCAAGACGCGCCGGAGAACAACGCCGCCCCCCTGGGTCTGCCCGCGCCCACCGGGTGGCCCGCACGACCCATGGGCAGGCGCTGATGCCCCCGGTGGCTCGCCTGCCAGAACGGAGAGTGATACATGATTCATCCCACCACCCTTTTCCACCGACACGCTTTGTGGTGTCCGAAAGCCAAGGATTTTCGCGTCCAGCGTTCTGACAGCGTGGGGGCGAAGGGTTAAGAATGGTCACCGTGAATCTGCATGCCTTCGGGGAGTTTGTTCGCAAGCATCGTCCGGCCCTGGAGGTTCGGGCCGCGAAGCTCTGCGCAGGGAGCGCGGTCGACTCCACGGAGCTGGTGGGCGAGACGCTGGAGCGGGCCCTGTCCGTGTTCGAGCGGCTCCAGGACCAGGACACCGCGTCCGTGACGCAGTGGCTGGATGGCGCCATGAGCCGCTGCTTCGCGCGGATGGGCGGGCAGCTGCCGGATTCGCGCGCCGCGGCGCCGGATCTCCAGCAGACGTTCGACCTGCTGCGCGCGCGCTTCCGTGAGGTGTACGGGCAGCCGGCGTTCGGCAAGAGCGCGGGCGTCACCGGCTGGCGGATGTAACAAGTCCCCTGGCGCCCCGCTTCAGGGCGCTGGCGGGCGGTGGCCGGACAGCGTCTCCACGTAGGACGCGGCCACCCGCAGGAAACGGCCCCCCCGCACGCCGGTGAGGTACTGGCGCTTCATCGCGCGGGTGGCCCCCACGTAGAACATCGCGCGGCGGATGCGTTCGTTCTCGCGGTCGTTGCGCTGGCGCGCTCCGGCCATCCACGCCTCGATGGAGTCCAGCGCCTCCAGTCCCGCGAAGAAGACGACGGGGCACTCGTGGCCCTTGCAGGAGAACACCGTGGTGGCGCGCACGTGGTCCACGCCGCTCACCCGGAAGTCCGCCGCGTCCCGTCCGCCCTTGCCGCCGTAGGCCTCCGCGGGCACGCCCGCCTTGCGCAGCGCGTCCGTGAACGACGCGGGCATCACCGGCGCCACCACGAGGATGTCCCCCGGGTGGACGCCCTCCTCGCGCACGAGCCGGGCAATCTCCTTGGCCACCCAGCGCGCCTCGCTGGTGCTGGAGGCGAAGTCCTTCACCTGGGGCAGCACGCCGCCGCGCTCGGTGGACTGCACGCGGTAGAGGCCCTCCAGCGTCTCCTCCGGCAGCCACAGGAGCCGCTCGCGGGCCAGCTCCCCGGCCTTCATGTATTCGCGCATGCCGGGGTCGGTGACGCGGTGCTGGCGCAAGGGGTCCAGCACCACGTTGAAGGCCACGTCGAGGATGTCGCGCGTGGCGCGGAAGGTCTCCTTGAGCACGCGGGTGCGGCCGCGGAAGGACAGCCCTTCGGGGAGCTGCTCCTTCAGGTGGTCGATGGGCACCTGGCCGTAGACGTTCTGCGAGTCGTCCATGAACAGCTGGAAGCAGCGCGACTCGCGCCCTTGCGCGTCCACGCGGGGGCGCACCAGCGCGTGCAGGGAGGCCAGGCCCCTGGCGTCCATGTCCTGCGCCTCGTCCACGAAGACGGCGTCGAAGGCGTGGGGCTCCAGGCGCCGGAGCGCGCCCACGTGCTTCACCGTCACCTGGGCGCGCAGCGGCCGCGCCTGCTCCGGGCCCGCGCGCACGGTGAGCGCCTCCAGGAGCAGCTTGTCCACGAGCGGCGCGAGCGAGCGGTTGTAGAAGGACACCAGCACCCGGGCGCGCGGGTTCTCCAGCAGGTAGCGCGCGGCCCAGTGCGCCAGCACGTACGTCTTCCCGCTGCCGGCCACGCCGCGCACCAGGTGGTGGCCGTCGTCGAAGCGGCGCTCGAAGAGGGACACCTGCTCCTGCGTGAAGAGGGGTCCGGTGTCCTTGCCGCCCGCGATTTCTCCGCCCAGCCCCATGGGCACCAGCGGCGGCGGAGGCGGCGGCGGGGGACGCGGCTGGGTGGCCAGCAGCTCCAGCTTCGGCGGCGTGCCGGCGTGGACGCGCACGCGGGGGAGCAGCGACAGGAAGCGCGCGGGCACCGGGGAGGCGCGGGCCTCCGCGCGCGAGGCGAGCACCAGCAGGTACTCCTTCGCGCGGCTGGCGGCGACGTTGAGGATGGGCACCAGCGTGTGCGGCGGGAACGGCCGGCCGCCGGCCACCGTGTCCACCATCACCACGTCGTACTGGGTGCCCTGCTGGCGGTGGATGGTGGAGGCGCTGAACATGTCGTGGCGCAGCCCCGCCGCGTTGCCCAGCTTGCGCAGGAGCGCCGCCTGCGCGCGGTAGGGCGTCACGCACAGCACGGTGAGGCCCAGGCGCACGGCCTGGCGGGCCAGCGTCACGGCGAGCTCCGCGGACAGCTCGCGCTGGTAGCCGGAGCCCGTCTCCCCGCGGCCGTGCGTGAGGCGGCGGTCGTCGCGGCTCAGGCCGTCCAGCACCAGCCACATCGCGCGGGCCGGGAAGGCGGGCACGGGCGGGGGCTTCAGGGCCCGGTCCTTCACGAGGTCGCCGTCCTCCAGCGCGCCGCCGTAGCAGAAGTGGCTCACCACGCGGGCGATGTCCGGGTGCATGCGGTGCTGGGTGCGCAGGAGCAGCACGTCCGGGCGCTCCGCGTCCTTCACCGCGTCCTCCAGGTGGGACAGGGCGCTGGCGCGAAGCCACAGCTGGGTGCCCTTCCCCGCCCCTTCCGCCGCGCGGCTCACGGGGCCGATCTGCTTGGGGTCCCCCGCGAGCGTCACCTGTCTGGCCAGCGGGGCGAGCAGCGCGGTCGCGGCGCGCGTCACCATGCCGGCCTCGTCCACGACGAGCCGCTGGAAGGTCTCCTCGCCCTCGAGCTCCGACACGAGCCGCAGGGCGCGGTGCACGGTGAGCACCATGAGGGGACTGTCGCCCTTCTCCGCCTCCTTGAACGTGGGGTCCTTCACGCGGCCGCGCAGCGTGCGCAGCTCCGCCTGCATGCGGGCCAACTCCGGCGCGGCGCCGCCCCGGGCGCGCTCCAGGGTGAGCTCGCGCTCGCGCTCCTGGATGGTGTTGAGCAGCTTGCTCGTCTTGGTCTCCTCGAGCGCCACGGTGGGCAGCCTGGAGAGGGCCTCGCTGGCGCCGGTGCCGCCCCGGAAGATGCTGCGGGCCAGGGGGCGGAGCGGGATGGGGTCGCGCTCCAGCAAGGCGCTGACGCGCATGACCAGCTCGTCCGCGGCGCGGTTGGTGGGGGCCACCGCGAGGATGCGCTCGTTGGGGTAGGCGCGCAGGGCGCGGGCGATGAGGTCCGCGACGGCCGTCGTCTTACCGGTGCCGGGAGGCCCCCAGATGCTGCCCCACGGCTGGCGCCACAGCCGGTCCACGGGGATGAGCTCCGCGTCGCGGGGCGAGGGCGTGGACGGGAGGAGCTCGCCCTTCGCGCGTGACAGCGCGGTGGTGAGGGCGGGGACGCGGTCCTCGTAGGCGGAGGCCGCCGCGCAGAGGGCCTCCGCGAAGTCGTAGGGCCGGTAGCACCAGCGCTCGCAGGAGAGGACGCGGCGGTCCAGGTCCTCGCCGGAGTCGGAGGAGGCGAAGACGCGGCCGGATTCGAAGTCCAGATGGACGATGTTCCCGGCGAAGACCAGCTCCTCGCCCAGGAAGCCGAGCAGCGAGCCACCGGACCAGTCCGGATCCGACGCGGGGACGGGCACGAGTCCCAGCACGCCGGGCCCGGCGAAGCCCACCTCACGGGCCTCCTGGAGCCGCTGCGCGCGGTACTGGCTGCGCTCGGCCACCAGCGCGTCGCGCAGGTCTTCGGGGAGATAGGTCGGGGCGACCCACTGCTCCCGGCGGCGCCCGGAGGACACGGCGGCCTGCATGGCCTCGCGCTCCGCGGGGGTGACGTCGCCGGAGGCGGAGACGTCGCGGGCCGGTGCTTCCTCGGGAGGACGCGCGTCGGCCGGATCATCCACGCGGATGAGGTTCGGCGCGGGCGGCTCCGGTGGGCGGACCGGCAGTGCTGCGCCCGAGGGCTCCGGTGCGGGACCTGGGGCTTCGTCACCGGGAACGGCCGGACGCACGGGCAGCGCGCGGTTCACGCGGTGGGAGTTCGGCATGGACGCGAGCGCCGCGGAGTCCAGCGCGCGGAAGGTCAGCGTCTTCGGCCGGGACACGCTCCGGGCCGGCTTCGGCGCGGGCGGTGCGTCCTCCGACTCCGACTCCACCGGGGGCCAGGACGAGCGGACCCGGAGCACGGGCGCGGACTGGCCCGCCTGGACGTCGGTGTCGTACTCCACGCGGAGCACGGGCATGAGGCCATCCGGAGCACGCTCGTCCCGCGGCGCCTCCCCCTGACCCGACTCCTCGTCCGTCCTGCGCATCATACGGGGTGCTCGCGGCACGGGCCCTTCCTCACCTCGGAAGTGGCGCTGCCGGGAAGCCGGCCAAGCTAGGGGAGGCGTCGATCCCCGTCAACGCACGCGCAGGCTCCCTCGCACGCCTGCACCCACGGTGAAGCCCGGGCCGCGCACACTCGCGGACCCGGGCCGTCATCCACCGCTTAAAAGCCCCGCGGGGACTACAGCAGCGGGCAGAGCAGCCCGCCGCCCGTGCCCGCCGGGCAACCCGTGCCCTGGCAGTACGCGGGACCCACGCCCACGGAGAGGACGCCCTGGAGGCTGGGCACCTTCACCTTGCAGCTGCCCAGGGTCGCGTTCCCGGACGCGTCCGCCACCGAGTACACCACCGTGTAGACGCGACCGTTGCCCAGCAGGCTGGACTCCGCGCGCAGCTGCGCGGACTTGCGGTCCGCGCTCAGCACGATGTCCTTGCACTTGAAGAGGGCCAGGCTGAACAGCGCGTCCTCGGTCTCGTCCGACTCCACGCGGACGATGGAGCCCGCCTGCTGCAGGTCCAGCGTCCCGCCGCAGGTGTCCACCGCCGGCTGCGCGCAGTCCGCCAGCGTCACCGTCTTGTAGTCCGCGCCCAGCGAGCGCGGCAGCACCAGGTTCTTGCTCGCCCCGGCCACCGGCGCGGTCGCGTCCACCACCGTCACCGTGGCGGAGCACGAGGCCGAGTCCATCCCGTCCGACACCGTGAGCGTCACCGGCGTCGTGCCCACCGGGTACACGCCCGCGGGGCTGTACGCGAGGCTCAAGGGCTGCGGGAAGCCGTCCGGATCATACGAGCCGTTGTCGATGGACGCCGTCGCGCCGCACGACGCGTCCGCCGTCACGGTCACGTTCTGGCACAGCGCCACCGGCGCCTGGTTCACCAGACAGCCGCCACCGGCCGCCAGCGTCACCGACCCGGTGTTGTTCTCCTCGCTGTCCTCCGGGAAGAAGTTCGCGTGGTCCGCGACCACGAACAGCCGCTGCGCGCCCTCCGGCACCTGCACCGCGACCTCGAACGCGTAGCGCTCCTTGCCCACCAGCCAGGGCACGTTCACCGTCGCCAGCAGCGTGCCGCCCTGGGCCGGGTCCCCGGCGTAGATGCCCGCCACCGACGGGTCGATGCCCGTCGGCGCCTCGTTGACGATCGCCCCCGTCACCGTCGCCACCGTGCCGTCGTTGCACGTCACGCCCAGCCCGGACACCGACAGGTCGATGCCCGTGTGCAACGCCGACCGGGCCTCGGCCACGGCCGCGCCCTCCTCCGCGGACTCGGTACCACAGCCACCCAGCAGCAACAGGGAGGCGAACAGCGAAAGCGGACGGCGCAAGGACATGACTGTCTCCAAGACAGGGCGGTGCCAGATGAGGGGAAGGCGGAACCCGACGCCAGACAATGACAGCCAGGGCCCGTGAACAGTCTTTGCCACGAACGGAGTATTCTAGCAATACGGGCAAAGCTGTACCCAGGTCCAGGTATACACAGACACCCCATTGAAGCTCCAATGACCCTGTCGTCTGCCTTTGCGAGGAGTCGAGAAACAGCGCACGGACCGTCTGGGTTTGGACGGCCTGGCGGGTTGCCGTTCCCCCGGGGGGCAGGAGGGCGGGCGGCCGTCGCAGTGGACAGCGCCCGCCCTGATGGGGTTGGTTGGGCCCTCCCCCGCTGTTGAGGGGCACGCCCATGGCCTCCATCTCCCCGCGCTACGCCCACCCGTTCCTACCCGTGACCCGTGCCGACATGCAGGCCCGGGGGTGGGAGCAATGCGACATCATCATCGTGAGCGGCGACGCCTACGTGGACCACCCGGCCTTCGGCCCGGTGCTCATCGCCCGCTTCCTGGAGGGGCGGGGCTTCAAGGTGGGGCTCATCCCCCAGCCGGACTGGCACTCGGCGGAGCCCTTCAAGGCGCTGGGGCCGCCGCGCCTCTTCTTCGGGGTGGCGGCGGGCAACCTGGACTCGATGCTCAACCGGCTGACGGCCCAGAAGAAGAACCGCTCCGAGGACCAGTACAGCCCGGGCGGACGCACCAACTGCCGGCCGGACCGCGCCTCCATCGTCTACGCGCAGCGCTGCCGCGAGGCCTTCCCGGACGTGCCGGTGGTGCTGGGCGGCATCGAGGCCAGCCTGCGCCGCATCGCGCACTTCGACTACTGGAGCGAGAAGGTGCGCCGCTCCATCCTCTTCGACGCCAAGGCGGACCTGCTGGTGTTCGGCATGGGCGAGCGGCCCATCTGGGAGATCGCCGACCGGCTCCACCGGGGCGAGCGCATCGAGGACCTCACGGACATCCGGGGCACCGCGCGCCTCATCAACGACGCGGCGATGAAGGCCCTGGAGGCGGACCCGGCGAAGCGCGCGGCGGACCGCGACAAGGTGGTGGTGCTGCCCTCCTACGAGGAGGTGGTGGCGGACACGCGCGCCTTCGCGGTGATGAGCCGGGACTTCCAGCTGGAGACCAACCCCGGCAACGCGCGCGCCATCGCGCAGCGCCACGGCAACCGCGCCATCTACATGAACCCGCCCGCCCGGCCGCTGGAGGACGGCGCCGGACAGAAGCCCGGGGACACGTCCACGGTGGCCATGGACGAGTTGTATGACCTCAAGTTCAACCGCGTGCCGCACCCCATGTACAAGGAGCCCATCCCCGCCTACGAGACGGTGAAGCACTCGGTGGTGCTGATGCGCGGGTGCTTTGGCGGCTGCACGTTCTGCTCCATCACGGAGCACGAGGGGCGCGTCATCCAGAGCCGCTCCGCGCAGAGCGTGCTGCGCGAGGTGCGCGAGGTGCGGCGCATGGGGGACTTCCGGGGGACGATCACCGACCTGGGGGGCCCCACGGCGAACATGTACAAGCTCAAGTGCAAGAGCGAGGACATCGAGAGCCGCTGCCGCAAGCTGTCCTGCGTGCACCCGGGCGTGTGCGAGAACCTCCAGACGGACCACGGGCCGCTCATCTCGCTGATGAAGCAGGTGCGCGAGGAGCCGGGCATCAAGCACGTCTTCATCGCGAGCGGCGTGCGGTACGACCTGGCGGAGCGTTCGCCGGAGTACGTGAAGGAGCTGGCGGCGCACCACGTGGGCGGCCAGCTGTCCGTGGCGCCGGAGCACGTGTCGCCGCGCGTGCTGGAGAAGATGAAGAAGCCCGGCATCGAGAGCTTCGAGCGCTTCCAGAACATGTTCGCGTGCGCCAGCGAGGACGCGGGCAAGGAGCAGTACGACATCGCCTACTTCATCAGCGGGCACCCCGGGTCCACGCTGGAGGACATGGTGATGCTGGCGCAGTGGCTGAAGGAGAAGGGCAAGCGCCCCCGCCAGGTGCAGGACTTCATCCCCACGCCCATGTCGGTGGCCACGGCCATGTATTACACGGGCCTGGACCCGCTGAAGATGGAGCCCGTGTACACGGCGAAGGGCCTGCGCGAGAAGCGGCTGCAGAAGGCGCTCTTGCTCTACTGGAACCCGGAGCACTGGCCGCTGGCGCGGGAAGCGCTGCGGCTCGCGGGCCGGGAGGACCTCATCGGCCGGGGGCCCAACGCGCTGGTGCCGCCGGAGTCCGCCGCGGAGGCCGCGCGCCTGCGCCGCGCCGCGAGCGCCGAGCCCCAGCCACAGGAGGGGCTGGCGACGAACGCGTGGCCCCGTCCGGTGCAGCCGCGCCCGTCGGGACGCAACAACGCGGGCCGCACGCCGCGTCCGGGGCCTCGCGGGCGGTAGGGGCCCCTGGCTTTCGCTCCGGGGGCGGGCTCGGGTATAGGGTGCGCCGCCTTTCTTCACGCGGCCACACCGCCGGAGCCACACCGCCATGCCCAGGACTTCCCAGGAGCAGTCGCAGGAGCGTCACGCGTTCCTGCTCGACCTCTTCCGCAACCAGCCCGACCTGAGCCGCCAGGACGCCCTGGACAGCTTCAAGGACCGCTTCGGCGCGACCATCAACCTGCGCACGTTCAACGAGCTGCGCGAACAGGCGAAGAAGGAGCTGGCGTCGCAGCCCGCCGCTCCGGCCGCCCCCAAGGAGGAGCAGGACGTGGACATGCAGGACGAGCGGTCCGAGGTGACGGCGGAGGACGCGGGGACGCTGCTGAAGGCCGCGGCGGCGCCGGAGCTGCACAGCGGTGCGGCGCCCGCGAAGAAGCCGAAGGCGAAGGGCCCGGGCGCGCGCAACGTGTTCGTGGACGCGTCCGCGGAGCAGCTCCAGTTCCTGGAGCGCGTGGTGCAGCAGCTCCAGGAGGCCGGTGCCGCCAACCTGCGCATCGACCACGCCACCGACCGGTGGATGGTGCTGGTGGTGGATTCCAAGTAGTCCTTCGGGCAGTCAATGCCAGACATGAGGCCCGCCTCCCTCACATGGGGAGCGCGGGCCTGCTTGCTTCATGAACGGCGCAAAGACAGACCCGAAGCAGCAACTCAAGACGGGTTTGACATGGACGGCAGGAACGGTGACGTCGAGCGCGGGCCGTCCAGGGGCAATGTCACCGTGAAGGTGGCGCCGCCCCCTGGCGTCTCGGACACGCCGACGCTGCCTCCGTGGGCCTCCACCACCTGCCGGGCGATCCACAACCCCAGGCCCAGGCCTCCGAAGTTGCGCACGGACACCGCGCGCTCGAAGCGCTGCCAGATGCGCTCCCGGTCTTCCGGACGCACGCCCATGCCGTGGTCCACCACCGTCAGGCGCGCGAGCGGGCCGTCCTGCTCCACGAGCACCTCCACCGGCTTGCCCGGCGCGTACTTCATCGCGTTGGACAGCAGGCTGCGCACCACCTGCGCCAGGCGCTCCCGGTCCAGGCGGACCGGCACCGGCCCCTCGCTCCGCAGCGTCAGGACACACCCCGCCCGCGTCAGCTCCTCCTGCTGCCGGGCCACGACGTCCGTCACCAGCGCGCTGAAGTCCTCGTCCTCCACCGTCAGCAGCGGAGGGCCGGCGGTGAGCTGCGACACGTCCAGCAGCGTCTCCACGATGGTGACCAGCCGCTGCACCTGCCGCCGGGTGTCGAGGAAGCGCTCGCGCAGCTCGGCTCGCGCGTTCGCATCCAGACCGCGCTCCAGCCGTTCCAGCTGGAGCCGGAACGCCGCCAGGGGCGTCTTCAATTCGTGGCTCGCGACGGACAGGAAGTCGTCCCGCGCGCGCACCGCCTCCTCCAGCACCACCTCCCGCGCCGCCAGCGCCGCCACGTCCCGGCGCACCCGCGCCATCTCCAGCTGGGTGCGCACCCGCGCGGACAGCTCGCGCGCGGAGAAGGGCTTCACCAGGTAGTCATCCGCGCCCGCCTCCAGCCCCTCCACCGACGCCTCCTCCCCTGCCCGCGCCGACAGCAGGATGAAGGGGATGGCCCGCAGCCGGGGGTCCGCGCGCAGCTCCCGCAGCAGCCCGAACCCACCCAGGCGCGGCATCATCACGTCGCTCAGCACGAGGTCGGGGGGATGCTCGCGGATGGCCTGGAGCGCGGCCATGCCGTCCTCCGCCGTCTCCACCGTCACCACCCCGGCCAGCAGCCCGGTGATGTACGTGCGCAGGTCCGCGTTGTCGTCCACCACCAGCACCCGCGCGGAGGCGTCCGGGAGCAGCGGCGGCGCGGCCCCCCGCGGGCCCTGCGGTCCGGGCTCCGGCGCGACGGGCGGGGGAGGCGTGCGCAGCCACCCGCGGATCTCCTCGACGAAGGGGGAGACGCTCTCCGCGCTGGAGCGCAGGGCCTCCTTGCCCTCGGGGACCACCTGTTCGCGCGGCAGGTGGTGGTGGCCCAGGGGCACCGCGACGCTGAAGGTCGCTCCGCTGCCGGGCTCGCTCGTCACGCCCACGGAGCCGCCGTGCAGCTTCGTCAGCTCCTGCACGAGGCTCAGCCCGATGCCGCTGCCCTCGTGGCTGCGCGACCGGGCGTTCTCCACGCGGTGGAACCGCTCGAAGATGTGCGGCAGCTCCGAGGCTGGGATGCCATTGCCGGTGTCCCGGACCGTCAGCCGCGCGCGGCCCGCGTCCTGGACCAGCCGGACGTGGACGCCTCCCTCGAAGGTGAACTTCATCGCGTTGGAGAGCAGGTTGAAGACAACCTTCTCCCACATCTCGCGGTCCACCCACACCGCTTCCGGCAGGGGCGCCAGGTCCACCGTGAGGACCAGCCCGGCGCGCTTCGCGATGGACTCGAAGTGGCTCACCAGCTCCGCGGTGAAGGCGGACAGGTCCGTGGGCTGGAAGGCCGCGCGCACGCGTCCGGCCTCCGTGCGGGTGAAGTCGAGCAGCGTGTTGACCAGCTTGAGCAGCCGGCTGGCGTTGCGCTGCACCAGGGACAGCCGCTCGGCCTGCCGCGGCCCCAGGGGCTCCGCCGAGTCCGACAGCGCGTCCTCCACGGGCCCGAGCATCAGCGTCAGGGGCGTGCGGAACTCGTGGCTCACGTTGCTGAAGAAGGCCGTCTTGGCCCGGTCCAGGGCCGCGAGCTGCTCCATCCGCTCCTGGGCCTCCTGCCGCGCGCGAGCGCTGGAGGCGGCCGTGGCCAGGGCCCCCGCCACCAGCTCGAGGAAGCCCCTGTATTCCCCCGCGGGGTTCAGGAACGGGCTCAGGCCCGCTACCAGGAAGCCCAGGTCGCGGTCCCCTTCCGCGTGCGGCAGCGGCAGCACCAGGGCGGGCCGGGGCGGCTCCGCGACGTCTGACGGCAGCGGCGCCGCGAGCCACCCATTCACGTCCTCCACCCACGGCGTCTGGCGCGTGCCCGCCGCCGGAGCCAGGAGCGCTCCCGCGAGCCCTCCGTCCCGCGGCGCGCGCAGGTCGATGGACGCGGGCACCGCCGGGCCCCGGGCGCCCATGCCGGTGGAGCCCACGAGCGAGGCCCGCGTCCCTTCCGCGTCCGTGACGTAGAGCCAGGTGAAGGGCAGGTCCGCGGGGTTCTCCGCCAGGGCGTCCAGGCCGGCCCGGCACGCCTCCTCCACGGAGCCCGCGCCGCTGGCGCGCTGGGAGAGGAGGTGCAGCGTGCGCAGGCGCCGCTGCCCCAGGACCTGCCCCGTCGTCTCCAGGGCCGGCGTGTAGAAGCCCACCACCGCGCCGTCGTCGTCCAGCACCGGGGTGTAGGACCAGGTGAAGTAGGCCTCCTCGGCGGAGCCGTTGCGCAGGATGGGCAGCGACTGGCTCTCCGCCCAGTTCGCCTGCCGCGTGCGCTCCAGGTCTTCGAACATGCGCCCCAGGTGGGGCCACAGCTCCGGGAAGACGTCGCGCAGCGGCCCCAGCGCGTGGTGCGGGTGCTTGGCGCCCATGATGGGGATGCCCGCGTCGTTGTAGAGCTGCACGCGCTCCGGTCCCCAGTAGATGAACATGGGGAAGCGCGTCATCAGGCACATGCTCACGAGGGTGCGCAGGGTGGACGGCCACGACGTGATGGGGCCCAGCGGCGTCCCGGACCAGTCCCGCTCCAGGATGAGCCGCCCCATCACGCTGCCGCCGCGCAACACGGCCAGCCATCCTTCGGGACACGGCGCGGCCACGGCGTCTCCCACCGGCTCCGGAGCGTTCTGTTCGTTCGTCGGACGGCTCAGGAGAGGCTCGTGGGTGCGGGACGCGTGGATGAAAAGACCTGGGGTGGACGTAGCGAGCCGTTCCCCCCACTTCAACGCTGGAATCCGACAGGACCGCGCATTCCGTCGCCTACCGAGCAGGGCTTCTCAGCGGGGGCTCCTCGAACCTGCCCACCGCTTCCTCATGGGAGCAGGCGTGTCCGGCAGTGCAAGCGATGGCTTTTCCAGCGGGCAATGCCGACAGGGGCCGGGTGAGATGCCGGAATGACGCGAATCCCTTTCATCCTCGTCCTCGCGCTGTCCCTGGGCTGCGCCAGCCGCCAGCAGCCCTCCCCCACCGCCGCGCGCGAGTGGGCCACGACGCTGCACCGCGATCACCCGCTGGTGGGGCGCATCTGGGACGTGGCGGCGGGCCGCTTCGTGGACGAGAGCGCCCTGCGCGCGGCGGTGGTGCCCGCGCGCTTCGTGCTCATCGGTGAACGGCATGACCACCCGGACCACCACCGGCTCCAGGCGGAGCTGGTGCGCGCGAAGACGGACGCGGGCCAGCGCCCCGCGCTCGCCTTCGAGATGCTGGACGTCACGCAGCAGCCCGCCGTGGACGCGGCGCTGAAGGCCCGGCCGGAGGACGCGGAGGGCCTGGCGAAGGCGGTGGACTGGGCGAACAGCGGCTGGCCCGCCTTCAGCCTCTACGAACCCGTGTTCACCGCGGGCCTCCAGGCGCACCTGCCCATCGTCGCCGCCAACCTCCCCCGCGCGCAGGTGCGGGCGCTGGTGATGAAGGGACCGGAGGCGCTGCCTTCCGACCTGCGCTCGCGCCTGGGGCTGGAGGCGCCCGTGCCCGAGGCGGAGGCGGAGGCGGTGCGCGAGGAGCTGGACCGCTCGCACTGCGGACAGCTCCCTCGGGAGATGCTGGAGCCCATGGCGCTGGCCCAGCGGGCGCGCGACGCGATGATGGCGGACCGGCTGCTGGAGACCGTGCCCGCGGACGGCGCGGTGCTCATCACCGGCAACGGCCACGTGCGCAAGGACCGGGCCGTCCCCGCGCACCTGGAGCGCCGCGCGAAGGACGTCCCGGTGCTGAGCGTGGCGCTGCTGGAGGTGTCGCCGGAGGCGCTGAAGCCCCAGGACTACGCGGCCGCGGCGGACGCCTCCGCCCTGCCCTACGACTACGTCTGGTTCACGCCCGCGGTGCCGGAAGACGACCCGTGCAAGGCGCTGCGCGAGCGCAACACCAGGCCGTAGGTCCCAATGCCTCTCGGGTTCTCATGCCTCGGGACTGCCGCGCGAAGCTCGCGGCGATGTCAGGCCCTGTTGCTATGAGAATTCTTAGCAACAACAACCCTGGAGACACATCATGTTCAAGAAGAAGATTGCCCTTGCGCTGGGTCTGGCCATGCTCGCGGGAAGCAGCACCGCCTGGGCCGGGGGTCAGAGCGCGTACCCCCTCGTCATTGACTCGGCGACCAACAGGATCATGGGAAGCCTCGGGAGCGTCCGCAACAGCGCGAACAGCCTCGAATCCCTCGACATCGTCATCCAGGCCGGAAACGGCTTCACCGTCGCCGTCATCTTCGCGCAGGACTCCACCGCGGCGGTGGCGATCTGCAACACCTCCAACAAGGACATGATCGAGGTCCTCAAGGCCGCTACGTCGGACGCCTTCATCGATGTGACCCACGATGGCTTGGGTACCTGTACCCACGTCGAGGTGCGGAACGCCTCCTTCCTGGAACCCAAGTAGGCCCCTGGGAGAACGGACCATGACGATGGCATCCAGGGGTTTGTACCTGGCGGCGCTCGTGGCGTCCGCGGGCGCCGGCTTCGGCATGGCCCGCTGGACCGAGCCGCCCGCGGTGGCCACCACGGACGCGGAGCTCTCTCGCCGGCTGGAGGGAGTGGAGCGGGAGCTGCGTTTCTTGAGACAAGGCCTGGAGGGCCCTTCCCGCCCGGCGCCAGTGGCCGTGGCGGGGCTGGACGCAAGGGCACTCCAGGAGGACGTGCGCCGGGTGGTGCGGGAGGAGCTCCAGACCGCGAGGGACGACGCCAGGGCGGAGGCCACCTCGGAGCGGCCACGGCAATCCGTGTCCATTCCAGCGGACAACCTGGAGGCCTTCGCGAAGGCCCGCCGCGTCCTGGAGGACAGCATCAAGTCCCGCACCTGGGGCGACCGGGAGCGCGGTGAGTTCGTCGCCCTGCGCGACAAGCTGACCCAGCCCCAGTTCCATGAGCTGTTCCAGAAGCTCGCGGTGGCCATCAACACCCAGCAGGTGCGCGTCACGACGCGCGGCTCCCCGTTCTGAATCCATCCTGAACGCAAGGAATGCGGCGGCAACAGCAGTCCCGCCGCAATGTCGAATCGGATTGCCAATCACAGACGAAATCACCCACCAGCACTTCATCCAGAGCTCCCGGATTGGCTGTTCCCCCCGGGCAGCCTCAAACCCATACATTGAGAGAATGACAATGACGACTCGAAGCCTCGGGTTTCGTGCGTGGCGTTGGAGCGCCGTGCTGAGCATGGCGCTGACGGGCTGTGCCGTGGAGCCGCAGCCGCGGGAGGAGTCCCCCGCGCAGGAGCAGCTGGAGGCGGTCCAGCAGCGGACGCAGGCGCTCACCCCGCCCGCGGGGTGTACGGAGATCACGATGAATGACCTGGCGAACGGCATCCAGCTGACGCCGGTGAAGTATGGCAGTCAGCCGACCTACCAGGGCACGTTCGGGTCCTTCGGGGACCCGGCGGTGGCGGACAGCGCGCTCATCCGGCTGGACGTGAACACGGCGCCGGGCCTGCATGACCTGGCGGCGGGTGGCGGCAACCTCTTCACCTGCGAGCAGTGCGTCTACGGCTACCAGGACGCGGGGACGACCGGCCAGAAGCTGTTCGTGGCGGACTCCGGTTCGCTGCTGCTGGCGCTCAAGGTGTCGCCGCAGCAGACGGTGGGCGCGCTCTACAACGTGACGCTGCGCGAGTCGGTGAACGCGCCGCCGCTCAGCGCCCCCTACAAGGGCAGCGCGGTGGTCCCGGGCGGGGCGTGCAAGTGGATCCGCTACGCGACCTGGAACACCGTGCGCTCGCTGGGTTGTGATCCGCGCCAGGGCTCGCTGACGGCGAACCTGCCGGGTCACACCTGCGTGGCGGACGACTACTTCGCGGATGACGGCACGCTGGAGAAGTCGGAAGGGACGAAGACGCAGGGCGCGGCGTGCACGTCCACGCCCGCCGTGGAGACCCACCACCCGGCGACGACGGACTGCGCGCAGGGCTTCGCGTGCACGGACCTGCTCTCGGACGAACCGCAGTGCCTGAAGACGTGCGACCCGATGGCCGCGGTCCCCGGCTGCCCCAGCGGCACCCTCTGCGGCGTCTACGGCCTGTGCATCGAGCAGTCCGTCCTGGAGCCCATCGGCTTCGCCTTCGACCCCGCGCTGATTGGTGAGACGTGCAGCGGGGGCTTCACGGAGTTCTGCGGCGTCGAGGGCGCCCGCGGCGTCTGCGCGGACGTGACGGGTTCGGGCCAGGCCACCTGCCTGCGCTACGCGCGCGCCCGGTCGGACTGCGGCGCGGGCGAGGAGCTGGGCTTCGTCAACTACCCGCTCTCCGGTGGCGGTTACGACCGCGGCAGCGGCTTCTGCTACCACGACGGCCTGTAGGACGGACGTGGTGGGAGGGCTCCAGACAGCCGCGAGGTGACTGTGTCTCCAGGGCCGGCGTTCCAGGGGTGGGGGGACCTGTATGCTGGTGTCCATGCTCTGCCCTGCCTGTGCGGAACCGCGCGCGACCGACTCCGGGCCCCTGTGCCCGGAGTGCGGCGCCGCCCTCGTGCCCGCCACCGGACGGCACCTGGATGACTTCGTGCTGGCGCGGATGCAGCGGCGGCTGGAGCGCTGGCGCTTCGATGGGTTGTTGGACCCGGCCACGGCGGACCGGCTGGAGGCCTCGCTGCTGGCTCCAGCCGAGGCCGTCGTCATGGTTCCGGAGGTGCCCGAGCCTCCGCCGGTCGCGGTCCCGGAGACACCTTCGGCGGACTCCGCGGCTCGCGTGGAGGCCTGGGCGGATGGCGTCGCGCACTCGCTTCGCCGCGCGGGCGGGTGGCGTCCGGGGTGGCTGGCGTCGCTCGCGCACTCCCTGGACGAGACGGCCCGGGCGGAGCGGGAACAGGCGGCACGGCGGCGCGCGGCGGCCCTGGACGCGGGCGAGTCCTCCAGCGAGGAGGACCTGGGCTCGGCGCTGGGCTCCGGACAGGCGCTGTTCGCCCGGGGGCACCTGGACTCGATGGGGGGCGGCGGACTGGAGGCGGTGCTCGCGCTCGACGAGGGTGACAACCCTCCCCGTCTTCATGAGTACATCTGGTGGTTCCTGGGCGCGGTGCTCGTGCTGGGCGGCTCGCTCATGGGCGTGCGCGAGGCGTGGCGGGCGCTCGGCGGGGTGCCCCGGCAGTTGATCGTCACGGGCGCGCTCCTGGGCTACCACGCGGCCTTCATCGGGCTGGGCACGTTCCTGGCGCGGCGCTCGCGGTCGGCGGGGCGGGTCCTCGCGGCCATTGGCCTTGCCCTGCTGCCGGTGGTGTTCATCGCGCTGTCGGCGCTGGTGGCGCTGGAGCCCGGGCTGGGCGTCCCCACCGCGATTGGCGTCGCCGCTGTCGCGCTCGTTCCGCTGAGGGCCGCCGGGCGGCTGTGGCATGGGACGTCCGCGACGTCCCTCGCGGTGGCGCTGTTCCCCTCGCTCCTGGCGGGGCTCCCGTTGATGGGCTGGGACGACGCGCCGTGGCCGAGGGTGCTGTGCGCGTTCGCGGGCGTGGTGGCGCTCGGGGCTTCGGTGTGGCGGGCGCGGGCGGCGGACGCGGGCAGGGCTTCGTTCGTCGGCGTCGGCGCCGCCTTCTATGGCGCGCTGTGGCTGGCGGTCTTCTGCGTGGCGAGCGGCCCCTCCGGGTTCCAGGCGCTGGAGCCGGGGAGCGCCCTGTTCGCGGGCCTCGTGCTCTGGGCGGTGGCGCTGGGCGCGGTGGTGGCGGTGGCGTCGTCCTCGGAGGCCGTCCGGGCGGCGTATCCCCGCGCGGCCCCGGTGTTCGAGACGCTGGCGCACGCGGTGGTCGCCAGCGGTGCGCTCGCGGGGGCCCTCGGAGCCTTCTCGACCTTCCCGGGCGAGCAGCCCTGGGTGGACGTGGCATCCGTCTGCGCGCCCTTGCTGGCTTCGCTCGTCTTCTTCCTGCTGGAGTTCCGGCGCAGGGCGTTGGTGCATCCGGCCGTCATGGCCGCGCTGCTCGCGGGGGCGCTGGTCGCGCACAACCAGGCGCCTGGCACGCCGGCGTGGTGGTGCTTCGGCGTCGCGGTGGTGGCGTCCGGGCTGCTGCTCCTGGCGCGCATGACGGACTCCGGCGTCCTGCGCAACCGACTGCTCGCGTGGGGCGTCGTCGCCTCCCTGGCGACGATGCCCGCCTTCTCGGTGGTGGCCTGGACGCAGGGCACGGACCTGCCCTGGCCCCGGGCCCTCACGGGTGCGGTCATCGCGGTCGCGGCCCACCTCGCGGGGCGGTGGAGGTGGCGGGGGCTCCACTACCTGGGCGGGGTCGCGCTGCTCTTTGGAGGGCTCGCGGCCGTGGGCGCGCCCCGGTGGCTTGATTCCAGCGCGGCGAGCCTCTGCGTCTTCGCGCTCGCGGCGGTGCTGTACGGCCTGGGTGGGTGGGCGCAGTCCGCGTGGGCGGAGCGCCAGGGCCTGCGTGACGCGCTCCGTCCCCTGGAGGACCTGTCGCTGGGCATCGCCGCGCTCGGGGTGGTGCGGGCCCTGGGTGTCGCGCCCGTGCTGCCGGATGCGCTCGCCCAACTCACGGGGTTCCATGCGGCGCTGCTCGCCTGCGCCCCCACGGCGGTGGCGACCGGCGTGCTGTTGCTCCGCGTCCGGCGCGAGGGCAGCCGGCTCGTGAGCTTCCTCGCGGCCACGGGGCTCGCGCTCACGGTGTCCCAGGCCCTGGGCACGGTCTCCGACTTCGGCTCGGCGCGGGCCGCCCTCGTGTCGTCGGGCCTGGGCTTCGGGTTCGCGCTCCTCGCCCTGCTCCGCGGCCGCGACGTGGAACGGGCGAAGGGCCGGCGGATGCTGGACGTCCTCCCCCTGCCGTTCGGCGCGCGGGGACGTCCGCTCTTCACGGACGGCTTCGCGGGCGCGGCGCTCGTGCAGGCCCTCTTCACGGTCGTCACGCTTCTCAACTGGTCCCTCCTGCCCACCAGCGCCGAGCGGCCCGAGGCCCTGCTCGCTGGAGCCCTGCTCACGGCCGGCGCGCTCCTGGCGTTCGTGTCGCGCGGCTTCGTGGCGTTCGCCCTGCGAGGTTCGGTGGGGACGCTCGCCGCGGGCGGCGCGTTCATCGCGCTCACCGGGGTCGTCAATCGCGCGGGCCGGCCGCTTCCGCCGGACGTGAGCGCCTGGCGCCTGCCGCTCATCGGCATCGCGCTGTGGGCGCTGGCGTTGGTGCTGCGGCGCGTGGGGCCGTGGGTGGGCCAGCGCCTGGAGAAGCCACGGCACGGGCCGCTGTACCACGCGGTGCCGCACCTGGGCGTGGCGGTGCTGGCCGCGCTGCTCCTGCGCTCCGCCTTCATCGTGGGGTTGCCGGGTCCCTCCCGCGCGCTGGGCCTCGTGCCGCCGCTCCTGGTGCTGGGCCCGGCGCTGCTGGCGGTCCTGCTCGCGGCCTCGTTCCGCTCGCGCTTCCTGGCGCACCTGGGCCTTCTGCTGGGGCTTCCCGGCGCCGCGCTCTGGGCCGCGCAGCAGTCGCTGCTCGGAAGCCCGCTGGTGGCCCTGCTGCCTCCGAACGGGCAGTGGATCCGCGCCACGGCGGCGCAGCGGATCAGCCCATCGCTGAGCTGGCTGCACCCGGACGCATGGATGCCCCCCGGCACCACCGAATTCCTCCTGTGGCAGCACGCGTTCGCGGGTGTCGCCGCCGCCGGGCTCGTCTACGCCGGGTTCGCGGTCGCGGTGGCCCGGGTGGACGCGGGACGCGCGTTCTTCCGGCGGCTCCTGTCCCTGCGGCCGGATGAGGGGCCAGGTCCCTTCCTCCAGGCCCTGCGCCGGGAGACCCTCACGGCCGTGGCGCTCGTGGTGGCGGCGGCCTTCTTCCAGCCCGGCCTGACCGCGGCGGAGCTCCTCCTCGCCACCGGTGCCGTGCTGTTCGTGGGCGGTGCGCGCGGGCCCGGGCGCGGCGTCGTGGGCGTGGGCCTGCTGCTGCTCGTCCATGCCCAGGCCCACCTGGCGCCGAGCATCGAGACCTGGCCGGGGCCCACGCTCGCGCTGCTGGGGCTCGCGGTGGTGGTCGTCGCGCCGTGGCTCGCGAAGCGGCGGGGCCATGACGAGGGCCGGACGCGGCTTCGCGCGCACCTGGCCGTGCTGCCCTGCTTCGCGGCGGCGCTGCTGTATGCGCTGGCCGTGACGGGGGACACGTCCTCGACGGTGGCCGTTCCCGTCCTCGTGTGGCGGATGTTCGAGGGCCTGGGCGGGACGTGGATGCTCTCCGCCGCGCTCCCCCTGACGCTCGGGCTCCTCGCGGCTGCACTCCTCGTGGCGGCGTTCCAGTGGCGCGGGGCGCTCGCCGGGGTCATCGCGGGGCTCGGGACGATGGTGGCCGGAGGCGCCGTCGTCGCCACGGGGATGGTGCTCCTGTCGCAAGCCATGGCGCCCGCGTACCGGTCCCTCTTCACCGTATCCGGGGCCATGCTGGCGCTGGCCGCGGCGGGGAGCGCGTTGTCCCTTCACGTCGCCCGCCGCGCGACGTCGCGCCGCCGGAGCGATGTCGCGGGGGGCATGGGCTGGGGCCGCGACCTGTGGCTGGTGGCGAGCGCGGCGCTGCTCGCGGCCGTGGCCCTGGGTGGCCGGGCGTCGGAGGACGTCCTGCCCGTGGCGCTCGCGGCCATCGGGGTGGCGGTGGGCGTGGCCCTGCATGCCGCGTGGCGCGAGCACACGGGCCGCCACGTGTACTTCGTGCAGGTCGCGGTGGTGGGCGTCTACGCGCTGGTGCGCGGGCTGTACGCGCAGGGCCTGCGCCCCGAACATGACGCCCTCTTCGCGCTGTCGCTGGGCTTCGTCCTCGTGGGCGTGACGGTGCTGGCGCGCAGGGCGGGCGTGCGCCCCGTGGAGCAGGCGACCCGGCGGTTCGCGGCGCTGCTGCCCATCGCGGTGGCGCTGGTCCTCCCCGGCGACGCGACGGGCGAGGCCGCCCTGTTCGCGGGAGGCTCCGGCCTGCTGTACGCGGCGCTGGGCGCGGTGGAGCGCAGCCGGATGTTCGGCGCGTTCGCGGCGGCCGCCTGCAACCTGGCGCTGCTGCTCGCCGCGCTCGCGTTCGGCCTGGAGGGGCTGGAGGTGTACCTGGCGCCGCTGGGGCTGCTGCTCCTGATGATGGGACAGCTCTTCACGTCCAGCCTCCCGCACGCGGCGCGCAACGCGGTGCGCATCCTGGGCGGGCTGCTGCTGTACGTGCCCGCGGCGGCGAAGCTGGCGGCCCGGATGGGCGATTCAGCGGATGGGACGTACGCGGTTGTCTTTGGCGCCGTCTGTCTTCTGGGGGTGGCGGTGGGCATGGCCTTGAGGATCCGCGCCTACCTGGCCCTGGGGACGCTGTTCCTCCTGCTGGACGTGGTGGCCAACCTGCTCGACGCGGGGCTCCGGGACCACCGCATCGGCTTCCTGGTGATGACCCTGGCGGGCCTGAGCATCGTCACCGGGCGCGTGATGGCGACCCTCAAGCGGCGGGAGTGGGAGCTGCTGCTGGGGCGCGTGCGCGTCCAGCTGCGTGGGTGGGATTGAGGCCCCGGACCGCCCCCACCGTGGGGCCTCCGGGGCACGGACGGATTCCGTGCATCGTTTCGCTCCCCGGGGGCTCCTGGGAGACGTGAACGCGTCCTTCAAAGCCCTGCCGGTGTGCCTGTTCCTGCTCCTGACCGCGCGTGTCCAGGCCGCACCGCCCGTCGCGCCGAAGCCCGGGCCCGCGCGGTCCGTGAGCGGCCCGTCCGACGCCGAGCGCTACGCGCGCCGCTGCCAGTCCCAGACGGCCCAGCGCATCGCCCGGCCCCAGGGGACGATGCTGTGGGGCACCAAGCGCAGCTGGGACGCGGAGAAGCCGTCGGACGAGCGCACCAGCGTGCTCGTGTCCGTGGCGCTGGACTCCCCCCGGCAGGCGGAGGCCGGGGTGAAGGCCCTGCGCTTCGAGGGTGGCCGACTGTGGGCGGTCCCCGCACCGGAGACCGGGGCGACGGCCAGCGACGTGGTGGGCACCGTGCTCCAGGGCACCGCCAGCGACGGCAAGCCCGTGGAGGTGGCCATCTGCGGCGCGGAGCCCGCGGCGGATGATCCGGGCCGGGTCTTCTACCGCATCGAGGCCTGGAACACGGTGGCGCGCGAGTGGGAGAACCCCTGTGTCGCGCTGGACCGCTCCCCCGCGCCCCGGGCGCTCGCGGTGGGCGGCGTGTGGGACGCGAGCGGGGCCCACGCCGACGCTCCGGACCGCGTCACCTTCGCGTGTGAGAACGGCGCCATCTCCAAGTGCATCCTCTGGGGCTACGCGCCCTGGGCCTCACGCGACGGGCAGTCGCTGGCCGGGCTGCACCAGGCGTGCACCCGGCTGGCCCGCGCGGACTACTGCGGCAACGGCCGCAGCCACACGCGCCAGGACACCACCATCGACATCTATGACCGGATGGGCGTGCTGGAGCGCGCGACCGAGGTGACGCGGGAGTGGGACCCGGCGAAGGGGTCCTTCGAGGCGGCCTGGGCCCCCGACGGCGCCACCTGCCTCTCCCGCACGCGGGATGGCCGCGCGCTGGACCTCATCCTCCAGGAGTGCCCCGGCCGGTTCCAGCCGGACACGGGCAACGCGGGCGAGGCGAGCGAGCACTGCACGGTGCGCCGCGGCGACGTGCAGCCCGGGGCCGCGCTCCTGCGCAACCTGTCCTACGGGCCTGCGAAGGCGGACCCCGCGCGGGAGCGGTAGGTCAGCCCTCGGACGGCGGCTCGCGCTTCTCGTCCAGGAGCTGGCTCAGGGTCAGGTCCAGCTGGCTGTCCACGAAGGCGATGAAGCTCTGGAAGTCCTCCGTGGAGAGGCCCAGCTGTTCCTGGAGGCGGCGCCGGGTCTCCGCGTAGACCTGCTGCTGCACCCGCTTGAGCCAGCGGGAGATGGTGGACTGGTTGACGCGGAAGAGCGGCGCCATCTCATACGTGGAGAGCCGGTCGGCGAAGTGGAGGCGGAGCAGATGGCGATCCTCGGCCGACAGCGTGGAGGCGGCCTCGCGCACGGCCTGGCGGAAGGCCGCGTGGTGGCGGCGCTTCATCACGTCCAGCTCCGGATCCAGGCCCTGCGCGGGCAGCGCCTTGAACAGCTCCTCCGCGTCGTCCTCCGTCGAGGGCTTCTCCTGGCCGCGCAGCTTGTTCGCGATGCGCCCGGCGATGACGACCACCCAGCTCAAGAGGCCGCCCCGCCCGGTGTAGTCCGCGATGGCGGGCGCGTGTCCGGCGTTGGCCACCAGCAGCTTCACGCCCACCCGCTGGCGGACCTCGTCGATCATCGCGTCGGGCTGGCGCAGGCCGCGCAGCCGCTCCGGCAGCCGGGCCAGGTAGTGGCGCTCCAGGGCCTCGTGCGCGGCGGAGTGGCCCTGGAGGCACGCGCACGCGAGGTACAGCTCCGCCAGGGCCAGGCCGGAGACGAGCGGCGCGATGGGGGCGGTGGGGCTCGCCGGGGGGAGCCGCTCCGCGACGTGGGTCACGAAGCTGGCGGCGGGCAGCGCGATCCCGGGCCAGCGGGCCTGCGCGTCCTCCCAGGCGCGCGACAACAGGGCGTCGAGCGCCGCGAGGTCCTCCGGCGAGGGGGGCACGAAACGCGTCTTCGTGTGCGAGAGGAAGGTCGCGGCCAGTGCGGGCACCTGGGACATGCGCAGGGCCATACCATGACACGCCCCCGGCCCGCCCCCCACGCACGCCGCGGGAGGCCGTGTCCGCGGGTGTCATTGAACGCCGCGCGCCCCGTGGCTAGCGTGAAGGCCCGGCCCCCGTGATCGCGACCCCTTCCAGCTGCCTGACCGACGAGGTCCTGGTCCAGCTCCTCGAGGACCAGCTGACGGACGAGGCGCTGGCGCAGGTGCACCGCCACGCCGCCGGGTGCGCCGAGTGCCGGGGAATGCTGGCCACGCTCACGCCCGGCATCCAGCGCTCGGAGGTGGACGACCCTCGCGAGCGGGAGACGGACAGCCTGCCGCCGGAGCCGGTGCCCTGGACGCCGCCGCCCGCGTTCGATGCGTTCCGCCTGGAGCGCCCGCTGGGCCGGGGGGGCATGGGCATCGTCTACCTCGCGCACGACACCTCGCTGGACCGGCGCGTGGCGGTGAAGTTCATGGCGGCGGCGCGGCCGGATGAGCGCTTCCGCGACCTGTTCACCACGGAGGCCCGGGCGCTCGCGCGGCTGCAGCACGCGAACATCGTCAGCGTGTTCAGCGTGGGCGCGGTGGACGGCCATCCGTACATCGTCTCCGAGTACGTCGTCGGGGAGACGCTCGCGGAGCTGCCCCTGCCGGTGCCGTGGCGGCGGGTGCTGTCGCTGGGCGTGGGCCTGGCGCGGGGGCTCGCGGCGGCGCACCGCCAGGGCGTCCTCCACCGCGACCTCAAGCCCTCCAACGCGCTCGTCACGCGCGACGGCGAGGTGAAGCTGCTCGACTTCGGCCTCGCGGAGCGCTTCGAGGTGGGCGCGGAGCTGGCGTCCGGCTCGCCGCTGCTCGTGGGCACGCTGCCGTACATGGCGCCGGAGGTGATTGCCGGAGGTCCCGCGAGCGCCCGCAGCGACCTGTATGCGCTGGGCCTCATCCTCCACGAGCTGTGCACGGGCCAGGTGCCCCGCCGCGCCTCGCGCCGTCCGGAGGACACGCCGCCCCGCGCCGCGCTGGGCCCGGAGGTGGACCCGGACTTCGCCGCCATCATCCTGCGCTGCCTCGCGGTGGATCCGCACGAGCGCTTCGCCTCGGCGGAGGCGCTGAGCGAAGCGCTGGAGCAGCTGGAGCGCTCCATCGCGCCCGCGCCGCTCGGCGCCGGCAATCCCTATCGTGGACTGGCGCCGTTCGCGGCCGAGCACCGGTCGCTCTTCTTCGGGCGCGAGGGCGACATCCGCGCCGTGCTGGAGCGCCTGCGCACGCGCCCGCTGGTCCTCGTCGCGGGCGACTCCGGAACGGGCAAGTCCTCGCTGTGCCGCGCGGGGGTGCTGCCCCGGGTGGCGGCCGGAGACCTGGGAGACGGACGGGAGCCGAACGTCCTCACGCTGTGGCCCGGCCACCGCCCGCTCGAAGCGCTGGCGGCCGCGCTCGCGCCGGTGCTGGGACGAAGGGAAGCGGAGCTCGTCACCGCCCTCACGGACACGCCGGCCTGGCTGGGGCAGGCACTGCGCGAGGCGCATGCGCGCGGGCGGGGACTGCTGCTCTTCATTGATCAACTGGAGGAGCTGCTCACCCTCTCCGACCCGGGACAGGCCGCGCACTTCGCCTGGCTCCTGGGCGAGCTGGCCCTGCCCTCCCCGGGCGTGCACGTCCTGTTGGCGGTGCGCGGCGACTTCCTCACGCGCCTGTGCGCGCTCCCAGGCCTGGGGGACGAGGCGGAGCGGGCGCTCTACATCCTCCGGCCCCTGTCCCCCGACGGCGTGCGCGAGGCCATCATCGGCCCGGCCCGCGCGCGGGGCGTGGCCTTCGAGTCGCCGGAGCTGGTGCAGACGCTCGTCGCGTCCACGGCACATGGCGTGGGCAGCCTGCCGCTCCTCCAGTTCGCGCTCGCGGAGCTGTGGGAGCGCCGCGACTCCGCCGGGGGCCGCATCACGCGCGCGGCGCTGGAGGCGATGGGCGGCGTGGCCGGAGCGCTGTCCCGGCACGCGGACGGCGTGCTCGCGCGCATGAGCCCGGCGGAGCACGCGGCGGCGCGGCGGCTGCTGCTCCAGTTGGTGACGGCGGAGGGCACGCGCATCGAGCGTGGCGCGGAGGACCTCGCGGACGCCTCGGATGACACCTTCCGCGCGGCGCTGCGCGTGCTCGTCGAAGGGCGGCTGCTGCACACGCGCACGGTGAACGGCCTGCCGCGCTGGGAGATCGCCCACGAGTCGCTCATCCGCAGCTGGGGCACGCTGCGCGACTGGCTGGACGACGACATCGGGCACCGCGTGCTGCGCAAGCGCGTGGAGGCGGCCAGCGCGGAGTGGGACCGCCTGCGCCGCGCCAGCGAGGCCCTCTGGGGTCAGCGCCAGCTGGACGAAGTGCGGCTCCTGGAGCCCGCCACCCTGGGCTCCCGGGAGCAGGCCTTCCTGCGCGCGTCCCACCGGGCCGTGCGGCGCGCGCGCTGGGGACGGGGGCTCACCGCACTCGTGCTGGCGCTCGCCGTCCTCGCGTCCTACGGCGGCCTCAAGCTCCAGGCGTACCTGGAGGACGCGCGCTTCATCGCCGCGGAGCTGGGCACCGCGAAGGAGGCGCTGGCCTCGGGCCGCACCTTCGCCGCCCGGGCGCTCGCGAGCCGAGAGGAGGCGCTGGCGATGTTCGACGGCCGGGCGCCCTCCTCGCTGGGCCCGGAGACCGCGACGGACGCCACGGGGCTTCGCAGCGCCGCGGAGAAGCGGTGGACGGAGACGCTCGCGCTGCGCGACCAGGCGGAAGCGGCCTTCACCCGCGCCAGCCGGAGCCTGGAGCGCGGCCTGGACCGGGACCGCCACCACGCCGACACGCGCCGGCTCATCGCGGCGGTCCTGTCCGAGCGGGTGCTGCTGGCGGAGGTCTTCCACCAGCGCCATGAGCGCGACGCCTGGCTGCAACGCCTGGAGCAGGAGGTGGACGCCTCCAGGGAGGGCTCGGCATGGCTGCGGCGGTTCCACGAACCCGCGGAGCTGACATTCGAGAGCCTGCCGTCCGGAGCCCGCGTCTCCCTCTCGCGCGTCATCCGGAGCGATGGGCCGTTCCGCCGCGAGGCCCTGCCGGACACCGGCACCTCGTCGCGCTTCGTCCTGCCGGAAGGCTCCTATCTGGTCCACGTCACGCAGCCCGGGCGCGTGCCCGTGGACGTCCCGGTGTTCCTCACGCACGGCGCCCGGGAGGCGCTGCGCCTGACGCTCCCCACGCAGGTGCCGGAAGGCTACGTCTACATCCCGCCGGGGTGCTTCCTCCTGGGCAGCGCCGAGCCGGAGGTGGTGCGCCGTTTCACCTTCAGCCCGCCGATGCATCGCTACTGCCTCACCGGCGGCTACCTGGTGGGCCGCGACGAGGTGACCTTCGGCGACTGGCTGACCTACCTGGAGGACCTGCCCCCGGACGCGCCCGCGCGGAGGTTCCTGGAGCAGCCGCACTTCGGCGACGGAGGCACCATCACGCTGCGGTGGCGGCGGGGCACGGGCTGGATCTTCACCTTCCACCGCACCCGCGAGGAGTTCCGCACCGCGAAGGAAGGTGAACCCCTGCTCTACGCGGAGCGCACCCGGCACGCGAGCGTGGACTGGAAGCAGCTCCCGCTGTCCGGCGTGTCCGCGCAGGACCTGGAGGGCTACTTCTACTGGCTGCACCGGACGAAGCGGCTGCCGGGAGCGCGCCTGTGCGGCCAGCATGAATGGGAGTACGCGGCACGGGGCGCGGACGGGCGGCGCTATCCCCACGGCGACCAACTCCAGCCGGACGACGCCAACATCGACGCGACGTATGACCGCCGGCCGTTGGCGTTCGGTCCGGACGCGGTGGGGACGCATCCCGCGTCGGTGAGTCCCTTCGGCCTGCACGACATGGCGGGCAATGCCTACGAGCTCACGCGCTCCGTGACGCCGGAGTTTGGCAGCGTCGTGCTGCGGGGAGGCTCCTGGTATTACGACTCGTTCGTCGCGGCGAGCGCCGACCTGTCCCCCGGTGACGCGACCGCGCGGGACGTGCGCAGCGGCGTGCGCGTCTGTGCTTCATTCGACCCGCGGTGAGCCGCGTTCAGCCCGGCACGTACACGCGGTTCTGGATGCCGTCCTCGGTGACGTGGCGGTCCAGCCGCATCCCCAGCCGCTCCGCCACGCGGATGGACGCGACGTTGTTCGGGTGGATGATGGCCACCAGGGGCTCGTGCGGCAGGTGCCGGGCCGCGAGCCCCAGGGCAACCCGGGACGCCTCCGTCGCGAAGCCGGAGCCCCACGTCTGGGGCGCGAAGCGGTAGGCGAGGTTCAGCACGCGCTGTCCCTCCAGCTCCTTGTGGCGCAGGCCACTCAGGCCCACGACGACGCCGGGCGCGTCCAGCCGCTCCACCAGCCAGTAGCCCACGCCGTCGCGCGCCCAGTCCTCCAGCCAGACATCCAGGATGCGCCGCGCGTCCTCCCGCGTCGCCATGTAGCCGCGGCGGCTGAACTGGTTCGTCGTTGGATCCGAGTGGAGGGCGAAGACCGCCTCCAGGTCACCCTCACGGACGGCGCGCAGCAGCAGCCGTTCAGTGGTGTTGCGTTCAAAGTCCTGCTTCATGCCGCGCAGTCTACGTGAGCCAGGCCCACTCCAGGTCGTCCAGGCCGGGGAGCCCGCCGGCCCGCCGGCGCCGGGCGGTGATCTCCTCGCGCCACGTCTCCCGGCCTCCTGGAATCGGCCAGGCGCGCGACACGGTCCCCTTCGGACCGGGAGTGAAGTTGAGCACCAGCATGCGGTTGACGCGGTCGACGGTCTCCGGCGTCGCGCCGGCGCGCAACTGGAAGTCCGCGCTGAACAGGGCGCCCTCCTCGCGGACGGAACTCGCGGGACGCGGCGGGTCGATGAACGGCCACAAGCCCAGCAGTGGAGGCTCCACGCCTTCGACCAGCGCCGCGTGAAGCCGGTCGTGCCCATCCAGCACCAGCCACTTCGCCAGGATGTCCACGTACATCAGCAGCACGGGCGGCAACGTCCCGGCCCTCGCGTGCTTGCGCCAGCTCTTCACGCGCCCGGCCTCGGGGGATGAGGGCCCGCGCAGCCCGAGCACGGCGCCCGGCCGTTGTCCGGGTGCGTTCTCCCACCAGTCCTCCTTCCACACGCAGAGGTACTGCACCACGGCGGCCAGCGAGTGCGGTGGCATGGGGGGCTGGCCGAAGCCCCACTCCATGGGACTGACGGCGTGCCGCTCCGCCTTCTCCGCGGCAATGGCGCGCACGGGGCGCAGACACCAGTGCCCGGCGTGGAGCACCGGCAGCGGAGCCTCCACGAGCGCCCGCGCCACCCGCCAGTTCCACTGCTCCCACCAGGCCTCGGAGCCGGAGGCGGCCTCCACGGTCCGGACCTCGGGCGCGGACAGCCGGGGCAGGACCTCGGGAGGGGGCCGCGTGCCCCGGAGGAAGATGGCGCGGTCCCAGTACGCGTCGATGCGGGTCCACAGCAGCGTCAGGCCCCCGCCGCGCAGGCGGATGCGGTAGTCCGCGAAGGCATCCAGGTGCAGCGCGGGCCGTTGTGCCCAGCGGCCACTCGCGGGCACATGCAGCAGCAGCCCGGGGCCCGGGGTCTCCAGTCCCCAGCTCCGGGTGTCATCCGCGATGATGGAGACACCGGGGTGCATGCGCCGCGCTCCTCGTTGTTGCGCCCGACGTGAAGGGGCTCCTGGAGCGTACTCCGGGTGACGCCCCTCCCGCCGACCGCACGCCTGCCTTGCGGCCATGCAGGGACTGCCCGCTCCCCCCTGCCATCGCAGGACGGCCGCCCCCACCTTGAGGGCAGGAGGTGATGGGACATGGCGGACAGGATTCTCGAGAAGCAGCACGAGCACGAGCGAGAGCAGGAGCGCGAGCGGCTGCGCAAGCTGGAGCAGCAGGACCTGGAGGTGGAGTCGAAGCGCGGCGCCCGTCCCCTGGAGGGTTTCGCGGGAGGCCACACCACGTGGACCGGAGACCAGGACGACCAGGCCGCGGCCCGCGTGCACGCGGGTGACGCCGACGCCGCCCGGGAGGCCAGTGAGCGTCAGGCCCGGCTGGAGCCCGCCGAGCCCCAGTCCGAGGACGAAGACGACTCCGGACTCCGCCGCGAGTAGCGGTCCTCCGCGCGCGTCCATGTCCCAGAGCCGCCGTGCTCAGGGCGCGCAGTAGCGCAGCGACCGCAGCGTGTAGGACCGGGGATTGTCGGTGGCGTTCATCAGGAGCGCCCCCATCCAGGAGCCCGGCAGCTCATGCATCAACACCCACTCGCCCTGGCGATGCAGAGGCATGGGAAGAGCCCCGGGGGTCCAATCCGTCACGACGCCCGACGGGCTCCTGCCCCAGAGCCGTCCCTCGTAATTGAAGAACGTGTCCTGGCCCGGGACCGGTGCGTAGCGCATGGAGAGCCAGGCCACCTGGAGTCCGCGCGATGTCACCGTGGCACCAAGCCATGCGGACTGACTCGGCGTCGTGGGAGTCAACGTCTCCAGGCCACCATTGCTGAACAGGGCTCGCACCTGCTGGAGCAGCGGGTTCGCGCCTCCTACAGCGCGAAGGAGCAGCATCGGCTCGCCCGCGGGGCTTTCCGGCGTAGGGGGCGACAGCAGCAGCATGGGAGTGGACGCATACCCGGCAGTGAGGGTGCGCTCCTCTCCAAGCAGTGAGAGACTTGAGTCATAGCGTCTCAGCCGGATGCGCTCTTCGTCGGCCACGCCCGCGCCCTCCACGGCCAGCACGACGAAGCTTCCGTCCCCCAGGCTCAGGACCTTCGGGCCGAAGAGCGAAGCGCGCGCCTGCTCCGCCTGGAACAGGACCCGGGGTTCGGAGAGGACCTGGCCGTCCGCATCCACCATCATGCCCAGGAGTTCGCGGGCGTCACCGGTGGCGGGCGCGGAGGAAACCCAGGTCACCAGGCCATGACCTCCATCCAGGGAGAAGGCCATGCGGGCCGGTGCGTATTTCGCGGGCTGCTCGAAGATCAAGACTCCCGGCGGCTCGGTGAGCGGGGCTCCCTGCTCATCCAGAGGAAGCAGCCGACCCTGGGTGGAGTCATAGGTCGAACCCTGTATCGAGTAGAAGAGCGCGAGCCCACGCGAAGTGCGCACCAACTGTGCCGCCGTGGCGGGATCGATGCCTGTCGCAACCGGTACGACCGTCGTTCCGACAAGGGACAAGGCCGTGTCCAACCGAAGGAGCTGGAGCTGCCCGGGACGGTCGGAGACGACCACCAGGAAGCCTCCGTCCACCGGGACACTGTCCACCATGCTCGAATACGGAGCCCACTGCATCGGAGCGACGTCGGCCCACGTCGCCGGATCCGTCACCCCATCGCAGTCATTGTCCAAGCCGTCGCAGCGCGTCTCCGCCGCCTCGTAGTCCGCGCCGTACGAACGCGCCGTACAAACAGGCTCATAGGCGCCGTCCACCATGGCCCGCCTGGCTCCCGCGCAGACGCCCTGGGTCTTCTCGCAGGGCAGGGCCTGCGCCACGCCACTGTCGGGCGTCCCGGCATCGTCCGTGACACCGGCATCGTCCGTGACACCGGCATCCCCCTGCGCGCCGGCGTCCGGCACGGGCGTCGGCGGCATGGAAGAGGAATCACAGCCCGCGAGCACCAGAGCCAATGCCAACCATCCCCACGACTTCATCGGTGATTGCATGGTCTTTGGTATCAAGGGGCGCAGTAACGAAGTGAGTGGAAGGTGTAGGACGGAGGGTCGTCCGTGGCGGTCCTCAGGAGCGCTCCCATCCATTGGCCCGGCAGCTCATGCAGCCGCACTGCGGCGCCCTGAAGAGAGATGGACAGGGGCGTGGGGCCCGGAGTCCAATCCGTCATGACGCCAGACGGGCCCAAGCCCCAGAGCCGTCCCTTCCAGGAACTGAGGAGCGCCGCCGGGGGGATATCCGTGAAGGTCGTGGAGAGCCAGGCCAGTTGGAGCCCCCGGGAGGTCACCGTGGCGCCAAGCGCGGAGGACTGACTCCACGTCGTGGGCGTCAGCGTCTCCGACATCTCCGGTTCGAAGAGTGAGCGCAGCTGATGGATCCGGGGCGTGGGTCCATCCGCTTCGCGGTAGAGCAACATCGGCTCCCATCCGCCGCCATCGTCCCTTGGCGCCATCAGCAGCTCGGGAATGGCCATGTACGCCACGGGGAAGATTCGCTCTTCTCCCACGGGGCCCAGCTCGCGGTCCCAACGCCGCATCCGGAACCACGACTTTTCGCGCTCCCCACCATCCTCGTGAATCGTGACCAGGAAGCCCCCATCCTCAAGGCCCAGCACCGCGGGTGAGGAGAAATGGAAGGCGTCCGATTGGAACAACACCCGGGGCTCGGCCAGGACCGCTCCGTTCGCGTCGACGATCATGCCCCGCACCTCACGGTCATCGAGGATGTCCACGGTCCAGACCACGGCAATCCGCGCCCCATCCACGGATACAGCCACGCGCGCCGAGCCCCCCCAGCCCCCCCAATACCGGGCCTGCTCGAACAGAACGATGCCTTCGGGAGGGCCGAGCGGAACGCCCTGCTCATCCAGTTGCACGAGGTGTCCCTGAGCAAAGGCGCCCGACTGGAAATGATGCGCCGTGAAGTAGAGCGCCAGGCCGCGCGAGGTGCGCAGCAACTGGGCCTGAGAGAAGGGCGATGAAGATGCATCCAACGGGATGAGCGATGAGCTTCGCAGGGTCAGGGACTCGTCCAACTGGAGGACTTTGATGCCCTCCGAGCTGTCGACGTAGGTCATCAGGAAGCCCCCGGCCACGGGCAGGCTGTCCACTGAGTCATCGTCGGGAACGAACTTCGTCGGAGTGATGTCCGTCCACGTCGCTGGATCCGTCACCCCGTCACAGTCGTTGTCCAGGCCATCGCAAAGCGTCTCCGTGGCCTCGTAGTCCGCGCCATAGGAGCGCGCGGTGCACACGGGCTCATAGGCTCCGTCCACCATGGCCCGCTTGGCTCCGGCGCAGACGCCATGGGTCTTCTCACAGGGCGGGACTTCCGCCACGCCACTGTCGGGCGTCCCGGCGTCGTCCGTGACGCCGGCGTCCTCGTGCGTACCGGCATCCATCGTCGTGCCGGCATCCACCTGCGTGCCGGCATCCATCGTCGTGCCGGCATCCATCGTCGTGCCGGCATCCACCTGCGTGCCGGCATCCAGCTCCGGACCCGACGGGCTCGTCGAGGATCCGCAGCCCACAAGCCACAAGGCCAGCACCAACGACTTCATCTGCGATTGCATGTTCCCCTCTTCCCCAATGCCCAAACCCTATCACACGCTCAAACGCAGCACCGCCAGGCCGCGCAGGAAGTCCTCGGGCAGCGGCGACTCCACCTGGACGACCTGGCCTGTCGCGGAGGACGGCACCTCCAACCGCCACGCGTGCAGGGCCTGCCGTCCCACCGCGAGCGCCGCCGGGTGCTTGCGCGCCTCCTCCGTGCCGTAGAGCGAATCCCCCAGCACCGGGAACCCTGCCTCCGACAGCTGCACGCGGATTTGATGCGTGCGCCCCGTGTCCAGGTCGATGTCCAGCAGCGCCCCCTCCCGGAAGCGCTCGCGCACCGTGAACGTCAGCGCCGCGCGCCGGGCGGAGGGCACGCGGGTGGTGAAGCGGCGCGGATCCTTCGGGTCCCTCGCGTACGGCCCCTCCAGCCTCCCGGTGTCCGGCGGCCGCCCCAGCACCAGCGTCTGGTAGCGCTTGTCCACGCGCTTCTCCTGGAACGCCTTCAAGAGCGCCGCCACCGCGTCATCCGTCCGCGCCAATGCCAGACAGCCGCTCGTCTCGCGGTCCAACCGGTGCACCACGCCCGGCTGCGCCACGCCCTCCACGTCGAACGGCGGGCACCGCGCCGCGAGCAGCCCCACCACCGACGCCGCCCTCCCTTCCGGCTCCACCACCAACCCCGGTGGCTTGGCCACGATGACGAGCGCCGCGTCGTCGTACAGCACCGGCAGCTCCGGGCCTTCCACCGAGGCATGCGGCGACGGCCGGGGCTCGGGCGTCTCCAGCGTGAGTTCCTCGCCGCCCCACAGCTTGCGCGTCGCCTGCGCCTTCTTGCCCCGGATGCGCACCCGTCCCGCGTCCAGCAGCGCCCGGGCCCGCTCCGGCGTGAGGCCCGGGACGTGCTTCGTGAGGAACCGGTCCAACCGCTCGCCGGCAATCTCCCGGGGAACCACGAGAACCTTGTGCCGCGTCATGCCTTTCCCCGTCTCCCAAGGCAGGCAGGGAGTCAACCCCTGTGTAGGCGTGAACCCACCGAGCACGCGTCAGGGGTGCGCAGTAGAAAGGGGCCCTCCGTGGCCACCTCCCTGTTTTTCCGTTCGGGCTCTGCTCGGGCTCTGTCCCACCGCGACTTCACCCTGCTCTGGCTGGGCACGCTCGTGTCCAACATCGGCACGTGGATGGAGTCCGTCGCGCTGGGGGTCTACGTCACGCAGGTGACGGGCCAGGCCGCCTGGACGGGCGGCGTCGCGGCGCTGACGCACCTGCCCTCGCTGGTGCTCGCGCCCCTGGGTGGCGCGCTCGCGGACCGCTTCGACCGTCGCACCTTCATGGCCGTGTGCGTGTGCGTGCAGGCGCTCCTGGCCGCGTTGCTCACGGTGCTGGCTGGGACGGGGAACCTGTCCGTGCCGTGGGTGGCGGCCATCTCGCTGCTCAACGGCGCCTTCAGCACGCTGGTCATCCCCTGCGCCACGGCGCTCACCGTGGCCGTCGTGCCCAAGGAGGACCTGCACAACGCGCTCAGCCTGGACTCGGCGCAGTTCAACCTGGGCCGCATCATCGGCCCCGTGCTGGCCGCGCTCGTGCTGACGAAGGTGGGCATCGCCGGGGCGCTCTTCGTCAACACCCTGTCCTTCCTCGCCGTGCTGCTGGCGCTCGCGGGCATGCGCGGCGCGGCGGCGAGTGCCGTGCCTCCGAAGGTGGAGGCGCTGTGGGCCGGCATCATGCGGGGCGTGCACCTGGCGTGGACGGACCCGGGCATCGCGCTCGCGCTGGGCTCCGGGGCGCTGGTGGGCCTGCTCATCTCCCCCTTCGTGGGCCTGGTGCCGGTGTTCGCCCTGAAGGTGCTGGGCGGGGACGCGACCACCACGTCCATGCTGCTCACCGCGCAGGGGACGGGCGCGGTCATCGCGGCGTTCGGCTCCGGTGCCCTCGCCGCGCGGATGGGACGGCGGGCCTTCCTGGAGACCGCGCTGCTGCTCGTGGGGCTGTGCTCCGCCGCCTACTGGCTGTCCCCCACGCTGCCGGTCGCCCTGGTGACGCTGTTCATCCTGGGCGCCGTGTACCTCGTCGCCTTCACCGGCCTGAAGACGGTGTGCCAGGCGCGCACGCCTCCTGAGCTCCAGGCCCGCGTGAGCAGCCTGTTCCTGCTGCTGGTGAACGCGGGCTACATCCTGGGCGTCTGGGGCCAGGGCGCGCTGTCGGACCGGGTGGGAGTGCGGCCCATCACCGCGGGCTGCGCCCTGCTCTTCTTCGGCATCGTGGTGGGGATGCGGACCCTGCGCTCCCGGGGCCTGGCCGCGCTGGGCACCTGAGCGCTCAGCTCCCCGGGGGTGCCTTCACCGGCAGGAGCGCCAGCACGCGCGCGAGGATGGCGACGCCCTCCTCGTACTCCGGCAGGTCGATGTGCTCGTTCGGCGTGTGGTCCAGCGCCGCGTCGCCGGGGCCGTAGGCCACCGTGGGCACGCTCCACGCGGAGGCCACGGTGTTCCAGTCGGACGTGCCCGTCTTCAGGCGCAGCGTGGGTTTCACGCCGCGCTCGCGGATGGCCTGCTTGAAGACGCGGGAGAGCGCGTCGTTGCCGTTCGTGGACACCGCGTCCTTGCGCGCCACGGTGCGCACCGTCACGGTGGGCACGGTGGCCAGCGCCGCGAGCAGGGCCCCGGTGTCCGTGGACGGGCCGGTGCGGATGCTCACCGCGGCCGTGGCCCACTCCTCCGTCTCCGTGGCGCCGGTGTGGAAGGCGTTGAGGGAGGGCAGGTTCTGCTCGAAAAGGGACGGCCGCTCGCGGTTCCAGTCGTCACACAGCCGCTTGAGCGCGTTCCACGCGTCGATGACGTGCTCGGCGGCGGCGCGGTAGTCGCGGCTCGCGGTGTGGCGGCGGCTGGCGCGGTGCTCCAGGTCCAGGCGCAACAGCCCCTTGTAGCCGATGGTCACCGCGTGCGCGCCGCTGGGCTCGCCGTTGATGACGAAGTCCGGGGCGTACTGCTCGCGCACGTGCAGGGCGCCGCGCGTGATGGCGACCTCCTCCTCCACGCAGCCCAGCAGCAGGAACTGCTTGCCGGCGCGCTCCGCGTCGTCCAGCAGCTCCACGGCTTCGATGAACGCGCACAGGGGGCCCTTGGCGTCCACCGCGCCCCGGCCGTAGAGCTTCTGGCCCTCCAGCCGGACGGGCACCTCCCCGGGCACGGTGTCGATGTGGCCCAGGAACGCGATGACGGTGTCCCCGTCCCCGTAGCGAGCGACGGCGTTGCCCACGGCGTCGGTGTGCGCCCGCCAGCCGCGCGCGCCCAGTCGCTCCACCAGCGCCGCGGAGAAGGAGGCTTCCTGGTGGCTGGGGCTGTACTGCTCCACCATCCACCGCAACAAGTCGACGCCCGGCTCACGCGCCCGCATCCGCCCCGCCTTTGTCCCGAAGGGTGAACTTCGTGCCGCCCGCCTCCTCCAGCGCGGAGAACACTGGCCGCGCCACGCGCGACGCGCTCACGTACGCGGCAGGGACTCCGCCCTCCAGCGCCCGGCGCACGGCCTCCAGCTTGTAACGCATGCGTCCCCCCGCGAGCGGCATGCAGCCCTCCACGTCGTCGCTCGCACGCACCAGCGTCGCGGGGTCCTTCGGATCCGCGAGCAGCCCCGGCACGTTGGAGAGGATGATCAGGGCCCTGGCGCCCAGCGCCGCCGCGATGGACGACGCCACGTGGTCCGCGTCCACGTTCACGAGCACGCCGTCCTCCGTCACCGCCGGAGGACACACGACGGGCACGTAGCCGCTGTCCAGGAGCGTCCCCAGGAGCGCCGCGTTCACCCCGGAGACCTCACCGGCCAGGTGTTCGCGGTCGATGCGCATCCGCCCGTCGGAGCCCTGCAGCTTGAGCGGCGGGCGCCTGCGCGCGGTGAGCACGCGGCCGTCCGCGCCGCACAGCCCCAGCGCGGTGACGCCCTTCGCGAGCAGCGCCAGCACCACGGCCTTGTTCACCTCACCCACCCAAGCCATGGTGAGCGCGCGCAGCGTGGGCGCGTAGGTGAGGCGCACGACGTTGCCGTTCGCGGTGGTCGCCTCCGGGCGCTCCATGCCCAGCGAACCCAGGAGCCGCTCACCGGCCTCCGAGCCACCGTTGACGACGACGACGCGCTCGCCCTGGCGGACGAGCTCCACCACGTCCGCGCAGACGTTCTCCAGGTCCACACCCGCCGCGCCGCCAATCTTCACGACGACGGGGCGACGGGCGGGGGCGGCGGGGTTCGCGCTCATCCGATGACGCTCGCGCCGCCGTCCACGAGCTGCACGGTGCCGGTGATGAAGGACGCGCGTTCACTGGCGAGGAACACCGCCGCAGCGGCGAACTCCTCGGGAAGGCCCACGCGCTTGAGCGGGATGTGGGCGCCCATGGCGCGAAGCCCCGCCTCCACGTCGCCCGCGTTGCCGGCGGTGCGCTCCACGGGCGGCGTGCGCATGTAGCCCGGCGCCAGCACGTTGACGGTGATGCCGCTGTCGCCCAGCTCCTGCACCAGGGCGGCGGAGAAGCCGATGATGCCCAGGCGGGCGAAGCCGGACAGCGCGAAGCGGGCCACCGGCCGGACCACCGTCTCCGAGGTGATGAACAGCACGCGTCCCCAGCCGGCCTTCTTGAGGTGGGGCAGCGCCGCGAGCGCCAGGGAGATGGGCGGCAGGAGCACCGCGTCCGCCGCGCTCCGGTACGCGTCCACGCCGAAGGTGGAGGCCGGGCCCGGAGGCGGGCCACCGCTATTGGTGACGACGACGTGCAGTGCGCCCAGCCTGGTCGCCACGTCGTCCACCCAGCGGCGCACGTCCGCGTCGTCCTTCACGTCCACGCGCGTCGCCATCACGCGGCCACCGCGGGCCACGGCCTTGAGCCGCGCTTCGGCCTGGGCCAGCCGGTCCGAGTCCCGGGCGCCGATGGCGACATGCGCGCCTTCCTTCGCCAGCTCCTCCGCGACGGCGAGCCCCAGCCCGCTGGAGCCGCCAGCGACGAGCGCGACCTTGTTGGCGAGTCCCAGTTCCATCCGCATCCCTCCAGAAGTTGGCGCCAACCGCGCCCGAGTGAAGCCACCGCCCATCACCGAACCGCGTACTCACGAGTCGCGGAGCTCAAGCCCGGACCCGCCTGACATCCGCTCCGCTGACCATCCCCACGCGCCGGACCCCGCCCGGTGCGGTCCCAACCTGTCCGACCGACATCCGCCACCTGGATGAAACGGCAGCCTCCCGCCGCAGTGCGGCAAAACCTGTCCGACGGCCCAAAAGGCTTCCACTGCTCGACCGGGCCGACGGCCTTCCGGCGCGGTCCTTCAAAACCTGTCCGACTGTCCGACAGGTTTCCGCTACCCGGTCGAGACGACAGCCTCCCGCCCTGGTTCTTCAAACCTGTCCGACTGTCCGACAGGTTTCCGCCGCCCGGATGGAGCGGGGCCTTCCAGCGAGGCCCTCCAAACCTGTCCGACTGTCCGACAGGTTTCTGCGGCTCGGGCGGAGCGGCGGCTCCCCAGCCTCGGTCTTCCCAACGGGTCCGACTGTCGGACCAGTTCCCCGGTTCGGCTGGAACCGCCCTCCTGGGCCTCGGTTCTCCAACTGGTCCGACTGTCGGACCAGTTCCCCGGTTCGGCTGGAACCGCCCTCCCCGGCCTCAGTTCTCCAACTGGTCCGACTGTCGGACCAGTTCGCGCGGTTCGCTCCCGCCGGGGGAGTCCCCACCGGGTTCTCACCTTCTCAACCCTGGGGACAGGCTTCATGGCCGAAGGCTCAGTGCCGGGTCTCCGCGCCCGCCGCGTCCGGCGCGGCCCCTCCGACAGGCGCGCGCCGGGCGCCGCTGAAATACCCGTACTTCGCCATCAGCGGCCACGCGAGCGCAACGGTGAGCGCCTTGGCTCCGGAGGCCAGCTCGCCCCTCCACGCGTCGTCCTCACCGCGCAGGAGCGTGGGGCCGCTGCGGAAGCGGTCCGGGTTGCCGGTGACGGTGTGGTTCTTGCCCAGCACCACCGTGCGGCCCTTCACCGGGTTCTGCGCGCGAGGCACGCCCACCAGGTCCAGCACCGTGTCCACGGCGCGGTCCGGCGCGGCGATGAAGTCCTCGTAGCGCAGGAAGAGCGACTGCCCGGGGAACCTGCGCGTCACCTCCTCCGACGCGGCGTTGAAGCCCAGCCAGTACGCCGTGCTGCGCGCGGCGGACATGGGGACGACGTACTGCTTCGTCTTCGTCCACGAGTGCGTCACCGCGCGCGGGTCCCGCACCAGGTGCAGGTACAGCGGCCGGATGCCCTCCACGCGCGGCAGCAGCGCCGCCTCGGAGGGGAACTTCCCGCTGTCCACCAGCACCGTGCTCCCCGTGGCCCGAGCGATGGTGCGGTACGTGCGCGCGAGGAAGTCCGCGTGCGCCTGGAGCGCCTGCGAATCCCCCGCCTCGTCCAGCACGCGCAGCGTGTGCCGGGTGCGCACGGCGGCCTGCTGCCGCTTCACCACCGCTTCGGCGTGCGCCCGGGGCGTCAGGCCCGCCGGCACGTCGGAGGTCAGCACCGTGTTCCAGATGCCGCAGTCCACCAGCTGCTGGCCGCAGCCGCACAGCGTGTTGGAGCCGTTCCCGTACGCGTTCTTCCACAGGAAGCTCAGCTCCCCCACGTGGAAGAAGCCCGGCACCTCGTTGAGCACGTTGCCCAGGATGGTGCTGCCGCTGCGGCACCAGCCGGTGATGTAGAGGACCGTGAGCCGCGCGCCCTCGCCCTTCGCGCTCGCGGTGGCCATCAGGTCAGCGACGCCACGAAGAAGTGGGTGGGCAGGTGCACCGCGAGCGTCGTGTAGACCTCGCCGTAGGCCGCCAGCCCCTCGCGCGGGAAGATGCCCGGCGGCGGCTCCGCGAACCGGATGACCGACCGCTGGCTGTCATACAGCGTCGCCGCGGCGGTGAAGTCTCCCACGATGATGGTGCCCGGGTTCACCATGCGCGTGCGGCACAGGCGGATGCCCATGGCCGCCAGGTCCGACAGGAGCGACTGCTGGCCCACCAGGTGCTCGTAGAAGTCCAGCGAGTTGATGACGATGCCGTCCGCGGACCCGCCCATCTGCTCCACCTGCGCGCAGGCGTTGAGCAGCGAGGCCACCGCGTTCTTCTTCGCCGGCAGCCGCACGATGCCCGGCGTGTGCAAGAGGCCCCGCACGCCGTCCCCGCCCTTGCCGATGCACAGCGCCTGGTTCTCCGCCGTGTTCAGGCGCACCAGCAGCCGGAAGTCGATGAACTGCGCCAGCGACTGCGAGTCCTCCAGCAGGTTGCGCGGCACCTGGATCCACGCGCGCGTGGGCTTGAGCGCCTGCGTGTCCTGGTGGAACTCAAAGCCCGCTTCCGGCCGCAGCTCCACGTCCTGCACCGGCCCGGTGGGCTTCGCCTGCGGGTGCGTTTCGTACCAGAACGGCACCGGGTCGCGCTCCGCCCTGGCCGTCTTGAACATGCCGCGCACCGCGATGCGCGGACGGCGCTTGAAGCCGGGGAACGCGTCCACGATGGACGTGTCGTAGTCCACGTGCGCCTGCGTGCCGTGCTTCTGGACCGCGGCCGCGAACGCCGCGCCGGGAGACAGCGACGCGTCCGCCTTCGATTTCGTGCTCAGGATGCTCATGGCGTGAGGCCCCTTGGAGTCAATGCTGTCTAGAGCGGATGCAGGCCCCGGAAGCCCAGGCCTTCGGTCTCCGGACGGCCCAGCATCAGGTTCAGCGCATGCACCGCCGTGCCGGCGGCGCCCTTCACCAGGTTGTCGATGGCGGCGTTCACCACGATGCGGCCCCGCTCCGCGTCCACGTCCACCGCCAGGTCGCAGTGGTTCGTGCCCAGCAGCGGCCCCGGCTCCGGGAACGGCGACAGGGAGGCGCTGGGGCGCAACAGCCGCACGAAGGGCTTCTCGCGGTAGCGCGTGGCGATGGCGCGCACCACCTCCGCCTCCTCCACCGGCCGCGCCGCGAAGGCGTGCACCGTCGCCAGGATGCCGCGCACGCCCGGCACCGCCGTGGCGCTGAAGTGGATGGTGGGCTTCTGCCCGGTGACGTGCTCCGCCACGCCCTCCAGCTCCCCCGTGTGCCGGTGGCCCACCGGCTTGTAGCAGCGCAGCGCGTTCGCGCGCTCCGGGTGGTGCGAGGAGCGGTCCGGCGTGGAGCCCCCTCCGGACGACCCTGTCTTCGCGTCCACCACCAGCACGTCCGGGCGCGCGAGCCTCGCGTGCAGGAGCGGCAGCAGCGCCAGCAGCCCCGCGTGCGCCATGCAGCCGGGGATGGCGACGTGACGCGCGTTCGTCAGCGCCTCGCCCATCCACTCCGGCAGGCCATAGACGAACGCGGGCACGTCGTCCGGGCGCGGGTGCTTGCCGTACCAGCGCGAGTGACCCGCGGCGTCCAGGCGGAAGTCCGCGCTCAGGTCCACCACCCGCTCCGCCAGCCGGCACACCTTCTGCCAGCGCAGGAGCAGCTCTCCCTGCGGCAGGCAGCTCACCAGCACGTCGCAGGACTCCAGCGCGTCGTGCGGCGTGTAGCGCAGCGTCCCCACCCCGCGCAGGTGCGGGTGCGGGAAGTCCAGGCGCTTGCCGGCGAACTGGCCGGAGGTGGCCTGCACCACCTCCACGGCCGGGTGCCCCAAGAGCAGGCGCAGGACCTCGCCGCCGGTGTAGCCCGCGGCTCCCAGCACCGCCACGCGCACGCTCATCGCCGGGCTCCGCCAGCACCGGAGGCGACGTACTCCGCGATGAGGTCCGGCAGGGGGACCCCCGTCTCGTCGATGCTGCGCGCGAACTCCACGCAGTGGTTGATTTCGTTGACGTAGATGTCGCCGCCGCGCGTCTCCAGCAGGTCCACCGCCACCATGTCCCCGCCCACCGCGTCCGCCGCGGCCTCCGCCAGCCTCGCGTGCACCACCGGCACCTCGTAGCGCTCCGGCACGGCGCCGCGCGCGGTGTTGGTGATCCAGTGCTCGGAGCGCCGCCGCAGGCCGCCCACCGTGCGTCCGATGACGTAGACGCGCAGGTCGTAGCCCGGCTTGTCCACGTACTCCTGCACCAGCGCCACGTGGTCCTGCGCGCCGCCGGTACCGAAGCGCGTGGACAGCACGCCCTCGGCCGCGGTGCGCGAGTCCAGCCGGGCCACCATCCGGCCCCAGCTCCCGAGCACGGGCTTGGTCACCACCGGGTAGCCCTTCGCATCAATCGCATCCAGGCACGCGTCCTCGTCGAAGGCCACGAACGCCCACGGCATGGGCACGCCCTTCGCGGCCAGCGCCGCGCTGGTGAGCGCCTTGTCCCCGCACAGGGAGATGGTCCGCGCGCTGTTGAGCACGCGCAGCCCCTTCATCTCCAGGAACGTGGCCAGGTAGCGCGCACGCGTGAAGGACATGCTGCGCATCAGCACGGTGTCGGCCTCCGTGACGCGCTGCCGGTCCATCGACAGCACCATCCCGGAGTCCTGCACCAGGTTGACGGCGCAGTCGCGCCTGCGCAGCGCCTCGAGGAGGAGCTTCTCCTCGGTGCGCACGCGCGTATAGACGAGGTCGACCTTGCGCATGGCGCGGGGCTACTCCCCCCAGTCTTCCTCGACCTCGGGTGCTTCCTCGAGCCGAAGGGGGTTCACGCCCACCACCTCCAGTTCGGCGGAACAGCCGTCACAGGAGAGCACCTCGCCCACCAGCCGGTTGCCGCCGGGCACCGGCTGCGCGCACAGAGGGCACTGGTTCGGCGTCACGGACTCCGTCATCGGATTCTGGACCTGCATGTCAGTCCCTCCTCGGTTCGAATCCCACGGCAAACACCGGGGTTCTTGGGAGCACTCCCAGGATGCGCTCGGCCACCTGCCCGCCCTCCAACCCATGGCCCTTGAGCAAGGCCTCGTGCGAACCGGCGCGCGAGTCGTACCGGTCCTGGATGCCCACGCGCAGCACGCGCCGCTGCAGGTCCAGCGAGCACACGGTCTCACACACCGCGCTGCCCAGACCGCCGAGCACGTTGTGCTCCTCCACGGTCACGAGCAGCCGCGTGCGCGACGCCGTCTCGCGCACCGCTTCTTCATCCAGCGGCTTGAGCGTGTGCACGTTGAGCACGCGCGCGGAGACGCCCTGCGCCTCCAGCAGCTTCGCGGCGTCCAGCGCCACGGACACGCCCACCTCGCCGTGCGCGAGCAGCCCCACGTCGTCGCCCTCGCGCAGCAGCGCGGCCCGGCCCAGCTCGAACGGCGGGCGCTGGAGGTCGAGGCGGGTGACGCGGTTGCGGCCCAGCCGCAGGTACACCGGCCCCTCGTGCGCGAGCATCGCGCGCGTGGCCTGCAGCGTCTCCAGGCCGTCCGCGGGCGACACCACCATGAGGTTGGGCATCGCGCGCAGCACGGCCAGGTCTTCAATGGCGTGGTGCGTGGGGCCGAAGAAGGCGCCCGCCACGCCGCCGTAGTCGCACACCAGCTTCACGTTGGCGCGCGCGTAGGCCAGGTTCAGCCGCACCTGCTCGCACGCGCGCATCACGCCGAACGCCGCGAAGCTGTGCGCGATGACGGTGTGCCCGCCGTGCGCCAGGCCACACGCCATGTCCAGCATGGTGGCCTCGCAGATGCCCAGGTTGAAGTAGCGCTGCGGGTGGCGCGCCTCGAACGGGTCCCCTCCGCCGCCCAGGTCCGCCTCCAGGAAGACGACGCGCGCGTCCTCCTCCGCGAAGCGCGCCGCCGCGTGCCGGAACACCAGCCGGCTGGACAGCTCCGGCCGCGCGGCGAGCCACGCCTCCGGCGCCTGGGCCAGGTCCACCGCCGGGGCCAGCGACGCGCTCACTGGCCGTCCTCCCCCATCGACGCGAGCGCCCGGCGCAGGTGGTCCGGGGAGAACACCGCGTAGTGCGGTCCCTTGCCCTTGAGCATCGGCACGCCCGCGCCCTTGCGCGTCCGGGCGACGATGGCGCGCGGACGGCCGCCCACGACGGGCGCCTCCAGCGCGGCGCACAGGGCGGGCAGGTCGTGGCCGTCCACCTCCAGCGACTGGAAGCCGAACGCGTCCAGCCGCTGCACCAGCGCCTCCTGCGACAGGATGGACTCGGTGGGCCCGTCGTTCTGCCCGCCGTTGCGGTCGATGATCAGCGTCAGGCCCGTGAGCTTGCGGTGCGACGCCACCTGGAGCGCTTCCCAGTTGGAGCCCTCGCCCATCTCCCCGTCGCCGCAGACGACGAAGGTGCGGTTGGGCTCGCCGCGCAGCGCGTGGGCCAGCGTCAGCCCCACGCCCAGCCCCAAGCCGTGGCCCAGGCTGCCGGTGGCGAACTCCACGCCCGGCACCGCCGCGTTCACGTGGCCGGTGAAGATGCTGCCATCCGCGTTGTACTCGCGCACCAGCGTCTCCACGTCCACGAAGCCGAACTCCGCCAGCGCCGCGTAGAGCCCCGCCGCCGCGTGCCCCTTGGACAGGATGAGGTGGTCGCGCTCCGGGGCCCTGGGCGCGCGCGGATCCACGCGCATCACCCGGCCCAGCAGCGCCACCAATATCTCCACCATCGACAGCGAGCCGCCCAGGTGACAGCCCGACGGCGTCGCCGCCAGCCGCACGATGGTCTGACGGATGCGCCTGGCCCGCCGGGGCAGGAGCGCCAGCCCCGCGTCCGACGCGGCGCCCGAGGCCCCGTCACCGGGGCGGGCAGGCGTCACCGGGCCGCTGGAGGCCGTGGGTTCATCTGGGGTCCGCGCGTCGTGCGACAGCCCGGGGGTCGTTGGATTCGCCGAGAAAGTCATGCCCGTAGCGTCGCTGTTACAGCCTCGGAATCCGGCTGTTGTGAGACACCCTAGGAAATCGCATCATGCGCCGTCAACGCGGATTTTCTTAAGCTATAGATGCACGAGAAAAAACCGTCTTGCCCGGTAATCTCGCGGTGTTACACGCGCGGTACGGCAGGCATTCCCCGACTTCGCGGCACCTGAGAGGACCTTCAAATGGGGCAGCGCTTCCATAACTCAGCGGCGTTGGAGAAGGGTTCGGAGTACCGCCGAAAGGGTTGGTGGCGTGACACCACGGTGGTTGACGATCTGCGTCGCTGCGTCCAGGCGCACCCGGAGAAGACCGCGATCATCGCCGCACGGTATTTTTCCAAGGACATCACGCGGCTGACGTACGCGGACCTGGCGCGATACATGGATCGTTTCGCGCTGGGCCTGCGCGAGCTGGGCGTGGGGCGCGAGGACATCGTCGCGGTGCAGCTGCCCAACGGGTGGCACTTCACGGCGCTGGCGCTGGCGTGCGCGCGGCTGGGGGCGGTCATCGCGCCCATCCCGCCGGACTACCGGCGGCGCGAGGTGGAGTTCATCCTGGGGCGCACGGAGGCGGCCGTGTACGTGGGGCCCACGTCGTGGACGGGGCACTCGCACCGGGACATGGCGCGCGACGTCGCGGCGGCGCTGCCGTCCCTGCGCCACCGGGTGCTGCTCGGCAGCAACGCCGACCTCCAGGCAGGCGAGCGGGACTTCGAGCGCCACTTCATCGAGCGGGAGTGGGAGAAGGAGGCGTCGCTGGAGGGCGTGGCCCCGGCGGCCGCGGACGACGTGTGCAACATCCTCTACACGTCCGGCACCACGGGCGAGCCGAAGGGCGTGGTGCATTCGCACAACACGAACTACGGCATCACGCGCGCGCTCTGCGACACGCTGGGCATCGACGGCACGGACGTGGTGGCGCTGCCGTCGCTGCTGACGGCCTCCACGGGGTTCACGTACTCGTACCTCATGCCCATGCTGCTGGGGGCCACAGCCATCTACATGGACGTGGGCGACCCGGAGCTGACGCTCAAGCTCTTCGAGGAGCACGGCGTCACGTTCACCTACGGCATCCCCACGTATTTGATGAACCTCATCGCGTTGCAGAAGAAGCGCCAGCGGAACACGTCCTCGCTCCGGCAGCTGGCCACGGGCTCCATCCCGGTGCCGCCGCACCTCATCGCGGCGGTGCGCGAGGTGTTCGGAGTGCGGCTACACACGCTGTGGGGCATGACGGAGAACGGCGCGGTCACCATCACGCGCCATGAGGACCCGCCGGACTGGCCCAGCCAGAGCGACGGGCGGGCGGTGGCGTGGATGGAGACGAAGATCGTCCCCGCGCTCGCGGAGGACGGCACGCCGTATCCGGACGGGACGGGGCGGCTCCTGGTGCGGGGCGCCAGCCAGTGCCTCACCTACTTCAAGCGCGACGACGTGTACGCGGCGGCGGTGGACGCGGAGGGCTGGTTCGACACGGGCGACCTGGCGCGCGACGACGGGCGCGGCGGCATCCGCATCGTGGGGCGGCTGAAGGACGTCATCTTCCGGTACGGGTACAAGATCCCCGTGGTGGAGGTGGAGTCCGCGCTGTACTCGCACCCGAAGGTGAAGGAGGTCGCCGTCGTCGCGCACTCGGACGACAAGATTGGCGGCGAGCGGGTGTGCGCCGTCGTCGTGGTGCGCGAGGGAGAAGCCCCGCCGACGCTCAACGAGCTGCGCGAACACCTCAAGCAGCAGGGCATGTCCAACCAGTACTGGCCGGACCGCCTGGACCTCATCGACGAGATGCCCAAGACGGCCACCGGCAAGGTGCGCAAGTACCTGCTGCGCGAGCGGATGAAGCCCGCGTGAGCGGACGGGAGCAACGGCCTTGAATCAGAGCCCCGAAGAGACCTCCACCCGCGGCACGGAAGCGAAGCTCGCGGCGTGGTGGAAGGAGCTGCTGGGCGTGGAGGTCGTGCGCCCGGAGGACCACTTCCTGGAGATTGGCGGCAACTCCCTGATGGCCACGGTGCTGTCCAATCGCATCGAGAGCGAGCTGGGCGTGGAGGTGTCCATGGTGGAGCTGTTCGACACGCTCCGGGCCGTGGCCACGCTGTGCGACGAGCTGCTCCAGGAGCAGACCGCTTGAGCCGCGCCGCCCCGTGAGGGCGGCCCCTTCCCCGCCTTCCCCCCGAGCGCGACATGACGACCGAGCACCCCGGCCCCCCTTCCGCCCCCGCGCCGAAGTCCCCGGCGAGGTCCCGTCGTCGAGCGCCCCCCGTGGTGCCCGTCTCCCGCGACGCGCTGCTGCCCCTCTCCTTCGGGCAGCAGCGCATGTGGTTCATCGAGCAGCTCACGCCCGGAGGCATCTCCTACAACGTCCCCTACTTCGCGCGGCTCACCGGCGCGCTGGACGTCCCCGCGCTGGAGCGCGCCCTGGCCGTGCTGGTGGAGCGGCACGAAGCGCTGCGCACCACCTTCGCCGTCGTGGACGGCCAGCCGGTGCAGCGCATCGCGCCGTCGCTGTCCCTGCCGCTGAACGTGGAGTCGCTGGAGGCGCTGCCCCCGGCTGAACGGGAGCAGGCCCTGCGGCAGGCCGCGGAGGCGGAGGCGCGCGTGCCCTTCGACCTGGGCGCGGGGCCGCTGGTGCGCGTGCGGCTCCTGCGGCTGGCGGAGACGGAGCACGTGCTGCTCCTGATGCTGCACCACATCAGCTGCGACGGCTGGTCGCTCACGGTGATGGAGCGGGAGCTGCAAGCGCTCTACGCGGCCTTCCGCACAGGCACGACGCCCGCGCTGCCCGCGCTGCCCGTGCAGTACGCGGACCATGCGGTGTGGCAGCGGCAGTGGCTCCAGGGCGAGCACCTGGACCAGCAGCTGGAGTGGTGGCGGGGCCAGCTGTCGGGAGCGCCCCCCGCGCTGGAGCTGCCCACGGACCGGCCCCGGCCCGCCGCGCAGTCCACGCGAGGCGCGGTGCACCGCCACGCGCTCCCGCCGGAGCTGGGGAAGGCGCTGGAGGCGCTGTGCCGCAAGCAGGGCGTGACGCTGTTCATGGCGCTGCTGGGCGGCATGCACCTGCTGCTCTCTCGGCTCAGCGGCCAGGACGACCTCGTCATCGGGTCGCCCATCTCCGGGCGCACGCGCCAGGAGGTGGAGCCCCTCATCGGCTTCTTCATCAACACGCTGCCCCTGCGCGTGCAGGGTGAAGGCTCGCTCGGCTTCGGGGAGCTGCTGCGCCGCGTGCGCAAGACGTGCCTGGACGCGTACGCGCACCAGGAGGTGCCCTTCGAGCAGCTGGTGGACGCGCTCCAGCCCGAGCGCGACCTGAGCCGCCCGCCGCTGTTCCAGGTGTTCTTCACGCTCCAGCACTCGGCCGTGCCCGCGCTGGAGCTGGAGGGCTTGAAGACGTCCGAGCTGGACTTCGAGCCGGGCGTGTCGCGCATGGACCTCACCGTGTTCCTGCGCGAGACGCCGGAGGGGCTCGTGGGGCTCTGGGAGTACAGCACCGACCTCTTCGACGCGGCCACGGTGGCGCGCTTCGCGGAGCACTACACGCGCCTGCTGGAGGCCGCGGTCGCGGAGCCGGAGCGGCCCGTGGCCACGCTGCCGTTGATCAGCGACGCGGAGCGCCGCCGCCTGCTGGAGCTGGGCACGGGAGCCGTCGTCCCCTACCCGCGCGAGGCGTCCCTGCCCGCCCTCTTCGCGGAGCAGACCGCGCGCACGCCCGGCGCGGTCGCCCTGGAGGCCGGAGGTCAGCGGCTCACGTACGCGCAGGTGGAGGCACGCGCCAACCAGCTCGCGCACCACCTGCGGGGCCAGGGCGTGCGCCTGGGGACGCCGGTGGGCCTGTGCGCGAGCCGGTCGCTGGAGATGGTCGTGGCGACGCTCGCCATCCTCAAGGCAGGGGGCGCGTACGTCCCGCTGGATCCGGCCTATCCCGCCGAGCGCCTGGAGCTCATGGCGCGCGACGCCCGCATCCGCGTGCTCGTGGTGGAGCCGGGGCGAGAGGCCGTGCTGGAAAGCCTGGCCGCGCGGGTCGTGGTGCTGGACCCGTCCTGGCGGGCCTTCGCGGGCCACCCGGAGGTCGCGCCCGACGTGCGCATCCCCGCGGATGCGCTCGCGTACGTCATGTACACGTCCGGGAGCACCGGGCGGCCCAAGGGCGTGGGCGTTCCCCACCGGGGCGTGACGCGGCTGGTGAAGGGCGTGTCCTACGTCCGGTTCGACGCGAGTGACGTCGTCCTCCAGCTGGCCACCACGTCGTTCGACGCCGCGACGCTGGAGCTGTGGGGAGCGCTGCTCCACGGCGCGAAGCTGTTCCTCTACCCGCCGGTGACGCCGTCGCTGGAGGAACTGGAAGCGACGCTGGAGCGCGAGCGCATCAGCGTGATGTTCCTCACCACCGCGTTCTTCGAGCAGATGGCGCTGAACCGGCCCGCGGCGCTCGCGCGGGTGGGGCAGGTCCTCACCGGCGGCGACGTCCTGTCCCCGCTGGCCGCGCGCAAGCTGCTGGACGCGGGCCGCGCGGTCGTCAACGGCTATGGCCCCACGGAGAACACCACCTTCTCCGCCACGTATCAGGTGAAGCGGGACCTGGACGCGCGGATGCCCGTGCCCATTGGCCGCGCGCTGGAGAACTCGCAGGCCCTGGTGCTGGACGCGCGCCTGGAGCCGGTGCCGCCCGGCGTGGTGGGCGACCTTTACGTGGGAGGCGATGGCCTGGCGTGGGGCTACCTGGACCGGCCGGAACTCACCGCGGATCGCTTCGTGCCCCACCCCTTCAGCGAGGTCCCCGGCGCCCGGCTGTACCGCACGGGAGACCGCGCGCGGTGGCTGCCTTCCGGCGAGCTTGCGTTCATGGGGCGCGCGGACACGCAGGTGAAGCTGCGCGGCTTCCGCATCGAACTGGGAGAGGTCGAAACCGCGCTGCGCCACCTGCCCGGCGTGGAGGACGCCGTGGCGGAGGTGCGGGAGTACGCCCCCGGCGACAAGCGGCTGGTGGCCTGGGTGGCCGGCACGAACGTGGACGTGAGCGCGCTGCGTCCGAGCCTGGCCGCCCGGCTTCCCGCACCGCTGATTCCCGCCGCCTTCGTGAAGCTGGACCAGCTGCCGCTGACGCCCGTGGGCAAGGTGGACCGCAAGGCGCTCATCACGCCCGTGGGTGACACGCTCACGGAGGACGCCTACTTGGCGCCGGTCACCGCGACGGAGACGGCGGTGGCGGAGGTCTGGGCCGCGCTCCTGGGCCGCACGCGCGTGGGCACGCAGGACTCCTTCTTCGAGCTGGGCGGGCACTCGCTGCTCGCCACGCAGGTGGCCTCCCGGCTGCGCGAGACGTTCCAGGTGGAGCTATCGGTGCGGGCCCTGTTCGAGGCCCCCACCGTCACCAGCCTCGCCGCGCGCATCGATGCGCTGCGGTTGGAGAGCAGCCGGATCCAATCCCTTCCGCTGATTCCCGGCCTCCGGGAGGGCTGGCTGCCGCAGTCGTTCGCGCAGCAGCGGCTGTGGTTCATCTCGCGGCTGGACACGCTGGGCTTCTCCTACAACGTGCCCATGGTCACCCGGCTGCGGGGCGCGCTGGACGCGGACGCGCTGGAGCGGAGCCTCGCGGAGGTCGTCCGGCGTCACGACGTCCTGCGCTCCACGTTCGACGAGGTGGACGGACAGCCCGTGCAGCGCATCGGGCCGGCGTGGGACTTCGCGCTGGCGAGGATGGACGTGGAGGCCGCGAAGCTCCCGGAGCGGCTGACGGAGGAAGCACGGCGCCCGTTCGACCTGCGGCGCGGCCCGCTGATGCGGGGGCTGCTCCTGCGCGTCGCGGACGACGACCACGTGTTGATGATCGTCATCCACCACATCGCCTTCGACGGGTGGTCCATCGACGTGCTCCAGCGCGAGCTGAACGCGCTCTACTCCGCGCGAGGACAGGCCACGCTGCCGCCCCTGCCGCTCCAGTACGTGGACTACGCCCGGTGGCAGCGCGAGTCATTCCAGGCGGACGAGCTGGAGGATCAGCTCACCTGGTGGCGGCAGGAGCTGGCGGGAGCCCCGTCCGTGCTGGACCTGCCCACCGACAAGCCGCGTCCGCCCGTGCAGACCTTCGAGGGCGCGAACTTCGAGCTGCTGCTGCCCCAGTCCCTCCATGGCGCGCTCCAGCGCCTGGGCCAGCGCGAGGGTGCCACGCTGTTCATGACGCTGCTGGCGGGCTTCCAGGCCCTGCTCGCGCGCTACAGCGGCCAGGACGACGTCGTGGTCGGCTCGCCCATCTCCGGCCGCAATCGCCGTGAGGTGGAAGGGCTCATCGGCTTCTTCGTCAACACGCTGGCCCTGCGCGCGGACGTCTCCGGCTCGCGCTCCTTCCGGCAGCTGCTGCGCGGCGTGCGGGAGCGCTGCCTGGGCGCCTTCGCGCACCAGGACCTGCCGTTCGAACAGCTCGTGGACGCGCTCAAGCCGCCGCGCGACCTGAGCCGGACGCCGCTGGTGCAGACGATGTTCGTCCTCCAGCGGGCCGCGACGCCGCTGTCCCTGCCCGGCCTCGCGGTGGAGGACTTCCCGTTCCAGTCGGGCGTCTCCCGCTTCGACCTCATGTTGTTCATGCGGCAGACGCCGCACGGGCTCGTCGCCTACTGGGAGTACAACACCTCCCTCTTCGAGGAGGCGACCGTCGCCCGGATGGCCGGGCACTACGTGCGCTTGCTCGAAGCCGTCACCTCGAACCCCGAGCAGCCCCTGGCGGACCTGCCCCTGCTGTCGCGGGAGGAGCGTGAGCAGGTCCTGGTCGCGTGGAACAGCCGGGAGGAACGGCTCCCCGCCTCCGGGTTGATCCACGTCATGGTGGAGGCACAGGCCGCGCGGACACCGGAGGCGGTCGCGGTCATGAACGGGACGGAGTCGCTGACGTACGCCCAACTGGACGCACGTGCGAACCAGCTCGCGCACCACCTCATCGCCCTGGGCGTCACGCCGGGAAGCTCCGTCGGGCTGTGCCTGGAGCGCTCCAGCCTGGACATGCCCGTCGCCGTCCTCGCCACCCTCAAGGCGGGCGCCGCCTACGTCCCCCTGGATCCGAACTACCCGGCGGAGCGCCTGGCCCTGATGGTGGAGGACACGCGCGCTCCAGTGGTCCTCGCACATGAGGGCTTCGTGCACGCCCTGCCGCCGGACACCTCCGCGCGCATCGTGACGATGGAGACGGAGGCCGCCTCCATCACCTCGCGTCCCACGTCGTCGCCGGACGTGACGCTGTCACCCGAGGCGGTCTGCTACGTCGTCTTCACCTCCGGCAGCACCGGGCGTCCCAAGGGCATCGCCATGTCCCACCGGGGCATCGGCAACATGCTCGCGTGGCAGCTCAAGCGCGCCGTGCGCGCGGAAGCGACGACCCTCCAGTTCGCGTCGCTCAACTTCGATGTCTCCTTCCAGGAGATCTTCGGGACGTGGTGCATCGGCGGCCGGCTGCTGCTCAGCACCGCCGACCTGCGACGGGATCCGCAAGCACTGCTGCGCTACCTCACCCAGCACCGCGTGGAGCGCCTCTTCCTCCCCTTCGTCGCGCTCCAGTCGCTGAGCGAAGCAGCGCGCACCGCGACGGAGCTGCCCCCGCTCAACGAGGTCATCACCGCGGGCGAGCAGCTCCAGGTGCCCCCCGCGCTCGTCTCCTTCTTCAAACGGCTGCCGGGCTGCGTCCTCGAAAACCAGTACGGCCCCTCCGAAACCCATGCGGTCTCCGCGTGGCGCGCGTCCGGACCTCCGAGCACGTGGCCCGCCCTGCCTCCGGTGGGGACACCGCTGCCTTCGGTCCAGGCCTACGTGCTGGATCCGCGCCGCGAGCCCTGCCCTATCGGCGTCCCGGGAGAGGTGTACGTGGGCGGAGACGGACTCGCGCACGGCTACCACGGCCGGCCAGACCTCACCGCGGAGCGCTTCGTCCCCTCGCCCTTCGGCTCCACCCCGGGCGCGCGCCTCTACCGCACGGGCGACAAGGCCCGCTGGCTCGCGGACGGACAGCTGGAGTTCCTGGGCCGTCTGGACGGACAGGTGAAGCTGCGCGGCTTCCGCGTCGAACTGGGCGAAGTGGAGTCCGCCCTGCGCGCCCTGCCGGACGTGCGGGACGTGGCCGCCGTGGTGCGCGAGGACACGCCGGGCTTCAAGCGGCTGGTCGCCTACGTGGTGCAGCCGGAAGCGACCTTCTCGCCGGAGGCACTGAGGCAGGCGCTGGCGCGACGGCTGCCGGAGTACATGGTGCCGTCGGCCCTGGTGCGCATGGACGCGCTCCCGCTGAGCCCCAGCGGCAAGGTGAACCGCAACGGCCTGCCCGTTCCCCCGGAAGAGGCCGCGTCCGAAGTCGGGTTCCAGGCCCCCATGTCCGCGGTGGAGAGGGTGATCGCCGACATCTGGGCGTCCCTGCTCGTGGTGCCGCGCGTGGGCTTGCAGGACCACTTCTTCGAGCTGGGCGGGCACTCGTTGCTCGCCACGCAGGTGGTCTCCCGGCTGCGCGAGGCCTTCCAGGTGGACCTGTCCCTGCGCGTCGTCTTCGAGGCGCCCACCGTCGCGCAGCTCGCCGCGCGGTTGGAGGAACAGCTGCACGGCGCGAACCGGCGGCCCGTCCCGCCGCTGGTGCCCCAGCTTCGCGGCGAGCTCGTTCCCCAGTCGTTCTCCCAGCAGCGGCTGTGGTTCGTCTCGCAGCTCGACACCAGCGCGCACGCCTACAACCTGCCCCTGATCACCCGGCTCCGCGGACGGCTGGACACGCACGCACTGGAAGACGCGCTCAACGCCCTCATCCAGCGTCACGAGGTCCTGCGCACCACGTTCGACGAAGTGGACGGCCAGCCGGTGCAGCGCATCGGCCCAGCCTGGAAGCTCACGCTGAAGCGGGCGGACGTGGATCCGGGCCTTCCCCTCCAGCGTCAGGTGGAGGCCGAAGCGCACGTGCCGTTCGACCTGCGGCGCGGCCCCCTCTTCAGGGCCACGCTGCTCCGGGTGGCGGAGGAGGATCAGGTCCTCGTCCTCAACTTCCATCACAGCGTCTTCGACGGGTGGTCCATCGCCGTGCTCCAGCGGGAGCTGGATGCGCTCTACGTCGCCCGGCTCCAGGGCACCGAGGCCGCGCTCCCGCCCATGACCCTCCAGTACGCGGACCACGCGCTGTGGCAGCGCGCATGGTTGCAGGGGGACGTGCTGGAGGAACAGGTGGCGTGGTGGCGCGAGCAGCTCGCGGGGGCGCCGTCCGTGCTGGACCTGCCCACCGACAAGCCGCGTCCGCCCGTGCAGACCTTCCAGGGCGCGTACTTCCAGGTCCCGCTGCCGGACGCGCTGACCCGCGCCCTCGTCGCCATGGGCCAGCGTGAGGGCACCACGCTGTTCATGACGCTGCTGGCGGGCTTCCAGGCCCTGCTAGCGCGCTACAGCGGCCAGGACGACATCGTCGTCGGCTCGCCCATCTCCGGCCGCAACCGGCGCGAGGTGGAGGGGCTCATCGGCTTCTTCGTCAACACGCTGGCCCTGCGCGCGGACGTCACCGGCTCCCGCTCGTTCCGCCACCTGCTGCGCGGCGTGCGCGAGAGCTGCCTGGGCGCCTTCGCGCACCAGGACCTGCCGTTCGAACAGCTCGTGGACGCGCTCAAGCCACCGCGAGACCTGAGCCGTGCGCCGCTGGTCCAGTCCCTCTTCGTCCTGCAACAGGCGGCCGTCCCTTTCTCGTTGCCGGGCCTCCACGCGGACGACGTCCCGTTCCAGACGGGCGTCTCCCGCTTCGACCTCATGCTCTTCGTGCGCGAGTCGGAGCAGGGCCTGACGGCGTTCTGGGAGTTCAACACCGCCCTCTTAGAGGAGGCGACCGTCGGCCGGATGGCCGGGCACTACGTGCGCCTGCTCGAAGGCGCGGTCCGTCATCCCGAGCAGCCTCTGGCCGCCCTGCCGCTCCTCTCCGATGAGGAGCGGGGTCAGGTCGTCGTGAAGTGGAACGCCGCGAAGGACGCCTCCTTCGAGCCCGGGCTCATGCACCGCTGGGTGGAGGAGCAGGCCGCGCGGACACCGGAGGCGGTCGCGGTCACGAACGGGACGGAGTCCCTGACGTACGCGCAACTGGACGCGCGCGCGAATCAGCTCGCGCACCACCTCATCGCCCTGGGCGTCACGCCGGGAAGCTCCGTGGGGCTGTGCCTGGAGCGCTCCAGCCTGGACATGCCCGTCGCCGTCCTCGCCACCCTCAAGGCGGGCGCCGCCTACGTCCCCCTGGATCCGAACTACCCGGCGGAGCGCCTGGCCCTGATGGTGGAGGACACGCGCGCTCCAGTGGTCCTCGCACATGAGGGCTTCGTGCACGCCCTGCCGCCGGACACCTCCGCGCGCATCGTGACGATGGAGGCCGAGGCCGCTTCAGTGGCCTCGCGTCCCACGTCGTCGCCGGACGTGACGCTGTCACCCGAAGCAGTCTGCTACGTCGTCTTCACCTCTGGCAGCACCGGGCGTCCCAAGGGCATCGCCATGTCCCACCGGGGCGTCGGCAACATGCTCGCGTGGCAGCTCCAGCGCGCGGTGCGCGCGGAAGCGACGACCCTCCAGTTCGCGTCGCTCAACTTCGACGTCTCCTTCCAGGAAATCTTCGGGACGTGGTGCATCGGCGGCCGGCTGCTGCTCAGCACCGCCGACCTGCGACGGGATCCACAAGCACTGCTGCGCTACCTCACTCAGCACCGCGTGGAGCGAATCTTCCTCCCCTTCGTCGCACTCCAATCGCTCAGCGACGCGGCACGCACCGCGACGGAACTGCCCCCGCTCAACGAGGTCATCACCGCGGGCGAACAACTCCAGGTGACGCCCGCGCTCGTCGCCCTCTTCGAGCGGCTGCCGGGCTGCGTCCTCGAAAACCAGTACGGCCCTTCGGAGACACACGCTGTCAGCGCATGGCGCGCGTCCGGACCTCCGAGCAGCTGGCCCGCGCTGCCTCCGGTGGGAACGCCCCTGAACAACGTCCAGGCCTACGTCCTGGATGCACGCGGGAACCCGTGCCCCATTGGCGTCCCGGGAGAGGTGTACGTGGGCGGAGACGGACTCGCGCACGGCTACTACGAGCGAGCGAACCTCACCGCGGAGCGCTTCGTTCCCTCCCCTTTCAGCGCGACACCGGGTGCGCGCCTCTACCGCACGGGCGACAAGGCCCGCTGGCTCGCGGACGGACAGCTGGAGTTCCTGGGCCGCCTGGACGGACAGGTGAAGCTGCGCGGCTTCCGCGTCGAGCTGGGCGAAGTGGAGTCCGCCCTGCGCGCCCTGCCTGACGTGCGGGACGTGGTCGTCATGGTCCGTGAGGACACGCCCGGCTTCAAACGGCTGGTCGCCTACGTGGTGCCGCAACCCGAAGCCACGTTCTTACCCGAAGCGCTGAGGCAAGCCCTGGCGCGACGGCTGCCGGAGTACATGGTGCCGTCGGCCCTGGTGCGCATGGACGCGCTCCCGCTGAGCCCCAGCGGCAAGGTGAACCGCAACGGCCTGCCCGTCCCCACGGAAGAGGCCATCCCCGGCGCGGCCTACGTGGCCCCGGTCTCCGCGGTGGAGAAGCTCATCGCGGACATCTGGGCACCGCTGCTCGGCGTGCCGCGTGTCAGCACGCAGGACCACTTCTTCGAGCTGGGCGGACACTCGCTGCTCGCGACCCAGGTGGCCTCGCGGCTGCGCGAGTCCCTCCAGCTGGAGCTGCCGGTGCGCGTGCTCTTCGAGGCCCCGACGCTCGGGGAGCTGGCCGCGCGCATCGAAGCCCTGCGCCAGGAGGCCCGTCCCCTCCAGGCACCTCCCCTGATGCGCCTGGAGGCCGGAGACTTCGCGCCGCAGTCCTTTCCCCAGCAGCGGCTGTGGTTCATCGACGCGCTCACGCCGGGCGGGTTCGCCTTCAACGTCCCCGTGTTCATCCGGTGCAAGGGGCCGCTCGACGTGGCCGCGCTGAAGCGCTCCCTCGCGGCGCTCATCGACCGCCACGAAGCCCTGCGCACGGTGTTCGCGGAAGCGAACGGCCAGCCCATGCAGCGCGTCCTGCCCTCGGTCCCCTTCGCCCTCGCCTTCGAGCGGCTGGAGGACGTACCGGCCCAGGAGCGCGACACCGTCCTGCGCCAGCGGGCCGAGGAGCGGATGCGCCACGTCTTCGACTTGCGCTCGGGCCCGCTCTTCACGGCGAACCTGCTGCGGCTGGACGCGGAGGACCACGCGCTCTTCCTGCTCATGCACCACATCATCACGGACGGCTGGTCCACCGACGTGCTGGGACGAGAGCTGGGCCTCCTCTACGACGCCTTCACCCGGGACCAGACGCCCCACCTGCCGCCCCTGCCTATCCGCTACACCGACTACGCCCGCTGGCAGCGCGCGACGTTGCAGGGCGAAGCGCTCCAGGCGCAGCTCGCGTGGTGGAAGCGGCACCTGGACGGGGCGCCGCGCGCGCTGGAGCTGCCCACGGACCGGCCGCGTCCGCCCGTGCAGGCCCAGGCGGGCAAGGCCGTCCTCGTGCGAGTCCCCGCCGCGGTGGACGCCGCCGTGCGCGAGCTGTGTCACCAGCAGGGCGTCACGTCCTTCATGGCGCTGCTCGCGGGCTTCCAGGCCCTGATGTCACGCTACAGCGGCCAGGAGGACGTGGTGGTCGGCTCGCCCATCTCCGGCCGCAACCACCGCGAGGTGGAGGGGCTCATCGGCTTCTTCGTCAACGCCCTGCCCCTGCGCGTGAAGGTCTCCGGCGCGGAGTCCTTCCAGGCCCTGCTGGGCCGCGTGCGCGAGACGTGCCTGGGCGCCTACGCGCACCAGGAGGTGCCCTTCGAGCAATTGGTGGACGCGCTCCAGACGCCGCGCGACCTGAGCCGCACGCCGGTGTTCCAGGCTGTGTTCGCGTTCTTCAAGGACTTCCCCGCCATCCCCCTGCGCGGGCTGGACACGGCGCCGGTGCCGTTCGATCCGGGGCTCTCGAAGCACGACCTCACCCTCTTCATGCGCGAATCCGCCACCGGGTTGCTGACGCACTGGGAATACAACACCGCCCTCTTCGACGAGGCGACGGTGGAGCGCATGGCGGGGCACTACCTGCGCCTGCTGGAGCAGGTGACGCGAAGCCCGGAGCGTCCGCTCGCGTCGCTGTCGCTGCTGACGGAGCCGGAGCGCCAGCAGCTCCTCGTCGCCTGGAACGACACCGCGCTCGACGTGCCCCGGGACTTGCGAGTGCCCGCGCGCATCGCGGAGCAGGCGCGGCTGCGGCCGGAGGCGCTGGCGCTCGCGAGCGACGGACAACAACTGACCTTCGGGGAGCTGGAGGCTCAATCGAACCGGCTCGCGCACCTGCTGCGCGCGCAAGGCGTGGGGCCTGAGAACGTCGTCGCGGTGTGCATGGACCGCACGCCCGGCTACGTGTGGGGCGCGCTGGGCGTTCTCAAGGCGGGCGGGGCCTACCTGCCCATGGACCTGACGTGGCCGGAGGCCTGGTGGCGTCACGTGCTCACGGACAGCGGCGCGCGCATCGTCGTCACGCGGCAGTCCTTCGCCGCCCGCTTCGAGGGATGCGGCGTACGCGTGCTCTGCCTGGACGCGGAGCCCGCGCTGGAGGCGCAGCCGGCCACCCCGCCCGGCGTCACGCTGCACGAGGAGGCGCTGGCCTACGTCATCTACACGTCGGGCAGTACCGGCAAGCCCAAGGGCGTCGGGGTGTCGCACGGCACGCTGGCGAACCTCGTCATGGGGCTCGGTACTGCGGCGAGGATTGCTCCGGGAGACCGGGCCACGCTGCTGACGGGGCTCGCGTTCGACGCGACCGTCTTCGAGACCTGGCCGTCGCTCTCGCACGGGGCCAGCCTCCACCTGCCCTCGGACGAGGTACGTGCGGAGCCCGCGCGGCTGGTGCGGTGGCTCGCGGCGGAGGGCATCACGCTCACCACCCTGCCCACGCCCATGGCGGAGGCGGCGCTGGAGCAGCCGTGGCCCTCCGGCATGCCGCTGCGCCGGGTGCACGTGGCCGGAGACGTGCTGCACCGCCGCCCGGGGCCGTCCGTCCCGGGCCAGTGGCTCAACTGCTACGGCCCCACGGAGAACACCGTCATCGCGACCTCCGGCGTCGTGCAGCGCGAAGCGCCCGAGGGCCTGCTGCCGCCCATCGGAAGCCCCGAAGCCAACGTGCGCGTGTACGTGCTGGATGGCACGCGACAGCCCGTGCCGGTGGGGCTGTGGGGCGAGCTGTTCCTGGGAGGCGCGCAGGTGGCTCGCGGCTACCTGGGCCAGCCCGCGCTCACGGCGGAGCGCTTCGGACCGGATCCATTCTCCCGCGAGCCCGGCGCGCGCCTGTACCGCACGGGGGACGTGGTGCGGTGGCTGGCGGACGGCACGCTGGAGTTCCGGGGCCGCGCGGACTCGCAGGTGAAGGTGCGGGGCTTCCGCATCGAACTGGGCGAGGTGGAGGCCGCGCTGCTCGCGCAACCCCAGGTGAAGGAAGCGGTGGCGCTGGTGCGCGAGGACGTGCCGGGCCAGCGGCGGCTGGTCGCGTACCTGGTGCTCCGTGAAGGGGCTTCGTTCACGGTGGACGCGCTGCGGGCCGCGCTGCGCCGGTCGCTCGCGGAGCACGCGGTGCCCTCGGCGTTCGTGGTGCTGGAGCGGCTGCCCCTCACCGCGAACGGCAAGCTGGACCGCAAGGCCCTGCCCGCGCCGGACGTGAACCGGCCCGAACTGAGCGAGGACTACCGCGTCCCCGAGGTCGGGCTGGAGCAGACGCTGGCCACGCTCTGGGCCACGGTCCTGGGAGTGGAGCGCGTGGGCGCGAGCGACAACTTCTTCGACCTGGGCGGCAACTCGCTGCTGCTCCAGTCCGTGCACGCGAAGCTGGAGGCGCTGGTGGGCCGCAAGGTCCCGCTGGTGACGCTCTTCCAGTACCCCACGGTGCGCGCGCTCGCCGGGCACCTGTCACCGCCGAAGGACGCGCCGCCCGTGGCCGCGCCCGCGTCGGCGCAGGACCCGGGCACGCAGCGAAGGGACAACCTGCGGCGCATGGCCCAGCGGCGGGGCCGGCCCGGCTCCAGCTGAGCCGGTCGCTCAGGACAGCTGGAGGAAGGGGAACCAGATCCCCCGCCAGGTGACGACGCCGATGTTGGGACGGATGTGATGGGCCTCGAGCGTGGTCACGTCCACGTCCTCGATGACGCGCGTGAAGGGCGGCAACGGAGTGTCCCGGAAGAGCTGCTCCTGGAGCAGCCCCCGGGCATCCTCCAGGCTGTACGCCGTCACGCCGCAGCCGAGGTTCAGTCCCCTGGAACGCACGAAGGCGTCGTCGGGGAAGTGGATCCAGTAGCGATGGAGCAGCGGCGGCATGCGGGCCTCGCTCATGGCAGGAAGGCCGCGAGCTTCGCGCCCAGGCCTTCAGCGTTCTCCCCCGTGAGCATGGACTGGTGGTCGCCGGGCACGGACTCCACGCGGAGCACCGCGCCGGAGTCCAGCCATTCGAGCTCGACATGCTTCGGCATGTGCTCGATGACGGTCGACGCGCGGAAGAACTGGAGGGTGCCGCCCTCGAAGCGGGGCATGGGGTATTCGCGCAGGGCGTTCATGTTCGCCTCCCAGACGCACACGTAGCGCCGCTGCTGCTCCGGATCCGTGAAGGCGGGCCCCTGCTCGATGCCCACCCCGCCCGCCTGTGCGTGGGCGATGTCCCCGGGTCCCGGCGTGTCGAGCATCGCGCACAGCGGCACCGCCTGGCCCTCCGCCGTCAGCCGCCGGGCCATCTCGTAGGCCACCGCGCCGCCGAACGACGCGCCCACCAGCAGGTACGGGCCCGTGGGCTGCAACGCGCGCACGCCTTCCAGGTAGGCCGTCGCCATCTCATCGACGGACGTGTGCAGGGGCCCGTCAGGCTCCAGGCCCCGGGACTCGAAGGCATAGGCGGTCCGGTCCGCGTCGATGGCGCGCGCCAAGTCCCGGTAGAACACCGCCTGGCCTCCAGCCGCGTGCACGAAGAAGAGGGGCGGACCGCGCGTGCCCTGCTGGAGCAACGCCATGCCCGGAGGCAGGGCGCGGGCCTCCTCCTTGCCTCCCAGCTTGCGCGCGAGCAACTCCACCGTGGGCGCGGTAAGCATCTCCTTCAGAGCGAGCCGCTTGCCGAAGCGCTCGGAGATCATCGCGAGCAGCCGGAGCGCGACCAGCGAGTCACCGCCGAGCGCGAAGAAGTCGTCATGGATGCCCACGTCGTCCAGGCGGAACAGCGTCTGGAAGCACTCGACGAGCGTCCGCTCCGTGGCGTCGCGAGGGGCCACGCGCTCACCGCGACGGACGGCACGGCCCTTCGGCTTCGGGGGCACGATCGCCTTCGCCCGGGCCGCCATGGCGTCGCGGGCGACGGGACCCGGCGCGGCGTCGTCCAGGCTGTAGTGCTCGTGGTCGAAGCTGTAGGTCGGCAGGTCCACGCGCCTGCGCCGCTCGCCGTCCCGGATGCGCTCCCAGTCCACGTCCACGCCCGCGGCCCAGGCCTCCCCCAGCGCGGACAGGGCACTCCCGGGCGCATCGCCCTTCGTCGGCAGGGTGGCCAGCACGGGCTGCGTCTTGCGCGCCGGGTGCTGCCGCGCGAGCGCGGTGAGCGTCGTGCCGGGCCCGACTTCAATCAACGCCCGGTCCCCGGACTCCAGCAGACAGCCCAGCGCATCGGAGAAGCGGACGGTGTGCCGCAGGTGCCGGACCCAGTAGTCCGGTGACGTCGCCTCGCGCTCCTGGAGCCACCGGCCGGTGAGGCTGGACACGACAGGGAGCGAGGGTGCGCGAAGCTTCACGCGGGCCACCTCCCGCGCGAAGCCCTCCAGATACGGCTCCATCATGGACGAGTGCGCGGCGCGCGCGTAGCGCACCCGCTTGTGCTCGATGCCCCGCGCCGTCAGCGCCCGCTCCGCGGCCTCCAGCTCCGGCAACGGTCCGGAGAGGACACAGGTCTCCGGACCGTTGATGGCCGCCACCGACACGGCCGTCCCCACGAGCGCCGTGACCTGCTCCACGGACGCGAGCACGGACACCATTCCCCCCAGCGGCATCGCCTCCATCAGCCGCCCCCGGGCGACGACGAGGCCCAGCGCCTCCTCCAGCGTGAACACGCCCGCGAGGCACGCCGCCACGTATTCGCCCAGCGAGTGCCCCAGCAGCGCCTCCGGCTTCACGCCCCACGACAGCCACAGCTGCGCGAGCGCCCAGTCGCAGACGAACAGCGCGGGCTGCGACCACAGCGGCCGGTCCAGCTCACGGGCCGCCGCGTCGAAGCGCTCCGGCCCCGCGAAGAGGACGTCACGGAGGTCGGCCCCTAGCGGCCCACGAAGCCACTCCGCGCACGTATCGATGGCCTTTCGGAACGCGGGCTCGCGCAGGAACGCCTCGCCCATGTTCACCCGCTGCGCACCGCCACCCGGGAACAGGAAGGCCACGCCGCGAGACTCGCCCTCGTCGAACACGGTGCGGATCCGCGAGGCCGCGTCCTCACCGGGAGGCGACTGCCCATCCAGGAGCGCCGCCACATCCTCACCGTGGCGGACCACGACGAAGCGGCGCCACGGAAAGCGAGCACGCCCCACCTGCAACGTGTGCGCGGCGTCCGCGAGCGAAGCACCCGAGGCGGAGGGCTCGCGTGAAGCGGAGTCCTCATCCACCAGAGCCAGCCCCTTCGTTGCACCCGCTTCCGCACGCGAAGCTGCCTCGACGGTCCCCCCGGAAGCCGCGTGCTCACGCAAGCGCTCCGCGAGCGCCGTGGTCATCCGCTCCAGCGCCCCTTGTGTCTTCGCGGACAGCAGCAGCACCTCTTCCCCGCGCCGGGGCGCATCCGTGTCCGGAAGGACGGGCGCCTCCTGCAACACCACGTGCGCGTTCGTGCCGCCAATCCCCAGCGCCGTCACCCCCGCGCGCAGCGGCAGCGGGCCCTCCCACGCACGCGCGCTCCCCACCACCTGGAAGGGACTGCCCTCCAGCTCCAGCATCGGATGCGGCTTCGTGAAGTTCAGCGTCGGAGGCAGCGTCCGGTGCTCCATCGACAGCACCGTCTTGATGACCCCCGCCACGCCCGCCGCCGCGTCCAGGTGCCCGAAGTTGCTCTTCACCGCCCCCAGCCCACACGCCCCCTCCGGAGCCCCCTGGAACGCCTGCTTGAGCGCCGCGACCTCGATGGGGTCTCCCAAAGCCGTCGCCGTCCCGTGCGCCTCCACATAGGACACGTCCGACGGCGACACGCCCGCCACCGACAGCGCCTCGCGGATCACCGCCGTCTGCCCCTGCACCGAAGGCGCGGAGAACCCCGTCTTCGCTCCGCCGTCGTTGTTCAGCGCCGTGCCCAGCACGAGGGCGCGGATGGAGTCCCCGTCCGCCACCGCGTCCGCCAGCCGCTTGAGCACCAGCACGCCCACGCCGTTGCCCACCACCGTGCCCGCCGCGTGCACGTCGAACGGGCGGCAGCGCCCATCCGGCGCCAGGATGCCGCCCTCCTGGTTGCGGTGCGCGGCCAGCTGCGGCGTGCGGATGGACACGCCCCCCGCGAGCGCCAGGTCGCACTCGCCCGCGAGCAGCGACTGACACGCCAGATGCAACGCCACCAGCGACGTGGAGCACGCCGACTGCACCGTCATCGCCGGGCCCGTCAGGTCCAGCTCGTACGACACGCGCGTGGCGAGGAAGTCCCCCGAAAGCCCCAGCGCGCCCCCCAGCTCCCCGGCCGAGCCCCGCCCCCCGTACGTGGTGAAGCCCGCCCCCGCGTACACCGCCGCCCGCATCGGCCGGCCCCGGGGCGCGTACCCCGCGGACTCCATCGCCGCCCACGCGCACTCCAGGAGCGTCCGGTGCTGCGGATCCATCTGCTCCGCCTCGCTCGGCGAGTACCCGAAGAACGCCGCGTCGAAGCCCTCCGCCTCCTCCAGCACCCCCGCCGCGGTGATCCACGCGTCGCCCTGCGGCAGCCCCAGCCGGGCCCGCCCCGCCGCGTCCAGCCGGGTGATGGAGTCCACCCCGCCCACCAGGTTGCGCCAGTACTGGCGCGCGTCCTCCGCCCCCGGGAAGCGCAGCGCCAGCCCCACCACCGCCACCGCCATGGGCGCGTCCTGCTCCCCGGTGGCCGCTCCGGCCTCGTTCGCGTCGTCCATGGCGCCGGAGCCTGCCAGTTCAGCCTGGAGGCGGGGGAAGGACGAAGCCCGCCTGCTTGCCCTGGCGCTGCCAGACTTGACGCGGTAGTTCTATTTTCCTCAATTTACAGGCGTCCAGCCCCACCCTGAGGAGCCCACCGTGAGCACACAGAGCGCCGTCCCCTCGCCCATGGAGTCGCGGCTGGCCGGGTACTGGCAGGAGCTGCTGGGCGTGGACGCCGTGCGGCCGGAGGACCACTTCCTGGAGGTCGGGGGCAACTCGCTGCTGGCCACGATGCTGGCCAACCGCATCGAGGACGACCTGGGCCTCCAGGTGGGCATGGTGGACCTGTTCAACACGCTGAGCGCGGTGGCGGCCGTCTGCGAGCGGCTCCAGCAGGAGACCCAGGCCGCCGGCTGACGCGGCCGGTGCGTGGCCGCAAGACGACGGGCCGGGCGGGTGGACGGGGCTTGCCTCTTTTCCGCCTGCCCCCGGTTGGGCTAGCAGGGGGGCCATGCCCATCCTCGCCCTCGTCCGTCATGGTCAGTCCCTCTGGAACCACGAGAACCGCTTCACCGGCTTCGTGGACGTGCCCCTCACCGAGCAGGGCCGCAGCGAAGCCCGCAAGGCCGCGGACGCCCTCAAGGGCCTGAAGTTCGACGTCGCGTACACCTCCGCCCTCAGCCGCGCGCAGGAGACGCTCGCCATCCTGCTGGACACGCTGGGCCAGCGCCCGCCCGTCATCCGCGACGCGGCCCTCAACGAGCGCCACTACGGCGACCTGCAGGGCCTCAACAAGGCGGACGCCGCCAAGGAGTTCGGCGAGAAGCAGGTCCACATCTGGCGCCGCTCCTTCGACGTGCCGCCCCCCAACGGCGAGTCCCTGGAGATGACCGCGAAGCGCGTGCTGCCCTTCTTCGACCGCGCCATCGCGGGCGACCTGCGCCAGGGCAAGAACGTGCTCGTCGTGGCGCACGGCAACTCCAACCGCTCGCTGGTGATGCGCCTGGACAAGCTGTCCGGAGAGACCGTGGTGGGCCTGGAGCTCGCCACCGGCGTGCCGCTCGTCTACGAGATTGGCGCCGAAGGCCAGGTCGTCTCCAAGCGCGGCTGACGCTTCGCGGCGGCAGGCGGGGCCTTCATGGGGAAGATGCGAGGGGGCTTGAATGAGCGCCCCTCTGTCCCGTCAGATGGGACGAAGCACGAACACCCCCAAGGATGCACACCATGAAGGCCCTGACCCTCGCCGTCGTCCTGCTCTCCTCCGCCGCCGCCCTGGCCCAGACCACGCCGCGCGCGGAGGAATCGGTCAACGCCGCCGGTACCTCCGAGTTCCGCCGCGCACCGCCCCCGGGCCACGGCACGCCCCGCCCGATGCCCCAGCCGCAGCCGATGCCGCCCCCGCCGCCCGCGCGCAACCTGGCCGTCGTCGACCGTGATCAGGTGGAGCGCCGCATCGACCGGCTGGAGAACGCGCTGCGCGACGCGATGTCCCGGACCAAGGACGCCAAGGGCCGCGAGAGCATCCGCGCCGCCATGGAGCAGTTGGACAAGCTGAGCGAGTACGTGGACGAGGCCGCGCCCTACGGCACGGGCCTGCCGCCCCCGGTGGTCAACCAGCCGGCGCCGATGCCGCCCCCGCCGCCGGTGGTGCGCCCCATCGCGGACGCGCAGTTCCGCGGCATCACCCAGGCGATGCTCCGCGAGGCCTTCCCGCGCGAGAAGCTGCGCATCCTGTCGCAGGTGGCGCCGAACGAGAACTTCCTCGTGACGCACATCATGTCCATGCTGGGGCAGTTCTCCTTCTCCAACGACAAGCTGGAGGTGGTGCGCCTGATGCGGCCCACGCTGCTGGATCCGCAGAACGGCTACCAGCTGTACCAGGCGTTCCCCTTCTCCAGCGACAAGGAGAAGCTCCAGGAGATCCTCGAGGGCGGCGGGCGCTACTAGCCCTCCGGCATCACTTGGAGAGCGCGGACCAGATGGTCCGCGCCTCCGGCGAGTCCGCGTTGGCATGGACGCTGGCCACCACCCGTCCCTGCGCGTCCAGCGCCAGGACGTAGGGGGTGTCGCTGGTATCAATCCCCAGCGCCTTGGCCATGCCGCCGTTCTTGTCCAGCCAGGTGTCCTTCCAGTAGGTCTGGGGCACCTGGCCCTTCGCCTTGCCCCGCGCGGAGCCCTCGCTGACGAAGAACGGCAGCTTGAGGGTGATGATCGACTGGCGGTGCACCGAGTCCTCCATGTGCTTGTCCGCCGCGTCGAACCACCCGCGCATCTTGTCGCCCGCGTCCTTGTCGGTGATGACGACCAGCAGCGTGGGGCGCCCCTTCAGCTCCTTGCTCGCGTGACTGCCGGACGTCAGGTCGCGCGCGGAGAACTCCGGCAGCGGCTGGCCCCGCGAAGGCAGCGCGAACGCGCCCGGGGCAATGAGCAGCCCCAGGGCCAGCGCTGCCACCCCGAGCGTGGAACGTCCCCACCGCGAGTCCTTGGGTTGGCGAGTCATGCAAGGACAGGTGTCCACGCGAATGCCGGTTCCCTATCAGCCGGGATGCCTGCGCACGGCAGGCTGCCTGCCCTGCGTTGGAATCCGGTAGCGTCAGGCCCCCCCTTCTCTCTCGCTCCGGGAGTCCCCCTTGAAAACCGTTTCCCTCGCTCTGCTCCTGCTGCCGCTGACGGGCGGCGCGGCCGTGAAGAGCGTCTCCACCGTGGCCGAACTCCAGACCGCGCTTTCGTCCGCGAAGGCCGGCGACGAGATTGTCCTGGAGGACGGGACGTACACCGTGAACGCGAACCTGAGCTGCACGGCGGAGGGCACGCAGGCCGCGCCCATCACCGTACGCGCGAAGAACCGCCACGCGGCCATCGTGCGCTTCAACGCGCTGGAGGGCTTCAAGGTGTCCGGCCGCTACTGGACCTTCGACGGGCTCACCGTGGAGGGCATCTGCGCGAACGACGAGAGCTGTGAGCACGCCTTCCACGTCACCGGCCACGCGGAGAACTTCGTCCTGCGCAACAGCCGCGTGCGCGACTTCAACGCGCAGCTCAAGGTGAACGCGGCGCAGAACGGCAGCGGCGTCTGGGAGATGCCCCACCGCGGCCTCATCGAGAACAACGAACTCTACGACACGCACGTGCGCACGACGGGCACGCCCGTCACCAAGCTGAACATCGACACGGGCGACGACTGGGTGGTCCGCGACAACGAACTGCACGACTTCGGCAAGCAGGGCAGCATCTCCTACGGCGCCTTCATGAAGAGCGGCGGCAAGCGGGGCCTCTTCGAGCGCAACCGCGTCCTCTGCGCGAAGGACCAGCCCGCCGGGAGTGACACGCGCATCGGCCTGTCCTTTGGCGGAGGCGGGACGGGGAATGCGTACTGCGCGCCGGCCTTCGACCCCACCGTGCCGTGCTCGCCGGAGCACACGGACGGAATCATCCGCAACAACATCGTGGCGAACTGCTCGGACGCCGCCGTGTACCTGAACAAGGCCGCGAACACGCGAGTGCTGTTCAACACGTTCATGAACAACGGGCTGGGCGTGGACTTCCGCTACGCCGCTTCCACCGGCCAGGCCACCGGCAACGTGATGTCGAGCGTCGTCCGCAACCGCGACAGCGCCACCGGCACCTTCAGCGCGAACCGGACGGGCGTGACGAGCAGCGAGTGGGCGGCCTGGTACGTGGCGCCGGCCAAGGGGGACCTGACGCTCAAGGGCGACGTGTCGTCGCTCATCGGCGCTGCCCCGCGCAACGCCCTGGTGCCGGAGGACTTCTGCGTGCGCGCCCGCCCCGCCTCGGCCACGCTGGGCGCCCTGGAGCACTCGCTGGGCAACTGCGCGGCGGGCACCGGTGGCGGCACGGACGGAGGCACCAGCGGCGGCACGGACGCGGGCACCAGCGTGGACGCGGGCACGGGCGGAGGCACGGACGCGGGCACCAGCATGGACGCGGGCACGGGCGGCATCATCCCGGACGCCGGCACGGGGCCCGAGGAGGATCCGCGGGACGACGATGACGGCGGTTGCAGCGCGAGCCCCGGCCTGCTGCCCGCGCTCCTCGCCCTGCTCGCGCCGCTGGCCCTGCGCCGTCGCGCGCGGCGCTGACGGGGAGCCTCACGAGGCGGCTGGAGGCCCCAGCCGCTTCGCTGCCCGCACGCGCTTCAGAACGCGGTGGAGACGAACAGGCCCGGGCGGATGGCCAGGATGCCGCCCGCCACGAGCGCCAGCGACACCAACGTGCCCACCAGCACGGGCACGTAGCCGGGCACGGGGCGCGGCCCGCCGGACGCGGTGGCCTCGCCGCTGGACTTCAGGCGCCGCCGGGTGGCGCCCAGGGGACCCTGGATGGCTCCCACCGCGAGCACCATCATCACCATGTGCCCGATGAGCGCCGGGTAGTACCCGCGCGTCACCAGCACCGCGATGCCCACGAGCACCTGCAGCTGCAGCAGGCCGGAGTAGGACGCGCCGATGATGCGCCCCACCTTGTCGAACGGGCGCTTCGTGGCGACGGCGAACGCGAAGAACGCGAGCGCGATGACGCCGGACAGCAGCACCAGGTAGCGAAGGCCCGAGTGGAGATGGAAGAAGAAGGTCATGGGCGCGAGGGTTTAGCACCCGCCGGGCGGGGCGCGACGTTTCCGAAGCTACGACGGGTCCGGCTTGGGCGTGCGCTTCGTGCTGGGGGGCAGGGGCGGCGCGGAGATGCGCTCGGCGGGGGGCAGCTCCCCGGTGAGGCTCTTGAGGAAGGCCACCAGGTCGTCCACCTCGCCGTCCTTCAGCGTGCGGCCCAGCTGGTAGCGGCCCATCAGGCGCACCATGCTGGGCAGGTCCTTCACGCTGCCGTCGTGCAGGTACGGCCCGGTCATCTCCACGTTGCGCAGCGTGGGCACGCGGAAGTAGCCCCGGTCGTCCTCGTTCTTCGTCGCGTCGAAGCGGCCCGCGTCGGTGAGCGCCGGATACGCCTCCACCAGCCCCAGCTTCTGGAACGACGCGCCGCCCACCGCCGGGCCGTTGTGGCACGTGGTGCAGCCGGTGGTGACGAAGGCCTCCAGGCCGCGCTGCTCCTGCGCGCTCAAGGCCGAGTGCTCGCCCGCGAGGAAGCGGTCGAAGCGCGACGGCGTGGTGAGCGTCCGCTCGAAGGCGGCCAGCGCCCGGGCCGCGTTCGCCAGCGTGACGGGCCTGCCGCCCTTGGGGAAGGCGGCGCGGAAGCGGGTGGCGTACTCGGGCATGGAGGACAGCGTGGCCTCGACGCGCTTCGCGTCCGGCATGGCCATCTCCACCGGGTTCATCATCGGCCCTTCCGCCTGGGCCTCCAGCGTGGCGGCGCGGCCGTCCCAGAACTGCGCGATGTGGTGGGCGGCGTTGTAGACGGTGGGCGAGTTGCGCGTGCCCTTCTGCCCCTTGTGCCCGTCCGACAGCGCCTTGTTGTCCACGCCGAAGGTGGTGAGGCCGTGGCAGCTGTTGCAGGACACGTCGTGGTTCTTCGACAGCCGGGGCTCGTGGAAGAGCATGCGCCCCAGGGCCACCTGCGCCTCGGTGTCCGTGGGCAGCGGCGCCTGGGTGCGAGGCGCCTGGAAGAAGTGTGCCGCCAGCTTCGCCACCGCGTCGGCGTCCGGCGCCGAGGGCTTCGCGGCCGGGGCCTGTGCCGTCACGGGAGCGGGCGCGGCAGGCGCTGCGTCCGGAGCCGTGCCGGTGGAGCGCTCACAGCCCGCGAGCGCGCCCAGCGCCGACAGGGTGAACCCGAGGAGCAGTCGATTTCGCGTCATGAGCAAGGCCTCCCGTCAGCGGCACGGCACGGGGCGCACCGTACCAGCGGTCCAGACGGCTGGCGTCGAGACGGAACGTCGCACCCACCTCCCCGGCTTTCCCATGCCATCAGTCCGGCAGCGCCCGTCCGGACAGCGGCCCGGCGGGCGCGGGACGGGGAAGTGCGGAACAATCCCGGCGCCGCTACCCCTTCTTCTTCAAGGGCCCGGCGGCGTGCCGGGAACGCGGAGCGGCGCATCCGCCTGGAAGCGGGGCGCCACGGAGGACGGATGCGGGACGACGACGCGGGCGGCAAGGGGCGGGAGGTGGACGTGCTCGTCTGCCGCAAGTGCCTGACCAAGAGCGCCCGGAGTGGCGGACAGGACCTGCCGCGCTGGCTCCAGGGGGAGCTCGCCGAGCGGGGCCTCGCCGGGCAGGTGCGCGTCACGCCCACGGGCTGCATGAACCAGTGCCCGCGCCGGCAGGTCACCGTGCTCGTCTCCGACACCGATGATCCCGAAGGCCGCATGCTGCTGGTGGAGCCCCGGTCGCAGCGCGAACTGCTCCTGAAGTTCGTGGAGCGCCGCGCGCGTCCGGACGCGCCCGCCGCTACGCCCGGCGGCGACGCTCCGGGGCGGGGGCAGGAGCACCTCGGTGATGAACCGGTCCACGAGGAACGCGGCCAGTAGCCCCGTGGCGGTGCCGGCGGTGTCCCACGCCAGGTCCTTCACGGAGAAGACGCTGCCGCGAGCGCGGTCGTAGACCTCCTTGCCCAGCCCCACGCCCAATCCCAGCCCCACTCCGGTGAGCGCCCGCGCACCCGTCGAATCGAAGAGGACGGCGCCCGCGCCGTAGCCCACGCCCGTGGCGGCGGCACACGCCGCGAAGTGTCTGGGCTTGTCGCGGCCAAACCAGTCATCGCCGGACTCGGCGCGGGAGGAGGCCGGGATGGCGAGGAGCGCGAGGGCGGCGAGCGCGGCGCGAAGGGACATGCATCCATCCTGTAGCATTCCCCGCACGAGGACGGGACCTGGGCTGAGAGTGAAATCCGGGGGTGTCTCCACGCCTGCCGACCCCCACGGTTGGTGCGTTTTGGAGACGGGGCCCGCGGGTGGGCTTATGCTCGACTGGCTTTGAAAGGCTTCGGTCCCTCGCTCAGCTTCCGGCAGGCCCGTCACCCCGCGCTCGATGGCGCGCGGGGGTTGGCCGTGCTCGCCATGGTGATGGGTCACACGCTGGACGCGCTGCTGGCGCCCGCCTTCCGGGACCATCCGTGGGTCCAGGAGTACTGGAAGCTGCGGGGCATCACCGCGCCGCTGTTCCTGCTGGTGAGCGGCTGGGCGGTGGTGATGGCGCTGGGCACGAAGCCGGGCGCCGCGAAGGACTCCTTCGGCCGCCGGTTCCGCCGCGCGCTGTTGCTGTTGTTCCTGGGCTACCTGTTGCACTGGCCGGGCTGGGGCGCGGTGCGCGAGCTGGGCTTCTCCGACGCCATGCTGCGCAAGGTCTTCCAGTTCGACGCGCTCCAGTGCATCGGCGCGTCGCTGATGCTGGGCGCGATGGCGCTGGTCGTGACGCCGCACCGGGGCGCGCGGGCGCTGCTGCTGGGCGGGCTGGCGGTGGGCATCCCCCTGGCGAGCGCCGGGATGTGGCACGCGGGCGAGCACCTGCCGGTGCCGCTGCAGCAGTTCATCGGCAACGGGGAGGGCAGCCGCTTCCCGTTCTTCCCCTGGGCGGGCTTCTTCTTCGCGGGCGCGTTCGCCGCGCACGTCCTGCACCTCTTGAAGCCGGGCCTGGCGCAGGGCTTCGCGCTGCTCGCGCTGGGCGGAGCGCTGCTGGCGCTCACCCGCTGGCTGCCCATCGAGTGGACGCCCACCAGCCCCACGATGGTGATGTACCGCGTGGCGCAGGGCCTGATGGTGCTGGGCGCCGTGAACCTGCTGCCGCAGCGGCTGAGCGGCATGCTGGCGCCGCTGGGACGGCTGTCGTTGTGGATCTACGTGCTGCACCTGCCGGTGGTGTACGGCTGGGCGGACATCGCGGGCCTCGCGCAGCGCATCGGTCCCCGGCTGGGCATGGCGGCGGCGCTGGGCGTGTCCGTGGCGCTGCTGGTGGGCTGCTACCTCATCGCCCGCTTCGGGCGCTGGGTGCGCGAGCAGGCCCGCCCCTGGCGCGCGGGTTCCACGACGCTGGGCGCCAGCGTCGGCACCGCGCGCCTGGGCCAGTAGCGGGCCTTCAGCCCTCGGAGCCCGTCTTTGGCAGCTTCGCGGGAGGCTCGGTCGCGTTCCCGCGGGCCACCAGCTCGCGCGCCACGGACTCCAGCGCGCTGATGCGGCGGCCCGCGCGGCCCCGGGCCCACGCCGCCACCGCTGGCGCCTTGAGCAGCTCCACGGCCTGCTCCACGCCGCCCGCCTTGCCCTTGAGCGCCCGCGCCGTGGCGAGCCGCACGTTGCGCGCGGACCGGCGCGCGAGGCCGCCATTCCACAGCAGGTCCAGGGCGAAGGTGGTCCACACCGTCAGCTCGTCGTCCGGACGCAGGAACGCCTCGAAGCGGGCCAGCGCCGCCGCGCGCGGCTCACCGGCGCGCAGCTCCTCCTCCGACAGCTCGACGTGCAGGGTCGTGCTGTGCGCCAGCGGCAGCTCCGGCGCGATGACCGCCTCGAAGCGCTCGCCCGTGGTGAGGCGGACCGCCACCAGGTGCACCAGCTCCGGCGGGATGCCCGCCTCCAGCGCGTGCGCGTTGGCCTCCGCGTAGAAGAGGACCAGCCGGTCCGCGGCGTCCGCCAGCGAGCGCAGCTCCAGCGGCGGGCGCCACTCGCCCTTGTAGAGCCGGCGCCGGTTCGGCCCCGTGCGCGTCTCCTGCCGCTCCAGCTGCGTGTCCACCATGTACTCGAACGCGCCCAGCATGCGGTCGAAGTAGTCCGGCTTGCCCTCCAGCTGGCCCAGGATCTCCGCCACCGCCTCGATGGTGGAGACGCAGTGGTCCGCCGGCTCCGCGCGGATGCGGTAGTTGCTCGGGCGGCGCGGCACGAAGCCGATGCGCGGCAGCGCCGCGAGCACCGGGTTGCGCATCACCACCTTCTTCGCCTGCGGCCAGGTGCCGTCCACGACGATGAGCGTCTCCGGCGGGTTCGCCTGGGCCTCCTCCACGGAGATGGCGTCCTCGCCCGGGAAGAGGACCGCGACGCGCTCGGGGTTCTTCGCCAGCTCCTCCAGCCGCGCGTGGCCGGTGAAGTCCACGCCCCGGTGCAGCTCCGAGTTGGGCAGCGACAGGTGCGCCATGCGCGCCGTGCCGATGGCCACGCGCCGCTCCCGGGGATGCTGGAGGAACACCACGCGCGTGCGCGTCTGGAGCTGGGGGACGTGCGCGCAGTAGCACGCGCTTTCAGGACGCAGACACTTGATGCAGAAGGTACGCACGCCCGGCCCTTTATCACGGCCCCGCCCCTGGAGTTCGGAGCCGCCGGAGCCAGGGCACCCTCACACGAAGGGACGCCCCCTCCCCTGCCCGCCCGGGAACGGCTACATGGAGGGGACCGTGAACCTGCTCCTGCTCTTCGACGAGGACTTCCAGCCGGACGGCACCGCCCGGCTCACCGGCCGCCGCGCCCAGCACGCCCGCGAGGTCCTCAAGGCCGAACCCGGCGAATCCCTGCGCGTGGGCCGCCTGAACGGCCTCACCGGCACGGGCGAGGTGCTGGAGAACGCCCCCGGCCTGCTCCACCTGCGCGTCGAGCTGACGGACCCGCCGCCACCCCGGGCCGGCGTGGACCTGCTGCTGGCCATCCCCCGCCCCAAGGCGCTCAAGAAGGTGCTGCCCGCCGTGGCGTCCCTCGGCGTGGACCGCGTGGTGCTGGTGAACGCGGCCCGCGTGGAGAAGAGCTACTTCGACTCCAAGGTCCTCAACGAGGCCTTCGTCCGCGAGTTGCTCCTCCAGGGACTGGAGCAGGCCCGCGACACGCGCATGCCGGAGGTGCTGATCCGCGAGCGCTTCCGCCCCTTCGTTGAAGACGAACTGGACGCTGTCTTCGGCCCAGAGCCGCTGCGCCTGCTCCCCCACCCGCCCGCCAGCCTCTCCCTCCAGGCCCGGGAAATCACGCGCGCCACGCGGGTGGTGCTCGCCATTGGCCCGGACGGAGGCTGGGTGCCCTTCGAGGCCCAGCTGCTGGAAGCCCACGGCTTCCTGCCCTTCTCGCTGGGCCCCCGCATCCTGCGCGTGGAGACGGCGGTGCCGGTGCTGCTGGGTCAGGTGACGCTGCTCAAGGCACCGGCGCCGTAGCCGCCGCGGGCGCCGCCGTCGGCGCGGGAGGCCGGCTCTTCTGCCACGCCTCCAGCGTGATGGGCTTGATGGTCCCGAACACGGACACGTCCACCTTCTGCTTGCGCTCCTCGATGGGCCGCGTGTCCGGCGTGACGGTGAAGTTCAAGCGGTTGATTTCGTGCCCGTCCTCCGTCTCCACCACGACGCGCCAGTCGCCTGGCTTGGGCGGGGTGCCCGGCTTCGCGTAGTAGCGGAAGCCACCCTCGGAGCCATTGGCGCTCACCGAGGCCAGGTGGCCCTTGCCCAACGCCGTCCAGCCCTTCTCCGGATGGTCGTAGAACCACCGCACGCGCACGCGGTAGGGCTCGAAGCCCTTGGGCGCGAAGATGCGGAAGAAGTACATGGGCTCCTCACCGTCGCGAGCCATGAAGTCCTGGTCGCCGTGGTGGAACGCCGTCCAGACCTTCCACCAGGGGTGCTCCTCCGACGTCAGGTGATACACGCCCGAGGTGCCATAGACGTTCTGGGGGACCTTCTCCACCGCGTGGTAGATGCCGCTGTACTGCACCGCCAGGGGCACCGGCGGAATCACGCCCAGGAAGTAGCACCCGAGCAGCAGCGCCTGCGCGCCGAAGCCGGGCACCGCCACCGTGCGCAGCAGCGCCTTCTCATCCGGGCGCCACCGCTTGAGCACGCGCAAGAGCCCGTACACGCTCCCGCATCCCAGCACGACGGACAGCGTGAAGATCCACCACCCCACCCGTCCAAAGAGCACCGGCAGCAGCGACGCGAAGTACAGCGTCACGCACAGGCTGAAGAGGGCCACGCGGATGACCGGACCCAATTGACGGAAGCGCGGCAGCTCGTTCGCCACCAGCAGTGAGAACATGCCCCCGAGGAACACCAGCGGCGTGAAGCCCGACGAGCTCTTGAAGAGGAACAGCGTGAACGCGCTCAAGAGGCTGCCCAGGAAGAAGTGCAGCGCGTCCTCGCGGAAGCGCCACACCTTCATCAGCAGCTTCGGCGGCTCCACCCCTTCCGGGTAGCGCTGCTCCAGCACCAGCAGTCCCGCGAGGATGGCCAGGTAGGCGAAGTTCTGCACCTCCGTGAGCGCGTCGTCGATGGGGCTCAGCGTGAGGACGTCGTAGAGGAAGCCCGCGAAGAAGAAGAGGGCCATCTCCTGCTTCTCGTACTTCGCGCGGAAGGCCTGCACGCGGTCCACCAGCGTGGGCAGCTTCTCCGTGCTGACGAGGTCGTCCGGATCCGCGACGGCGCCACCCGGCGTGGCCACCGCGACGTTCGCCCCGGGCGGCAGGGGTCCTCCCGCCACCGGACTGCCGGGCACTTCGGTGGACGCGTCCTGCGGCTTCGAATCAGGCGGTGTGACGGTGAGCACGGCGGCGAGACCCCTCTTGGCGACCGCCGCCCAGTCTACGCGGGGGACAGGGCCCGGGTCTTCCCCCCGGGCCGTCCCACCCTGGCGCCTACTTGCCGCCGGCGGCGACCAGGTCCTGCAGCTCGCCGCGCTCGGCCAGCTCCATCAGGATGTCGGAGCCGCCCACGAACTTCCCGTGGATGTAGACCTGCGGAATCGTGGGCCAGTTGGAGTAGTCCTTGATGCCCTGGCGCACGTTGGGGTCCGCCAGCACGTCCACCGTGTGCACCGGGCCCAGCGGCTGGAGCAGCTGGAGGGCGCGCGCGGAGAAGCCGCACTGGGGGAACAGGGCGTTGCCCTTCATGAAGAGGACGATGGGGTGCGACTTCACCGTCTCGTCGAAGTGGGCCTTGAGGGTCGGATCCATGAGTCGTTGCTCCTTCTTCAGCGGGGCCCGAGCTTCTTCCACTGCTCGGGCGAATAGGTCTTGAGCGCCAGCGCGTGCAGCTCGCCGGACTTCAGCCACGGCTGCAGCGGCGCGTACACCAGTTGGTGCTGCTCCACCATCGTCTTGCCGGTGAAGGCGGGAGAGACCACGCGCGCCTCGAAGTGGTCCCCCGTCCCTGTCGTGTCGTTCAACTCCACCTCCGAGCCCGGCAGGGCGTCGAGGAGGTAACGGCGAAGCGTCTCGGCGTCGAGCATCAGTTCATCCCCTTTCCCATCACCAACATGGCAGGGTCCACACCCAGCCCACGCAGGGTGGCATCCCACAACTTGGCCGGGTCCTGCCCCAGCACCGCGTCCGCGGTGGCGTCGGCGTACAGCCACGAGCCCGCGGCGATTTCGTTCTCCAGCTGCTTGGGGCCCCAGCCCGCGTACCCCAGGCAGAAGCGCACGCGCGGGTTGGTCCGCTGCAGCAGGGGGCCCAGCGCGTCCAGCGTGACGCTCAGGTAGAGGCCGGGCAGGACGGGGTGCTTCTCCGGGACGGACTCGTCGTCATGCAGGACGAAGCCCCGCTGGGGCTCCACCGGGCCGCCCACGAACACCGGCTGCGACACGCGGTCGGTCGAGATGTCCATCGACTGACCGCGCGCCAGCTCACCGAGCGTCAGGGGCGCTCCCCGGTTCACGACGAGCCCCATGGAGCCCGTCTCCCCGTGTTCGATCATCAGGATGACCGACCGGTAGAAGTTCGGGTCTCCAAGCTGGGGCATGGCCAGCAGGAAGCCTGAGGCGAGGTTCTTCACGTCAGGGAGCATCAACCGTCCGGCGGGGGTGTGCAACCGGAACCCGCTCCCCTGCTGGCCTCAGTGCCAGCTCTGGTGCTTGGACTTCAACGCCTTGGCCAGCTTCTCCGGATCCAACGGCTTGCCGATGAAGAGGTCCGCGCCCAGGCCCTTGCACTTGCGCGCGGTGGCCGCGTCGCTCATGGCGCTGACGCCGATGAGCACCGCCTGCGGGAACTTCTCACGCAGCTTGGACATGAGCGTGGTGCCGCTGCGGCCCGGCAGGAACACGTCCACGATGGCGGCGTCCATGCGCTTGTTGCGCACGGCGAACTCCGCCTCTTCCGCGCTGCCCACGGGCATCGCGTCGTAGCCCCAGCCGCTCACCAGCTCCACCAGCAGCTCGCGGTGCGCGGCGTCGTCTTCCACCACCAGCACCGAACCCCGGACGGTCTCCTTGCGCAGACCGTCGTCACGCGGACGCTCATCACGGGCAGGCGAGAGGGGGATTTCTTCCGTCGGGAGGGACATGGTGTTCACCTGAGGGCAAAGGGTTTCCGTTCGAGTGAAACCTTTGTCCCAATGTGCGGCATTCCTCACACTTCGCGACGACGACCTCCCCCCAAGGCCTGTGAAGCGAGCGAGGCGCCAAGCACCAGCAGGACGAGCAGGCCCCAGGCGGGAATGACGACGCGCCCCCCGCCCTCGTAGATGAGCGCGGCGTAGGACGTGCCCAGGTAGCGGCCCAGGGACATGGGCTCCATGCGGGCGATTCCGAAGAAGCTCACCGTGGACTCGGTGAGGATGGCGTTCGGCAGGCGGCTCAGGAACACGGCCAGCACGAACGGGCGCAGCATGGGCCACAGGTGCACGCGCAGGACGTGCACCCCGCCACCGCCCAACGCCCGCGCGGCGGCCACGTACTCCTGGCCCTCCAGCGTGGCCAGGCGGTCGCGGAACATGCGCGCGGGGCCGGCCCAGCCCACCAGGGCCAGCGACGTCACCATCAAGCCGAAGGGCCCCAGGCCGCGGGTCATGCCCGCGTCCAGGAGGGACTGGCCCGCGAGTTGGAGCACCATCACCACGAGCACGTCCGGCAGCGCGAACACGGCATCCACGGCGCGCAGGAGCACCTGCTCCGTCACGCCGCCCGACAGCCGCGCGAGCGCCGCGACCGCGAGCCCCAGCACGGTGGACAGCGCACCGGCCGCGAGCCCCACGGCCAGGGACACCCAGAGGCCACCGAAGGCCAGCTCGCACACGCTGCGGTCGGGGCGGTTCAGGTCCCAGCCCAGCGGACAGGTGTTCGAGAGGGTTTCCGGGAAGAGGCGTCCGGCCACGAGGCTCAAGCCGCCCAGCCCCACCATGAGGACCAGTCCCACCCAGGCGCGCACGGGGACGCGGTTCAAGCGCGGGCCTCCCGGGCGCGCGGATCCGCGAGCATGCGCAGGAGCTCCACGGTGAGGCTCACGACGACGAGCACGGTGGCGAAGGTGGTGGTGGACACGACGACGACGGCGACCTGCTTGTTGAGCACGGCGAGCACGTAGAGCTGGCCGAAGTACGGCAGGCCGAAGACGCGCTCCGCGGCGAACGAGCCCGCGAGCAGCGCGGTGGCGACGGGCGTGACGGCGTCCAGGAGCGCGGGCCACACGTTGGGGAGGACGTGGCGGCGCAGCACGGTGCCGGGGTCCAGCCCCTTGCTGAGCGCGGTGCGCACGTAGTCGCGGGACAGCTCGGTCTCCAGGGCATCCCCCACGAGCGTGCCCAGGAAGGTCCCGGGCCAGATGGCGATGACGACCGCCGCGCAGAGCTCCGGCAGCAGGTGTCCGCGCTCCACCACGGCGGGGGCCAGGAGCAGCGCGGGGATGAACACCGGCGTCCCGAACGCGATGGCGGGCAGCACGTCACCGAACACGGCGAAGCGTCCCCGCCGCCACCGGGTGCGAAGGAGCGCGAAGCCCACGGCCCAGGCAAGGGCCAGGGGAAGCGCGACCAGGCCCACGCCCACGCTGCCGGAGAGCTTCTGGAGGAGCTCATCGCCGGTGATGCCCTGAGCGCTGGTGCCCAGCCGCTCCCCGGCGAACAGCTTCTGCCACGGCCGCAGGAACCCGAGCGGCTCACCGATGCCCAGGTCGCGCCGGTACGAAGCCGCCAGCTCCGGAGACACCTGCCGCTTGGTGTCGCTCTCCGTGGTGAGCGGCAGCGCGGCCATGAGGAAGTACGAGGCCACCGCCACCACCGGCACGAGCACGAGCTGCCGCACGAGGCGCGTCGCGATGAGGCGCATGCGCTAGGGCCCCTGCCCTTCCGCGCGCGCCGTGGTCGTCCCAGCCGGTCCCAGCCGCAATGCGCGCAGCGCGAGGAAGTTGAATGGATCCACGTCCAGTCCGTGCAGCCGGGCCCGCGCCCGGAAGTAGCGGTCCGGGTGGTACAGCGGCGCGATGACGGCCTGCTCGCCCACCAGCACCTCCTGGGCCTTCGCGTACAACTCGCGCGCGTGCACCGGATCCGGGTCGCCGTCCGCCTCCTCCAGCAGCTGCTCGAAGCGGCGCATCGGCTCCCCCCCGGCCTGCGTCTCCCAGCCCGTCTGGTGGTTGCCCTGGCGCTCGAACAGCGTGAAGAACGTGTTCGGGTGTGCGTAGTCCGCGCCCAGCCGCCGCAGCTGGAGGTCATACGCGCGCGGCCCCTGCGGCGTCCTGCGCGCCACCTCCGCGGAGAAGTCCGAGCGCGAGTCCACCACCACCGTCACGCCCACCCGCGCGAGCTGCACCGCGATGCGCTCCGCCAGCGCCTCTTCCGGCACGAACGAATCCCCCGCCTTCACCACCAGCCGCAGCGGCCGGTCCAGCCCCGTCGCACCCGCCAGCTCCGCCTTCGCCCGCTCCGGCTCGTAGCGCGGCAGCCGCGCGGCCTGCTCGGGCGAGGCCGCGTCTGGCAGCTCCGGCGGCAGCAGCACGTTCGTCGCGCGCGCCGCCGGTAACAGCCCCGCGAGCAGCGCCTCCCGATCCAGCGCACGCGCCAGCGCCCGGCGCACCTCCGGCCGGTCCAACGGCGGACGCTCCGTGTTGAAGGCCAGGAAGTACGTGGACAACAGCGGCTCGCGCTTCAGGTCCGCGGCCCGCATCCCGCGCAGCGCCGCCGCGCTGTCCACGAACACGAAGTCCACGCGGCCCCGCTCATACAGCGCCGGGCCGATCTCCGACTTCATCAGCGTCAGCACCGGCGCCGGAGTCTCCCCCGGCCCCATCGGCGGCGGGAACGCGCTGCGCGGGTTGTAGACCAGCCGCACGCGCTCCCCCGCGCGGTCCCAACGCTCGACGCGATAAGGCCCCACCGCCAGCGGACGACCGTCACGGGGCCGGTCGAAGTAGTCGCGCACCGCCTCGTCCGACTTGCCCTCCAGGTCCGCCGAAGGCGCGGGAAAGAACAGGTACACGTTCGCGAGCCGCGCCAGGAAGTAGCTGCGAGGCCGCGCCAGCGTCACCCGCAGCGTCCGCGCATCCACCGCCTCCACGCCCACGCGCGACAGCGCGGCCTTCACCTCCGCGTCCGGCGCCGCGCGCTCCAGCAGCGCGAGCACCTCCTCCGCGCCCTGGAGGTCCGCCATCTCACCGCGCTCGCGGCCCAGCAGGGCCCGGTGCCACCCGAAGATGAAGTCGCGCGCCGTGACGGGAGACCCGTCCGACCACGTCACGTCCGGCCGCAGGTGGAAGGTGTAGACCTCGTGCCCGGCCGCGTCCGCCTCGCGCTCCCACCGCTCCGCCAGGCCGGCCTGCACCGAGTGGTCCGCCCCCAGCGTGGTGAGCCCCTTCTGCGTGGCCAGCATCACCGGGTAGTTCACCCAGCTCTGCGGATCCGAATGGCTCCAGTCGAGCGTGGTGGGCATCGCGGGCACCACCACCTTCACGCCCGGCTCGGGCTGGAAGCCGCACGGCCCGCAGGCCGCGGCCATCACCAGCACCAGGGAGTAGGACAGGATTCGCGCGCGGGGAGCCACCTCCCGCGTTCTACCCCGACCGGCCCCGGAAAAGAGAGAAGCCAGGAGACCGGCGACTCCTGGTCGGCCGGCATCCTGGCTTCGTCACCACTCATCCCAGGCCCCCTTGAGGGGGCTGGGACTCAAGGCCTCAGGAGGCCGGCGCGGAAGGCGTGGACACCGCCTCCGTCACGGACAGCCCCGTCTTCAGGTTGTCCCCGGCGCCCTTGCGGCCGAACTCCTCCGGCTTCTCCAGCAGCAGCGCCTCACGCAGCACGTCGTCCACGAACTCCACCGGGACGATGCGCAGCGCCTTGCGGATCTTCAGCGGGATGTCCTTCAGGTCCTTCTTGTTCGCCTTCGGGATGAGGACCGTCTTGATGCCCGCGCGGTGCGCCGCCAGCGTCTTCTCCTTCAGGCCACCGATGGGCAGCACGCGGCCGCGCAGCGTGATTTCACCCGTCATCGCCACGTCCCTGCGGACCGGCACGCGCGTGAGCGCGCTCACCAGCGCCGTGGCCATGGTGACGCCCGCGGACGGACCGTCCTTGGGGATGGCGCCCTCCGGCAGGTGGACGTGGATGTCGTAGTTCTCGAACACCTTGCGGTCGATGCCGAAGCGCTCCGCGCGGCTGCGCACGTAGGACATGGCCGCCTGGGCGGACTCCTGCATCACCTCACCCAGCTTGCCGGTGATGATGAGCTTGCCCTTGCCCGGCATGGACGTGGCTTCCGTGGTGAGGATCTCACCGCCCAGCTCCGTCCACGCGAGGCCCGTGACGATGCCCACCTGGTCCTCGCGCTCCGCCACGCCGTAGCGGAAGCGGGGCGTGCCCAGGAACTTCATCGCCTGCTTGCGGTCCACCTCGATGAGGTCCCGCTTGCCGTTCTTCAGCACGTCGCGGGCGATCTTGCGGAACACGCCGCCAATCTCACGCTCCAGCGAACGCACACCCGACTCGCGCGTGTAGCGGTGCACGATGGTCTTCAGCGCGTCGTTGGTGATGTCGATCTTCAGGTCCGCGAGGCCGTTGGCCTCCTGCTCCTTCGGGATCAGGTAGCGCCGCGCGATGGAGAGCTTCTCCGGCTCGGTGTACCCCGCGATGCGAATCACCTCCATGCGGTCCTGCAGCGGACCGGGGATGTTGTGCATCGTGTTCGCGGTGCAGATGAACATCACCTTGGACAGGTCGTAGTCGAGGTCCAGGTAGTGGTCGTTGAAGTTGTGGTTCTGCTCCGGGTCCAGCACCTCCAGCAGCGCCGCGCTCGGGTCGCCACGGAAGTCCGTGGACATCTTGTCGATCTCGTCCAGGAGGAACACGGGGTTGTTGCTGCCCGCCTTCTTCAGGGACTGGATGAGCTTGCCCGGCATCGCGCCGATGTACGTGCGGCGGTGGCCGCGGATCTCCGCCTCGTCACGCACGCCGCCCAAGGACAGGCGCACGAACTTGCGGCCCGTGGCCCGAGCGATGCTGCGCGCCAGCGACGTCTTGCCCACGCCCGGAGGCCCGACGAAGCACAGCACGGGGCCCTTGAGCTTCTTCACCAGCTGCTGCACGGCGAGGTACTCAAGGATGCGCTCCTTCGGCTTCTTCAAGCCGTAGTGGTCCTCGTTAAGCACCCGCTCCGCTTCGGTGACGTCCAGCCGGTCCTGGGTCTCGTCGTACCAGGGCAGGCTGATGATCCAGTCGATGTAGTTGCGGACGACCGTGGCCTCGGCGCTCATCGGGCTCATCATCCGGAGCTTCTTCAGCTCCTTCTTGACCTTGAGCGTGGCCTCCTTGCTCATCCGCTTGTTCTTCAGCTTCTCTTCAATCTCCTGGATCTCGTTCTTGAACTCGTCGCGCTCACCCAGTTCCTTCTGAATGGCCTGCATCTGCTCATTCAGGTAGTACTCCTTCTGGGTCTTCTCCATCTGCTTCTTGACGCGCGTGCGGATCTTCTTCTCCACCTGGAGGATCTCGATCTCGCCCTGCATCAGCTCGTAGAGCTTCTCCAGGCGCTTGGCCGGGGACTCCGTCTCGAGCAGCGCCTGCTTGTCGTTCAGCTTCAGCGACAGGTGCGCGACGATGGTGTCCGCCAGGCGCGCCGGGTCGTCGATGCTGGCGACCTGCATCAGCATCTCCGGCGGGATGCGCTTGTTGAGCTTCACGAAGGCTTCGAAGACGGAGTGGACGGAGCGCACCAGCGCCTCCAGCTCCACGCTCTTCTCCAGCTGCTCTTCGACTTCATCCACCTCGACCATGAAGAACGAGTCGTTGGGGTGGAACTTCTTCACCTTGGCGCGGCGCACGCCCTCCACCAGGACCTTCATCGTGCCGTCGGGCAGCGGGAGGAGCTGGATGAGGTGGCCGATGGTGCCGAAGTGGAAGATGTCGTCGGGCGAGGGGTCGTTCGTCTTGGCCTTCTTCTGGGCGGCCAGCAGGATGACCGCCTTGTCATCCGGCCCCTTGTGGGCCATCGCGTCCTTCAGGGCCGCGATGGACTTCTCCCGGCCGACGAACAGCGGAACCACCATGTGCGGGAACACGATGATGTCCCGAAGGGGCAAGAGCGGGATGGTGAGTCCCCGCTTCTGGGCTTCCTTCTTGTCGTCACGTCCGAAGAACATGTATCCGCCACCCGCTGGCCCACCAGACAGGCGGGCCCTTGAAGAGTTGCCCGCATGCCGCCCAAGCGCGCATGCAGGGTGAAACACCGCTCTATAACACGCCGGTCGCAGGCCCCGTTCCCGTCACAAGATTGGGGGCCTGCACCCTGCCTTCAAGGGAACACCGGCAGGCAGAAGTGTGTGCTGCCCGGATTCTAGCGGCTCTCGGCCGCTACCCCGGCATCCGGCCGTGCAACACCCAGGACCTGGAAGAGGAAGGCGTACATGTCGACGCTGGATTCAATGGCCTTGGCCACCTGGTCCGCCCCTCCGTGGCCCGCGTTCGCTTCGATGCGTAGCAACGTGGGCGCCGAATTGCCCTTCGTGTTCTGCACCGCCGCCACGAACTTGCGCGCGTGCATGGGGTCCACGCGGTCGTCGTGGTCCGAGCTCATCATCAGGAGCGCCGGGTAGCGCACGTCCTGCTGGACGTGGTGGTAGGGCGAATAGGCGTACAGGGTCTTGAACTGCGCGGCGTCCTCCGCCGACCCGTACTCCGGCACCCACGTCCGCCCGCTGCCGAACAGGTGGAAGCGCACCATGTCCAAGAGCGGCACGCCGCACACCACCGCCCCGTACAGCTCCGGGCGCTGCGTCATGGCCGCGCCCACCAGCAGGCCGCCGTTGCTGCCGCCGTAGATGGCCAGCTTCTTCGCCTGCGTGTACTTCTCCTTGGCCAGGTACTCGGCCGCGCCGGCGAAGTCGTCGAAGACGTTCTGCTTGTTCGCGCCCTTGCCCGCGTCATGCCAGGCGGTGCCGTACTCGCCGCCGCCGCGCAGGTTGGCCACCGCGTAGACGCCGCCCGCGTCCAGCCACGGCAGGATGCTCGCGCGGAAGGAGGGCTGCATGCTCACGAAGAAGCCGCCGTACCCGTACAGCAGCGTGGGCGCATTTCCGTCCTTCTTCAGGCCCTTCTTGTAGACGAGGAACATGGGCACCTTCGTGCCGTCCTTCGACGTGTAGAAGACCTGCTCCGTGGTGTACGCGTCAGGGTCCATGGGCACCTCCACCTTCGCCCACAGGTCCACCTTCCCGCTCTTCACGGACGTCCGGTACACCTGCCGGGGCGTGGTGAAGGAGCTGTAGGAGAAGTAGGCGTCGTCCTGGTCCTCCAGGCCCACCAGGTTGCTGGCGGCGCCCACGCCCGGCAGCTGCACGGTGCGCACGGGCTTGCCCTCCAGCGTGGTGATGCGCAGCTCCGTGGTCGCGTCCTTGAGGTACTCCAGCGCCAGGTGGCCGCCCACCAGCGACACGCTCTCCAGCGCGGCCTTGGGGTCCTCCGCCACCACTTCCTTCCAGTTCGCGCGCTCGGACTTCTTCGGGTCCACGGCGAAGACGCGCTGGCGCGGGGCGCCCTCGTCCGTGACGACGTAGAAGCGGTCCTTCCAGGGGATGACGTTGTACTTGGCGCCCTTGCCCTTCACGAGCAGCCGCCAGTCCTTCTCCCCCGGGTGCTTCCAGTAGACGTCGTTCTCGCTCCAGCCGCGCAGGATGGAGGCGAAGAGGTACTTGCCGTCGCGCGACAGGTCGCCCTGGAGGAAGGTGGAGGGGTCGCCGGTGCGCTCGTGCACCACCACGTCGTTCTTCGGGTCCTGGCCCAGCGCGTGGAACTTGAGCGTGGTGTAGCCCGGCCGGGCATCCACGGAGATGGAGGGGTCCGTGGGCAGCCACTCGTAGTAGAAGCCCTTGCCGTCCGGGATCCAGTGCGGCTGCGCGTACTTGGCGCCCTCGATGACGTCCACCTTGGACCACTCACCCGTGGCCACATCCATCACGTGCAGGACGGCCTCGTCCGCGGCGTTGGGCCGCTGCGCGAAGGCCACGCGCTTGCCGTCCCAGGAAGGCGCCCACGTGCCCAGGGACACGGTGCCGTCCTTGCTCCAGGCGTTCGGATCCAGCAGCACCTTCTCCTGGCCGGACTCGCCTTCCTTCCAGTAGACGATGGCCTTCTCCTTGTCCTTGTGGGTGCGCATGAAGAAGTAGCGCGCCCCCCGCTTCGCGGGAGCGGACACGGAGTCCACGTAGAACAGCTCCGTGAAGCGCTTCGCCAGCGCGTCGCGGCCCGGCATCTTCGCCAGCGCGTCGCGGGTGAAGCCGTCCTGCGCCTTCATCCAGGCCTGGACCTCCGGGGCCTTCTCGTCCTCCAGCCAGCGGTACGGGTCCGCCACCTGCTGGCCGTGCAGCGTGTCCACCACCGCTTCGGAACGGGTCGCCGGATAGGCCATGCGGGAAGGGCCCTCCCGGGCCGGAGCGCGGTCGCCGGCCGTCGCCGGGGCTTGCGAGGACGCGGAGGCAGGAGACTCCTCGCGAGTGGCTTCCTTCGAGGAAGTGCAGGCCACGAGCGACAGCAGGGCAGGCATGAGGAGCTTTCTCATGGGGGACAGCAGATACAAGAAGCCCCCGCCCCCGGCCCGGAAAAAGTGCGGCCCGTTCCCCCGCCTGAAGGCCCGCAAGAACAGGGGGCGCGCCCCGGTCCAAGACCGTGACGCGCCCCGTCATCCCCTTCAGGCCCTTGCGAGCCCCTAGAGGATGAGTCCGCTCAGGCGGATTCCTTCTTCGGCTCCGGGGTCTCCTTGTTGTCCTGCGAGTGCAGGACGACGGGCTCGCTCTTCTTGAGGATGACCTCCTCGGAGATGAGCACCTCGCGGGCCGTCTTGCGGGACGGGATTTCGTACATCACGTCCAGCATGGCCGTCTCCAGGATGGAGCGCAGGCCGCGCGCGCCCGCCTTGCGGCGGATGGCCTCCGACGCGATGGCCTTCAGGGCCCCGTCGGTGAACTTCAGCGACACGCCGTCCAGCTCGAAGAGCTTGCGGTACTGCTTGGTGAGCGCGTTCTTGGGCTCGCCCAGGATGTTCACGAGCGCGCCCTCGTCCAGCTCCTCCAGCGCGGTGATGATGGGCAGACGGCCGATGAACTCCGGAATCATGCCGAACTTGAGCAGGTCCTCCGGCTCCACGTGCTTGAGCAGCTCGCTGAGGTTGCGCTGCTTGCGCGACTGGATCTCCGCGCCGAAGCCCAGGCTGCGGCCACCCAGGCGCCGCTCAATCACCTGCTCCAGGCCGCCGAACGCGCCGCCGCAGATGAAGAGGATGTTGGTGGTGTCCACCTGCAGGAACTCCTGCTGCGGGTGCTTGCGGCCACCCTTGGGCGGGACGTTGGCCACCGTGCCTTCGATGATCTTCAGGAGCGCCTGCTGCACGCCCTCGCCGCTCACGTCGCGCGTGATGGAGGGGTTCTCCGACTTGCGGGCGATCTTGTCGATTTCGTCGATGTAGACGATGCCCCGCTGCGCGCGCTCGATGTCGTGGTCCGCGGCCTGGAGCAGGTTGACGATGATGTTCTCCACGTCCTCGCCGACGTAGCCGGCCTCCGTGAGGCACGTGGCGTCCGCGATGGTGAAGGGGACGTTGAGGATGCGCGCCAGGGTCTGCGCGAGCAGCGTCTTGCCGGAGCCGGTGGGGCCGAGCAGCAGGATGTTGCTCTTCTGCAGCTCCACGTCGTCCATCGCGACCTTGGACTCGATGCGCTTGTAGTGGTTGTGCACCGCCACGGAGAGCGTCTTCTTCGCGCGCTCCTGGCCCACCACGTACTCGTCCAGCACGGCCTTGATTTCAGAGGGCCGGGGGATGCGCAGCTTGGTGTCCTTGGTCTCCTCGCGGTCGATCTCCTCCGCGATGATGTCGTTGCACAGCCCGATGCACTCGTCGCAGATGTAGACCGTCGGGCCCGCGATGAGCTTCTTCACCTCCTTCTGCGACTTGCCGCAGAAGGAGCAGCAGAGGGTCTGGTTGTCTCGCTTCTCCACGTTCTTACCCGCCATGAAATCCCTCGCTGCGCCTGAAAGGCCCCAACCCGCTTCGCGTCCGGTCCCCTGCCCTGACGTCCAATCTAGTCAGCCCCCATCCGGAACGTCCACGCACCTTCCGGGTACTTAACAAGGGGAAAATGCCGGTGACGGGAGAAACGAGAAGGCCGGAGGACCGGGAGAAGATTCCCAGCACCCCCGGCCGCCGACCGGGTGCCTGACGCCCCGGCCCGTTCGGATGTCGGTGTGTCTACTTCTTCTCGTCCGGCTTCACGCCCACGACCTTCCGAGGGTCCTGGATGGCGTCGAGGATGCCGTACGCCTTCGCCTCCGCGGCGCCCATGAAGTAGTCGCGGTCCGTGTCCTTCTCCACGCGCTCGATCGTCTGGCCGGTGTGCTTGACGATGAGCTCGTTGAGCTTCGCCTTCATCCGGAGGATCTCGCGCGCCTGGATCTCGATGTCCGTCGCCTGGCCACGCGCGCCACCGAGCGGCTGGTGGATCATGATGCGGCTGGAGGGCAGCGAGTAGCGCTTGCCCTTCGCGCCGGCCAGCAGCAGCACGGCGCCCATGGAGGCCGCCTGCCCCACGCAGATGGTGGAGACGGGCGCCTTGACGTACTGCATCGTGTCGTAGATGGCGAGGCCCGCCGTCACGGAACCACCGGGCGAGTTGATGTAGAGGTTGATGTCCTTGTCCGGGTCTTCCGACTCCAGGAACAGGAGCTGGGCGACGATGGCGTTGGCAACGTCATCGTCGATCTCCGTTCCCAGCATGACGATGCGGTCCTTCAGGAGCCGGCTGTAGATGTCGTACGAGCGCTCACCCCGGTGGGTCTGCTCGATGACGTAGGGGACGGGCATGAAGGGCATGTCGGATGGACCTCTAGAAGGGACTCAGGAACCCTGAAGGAAAAGCCTCAAGAATACTTCGCCCGGCCCTTGAGGAATTCAATCGTCTTTTCCTCGCGAAGTCGCAGAGACAACCCAAGGCGCTCGTCCGGGCCCTTGAAGTACTTCTTCACCTGGGCGACCGGCTGGTTGGCCTCGATGGCCAGGTCCTCGATGCGCTTCTCCACCTCTTCGTCGGACGCCTGGATGTTCTGCTGCTGGGCGATGGCCTCGAACAGGAGCGTGCCCTTCACCTCCAGGGTGGCCTTCTCCCGCATCTCGTCGCGCAGGCGGTTGAAGTCCAGGCCCAGCTGGCGCGGGTCGATGCCCTGGCGCTGCATCTGGCGGAAGGCGCCCTCCATCATGGAGTCGATGGCGCGCTCCACCATGGCGCGGGGCACGTCGAACGGGTTCTTCTCCAGCAGCGCCTTGATGAGCGCGTCGCGCTCGTCCACCGTGGCCTGGTTCTTCTTGGCCTTCTCCATGTCGGAGCGGACCTTCGCGCGCAGCTCGTCCACCGTCTGCGCGACGCCCGTCTCCTTGGCGAAGTCGTCGTTGAGCTCCGGCACCACCGGCTTCTTCAGCTCCTTGACGGTGATGTGGAAGACGGCCGTCTTCCCGCGGACCTCTTCAGCCTGGTAGTCCTGGGAGAAGGTGTACTCGACGTCCTTCGTCTCGCCGACCTTCACGCCCGCCAGCTGCGGGATGTTGCCCTGGATGAGGTCGCCGTCCTGCACGCGCACGCCAATGCCGTCCGCCTTGCTGCCGGGGAACGCATTGCCGTCCACCTTCGCCTCGAAGTCGATGGTGACCTGGTCGCCCTGGGCCGCGGCGTCGCGGTCGGTGACGGGCTCGATGCGGCCCAGGTTCTGGCGCATCTGCTCGATCTGCTGGTTCACCGCGTCGTCGGCGACGGCGGTGTCCACCTTCGTGAGGGACAGGCCTTCGAAGTCCTTGGCCTCCACCTTCGGCTTCACCTCCACGCGCGCCTCGAAGCTGAAGGGGGCGCCGGGCTTGAGGCCGGAGTTGGTCACCTGGGGGGAGGCGACGGCCTCCACCTTGTGCTCGCGCACGGCGTCCAGGTAGGCCTTCTGCACGACGCGCTGGATGACGTCGTCCTCCACCTGCTCGCGGTACTTCTGCTCGAGGATGCGGCGGGGAACCTTGCCCTGACGGAAGCCGGGCAGGCGCACCTGACCGCTGAGCGCGGCGTACGCGCGGTTGAGCTCCTCAGCAACGCGGGCGTTGTCGACCTCGATGGAGAGCTTCTTCTCGATGGGAGAGAGCTCTTCGACCTGGACCTTCATGCGGGCCTCGCTCGCCGCCTCCACGGGCCTTCGCGTCCCGGGGCGGCAACCGGAAAGTGGGACGTGCGGCTTTAGGGGATAGGCACGAACGGGTCAACGCGAAATGGGCGAGGAGGGACTCGAACCCTCACACCTTGCGGTACCAGATCCTAAGTCTGGCGCGTCTACCAGTTTCGCCACCCGCCCGACGCGTCGCGCGACCGCCGTCCTATCCCGAAACGTCCGTGGACGACAGGGGCTTTCCGGCCCGGGCGCCAAGGCCACGGGATGCCGGAAAAGACACAGGGCCCCTTCCGTTTCCAGAAGGGGCCCTGCGAGTGAGAGCGGAGGGAATCGAACCCACAACCTATGGATTAAGAGTCCATTGCTCTGCCAATTGAGCTACGCTCCCGGCTTTGCGTTCGGCCGCGTTGGCTGCGCGACGTCCGAGGTGGCGCGGTGAATACCGGTCGCCGCCCGCTCTGTCAAAACGTTTTTGCATCCCCTCTTCCATTCCCGGCCGCGTGAGCGGACGCCCGGCGTGCGGCCGTCCTGCCAGGGCCCGAGGAACCGATGCGAAGGGTCCGCCCGGCTCGCATGTTGATCCACGCCCCGGTTCGCGCTGCAGGTCTGTAGCAGGGTCCCCTCCAGGCCCCTGCCTCACGGGTCGTGCGCCGTGTCCCCGGGCAACCATGTGGTCGGGCGAGGGTCGTCCGTCCTTTTCGAGCGGTGCTGGAGACACAGTGATGGATGCGAATGTGAAGGCGGATGGAACGACGTCGCCGCAGGGCGCGGCCTGGAACCGGGAGCGGGTGGACCTGGTGAAGCGGACCATCTGCCCCCGGGGAATCAGCGAGGACGAGTTCGCCCTCTTCATCGAGCAGTGCAAGCGCAGCGGGTTGGATCCGCTCCTCAAGGAAGCGTTCTGCGTGGCGCGCCGCCAGAACATCGGCAACCGCGAGCGGCCCAACTGGGTGACGAAGTACGAGTTCCAGCCCTCCGAGGCCGGAATGCTCGCCCGCGCGGAGCGCTTCCCGGACTTCAAGGGCATCCAGGCGAGCGCGGTGTTCGCCGAGGATGAGATCGTCGTGGACCAGGGCAAGGGCGAGGTGGTGCACCGCTTCAACCCGGCCAAGCGCAAGGGCGCCCTGGTGGGTGCCTGGTCGCGCGTGGTGCGCGAGGGGAAGCTGCCGGTCGTCGTGTGGCTGGACTTCTCCGGCTACGTCCAGCAGACGCCGCTGTGGGCCAAGATTCCCACGACGATGATCGAGAAGTGCGCCCGCGTGGCGGCGCTGCGCAAGGCGTACCCGGAGGCCTTCGGCGGACTGTACGTGCGCGAGGAGATGCCGGCGGAGGAGTACGACGCGCATGCCCCCCACGACGAGCCGGCCCCCGCGTCCGGTTCCTACGAGGTGCTGGGCTCGAAGCCCGGCCCGGTGAAGGCGTCCTTCCCCACCCTGGCCCCGGCCCCCGCCCCCGCGGAGGCCCCCAAGGCGCTGGAGACGGCCAGGACTCCGGAGAAGGAGGAGCCGAGGCTCGACGTGGACGTGCCGCTGGCGCCGGTCACGACGGTCGCGGCGGTGCCCGTGGCCCAGACGCCCGAGCGTCCCAAGGCGAGCGCGGTGGTGGTGGCGTTCGGTCCGTACAAGGGCAAGACGACGTCGGAGCTGTCCGACGACGAGCTGAGCGAGACCATCGACCTGGCGCACGAGAAGCTGATGGAGCAGCCGCGCGCCCGTTGGGCGAAGGCCATGCGCGAGAACCTCACCGCGCTGGAGGCGGAGACGGAGCTGCGCTGCCGCGTGCCGTCGTCCAAGGACGGCGCCGGGACGAACCCGGAGGCCTGAGCCGCCGTCGTTCGCTGAAATGAACAACACCCGCGTTCCCATAGGGGGACGCGGGCGTTTCGTCTTCCAGGCGGGACGGGGCTGGGAAAGGGAGTGCGCCCAGAGGGACTTGAACCCCCAACCCTCGGCTTCGAAGGCCGATGCTCTATCCAGTTGAGCTATAGGCGCGGGGCGAAGCGAGAGAAGAAGGGCGAATGACCGGGATCGAACCGGCAACCTCCGGAGTCACAGTCCGGCGCTCTAACCAGTTGAGCTACATTCGCCGTCACTTCACACGTCACGGCTTTGAAAGCGGCGGTCTCCTACCGTGGAAACCGTAGCTGTTCAAGGCCCAAAACCATCTGCCAGCAGATTTGCGCCCCAGGCAGGACTCGAACCTGCGACCCCCGACTTAGAAGGTCGGTGCTCTATCCAGCTGAGCTACTGGAGCTGGCCCGTCCTGACTGCTGAAACATCACGGCACTTCAAGTCGGGGCGAGAGGATTCGAACCTCCGACCCCCTGCGCCCAAGGCAGGTGCGCTACCAGGCTGCGCTACGCCCCGAGAAGTGCCGCATTCTTCGCCTAACGCGGACGGACGCGCAAGCTTGCTGTTCCTGACGCCCGCCCGCCCGGTCAGAGCGCCAACAGATGGCGCCGCATCAGCTGGAAGGCCCGGGCCCGGTGAGACACCCGGGACTTCTCCTCCGGTGCCAGCTCCGCCATGGAGCGCCCGCCCTCCCCCTCCACCTGGAACACGGGGTCGTAGCCAAAGCCGTTCGTCCCCTTCGGCGCGCGCAGGATGACGCCCTCGCAGCGGCCCACCTCCACCCGGGGCTCGGCGCCCTTGCCCGTCACCAGCGCCAGGGCGCAGCGGAAGGACGCGGTGCGCTTCTCGTCCGGCACGCCTGAGAGCTCCGCGAGCAGCTTCTCGTAACGGGCCCGGTCGTCCCCCGGCGCGTACCGCGCGGAGAGCACGCCGGGCTGTCCGTCCAGCGCGTCCACGCACAGCCCTGAGTCGTCCGCCAGCGCGGGCAGTCCGGTGGCCAGGGAGTACTCACGGGCCTTCTTCACCGCGTTCGCCTCGAACGTGGCGCCGTCCTCCACGGGCTCGGGCACGGGGGGCAGGTCCTTGAGGGACACCACCTCCACGGCGTCACCCACGAGCGCGCGCATCTCGCGCAGCTTGCCGGCGTTGCCGGTGGCGAAGAGCAGCTTCGGCTTCATCCCAGCACCTTCGCCTGCGCGACGGTGAGCTGCTGGATGGCGGCCAGGCCTCCGTCCAGCATCGCGTCCATCGACTTGCGGTCGAAGAGCTTGTGCTCGGCGGTGCCCTGCACCTCCACGATGCGGCCGTCACCCGTCGCCACGAGGTTGAGGTCCACCTCCGCGGTGGAGTCCTCGTCGTAGTCCAGGTCCACGCGCACCTCGCCGTTCACCACGCCCACGGACACCGCGGCCAGCGGGGTGAGGCCCTTCAGGAGGCCCGGCTTGTTGAGCGAGCGCATGGCCAGCACCAGCGCCACGTACGCGCCGGTGATGGACGCGGTACGCGTGCCGCCGTCCGCCTGGATGACGTCGCAGTCGAGCGTGAAGGTGCGCACGCCCAGGGCCTGCAGGTCAACGGACGCGCGCAGGGCCCGGCCGATGAGGCGCTGGATCTCCATGGTGCGGCCGGACTGCTTGCCCTTGGCGGCCTCGCGCGAGCCGCGGGTGTGCGTGGCGCGCGGGAGCATGCCGTATTCAGCCGTCACCCAGCCGCTGCCCTTGCCCATCAGGTGCGGCGGGACGCGGTCCTCCACCGAGCAGGTGACGAGCACCTTGGTGTGGCCGAACTCCACCTGCACGGAGCCCTCCGCGTAGCGGTTGACGTTGGGCGTGAGGGTGACAGGCCGAAGGTCCAGCGCACCACGGTTGAAGGAACGCACGGGGGAAAGCTCCTGACGCAAGAGGACTTCAAAAGCCCCCACGCTTTATCAGGGCGCCGTGGATCCAGCCACCGGTTGCGGGGGCGAGGAGTCCCGCCGGCGCGTCTCCCGGAGGAAGGCCTGCACCCCGTCCGCGATGGCCTCCGCCAGGGTCTCCTGGTAGGCCGCCTTCCCCAGCCGGGCCCCCTCCTGGGGGTGGGAGATGAAGCCCACTTCAATCAGCACCGCCGGCGCCTCCACGCCCGTGAGGACGAAGAAGGGCGCCTGTTGCACGCCCCGGTCCGCGGCACCGCTCTTGGACACCAGGCGCGGGTGGATGGCGTAGGCCAGCCGGGACGCGTCCGAGTGCGCCTCCGTGCGCGCCAGGTCATCCAGGATGAAGGCCAGCGTGGAGTGCCCGCGCGCGGAGCGGGCCGTGGGGGCCTCCGCGTTCTCACGGTCCGCCACCGCCCGCGCCGCCTCACCGGAGGCGTTCGCGGAGAGGAAGTACGTCTCGATGCCTTCCGTGCGCTCGCGCAGGCGCTTCGTGGGCATGGAGTTGGCGTGGATGGAGAGGAAGAGGTCCGGCCGCTGGATGTTGGAGAACTCCACCCGCTCCGACAGCGCCATCTGCGCGTCGCGGTCGCGCGTGAGGAACACCTCGCTGCCCGCGGCCTCCAGCTTCTCGCGCAGGCGCTGGGCAATCTGGAGGGCGATCTCCTTCTCCCAGAGCTCGCCGGGCCCCTTCGCGCCCTCCTTCGCCCCGCCATGTCCGGGGTCGATGACGATGCGCGCACCGCGCTCCCCCGCCCCGGCGAGGGCCGGCAGGAGGCACGCGAGCAGGAGGGGGCGGAGGGGGAAGCGGCGCGGCGACATTCGCTCGCGGATGTTAGCGGAGCCCTGGCCCGGAGGCGAAATCCGCTCCCCGGGCCGGCGTGCTTCAGCCGATGACGTCGATGCCGGGACGGCCCGCCTGGACCTCGCCGATGAGGGCCGCGTCCACGCCGGCCTTCTCCAGCGCCTGCACCGCCTTGAGCGCGTGGCGCGCGGGCACGCTGGCCAGCAGGCCGCCGTTGGTCTGCGCGTCCGCGAGCAGCCACTGGATGTGCTCCGGCAGCCCCTCCGGGAACGTCACCTGCTTCTTCACGTGGGCGAGGTTCGTCTTGGTGCCGCCCGGAATCACGCCCTGTTCCGCCAGCGCGGGCACCTCCGCGATGAGCGGGATGCGCTCCAGGTCCACCGCCGCGCGCGTCTTCGCGCCGTTCATCATCTCCAGCAGGTGGCCCAGCAGGCCGAAGCCCGTCACGTCCGTGAGCGCGTTCACCTTGAAGGCGCCCGACGCGAACACCTCACCGGCCGCCTTGTTGAGCGTGGCCATCTGCGCCGTCACGCGCTTCGTGAGCTGCTTGGACGCAAGGCCCCGCTTGATGGCGGTGGTGGCGATGCCCGTGCCCACGGGCTTGGTGAGCAGCAGCACGTCCCCCGGCTTCGCGCCCGCGTTGGTGAGCACCTTCTTCGGGTGCACCACGCCCGTCACGGCCATGCCGAACTTGGGCTCCGGGTCGCGGATGCTGTGGCCGCCCAGGATGGGGATGCCCGCCTCGTCCGCCTTGGACTGGCCGCCCGCCAGAATCTTCTGCAGCGTCTTGAGCGGCAGCTCGTCCGGGAAGCACACCAGGTTGAGCGCGAACAGCGGCTTCGCGCCCATGGCCCAGATGTCCGACAGCGCGTTGGCCGCGGCGATGGCGCCGAACTGGAACGGGTCGTCCACGAGCGGCGGGAAGAAGTCCACCGTCTCCACCACGGCCATGCCCGGCGCCACCTGGTACACGGCGGCGTCGTCGTTCGTGTTGAAGCCCACCAGGGCCCGGGGGTGGGACGCCGCCCCCTTGAGCCCGCCCAGGACCGTCGCCAGGTCCCCCGCCTTGAGCTTCGCCGCGCAGCCCGCGCAGTGGCTCATCTCCGTGAGGCGCTTCTTCGGCGCCACCGGCTTCGCACCCGCCATGATGTTCCCCGCCCTACTCCGCGCGCACGTAGTCGCGCTTCATGAGCTGCACCACCGATTCGGCGGTGAGCACGTCGTCGCCGTCCGAGTGGTCCAGCACGCCGCCCAGCGAGCCGTGGTTGTGCACGAGCTGCAGCACGTCCAGCATCTCCGGCGTCAGTTCCTTCAGGGGCGCTGACAACGGCTGCGCGATGCGCAGCGCCGTGGCCATGGGCGGCAGGTTCGGCTGCAGGCGCTTGAACTCGTCCAGCTGCCGCAGGGCGTCCATCAGGAGCGCTTCGGTGGAGGAGTCCAGCTCCACCATGAACTCCTGCGTGTCCGCGGGGCGCAGCTCGAAGTCACCCTCTTCCCAGGTGACGATGCGGTTGAAGCTCTTCTGCGGGCCCAGGTTGTGGTTGTCGTCGATGACCGCGTAGTACACGCGGCCCTGGCGCAGGTAGATGCGGCCCTCGTGGGCGTTGTTCACCACGAGCACGCCGTTCTTCTTGGACGTGTGGAAGAGCTGGAGCAGGTCCGGGAGGGGGATCTCTTCAATCTTCCCCGTCATGGAGCTGGCCTTGGTGGTCCGCGCGGCCTGGGCGGCGGCGGCCTCCTCCAGCTTCTGCTTCACGACGCTCTCGTCCACGGCGGCGCTCTCCGCGCCCTGGTGCACGAGCTTGAGGATGGAGGTCCCGATGAGGATGCGGTCCCCCTCCTTCAGCTTGGCCTGCTTGACCTTCTCGCCGTTGACGAAGGTGCCGTTGGTGGACCCCAGGTCCTCGATGGTGATGGCTCCGTCGGAGAACAGGATCTTCGCGTGCTTGCGCGAGACCATGTCCTCCACCAGCACCATGTCCAACTCGCTCGACCGTCCGACGACGATCTGCTTGTTGGCCTTCAGCGGGAACTCACCGCCCTGGTACTTCCCGGAGATGAACTTGAGGGCAAAGGACTTCGCCGTACCGCCAGGAGTGCTCACGGTGCCGCGACCTCGATGATGGAAGTTGCCATGGTGCTCAACCCGTCACTTCCGCCTTCCCCGGGTCCTTCACCAGGTTGAGGTACATCTGCGCGCTCTTGTTGCCGGGGCTGCGCACGAGCACGTCTTCCCAGACCTTCACCGCCTCGTCACGGCGTCCCGCCGAGTACAGGGCGATTCCATAATTGATCCGTCCAGGAATGTACGACGGATTCTGCGCGATGACCTGTTCGTACTCCGCCATGGCCGCCGTGTTGTCCCCGGCGTCCCTCAGCGCGTTGCCCAGCTTCAGGCGGATGTCCACGAACTCCGGGAAGTGCGCCAGCGCGCGGCGGTACTCTTCAATGGCCTTCTGCCACACGCCGCTGGAGGCGAACACGTCGCCGATGTCGGCGTACATGTTGGCCACCTTCTTCATGACGTAGGGGTCCAGCTCGCCGGGGGCGCCCTTCTGGCGGGACAAGGCGGCCTGGTAGACCTCCTTCGCCTCCGCGTACTTCCCCATGTCGTTGTAGATGACCGCCAGGTTGAGCGCGGCCTCGGTGTACGCGGGGTTGAGCCGCAGCGCGGACTCGAAGGCCCGCTGCGCCCGGGCGAACTGGCCCTGGTCGTGGTAGATGATGCCGAGCATGTTGTAGACGTCGGCGAAGGTCGGATTCTGCTCGACCACCTTCGTCAAGAACTGCTCGGCCTGCGCGTACTGCTTCTTCTCGAAGGAGCCGCGCCCGAGGGTCAGTAGCTGCTTGAGGGCTTCGTCCATGACTCGGCCCGCGCGGGCCCGTGCCTCCTCGGGTAGCCTACATGAGCCCGGGCGAAAACAAGAATTGATCGCCCTCGCGCACGAGCAAAAACGGACGCTCCCCCCGGGTGTCCACCGGCCGAGCCGGAAGGTCTCCCTCCACCCGGTAGTGCTCCGTCACCACCGCCTCGTCCCGCTCCAGGCGCGCGTACCAGGCCTGGACCGTCAAGCGCCGCCGGGCCAGGGGGGCCATCTCCTCCCACGTCTTCCCCGCCCCGCCGTCCCCTCCCGGGCCCACCAGCCGGGCGAGCGCGTCCGGCCGGCCGTCCGCCAGGGCCCGCCGCCGCGCCTCCAGCGCCGCCACCACCGCCACCAGCCGGGGCGCCAGCGAGGACGCGGGCCTCCAGCGGCCGGACTCGCGGGTGAAGGGCACGACCTCCACGCCCGCGGTGCTGACCGTGGTGGTGCCCAGCACGCCCTCGAAGTCCAGCGTGGCGAAGGCCTCCGCGCGCTGTCCATCCGGCGCCACGGACACCGTGATGCGCGCGTACTGGAGCTTGCGTGACACGAGCGGCACGCTCGCGCCCGGCACGGGGAGCGACACGCCGTCGTGCTCGGCTTCCTTCAGGGCGGTGATGACCTCCGCCTCCGGCCCGGCCGCGACGCCCAGGAGGCGCGGGCCCAGGAACAGGAGGACGCCGGCGACCGCGAGCACGGCGATGCCGATGCCCCCCAGCCGCCCCCAGTCCTCCAGCCGCCTCACGACCCCAGCATCTTCTGGGCGCGCTGGGCGGCGGGCGTGCCCGGCAGGCGCTTGAGGACCTCACGCAGCGTGTTCTGCGCGCGCTCCGTGTCGTTGAGCTTCACGTAGGCGTCGTGCAGGTTGAAGAGGGCCTCCTCTTCCAGCGGCGTGCCCGGGTAGTCCTTGAGCAGCCCCTCCAGCCGCTGGACCACGGCCTTCCAGCGCTCGCGCTTCGCGTAGAAGGACGCGACGTACAGCTCGTGGCGCGCCAGGCGCTGGCGGGCGTCGCCGGCGTGCACCTTCGCGTCCTTCGCGTACTGCGAATCCGGGTACTGGCGCAGGAAGCCGTTCATGGCCCTCAGCGCGTCGTACATGGGCTTCTGCTCCTTCTCGTAGGAAGGCGGCAGGGCGAAGAACTCCGAGGGGAACTCCTCCACGTAGGAGAGCGCCGCGCGGTAGGCGGCGTAGTCCACCTTGGGGTGGGTGGGGTGCAGCTTGATGAAGGAGTCGAACTTGTCGCGCGCCTCCGGGTACATCTCCCGGGCGAAGTCCAGGTCCGCCAGCTTCAGCTCCGCCTCGCGGGCCGCCTCCAGGTAGGGGAACTTGGTGCGGACGTGGTCGAAGTACTTCTCCGCCTTGAGGAAGTCCTTGTCCTCCAGCGCGGCCTCGCCCAGCGCCAGGTTCTCCGCCGCCTGGGTCGCGTAGTCGGGCTCGCCCGCGGGCCCCGCGGAGAGGGCGGCACAGGAGGACATCAGCAGGGCGGTCAGGACGAGGACGGCGGAGCGCATCACGCCCCCAAACTATTCGTCCTGCCCGGAGGGGTCCAGCGAAGGTTCTCCCACCAGCCGGGTCACGATGTCCGGCGCGAACCCCCGGCTGAGCAACAGCCGCCCCGCGCGGGCCTGCTCCTTCGCGTCCAGCGGGCGGCCCGCCAGGCGCCGCTTCTCCAGCACCTGCCGGGCGGCCTCCAGCGCGTCGAAGCCCACCGCGTCCTTCGCCTCCGACAGCGCCCGCCGGGCCTCCGAGCCCTCCAGCCCGTGGGCCTGCAGCCGCTGGAGCACGGCCCGGGGCCCCAGCTTCCCCTTGCCCAGCAGGGCCGCGGCGCGTTCGCGCGCGAACTTCGCGTCGTCCAGGTAGCCCCACTCCGAGAGGCGGGCGAGCACCGCGTCGCGGACGGACGGAGGGAAGCCCTTGCGCTCCAGGGCGAGCGACAGCTCATGCCGGCTCCTGCCGCGGGCCTTGAGCAGGCGCAGGCAGGCGTCGGTGGCGCGCTGGACAGCCTCCGGACCCTCGGGCTCGTCAACCATCGCGGAGTCCCTACCATGTGGTAACAGGCCCCGCCATGCACCCCATCCTCGCCCGCTTCCTCACCGCTGACGCCGCCCGGGAGACGCTCCGCAAGGAGCAGGCGGGTGAACCGCTGACTCCGGAGGAGCAGCACTTCGTGGCCGCCGCGGACGCCAACCCCAAGCAGAAGGGCATGCTGCTGGGCGTGAGCGGCCGCGCGCTGTCCTCCGACGCCCAGGCCGCGCTGGTGCTGCTGGCCGCGCACGCCTCCGCCCGCGCGCTCCGGGAGGACGAGGCCCTCTCCGCCGCGACGCAGAAGGCGCGCGAGGCGCTGAAGGAGGAGGGCGCGAGCGACGAGGAGTCCGACGCCTTCCTCGCGTCCATCCTGCTGGAGGAGGCCTTCGGCTACGAGCAGGACGTGGACAGCTTCGACGCGGACTACGTGAAGGAGTCCCTGGGGGAGGTGCCCGCCCTGGCCGCGCTGTCCAAGGAGTCCGTGGACGCGCTGTTCCTCGCCTTCGCCAAGGCCGCGCCCAACGACGCGGACCGCAAGGCGCGCGAGCACATGGCGCGGGCGCTGTTCGACATCGCGTGGTCGGAGGGGCCCACCTCCATCAACCCGGAGCACCTGGAGACGCTGCTCGACAACGAGGTCGTCCAGGAGTCCGACGAGGCGCAGGACGCGCGCGTGCGCGCCACCGTGTCGCTGCTCCAGACGCTGGCGCACCAGGGGCTCATCGGCCCGATGCGCCTCACCCGGCTGCGCGCGCAGCTGGGGGACGACGACGCCTGAGCGCCGCCCTCCCCTCGCCGCGTTCCTAGAAGCGTTCGATCTGGAAGTCGTCGTCGCCCCCGGCCGCCGGAGCGGGCGCGGCCACCGGGGCGGGCGTGGGCGGACGGGCCGCCACCTGCGGAGGCAGGGGCCGGCCCTGGACGACGCCGGGCGGAGGCGTGGCGGGGCGCGGGGCCGCGACGCCGGGCGGAGGCGTCATGGGACGGGCGGCCATGGGCGCACCGGGACGCGGGGCCTGGGGCACCGGCGCGGGCGTGGGCGCCACGGGGGCCGCCTGGGCGGGCGCGCCCTTCTGCGCGAAGGACGCCGAGCCCGGGATGGGCCGCTCCTCGCCGGCCTTGGCGTCGAAGTTGTCCCACTTCGAGTCGGACGTGCCGCTGATGCCGGAGAAGCGCAGCGCGAAGTCGTCCGGGTTGCTGGCCTGGCGGTGGGCCTCGTCGTAGGTGACCAGGCCGTTGCGCACGAGGCTCATCAGCGACTGGTCGAACGTCTGCATCCCGTAGGAGTCCGTGCCCTGCGAGATGGCGTCGTGGATCTCCTTCGTGCGGTCCTTGTCTTCAATCAGCTCGCGAACGCGCGCGGTGACGCGGAGCACTTCCACCGCGGCCACGCGGCCCTTGCCGTCCGCGCGCGGGACGAGGCGCTGGCTGACCACGCCGCGCAGCACGCTGGAGAGCTGCAGGCGCACCTGCTTCTGCTGGTGCGGGGGGAACGCGGACACGATGCGGTTGATGGTCTCCGTGGCGTCCAGCGTGTGCAGCGTGGACATCACCAGGTGGCCCGTCTCCGCGGCGTGGAGCGCCGTTTCGATGGTCTCGTGGTCGCGCATTTCGCCCACCAGGATGACGTCCGGGTCCTGGCGCAGCGCGCTCTTGAGGGCCTGCGAGAAGCTCATCGTGTCCACACCCACTTCGCGCTGGTTCACGATGGAGCGCTTGTCGCGGATGAGGAACTCGATGGGGTCCTCGATGGTCATGATGTGGTTGGTTTCGTTGGAGTTGATGTAGTCGATCATCGCCGCCAACGTGGTGGACTTGCCGGAGCCCGTGGTGCCCGTCACCAGCACCAGGCCGCGCTCCTCGCCGCACACCTTCTCCAGCACCGTGGGCAACAGCAGGTCCTTCATCGTCATCACCTTGAAGGGGATGACGCGGAGCACGGCGCCCACCGTGCCGCGCTGCTGGAAGACGTTCACGCGGAAGCGGCCCAGGCCCGGCACGCCGTAGGCCAGGTCCACCTCGTTGCTGACCTTGAACTTCTCCTTCTGGAACTCGTTCATGATGCCGAACGCCATGCGCGCCACCTCTTCCGGGGGCAGGCGGCGGCCGTCCTTGAGCGGCACCAGCGAACCGTCCACGCGGAACATGGGCGGCAGACCCGCCTTCAGGTGGATGTCGGAGGCTCCGCCGCGCAGGGCGATCTGCAGGATTTCGTTGAGTTCCATGGGAGGGCCCGGATGGTAGCAGAACGCCCGCGCCCATCGCGACGGGGCTCAAGCCCACCCGCTTGCCCGCAAAGCACGACGGCGGAGGCTTCCCGAAGGAAACCCCCGCCGAAGAGCGGCCGGACAGCTGGCCGGCAAGCGTGTTTAGCGCTTGGAGAACTGGAACCGACGACGGGCGCCGGGCTGGCCGTACTTCTTGCGCTCGACCGCGCGGGCATCGCGGGTGAGGAAGCCGGCCTTCTTCAGCGCCGGACGGAACTCCGGGTTGAAGGCGCACAGCGCGCGCGCGATGCCGTGACGGATGGCACCGGCCTGGCCGGAGAGGCCGCCGCCGCGCACGTTGACCGTGACGTCGAGCTTGCCCTTCTGCTCCAGGATCTCCAGCGGCTGGTTGAGCACCATCTTCGACGTCTCACGGCCGAAGTACTCGTTGATGTCGCGGCCGTTGATGACGACGGCGCCATTGCCGGGGCGCACCCAGACGCGAGCGGTGGCCTCCTTGCGGCGGCCCGTGGCGTAGAAACCGAGTTCAGGATTGATCGCCATGGTTGTTCCTTACGCCTCGACCTTGAACGCCACCGGCTTCTGGGCGGTGTGCGGATGGGTGTCACCAGCATACACCTTGAGCTTCGTCATCATCTGACGGCCCAGGGCATTGCGGGGCAGCATGCGGCGCACGGCGTTGAGGATGACGTCCTCGGGGTGACGCTGGCGCAGCTTCTGGAGGTTGGTGATCTTCAGGGCGCCCGGGAAACCGGCGTACGGGTGACGGTAGTACAGCTTGTCCGTCTCCTTCGTGCCCGTCACCTTCACCTTGTCGGCGTTGATGACGATGACGTGGTCACCCGTGTCGATGGACGGGGTGTACGTGGGCTTGTGCTTGCCCTTCAGGAGGGTGGCGATCTGACTGGCGGCGCGACCAAGCACCTTGTCGGACACGTCGATGACGTGCCACTGGCGCTTGATGTCCCCAGCCTTGGCGCTGTAGGTCTTCTGCGACATTTCGTGCACTCCAGACTTCGGCGCGGCGCCCAGGTGCATGCCAGGGGCCGCGTGCTCGTGCGATACCAACCGCGGGTCCTCCGCCTTGACTCCGACAGAAGCCCGGAAAGGCTGACCCTCCTAGTAGGACGGCGGGATCAAGTCAAGGTTGGGCGTACAGGGGAGGCCGTCAGGGCGCCCGGCCAGGGGTGCCCGGGCCTGGCCCCCCGGCGGCGGGCTTCTTGAAGCGCTCCTTCAGGTTCGCGAAGAAGTTCTTCTCCTTCTCATCCGGAGGCCCCTGACGCGGCGCGTCCATGTCCACGACCTCGAAGGCGTCCGGGGGCAGGTCCTCCAGGAAGCGCGAGGGCGTGCGGGGCACCTCCTTGCCGCGCTTCACGCGCACGGTGGAGCGGGTGAGGTAGAGCAGCTCCTTGGCGCGGGTGATGCCCACGTAGCAGAGGCGGCGCTCCTCCTCGAGGTTCTGCGCCTCGCCCTGCATGCCGCCGTGGGGCATCAGGTCCTCCTCCATGCCGATGAAGAAGACGAGCCGGTACTCCAGGCCCTTGGAGGCGTGCAGGGACATCAGCGTCACGCGCTTGTTCTGCCCGGGGACGTCCTCCTCCTCCTGGCGCGTGTCCAGGCTGAGGCGGTTCAGGTACGTGAGGAGGCTGGCCTTGGGGCCCTCGCGCTTCTCGAACTTCTCCAGCGACGCGAGCACCCCGTCCACGCCCTTGAGCTTCTTGTCCGCGGCGGTGCCGGAGACGGCCTTGGCGCGGGTGGCCTCCCGGAAGCCGATCTCCTCCAGCAGCTTGTGCGTGGCCTCCGACAGGCGGGGCGTCTGGGTGAAGGCTTCGCGGTAGCGCTCCACCATCTCCACGAACTCCAGCACCTTGCCGCCCGCGCCCGCGGGCAGGTCCTCGTAGGTGTCCGCGCGGCGCATCACCGTCCAGAGCGTCACGCCCTCCGCGCGCGAGTGCGCGTGCAGCCGCTCCATGGTCACGTCGCCGATGCCTCGCGAGGGCACGTTGACGATGCGCATGAGGGAGATTTCGTCCAGCTTGTTCGCCAGGACCTTGAAGTACGCGATGACGTCCTTCACCTCGCTGCGGTCGAAGAACTCGCTGCCGCCCACGACTTCGTAGGGGATGTTCTTCTCCCGCAGCATCTCCTCCACCGGGTGGGCCTGGCCGTTGGTGCGGTAGAGCACCGCGATGTCGTCCGCGGGGATGCCCAGCGAGATGTGCTTCTGGATTTCGTGCGCGATGAAGCGCGCCTCCTCCTCGTCATTGGGGCACGCCACCACCTTCACCAGTGGGCCGCCCTTGCGGTCGGTCCACATGCGCTTGTCCTTGCGCTCCGGGTTCTTCGCGATGACGGCGTTGGCCGCGTCCAGCACGCGCTGGGAGGAGCGGTAGTTCTGCTCCAGCCGCACCTCCTTGCCGCCCGGAAAGTGCTTGTCGAAGTCCAGGATGTTGCGCACCTCCGCGCCGCGCCAGGAGTAGATGCACTGGTCGTCGTCGCCCACCGCGCACACGTTCCTGGACGTGCCCGCGAGCAGCTTGAGCAGGTCCAGCTGCGCGTGGTTGGTGTCCTGGAACTCGTCCACCAGGAGGTACTGGAAGCGCGCCGTGTACTTGCGGTGCAGGTCCGGGTGTTCGCGCAGGAGGCGCGCGGGCAGCACCAGCAGGTCGTCGAAGTCCACGGAGCCCTGCGCCTTGAGCGCGAGCTGGTAGTCCGCGAAGACCATGGAGGTGATGAGGTCGTAGTCGTCCCCCATCCCCTCCGGCTTGGGCTGCGGCGTCTCACCGGAGTTCTTCGCCTTGGAGATGAGCGTGAGGACCTTGCGCGCGTCGAAGGCGCGGTCGTCGATGCGCTTCTCGCGCATGGCGCGGCGGATGATGGACAGCTGGTCGCCCATGTCCGCGATGGCGAACTTCTTCGGCCAGCCCAGCCGGTGGATGTCCTCGCGCAACACTTCCGCGCCGAACGCGTGGAAGGTGCACACCAGCACGCCCTGGGCGCGGGGCCCGGCCATGTGGATGAGCCGTTCCTTCATCTCCGTGGCGGCCTTGTTGGTGAAGGTCACCGCCAGGATGTTGCGGGCCATGATGTGGTTCGGCCGCTCGTTGAGCAGGTGGACGATGCGGTGGGTGATGACCCGCGTCTTTCCACTGCCCGCGCCCGCCAGCACGAGCAGCGGGCCCTGGAGCGTCTCGACGGCCTCGCGCTGAGGAGGATTGAGCTTCGAAAGGTCCATTGCGCGCGGGCCAGGGATACCCTTTGATTCGTTCGTGCGCGACTATTTCCTCCGGCTGGCCATCGCATCGCTCGCGCTCGGCGTGGGCGGCGGTTGCCTTGACGACGAACGCACGACATCTCCCACCCCGCGCGACGTGGTGACGACCGCCGCACCGTGCGTGTACTTCAAGGACCTGGCGCCGTTCCTGCCGGAGTCGCTGGAGGGATTCACGGTGGGTTCCACCGCGGGCTCCACGGGGAAGTACGGCGAGGTGTCCGTGTCGGAGGCGGAGCGGACCTACACCCGGGGCGAGGGCCGCGAGGTGAAGGTGCGCATCGTGGACACCACCATGGGGCTGAAGCTGGGGCAGGCCATCCGCGAGGCGGCGCAGAAGGCGCGCGGGCGAGCAGCCAGCGACCCCACCGCGCCCATCCAGTGGAAGGAAGCCGTGGGCTTCGTGCGCTATGACGCGGAGGAGGCCGTCGCGGAGGCGAACCTCCTGGTGGGCGACCGGTTCGTGGTGGCCGTCACCAGCCGCGGCTTCCCCAGCACCGTGGAGGTGCGGCGGGTGGCGCGCGGCATCGACCTGGCCGGGCTCGCCCGGCTGCAGTGACACGAGTCCAAGGAGCGTTTGTGGCGGTGAAGGACAAGGGGCCGCGGCCCCAGACGACCCAGGAGCTGCTGGAGCAGGAGAAGGCGGCGCGCCAGGGCGTGTCGTCCCTGGGCAAGCGCGAGTTCATGGAGCAGTTCCAGAAGCTCTCCAAGAGCTACGCGGTGGACCCGGGCAACCCCGGCTCCTACGCGTGCGAGGGCTGTCAGCGCTGCGCCAACTGCATGTTCTGCAAGGACTGCGACAGCTGCCACCAGTGCACGCACTGCACGCGGTGCGAGCTGTGCACCAACTGCTCGCACTGCGTGGAGTGCAAGAACTGCCACGCGTGCGCCTACTGCGTGCAGAGCGAGAACTGCTCCAGCAGCGCGTACGTGGTGATGAGCAAGAACCTGCAGGACTGCAACTACTGCTTCGGCTGCGTGGGGCTGTCCAAGAAGGACTTCCACATCCTCAACGTGGGCTTTTCCCGCACGGAGTACTTCAAGGTCGTGGGCCGGCTGCGCAAGGAGCTGGGCATCCCGTAGCGGTGCCAGCCCCCTGCCCCACCGCGCCCTGTCCTAGAGGGCGCGGACGTAGAGGGCCTTGAGGTACTCCGTCTCCGCGAGGCCCGCGAGCACCGGGTGGTCCAGGCCGGCGCCGCGCCGCTCCAGAATCTGCACCGGGCGCTTCGCGTCCGCGGCGGCGTCCAGCACCATGGACTCGAAGCCCTGCCGGTCCAGCTTCCCCGAGCACGAGCACGTCACCAGCAGGCCGTCCGGCTTGAGGCAGCGCAGGGCGCGCAGGTTGAGCTCGTGGTAGGCGCGCAGCGCGGTGGCCAGGCCCTCGCGGCGCTTGGCCAGCCCCGGCGGATCCAGGACGATGGTGTCGAAGCGGCGGCCCTCCTGGTCGAAGCGGCGCAGCACGTCGAACGCGTTGCCGTTCTCCACCTTCACGTTGGCGCGGCCGTTGGCCTCCGCGTTGGACTGGATGCGAGAAGCGGCCTTCGCGTCCTGCTCCACCGCGAGCACCGACGTGCAGTGCTTCGCGAGCGCGAGCGCGAAGCCGCCGTGGTAGCTGAAGCAGTCCAGCGCCTCTCCCCGGCCCAGCTCGCCCGCGCGCAGGTGGTTGTCCACCTGGTCCAGGAACGCGCCCGTCTTCATGTCGCCCAGCAGGTCCACGTCGAAGCGGTTGTCGCCCTCGTGGTAGGTGAAGCGCGCGCTGCCCTCGCCGTGCAGCAGGCGCACCTCGCGGGGCAGGCTCTCGAAGTCGCGGCCGGAGGCGTCGTCGCGGCACACCACGTGGCTTGCGCCCGTCCTCTCCACCAGCGCGCGCGCGAGCATCTCCTTGCGCGCGTCCATGCCCTCGGAGAGCGTCTGCACGGTGAGGCCCTGGCCGTAGCGGTCCACGAAGAAGCCGGGCAGGAGGTCCGCCTCCCCGTGCACCAGGCGCAGGCCGTCGCGCCCCGGCAGCACCGCGCGGCGGGCGAGCGCGGCCTCCACGCGGCGGATGAAGAATGCGTCGTCCACCTTCTCCTCGTTGGGGCCCTTGCGCGTGAGCAGCCGCAGCGCGAGCGGGGAGCGGCGGGCGTAGAGCGCCTGGCCGATGGGGTTGCCCTGCGGATCCACCACAGCCACCACCGCGCCCGGCGTGTCGGTGGAAGGGGCTTCAGTGAGCTCCGTGCGGTACACCCAGGGGGTGCCGCGACGCAGCGTCTTGGCGCCCTTGAGGCTGACCCGGGCGGTGGGAAGAGAAGGCATGTGGGGGCTCACTCCAGGCCGCGCGCGGCCAGTTCCTCGTCGTCTTCCCCTCGCAGATGCCCGATTTCATGGAGCAGTGTCACGCGAATCTGTTCGCGCAGCTCCTCGGGCGTGCGCACCGCGCGGGCCAGGTTGCGCCGGTAGAGGGCCACCGAGCGGCAGGGCGTCTCCGAACCGTCGCACGGTTCCTGGAGGGACGGGCCCCGGAACAGGCCCAGGATGGTGGGCGACAGGGGCGGCTGGTTGGCGAGCAGGTCGTCCTCGGAGGGAATCTCCTCCGTGGCCACCGGCACGCCCTCCAGGTCCTTGCGCATGTCCTCGGGCAGGTCCGCCAGCGCGCGCGCCACCTGGGCCTTGAACTCGTCCGCGGACGGCAGGGGCGGCGGGGGGAAGTCCTCGGGCTCCAGCGCGCGGGCCTTCTGGAACTGCTCCTCCGCCTTGGCCCACTGGCCCTCGCGCTCCAGCAGGAGGCCCAGGTGCTGGTGCGCGTGCGCCGCGCGCTCCTTGTCCTTCAGGAGCGACGCGAAGGCCGCCCTGGCCTCGCGGAAGCGGCACAGCTCGAAGAGGGCCAGGGCCTTCTCGTACTTCGCCTCGTGGTTGTCCGGCTCGCGGGCGAGCACGATGGCGGCGCGGTCCAGCGCCTGGTCCGCCTGCCCCAGGTCGTTGAAGGCCATGGCGGCCACCAGCGCCAGCGAGGGCACGAGCTCCGGGGGCGTGGAGGGCTGGGAGAGGCCCCGCTCGGCGTAGAGCGCGCCCAGTTCGTCCCGCTCGCGCGTGGAGGGCAGCTGCACGGCGTACAGGTGCGCGGCGCCCAGCAGCGCGTCCGCGTCCCCCGGGTCGATGGCCAGCGCGCGGGCGTAGGCGAGCTGGGCCTCCGGCTCGCGGTTGAGCGCGGCCAGGGCGGCGCCCCGCTCCGCGTGGGCGGCGGCGAGGTCCGGCTCCAGCGCGGCGGCCTGCGCGGCGCAGGAGAGCGCTTCCTCGTAGTGGCCCGCGTCGTAGTAGTCGCGGGCCGCGTCCAGGGGGGCGCCCTGCTTCGCGTCGCACACCGCCAGCGGATGCACCTCCGCCGCCGCGTCGTCCGGGCGCTTCACGGACGCGCTGGGGCCCGCGTCCTCCGAGGCCCGGGCGAGCGTCCCCGCGTCGGCGCCCGCGTCAGCCCCCACGACGGAGACCGCCGTGCCCGCATCCGTGCCCGCGTCGGCGACCGCCGGAGGGTTGCGTTTGCAGGAGGCGAGCAGGAGGAGACAGACAGCGAGCAGACCGCGCCGCGACATGGGCCGGGAGGCTATGGCATCCGCCCCATGCACAGGAAGCGGGGACGTGCCTGCCCGCCTGAGGGGTCCCCTGCCCTCCCCGGCTGCATTACCCTCCGGCCTCCCATGAGAGAACTCATCCTGGCATCCACCTCCAGCGCGCGACGGGCCCTGATGGACGGGCTGGGCCTGCCCTACCGCACCGAAGCCCCCGGCGTGGACGAACACGTCCCCGCGGACCTGCCCGCCGACGAGGCCGTGCGGATGCTCGCCGTGCGCAAGGCCCGCGCGGTCCAGGAGCGCCACCCGGAGGCCTGGGTCCTGGGCGCGGATCAACTGGTGGAGGTGGGGCAGGACGTGCTGGGCAAACCCCGGGACCGGGACGCGGCGCGCACGCAGCTCCAGCGCCTGCTGGGGAACACCCACGTCATCCACACCGCCGTGTGCCTGCTGGGCCCTGGCGGCCACCACTCGGAGACGGTGGAGGACACGCGCCTCACGTTCTTCCCCGTCCCGCCGGAGGAGCTGGAGCGCTACCTGGACACCGGCGAGTGGGAGGGCTGCGCGGGCAGCTACCGCGTGGAGGGGCGCGGGCAGGCGCTGCTCCAGAAGCTGGAGGGGGACCGCACCAACGTGCAGGGGCTGCCCATGCTGTCCGTGGTGCGGCTGCTCCGGCAGGCGGGCTTCGACCTCTTCGCCCGCCCGTGAGCGCGGAGGCTCACCCCGCGCTGGACAGCTCCGCCAGAATCTCCTGGTACGCGGCGCGGGCCTTGTCGGCCTGGTCCGCCTTGAAGCTCACCGCGGCCACCACCGGGTGGCCGCCCCCGCCATAACGGCCGGCGATGGCGGCCAGGTCGTGCTGGCGCGTCTGGGGCTTCCACGGGTTGGAGCCCAGCGACACCTTGGCACGCGACGCGCCCCTGCCCACCCACAGCGTGTAGCGCGCGTCCGGGTAGAGCGCGTACGCGATGAACTTGTTGAGGCTGTCCACGCCCTCGTCCACCAGGTCGAAGTGGACGACGCCGTTCTCGTACCGGGCCTTCTCGCGCACGAGGTCGATGTTGCGCTGGTGCCGGAAGAGCAGCGGCTCCAGCGGGGCGGCGATGAGCGGCGACGCGGCGATGTCCGCCAGCGAGTCCGTCTGCATGCGCCGGATGACCTCCGGGATGAGCGTGTCGTCCTTGGTGGACTCCAGCACCGTCATGATGCGCAGCGCGGGCTCCTCCAGCGCCACCGCCATCTGGGGGCTGGGGAACTGCGCGCCGTCGATGATCTCCGCCCAGTGCAGCAGGTCCTTCAGCGGGGACGCGTCCCAGCCGAAGCGCTCGCGCGCCACGTCCGCCAGGTACAGCGTGCAGCTCTTGCGATGCGGGTCGTGGAACTTCCGGCCGCTGGTGTCGCGCTGGAAGTGGGGCTCGTCGCCGGGCTGCTGGAAGGCGGAGGCGTGGTGGTCGAACCACCAGGTGAGCCGCGCGTCCTGGCTGTAGCGGAAGTCGACGATGACGTTCTCGTCCCCGGTGAACACCGCCGGGTCGATGCCCTCCGCGCCCGGCTTGTGGGCCAGCCCCCGGTAGCTGAACGTGGCGTCCGCGCGCACGCGCTCCCGGTAGAAGCGGGTGAAGACCGCGGCGCTGGCCGCGCCGTCGAAACAGTTGTCGTGGAAGAGGACCTGGACTCGCATGGGCGTCCGCCCTCTACCCTGAATCCCCGCCGCGCCCCAACCACACCGTGGTTCCCTGGCCGCAGGGAGTGTGGCCAGGGGGTGACACCCGACCCAGCCCTGTCGTGCCATGGCGTTGAACGAGATGCGCGCCATTGAACGATGCGTGGAAAGCACCGCACGGGGTGAACGAAAAACTCGACAGAACGAGGAACCACCCTGAAGGGCTGAAAAAAGGAAGGCCCTCCGGCCCTACGGAAACCCGCTATCCGCAAGGAAAACCCCTGGAAACAGGGACCTGACAGGGAGGCTGAGCCCTGGCACCTCGCCTGCATGGTGTCAGACCGACGAGGTACTCACCCGCGTGGCACGAAGTGGCGGGAGGAACCATGGCGAAGCGGACCGCAGGCAAGGCGAAGGGTGGCACGGTGGTGCGGCGGCAGGGTCGGCGGGTGATGCCCGCGCTGCGGCGCACGGCGAAGCGCGCGCGGGTGGCGGCCCAGAAGGCCCAGCTCACCGTCGGTGAAGTCATCGCGGCGGCGTTCGACACCGCGGGCGGCGAGATGAGCGGCGTGCTGGAGCTCGTCACCTCCCCGGCGATGACCCGCGCGCTGGGCCGCCGCATCGTCGTCGTGGGCTGAGCGCAGCCCGCGTCCCGGCCCGCGAAGCCCAGGCCGTGCTTCCGGCAACGGATGCGCGCGGGCGCGCAAGACCGTCGCGACACGGCTGTCAGCCTTCCTCCACCAGGTGCCGCGTTTCGCGTGAGCGCGGGTGGAGTCCTCCTTCCCCTTCCGGTCGTCCTGGAACCTGGATCCGCTGGACCCGGAAACGGATCCGCGTGCGGGTTCATCCGGACCCGGCCCTGACCGCGTTCGTCACTTCGCGCGGGGTGGGCCGCGCGCTTCGCACTGAAACACGACGGCCCGTGCTCCCCGGTGAAACGGGGAACACGGGCCGGGAAGCCCCGGAGAGCGGGGCTTGGGACACCTGTTACTGGCGGGGCTGCCAGCGCGGGCGGTAGTCGTCACCCTCGCTCGTCAGCACCGTGTACGTGTCCTTCGGGTGGGTGATGAGCGCGCCGGCCGCCGCGCCGGTGGCCGGGTCGATGGGCTGCACGTTGAGCTGACCGCCCAGGATGTAGGCCACGAGCTGGCCGTCCGGGGAGAACGACGGCAGCGTGGCGTTGTCGGCGAGCTTCATCGGGGCGCCTTCCGCCGCGCCCGTGGTGGTGTTCACGCGCTGCAGGAAGATGGCGTTGCCCGGCTTGTCGCCGCACAGCTCCGTGCCGGTGTTGCCGCACAGCGTGGCCGCGCCGGCGATGTTCAGGTAGTAGGCGCGCACGTACGCCACCCAGCTGCCGTCCGGTGCCCAGTTCGGGTTCGCGATGTACGAATCCACGCTGCCGCCCGCGACGGCATCCGAGGTGCGGTCCGCGAGCAGCGTGGGCGTGCCGCCGCCCGTCACCGGCAGCGAGTACAGCCGGAGCACCGGGGTGACGTCCGTGCCGAAGGTCACGGTCATGTTGTCCGGGTTGGCCAGGAACAGCAGCTGCGAGGTGACGCGGTTGTAGTGCGGCTGCTCACCCGTCGTGGGCGAGCCCGCGAGCGGAGCCGGCGCGCCGCCGCCCGTGGACACGAGGATGCCCGTGCCCGCGGCGCTGTACGCGTAGTCCGTGCCGTTGGGCGCCCAGTCCGGGAACGTGCCGTTGACGGTGGCCTGCGTGGGCGTGCCGCCCGTCGCCGCGATGGTGGAGATGCCCGTGTTTCCGCGCACCCAGGCGATGAGGTTGCCCGGCTCCCACTCCATGTAGCGGATGCGCGCGTTGCCGGCGGCCGTGCCCGTGGTCAGCACGGTGGGCTCGGCGGCCGTGAGCGGCACGGGGCGCACGGCGAGCTCCGCCGTGGGGGCGGTGACATCCCCCTGCACGAAGGCCACCTGGGTGCCGCCCGGGCCGAAGCGCGGGTAGGCGCTGGTGCCGCCGTCGGAGCTGAGCGACGTCATGCCCGGCACGTCGTAGGCCGTCACCAGCGCGCGGGGGCCGCCGTCGTTGCCCGTCACGGCGATGAGGAGCGACTGGCAGGTGGCGGCCTCGCAGCGCAGGCCAGCCATGCATTCCGAGGACGCGGTGCACGCGCCGCCCTTGGCCACGTTCATGCCCGCGTCGGTGCCGGCGTCCATCTCCGTGCCCGCGTCCATCTCCGTGCCGGCGTCGGTGCCGGCGTCCATCTCCGTGCCCGCGTCGACCTCCGTGCCCGCGTCGACCTCCGTGCCCGCATCCTCTTCCGGCGGGAGCGTGAGGGTGTGCAGTTCGCACTTGTTGTCCGCGTTGCAGATGTACGCCTGGCCCTCCGGGGGCGTGCCCTTGTCACGGCAGTCGAACTGGTCGACGCACTCGTCGCTACAGCCCGTGGCCAGCATCGTCAGTGCCCCGAACAACGCACCCCACACCACTCGCTTGGTCATTCTCATGGCCTCCAAAGTCAGGGGGCGCGTCATAGCTTCGCGTTCACGGGTGACGGGACGCCCTGAAGGGCCTGTCATCCGGGCTTGTCAGTGATTGAACGGCTCTGGGAAGAAGGGTGCTCAATGATCGACACGCATTGCCATCTGGACGCCTCGCGCTTCGACCCGGACCGAGACAGCGTCGTCACGCGCGCCTGGGCCGCGGGCCTGCACGGCATCCTCATCCCCGCCGTGGGGCCGGAGACGTGGGAGCCGCTGCTGGAGCTGCCACGCAGGGACGCGCGCATCCAGGTGGGGCTGGGCATCCATCCGCAGTTCCTGCCGGACCTGCGGCCGGAGGACGACGGCGCGCACCTGGAGCGGCTGGACGCGCTCCTGGGCCAGGGCGGCGCGATCGCGGTGGGCGAGTGCGGCCTGGATGGCCCGACGCTCCCGGGCGCCCCGCTGGAGCGGCAGCTGGCGGTGCTGCGCGGGCACCTGGCCCTGGCGCGCAAGCACGGGCTGCCGGTGCTGATGCACTGCCACCGGCTGCACCCGGCGCTGATGGAGCTCCTGAAGACGGAAGCCTGGCCGGAGGCGGGCATCCTCATGCACAGCTACAGCGGCGGCGCGGAGCTGGCGCGCTTCTACATCCAGAAGGGCTGTTACTTCTCCTTCGCGGGCCCGGTGACGTGGGCGGAGGCGCGCAAGCCGCTGGACGCCTTGCGCGTGATTCCGGCGGACCGGCTGGTGGCGGAGACGGACTCGCCGGACCAGGCGCCCACGCCCTTCCGGGGGCAGCGCTCCGAGCCGGGCTACCTGCCACACATCCTCGCGGGCATGGCGCAGGCGCTGGGGGAGCCGGCGGAGGTGCTCGCCCAGCGGACGACCGAGAATGCCCGCCGTCTGTTCCGGGAAGCTTTCCCCTCCCCTTCGCGGTAGGCGAGCGTCGCGTGATAGAGGAGCCCTTCATGAACCCGCAGCCCGCCCCCACCCCCGCCGCCGAGCCCGAGGCGCCCCTCGCCTCCCCGGCCGCTTCGAACGCCGTCGTCGAGTCGCCGTCGCTCGCGAAGCCCTTCAAGCTGTCGCGCCGCTTCGACCGCACGGCGCGCCTCCTGGGCGACAACGCCATGGAGCGGCTGGCCAACGCGCACGTGGTGGTGTTCGGCCTGGGCGGCGTGGGCAGCTTCACGGCGGAGGGCCTGGTGCGCAGCGGCGTGGGCCGGCTGACGCTGGTGGACCACGACGACGTGTGCGTCACCAACACCAACCGCCAGCTGCACGCGACGGTGAAGGCGGTGGGCAAGTCCAAGGCGGAGCTGATGGCGCAGCGCTGCCAGGACATCAACCCGCAGGCGAAGGTGGAGGCGCTGCGCGAGTTCTACCGCGAGGAGCTGGCGGAGACGCTGCTGCCCGCGGGGAAGTACGACTTCGTGGTGGACGCCATCGACAACGTGAAGGCGAAGCTGCACCTGCTCCACCGGTGCGTGACGCTGGGCGTGCCGGTGGTCAGCTCCATGGGCGCGGCGGGACGTCTGGACCCCACGGCCATCCGCGTGGAGGACCTGAGCGAGACGCACATGGATCCGTTCGCCAAGGACATCCGCAAGCTGCTCAAGCGCAAGTACGGCGTGGAGACGGAGCGCCACACGGGCATCACCGCCGTGTACTCCATCGAGACGCGCCGCCAGCCGGTGCCGCTCAACTACGACGACGCGACCGACGGCTTCCTGTGCGTCTGCCCGCAGGACAACGAGTTCCACACCTGCGACCACCGCACGCAGATTGACGGCAGCGTGGCCTTCGTCACCTCCGCGTTCGGCATGAACGCCGCGGGCGTGGTGGTGCGCCGGCTGGCGTCGGCGCGGTAGCGCTTCAAGCCACGCGGGGCCGGGCCTGCGTCACCGCGGGCTCCCGGCCGCATGGGCGGCGGAAGACGCAGCGGGCGCAGGCGTCCAGGTTGCCCGTCTGCGGGAAGGCCTCCGCCTCCTTCGGCGTGTTGGTGGCGGCGTCCTTCAACAGCGCGCGCATCCCCTCCACGCTCCGGGCGAAGTGCTGACGGAACGAGTCCATGGCGGACGGGTCCACCGTCACGTCGTGCTCCAGCCCCTCGTTGAGGTACACCAGCGACGCGCGCACCTTCTCCAGCGGATAGCGGTAGCGCTGCGCGATGTAGAGCGCGTAGCCCAGCACCTGCTCGTCGTAGCCCTCGCGCGAGCGGCCCGTCTTCCAGTCCACCACCACGACGGAGCCCTCCGCGTCCACGTAGGCGAAGTCCGGGATGGCGAAGGTCTTCACCCCGTCCAGGACGAAGTGGGCGAAGTCGAAGCCCGCGTCCACCTCCAGCCACTGCGCGGGCTTGAGCCCCTTGGCGATGGTGGGCCAGCGCGACTGGAAGAACCACGCGAGCGCGGAGCGCACCGTTTCGAAGTTCTGCTTCCAGGCCTCGTTGGGGATTTCCTCGCCGTACTCGTGCTCCGCGAGGCCGGTGAAGGGCTTGCGGTACTTCGTCGTCCAGTACGCCTTGGAGCGCGAGTGCCGGAAGTCGTCCTGCATCAGCCGGTGCGTGCGCGCCTCCACCTTCGCGGGGTCCACCTCACGGCCGGCGCGCCAGTCCAGCAGCACGTCCTTGAGGGCCTCGTGCACGATGCTGCCCGCCCAGGTGTAGCGGTTGTGCAGCTTCTTGAGGACGTAGAGCTCGCGCACGTCCCGGGCCGCCTCCGCCTCCCAGCCGCCCCAGGAGCGGTAGTAGTAGAGGTAGTAGGCCCGGAGGCATTCGGAGAACTTCTCGTGGCGGCTCTTGGACCAGGAGAAGTCGTTGGTGATGGGTGGGCGGGCCATGGACGCGGGCATCCTATAGACGATCGCCCGTCCCGCCAGAAGGGGGACGGCCGGCCGGACAACCGCCCCCTGCCGTCGGTAAAAACGCCGGGTGCACCCGACCGTACGGGTATGGTGCCGCGCCTCCCCCGCGAAGAATCACATGAGCCCACGCAAGCGCACCGATTCCGGGACCCTCCCCGCCCCCGTCTCCCCTGAACGCCACGCGGGCCTGCATGGCCCGCTGCTCTCCTGGTACGACCGGAACAAGCGCGACCTGCCCTGGCGCCGCACCCGCGACCCGTACGCCATCTGGCTCAGCGAGGTCATGCTCCAGCAGACGCAGGTGTCCACGGTCATCCCGTACTGGGAGCGTTTCCTCGCGCGCTTTCCCACGGTGAAGGCCCTGGCCTCCGCGCCCCTGGACGACGTGCTCTCCGGGTGGAAGGGGCTGGGCTACTACTCACGCGCGCGCAACCTGCACCGCGCGGCGCAGGAGGTGGTGGAGCGCTTCGGCGGGAAGCTGCCCTCCACGGCGGAGGAGCTGCTCACCCTGCCCGGCTTCGGGCGCTACACCGCGGGGGCCGTGGCCTCCATCGCGTTCGGGGAGGAGGCGCCCATCGTGGACGGCAACGTGGCGCGCGTGCTGTCGCGCCTCTTCGAGGTGGAGGGGCTGCCCGGCGACCGCGACCGCGAGGCCACGCTCTGGGCGCTGGCCTCCGCGCTGGTGAAGGGCGAGCGGCCCGGGGACTTCAACCAGGCGCTGATGGAGCACGGCGCCACGGTGTGCCGGCCGGAGTCCCCGCTGTGCCTCTTGTGCCCCGTGCGCGACGGGTGCATCGCGTTCAAGAAGGGCCGCGTGGACGAGCTGCCGCCGGCCAAGGTGCGCGCCGCGCCCCGCAAGCTGTTCCTGGCGCTGGCCGTGTGGCCGCACGCGGGCACGCTCCTCTTCGCGCGCCGCGCGGACAAGGGCCTCTTCGGCGGCCTGTGGGAGCTGCCCGCCGTGGAGGTGGAGGAGGACACGCCGGAGGCGGAGGCGACGGAGCGGCTGTCCACGACGCTGGGCGCGACGCTCACGTTGGAGGGCACGCTGGACAGCGTGCGCCGGCAGCTCACCCACCGCGACCTCACGCTGCGGCTGCTGCGCGTGACGGGCGACAAGCGCCCCACGAAGTCCGCCGCGTTCCAGGAGCTGCGCTGGTGCACGCCGCAAGAGGCGGAGGCGCTGGGCATGAGCACCGCGATGCAGCGCGCGCTCGACGCGGCGCTGGGGCATGGCGTGATGGGCGGTGAGGCCGTGCCCGCGAAGAAGGCTCCCGGCCGCGTCGCCAGGAAGGCGACCGGGCGCTGAAGCGTCTGGCGGCTTTCAATCCACGGACCATGCGTCCGGGGCCATTCCGCTGATGGATTTTCCGAGCGGGATGGCCCGTTGGTCCCTCAACACTTCGCGACCTGGGATGTCGCTCCGGCAACCCCGCACGCCTTGGGTCTCTTCCGTGATGCAGGGGGCGCGTCCGAAGCTTCAGGCCGCCTTTTCCAGGAGGAAGCCCCATGGCCCGTCAGAACGCGCAGAAGTCGCAACCGAACCCCGCGCCCAAGGCCGCTCCCGAGCGGACCGAAGACAAGAAGCCGGCGGCCACGGCGAGCGCGCCCACGAGCAAGACCGCGGCGCCCACGCAGGAGCAGATCGCCCGCCGCGCCTACGAAATCTTCCAGGCCCGGGGCGGCACGCACGGCAACCCCGAACACGACTGGCACCAGGCCGAGCGCGAGCTGCGGCTCGGCCGCCAGTAGTCCGTCGCGTTACGGCCGCCCGCGTTCTTCAGTGCGCGGGCGGCAGTCCCTGGAGGGCCGGGCGCTCGGACTCGAGTGCCCGCTTCAGCCGGCGCTGCGCCTGCTTCAGCTCCTCCAGGATGCGCTCCGCGTCCATCACCGAGCGCATCGCCAGGCCGCACGCGGGCGTCAGCAGCACCGTGGACAGCGCGCGCGAGAAGCCGATGTCCCCCGGCAGCGCCGCCTTCAACGACGCCTCCACCGAGTCCGCCAGCTCCTCCACCGAATACGTGGACGCCAGGTCCGTGGGGATGACGCCCAGGCTCAGCGTGGCGCCGGAGTCCAGGAAGCGCTTCAGCGCGTCCGTCTCCTCCAGCATCGCGTCCAGCGACAGCCGCACGTCCAGCGAGACGAGATCCGCCTGCGCGTCCAGCAGCACGCCCCAGTCCGTGTTGCCGCAGCAGTGGACGCCCACGAGCGCGCCCTCGCGCTGCAGCGCCACCACCAAGAGCCGCAGCTCCTGCTGCGCCAGCAGGTGCTGGGGGTTCAGCCGCACGTAGGCGTAGAGGCCGGGCTCGTCCAGGTAGAACAGGGGCGTGGTGCCCGTGCGCTTGAGGGCGCGCACCATGGCCAGCGCGCGCACCATCACCAGCCGGTACAGCGCCGCGTCCAGGCCCGGCACCGCCAGCACCGGCTCACCCGTCGCGGTGCGCACCACGGAGCGCACCGTGAAGGGGCCGGACAGCTGCGCCTTCGCGAAGGCGAGCTTGCGGTGCTCCACCTCCCAGAGGAATGGCTTCCACGCGCGGCACGCGTCCGCGGTGGGCTCGAAGGACTCCAGGTCCCCGGAGGTGAGCGCCGCGTCCAGCCGCGCCTCGAAGGCCGCGCGCCCGGCGTTCCACGCGTCCACGTCCACCGTGCAGACGCCGTCCTCGTCGAAGCGCAGGCCCGGCAGGCCCTCCAGCGCGGCGGGGATCATCAGCTCCGACGGGTGCCCCACCGGCAACTGCGGCAGGAACGGGATGTCCATGGCGAGCGCGGCTTGCAGACCCAGTTCCACCTGGGTGTGCGGCAGGCTGCCGATGCCCGTCGTGGCACACGCGGGCAGGAGCTGGACGGCGCGACGGATGGTGGGCGAAGGCATGGCGGCAATCTAACCCGTCCGGCGCGGCAGGGCCCGGGCTTCGGGCCCCAACGCATCAAGTCACCGAGAAATACGTCGCGTTCGGGTGGTGGAAGACGATGGCGGACACGCTTGCCTCGGGCTCCATCATGCAGCCGTCGGTGAGCTGCACGCCGATCTCCTCCGGCTTGAGCGCGGCGAACAGCTTCGTCTGGTCCTCCAGCCGGGGGCACGCCGGGTAGCCGAACGAGTAGCGCTTGCCGGTGTACTCCGCGCGGAAGCGCTCCAGCATCGTCATGTCCGCCCGGTCCGGGAAGCCCCACATGCTGCGCAGCTGCGTGTGCAGCAGCTCCGCGTAGCCCTCCGCCGTCTCCAGCGCCAGGGCCTGCACCGCGTGCATCTTGAGGAACTCGCCCTTCGCCTTGAAGCCGTCCGCCAGCTCGCGGATGCCCGAGCCCGCCGTGGTGACGAACAGCGACAGCGCGTCCACGGGCTTGCCGTTCTGCAGCGGCCGCACGTAGTCCGCCAGGCACAGGCCGTTGTCCTTGTCCTGCCGGGGGAAGTCGAAGGACGTCACCGGCTCGCCCGTGGTGCCGTCGAAGAGGAGCACGCGGTCGCCGTCGCTGGCCGCCTTGAAGAACTGGAACACCGAGCGCGCGTGCATCACGCCGCCGCGCAGGAGCGTCTTCAGCTCCTCCACCGCCTCCTTCAGCGCCAGCGCCTTGCGCCCTTCTTCCGTCTTCGCCAGCTCCGCCTCCGCCGGGGTGCCCAGCGCGCGCGACGACGTGCGCAGGCCCAGGTGGCGGCCGTAGAGCATCACCGGGTTGATGAACTTCCAGATGTGATCCAACGGCGTGTTGGTGAGCACGTGCCGCGCGAAGTCCGGCGCGGGCGGCACCGCGTCCAGCACCGGCACCTCCGTGCTGCGCGAGCGGCGCACCGGGGCGGCGGGCGCGGGGCGGTCCTTCGCCTCCTGCGCCAGCTTCAGCCGCCGCGCGGCCAGGTCGTCCCGCAGCTTCGCGTGCGCGCCCGGCTCGACAATCTGCTTCGCCAGCTCCAGGCCGTTCATCGCGTCCTGCGCGTAGGCCACGGTGCCGCCGCCGTAGGCCGGGGCGATGTTGCGGTCCACGAAGTTGCGGCTGAGCGCGGCGCCGCCCACCAGGATGGGCGTCTCCACGCCCGCGCGCTTCAGGTCCTCCGCGGTGGCCACCATCTGGTGCGCGCTCTTCACCAGCAGGCCGGACAGGCCCAGGATGTCCGGCCGGTGCTCCTTCACCGCCAGCACCAGCTGCTCCGGCGGGACCTTGATGCCCAGGTTCACCACCTGGAAGCCGTTGTTGGCGAGGATGATCTCCACCAGGTTCTTGCCGATGTCGTGCACGTCCCCCTTCACCGTCGCGAGGACGATCTTCCCGCGCGACGCCGCCTGGGTCTTGCTCATGTGCGGCTCCAGGTGGCTCACCGCCGCCTTCATGGACTCCGCGCTCTGGAGCACCTCCGCGACGATGAGCTCGTTGGCGCCGAAGAGGCGGCCCACCTCGTCCATGCCCTTCATCAGCGGCCCGTTGATGATGTCCAGCGGCGCCATCTCCTTCATCGCCAGGTCCAGGTCCGCGGTCAGGCCGTCGCGCGTGCCCTCGACGATGTAGCGCTGCAGCCGCTCGTTCAGCGGCAGGCTGCTCACCTGTGCGCGCGCGGGCTTGCGCTCGCGGAAGTGCGCCGCGAAGGGCGTCACCGGGTCCGTGCCCCGGTTGTAGAGGAGGTCCTCGGACAGCCTGCGCTCCTCCTCGGGCAGCGACGGGTAGCGCTCCAGCTTCTCCGAGTTGACGAGCGCCATGTCCAGGCCCGCCTGCACGCAGTGGTACAGGAACACGGAGTTGAGCACCTCGCGGCCCGCGGTGGGCAGGCCGAAGGACACGTTGCTGATGCCCAGCACCGTGCGGCACTGCGGGAAGCGCTGCTTGATGAGGCGCACGCCTTCAATCGTCTCCACGCCGCTGCCGGTGTACTGCGCGTCGCCGGAGGCGCAGGGGAAGACGAGCGGGTCGAAGTACAGGTCCTCCGGGCGCATGCCGTACTTCTGGGTGAGCAGCTCGTAGCTGCGCTCGGCCACGGCGAGCTTGCGGTCGCGCGTGACGGCCATGCCGACCTCGTCGATGCAGCCCACCACCAGCGCCGCGCCGAACGCCTTCGCCAGGGGGACGACCTTCTCGAAGCGCTCCTCGCCGTCCTCCAGGTTGACGGAGTTGATGATGGCCTTGCCCTGGCAGTACGTGAGCGCCATGGCGATGACCTTCTCGTCCGTCGAGTCGATCATCAGCGGCACGCGCACCTTCTTGACCACCACCTCCAGGAAGTGGCGCATGTCCTCCAGCTCGTCCCGGTCCGGGTTCGCCAGGCAGATGTCGATGACCTGCGCCGCCCGCCGCACCTGGGCGCGGGCAATCTCCGACGCGTCGTCGAACGCACCCGCGACGATGAGCTCCTTGAACTTCTTGCTGCCGATGACGTTCGTGCGCTCGCCCACGATGATGGGGCGCTGCTCGTCCGTCACCTCCAGGTAGTCCACGCCGGACAGCGACGAGCGCGGCTTCGGCACTTCCGTGCGCGGCTTCAAGCCCTTCACCATCGCGGCGAGCGACTCGATGTGGCCCGCGTGCGTGCCGCAACAGCCGCCCACCACGTTGATCCACCCGCTGTCACAGAAGCGCTTGAGCGACCGGGAGATCATCTCCGGCGACTCCAGATACTGACCGTTCTCGTCCGGCAGGCCCGCGTTGGGCACGCACGACACGGGGAACGGGCTCATGGACGACAGCGACCGGATGTGGTCCGTCATGAAGTCCGGACCCGTGGCGCAGTTGAGCCCCAGGTACAAGAGGTCCGTGTGCTCCAGCGACGTGGCCAGACTCTCCACGGACTGGCCCGCGAGCATCGTGCCCATGGGCTCGATCGTGCCGGACACCGCCACCGGCAGCTTCCAGCCCAGCTTCCGGAACGCCCGGTCGATGCCCAGCAGCGCCGCCTTCACGTTGCGCGTGTCCTGCGCCGTCTCCACCAGGAGGTAGTCGGAGCCGCCCACGGCGAGCGCTTCCGCCTGCACGGCGAAGTTGTCCACCAGCTCCTCGAAGGTGATGCCGCCCGTGACGCTGATGGCCTTGGTGGTGGGGCCAATGGAGCCCGCCACCCAGCGCATCCGGCCGTCCTTCGCCTCCGCGGCCTTGGCGGCCTTCAGCGCCAGGCGGGACGCGGCGACGTTGATTTCATGCGCCTTGTGGCCCAGGTCGAACTCCGCCAGCACCACCGGCGTGCCGCCGAAGCTGTCCGTCTCCGTCACGTCCGCGCCCGCGGCGAAGTACTTCGCGTGGATGCCCTCGATGACGTCCGGGCGGGTGAGGACCAGGTGCTCGTTGCAGCCCTCGTACTCCGCGCCGCCGAAGTCCGCCGCCACCAGTTGGTGGTTCTGCAGGAGCGTGCCCATGGCGCCATCCAGCACGAGGATGCGCTCGCGCATCGCGGCCTTCAGCGCCTCCACGCGCTGGCCGTGCTCCCCGGGGGGGAGCGGCAGGGGGTGGGCGATGTGGCTCGTCATGACGGTTTGACTCCGGTCAGCAGGAAGACGCGGAAGGGACTGGCCCCGTCGCGCGCGTGCGTCTCGCGGGTGAACGACGTGAAGCCGGCCTCGCGAAGGGCCGCTTCGAGGACTTCGGGCGAAAAGCCCAGGTGCCGGTGCCCCAGCCGCTCCAGCACCCACTTCTCTTCGTGCGGCAACAGCTCCAGCACCACCAACCGGCCGCCCGGCTTGAGCAGCCGCGCGGCCTCCGCCACCACCGCCGCGGGCGACTCCACGTGGTGGAGGCTCTGCGAAATCACCACCAGGTCCATGCGCCCACCGGCCAGGGACAGCCGGTGCAGGTCCTCGCGCAGGAACGTGATGTTCTTCAGTTCGTCACGCAGGGCCAGAGTTCGAGCCTGGGACAGCGCGTCCTCGCTCTGGTCGATGGCCCACACGTGCCGCGCCCACCGCGCCATGGCCCGGCTGAACACCCCGGTGCCGCAGCCGAAGTCCGCCACGTCCAGGGGCGGCAGCAGCGACGCCAGCGCGCCCGCCCAGAGGAACCACGACTGGCCGGGCTCCAGGAGCCGCTCGTTGAGCGCCTGCCGGTCCTCCCGGGCGCGCAACAGGTCGTTGAGCCGCGCGGAGTCCCCCGCCGCGTCCTCCGCCTCGCGGGCCAGCCGGACGAGCGGCCAGCGCGAGTCATCCGACTCCAGCGCCAGCGAGTAGTACGTGAAGCCCGCCTGCCGCTCCTCCCGGATGAGCCCCAGCCCCTTCAGCTTCGACAGGTGGTGCGACACCGACGACTGGGCCACCCCCACCAGCGACACCAGTTCCGTCACGTTCAGCGGCGCCTGGGCCACCAACCGCAGGATTCGCAGCCGCGTCGTGTCGCCCAGGACACGGAAGGATTGGGAGAGGACGTCCATATCGAGCCATCAACATATATCGATGCTCTGACTCCGACACAATGGCCCCGCCAACGCATTGCGTTGCCTTGGGTTGCACCCATCCCGTAGAAATCCGGTATGGCGCCCTCCTCCACGCTGCACTCCCTGCTCGACGGCAAGCGGTTCGGGCTGGTCCTCTCCGCGGGCTACTTCGGCTTCTACGGCCACGCAGGCTTCCTGAAGGGGCTGCACGGCTCCGGCCTGAAGCCCCACGCGTACGCGGGCACGTCCGCGGGCGGGATGGTGGCGGCGTACGCGGCGGCGGGCATGTCCATGCCGAAGCTGGAGGAGCTGGTGCTGAGCCAGACGCGCGCCAACTTCTGGGACCCGGACCCCATTGGCGCGGTGTTCAACGTGGCGTCGCAGGGGCACGGCTTCACGGGCCTGCTCAAGGGCGAGCGCTTCCGGCGGCTCCTGGAGTCCACGCTGCCGGTGTCCACCTTCGAGGACCTGCCGCACCCGCTGCTGCTCACCGCGGCCAACCTCACCCACGGCACGCACCAGGTGTTCACCACCGGGGAGCTGGCCCCGCGCGTCCACGCCACCTGCGCGTACCCGGGCCTGTTCCGCGCGGTGCCGCTGGACGGACAGCTGTTCTGGGACGGCGGCCTCGTGGACAAGGCGCCCGCGCTGTCGCTCCAGGAGAGCGCCATCGGCAAGGACCTGGACGCCATCCTCGTGCACTTCCTGCCCAGCCGGACGCGCAAGGTGGTGGGCGGCCCCATGGCCTATCCGCAGGGCCTGGCGGCCGGGTCCGCCGCGCTCCGCAGAGACCACTTCCGCCTCCAGCTCACCGTGCTCCAGACGCGCAACGTGCCCGTCTACGTCGTCGTCTCCAACCTGCCGCCGGTGACGCCCACCACCCTGGAGCGCGGCTTCGACGCGCTGGACCAGGCCCGGCTGTCCGCCGAGCGCGCCCTGGCCCGGCCCCCCGTCCCGTTCGAGCAGAGCACCTGAGGGCCTTCGCACGCCCGGCGGGTTCAACGAGGGCTGAATAAATCAATAGGACAGAAATAGCAGAATAGCCTGATTTGAATGACAGACCGGCGTGGCATGGTGGGGATGCTGTCCATCCCGGAGGAAGTCCATGCTGAAGTCGACGCTGTCCCCGCGCCCCCTGCGTGGCGCGGTCATGGCTGTGTCCCTGCTGGCGTTGGCCCCTGCTGCTGGCGCCGCGCCCAGGCTGGCGCCGCGCGCGCTGGTCGCGAAGCCCACCGGGCGCGAGCTGCCCGCGGGGACGTTCGTGGAGCGGCTGGTGGTGAAGTTCCACGAGGGCAGCCACGTGCGCCTGCGCGGCGACGCGCTGCGCGCCCTCGCTTCCGAGCGGAGCGCCAGCGAGCGGGAGCTCTTGTCCGGCCTGCGCCTGGACTCCGCGCGCGTGGAGGCGGACCTGGCGGAGGTGGTGGCGCTGCTGGAGCGTGCGCCGCGCATCGGTTCGCTGGACCGCGTGTTCCAGGCCGAGGAGGCCGCGCTGGACGCGAGCAAGGCGTCCGGTGAGGCGAAGGGCGGCGAGCAGCTGGCGGACCTGAACCTGTACTTCGAAGTACCGCTCTTGCCCGGCACCACCGCGGACACCGTGGCGGACCTGGTGGCGGCGCTCAACCGCGTGTCCAGCGTGGAGACGGCCTACGCGGCGCCGCCCGCGGAGCCGGCGATGGTGAACTTCGCCATGGAGGCGGGGCTGCGCGCGCTGCTGTCGGCCGCGGACCTGCCGCCCACCACGCCGCTGTACCAGGCCAACCAGGGCTACCTCAACGCGGCGCCCTCCGGCGTCAACGCGACGTACGCGTGGACGGTGACGGGCGGCCGGGGCACCAACGTGAAGTTCGTGGACATCGAGGGTGGCTGGCGCACCACGCACGAGGACTTCCCCACGTTCTTCCGCGTGGGCGGCACGCAGTTCAACGACCTGGGCTGGCGCAACCACGGCACCGCGGTGCTGGGGGAAATCATCGGCACCTCCAACGGCTACGGCGTGACGGGCATCGCCAACGCGGCGACGCCGGGCGTGGAGGCCATTGGCGCGCAGAGCACCGCGAGCGCCATCACCAACGCGGCGGCGGCGGTGGGCGCGGGCGGCGTCATCCTCATCGAGCTGCACGCGGGCGGCCCCAACGACGGCACGGCCTGCACGTGCAACACGTCCCAGTGCAACTACATCGCGATGGAGTACTGGCAGGACAACTTCGACGCCATCCGCAACGCCACCGCCAACGGCGTCATCGTGGTGGAGGCGGCGGGCAACGGCAGCGCGAACCTGGACGCGGCGGCCTACGGCGGCCTGTTCAACCCGGCCACGCGTGACTCGGGCGCCATCATCGTGGGCGCCAGCACCGCCACCACGCGCGTGCCCATGTGCTGGACCAACTTCGGCCAGCGCGTGAACGTGCACGGCTGGGGTGAGCAGGTCGTCACCACCGGCTACGGCGACCGCTTCGGCAGCGCCTACGGCGAGGACCAGTACTACACGTCCACCTTCAGCGGCACGTCCAGCGCGTCGCCCATCATCGTGGGCACCGCGGTCAGCGCCCAGGGCGTGGCGAAGGCCAACGGCCGGCTGCTGACGTCCGTGCAGATGCGCGGCCTCTTGCGCAACAACGGCACGGCCCAGGCCGCGGACTCGCGGCAGATTGGCCCGCTGCCGGACCTGCAGAAGGCCCTGCCCAAGGTCATCTCCGGCAACTACTGAGCCTGACGAAAGGCCGCCGCCCTCCACGCGCGGCCACGCGGCCCTCCGTGCCCTTCGGGGTGCGGAGGGCCGTTGTCTTTTCCGGCCGGAGCCGTCAGGGCCGGAGCCGTCAGCGCCCGCTGTAGCGGCGGTGGTCCACCATCAGGCAGCGGTCCTGCACCACGCGGATGCCGGCGGCCGCCAGCTTCTTCGCCGCGTCGTCGTTGCGGATGCCGGACTGGAACCACACCGCCTTGGGCTTCTTCGCGATGATGTCGTCCACGTGCTGGTCGATGTCGCCGGGCCTGCGGAACACGTCCACGACGTCGATGTCGCCCGGGATGTCCACCAGCTTGCGGTACACGGGCTTGCCCAGGATGACCTTCGCGTCCGGGTAGTAGACGGGCACCGGCACCACGTCCACGCCCGCCTTCGCCAGGTACTCCGGCACGTAGTACGCGGGCTGGGCGGAGTGGTCCTCCGTCTTGATGCCCAGCACCGCCACGCGCCTGGCTTCCTGCACCACGCGCTTCACACCCGCGTCGTCCTCGATGAGGTACTCGTCGTGGCTCATGGCCCTTCCTCCTGGAGTGCTTCCGCCTGGGACTCGGTGGTGAGCGTCAGCGTCCCGCCCTTCCCCACCGCCTTCACCTTCAACAGGCGGCGCACCGGGATGAACCGGCCCCACGCCACCACCTGCTCACCTTCACACGTCACGCCCTTCGCCAGCTCCGGCGAACCGGCCTCCGTCCACGCGGCCCGCAGCTCCGCGGGCGCCTTCGCCGGCAGCGTGTCCAGGCACTTGAGCGACAGCACCACCGCGTCGCCGAACGTCGTGGGCCGCGTGCCCTCCACCGTGCGCTCCAGCAGGTAGGCACGCTCCTCGCCGTCCACGGTCACGACGTCCACCGCCCACGTGCGCTGGCCCTCCACCAGGTTGCGCTGCAGCAGGCCCGCGTACTTCGCCTCCCACTCGCGGCGCGCGCGCGTCTCCAGCGCCTCCGGGGTGAAGAAGCGCTCCACCTCCGGCACGCCGGTGCCCTCGGGCGCCACCTGCCGCAGCGCGTCCTGCGCGGCCTCCGGGCCCACCAGCTTCACGAAGGTGCCGTCCGCCGCCAGTTGCATGCGCAGCGTGAAGCGCTCCAGCACGGCGCCGGACAGGGACGGCACGTCCTGTCCGTCATGCACCTGGCGCGGGGTGCGCACGGCCTGGGCCACGCGCCAGCCGCCGTCGGACGGGGTGAAGCGCGTCTCGGTGGTGAACGCGGCCTCGTCGCGCACTTCCGGCTGGCCCTCGCGCTGGAGGGTGCGGGTGGCGCGCACGGATTCGGTGAGGAGGCGGTCCACGGGGGGCTTGAAGTCCAGACGCACCGGCGGCGGCAGCCCCGGCGCGGGGTTGAGCGGCGGATACCGGGACGTGCACCCGGCAGCCAGCGACAGCACGAGACACCACCACGGGAGACCAGGACGCATGCGCTCGCGAACGCTGGCAGAAAGCCAGGGCGCCCGCGAGCGTCTTGCACCGCTTCCGCTGAAGGTGTCACCGCGCGGGCGACACTACGGGTGACGCGTCTCCCCGTTGGAGGCCCCTTCGATGCGGTCGCGCCCGATGTTGCGCCGGTCGCGGTCCACGCCGTCGTCGTCCTTCAGGCCGTTCATCGCGAAGCGGCGCTCGGCCTCCGCCAGGTCGCGCAGCACGTGCTCGCGCAACATGTACTCCTTCTGAGGCAGGGACTTGAGGATGTTGATGATGTCGACCGGGGCCTCGCTGTCCGCGGCGGCCTCGACGAGTTCCTCACGCGTCGCCGGGTACTCCACCCCATCCAGATGCGGGGTGATGGAGCGCGCCGGATCCTCCGCCTTTCCGTAAGCCATCGTGCCTTCCACCTTTCTTGCGCCCGGGCGTCCATGCCCGAGCGTCCATCCAGGGAACAACGTGGGGATGACGCCCGCCCCGGGCCACCCTGGCCCCCGCCTCCTCCTACGACGCCGGGCGGGCGAGGGACCGGCCGCCTTGCCCGCGTCCGCTTCGGGGTAGAGTCTTCCGCCGCGCCAACGCCCGCCGGAGTCCTCCCCCGATGTCCGCCGCCTCCCTGCTCGCCGCCTGGCTCACGCTCGCCAGCCCCCCCGCCGACCCGCCGTCCGCCGTCCCCGCCCCGCCCGCCAGCCAGGCCCCGCGCGACGTCTACGCGCTGGATGACGCGGCCTTCGTCGCCCAGGCCCGCCGCGACCTGGAGATGCTGCGCCAGGGCACCGAGGGGCTGCGCCGCCTGCGGGAGGAGGCCTTCCGCTCCAAGGCGCTGTACCGGCGCGACAAGGACGTGCCGTACACTCCGGACGAGAAGCAGCTGCTGGTGTCTACCTGGGCCGCCTTCTTCGACTGCTTCGTCACCACGGAGGTGGTGCGACAGCGCTACTGGGACTTCCTCAAGGTGCCCGCCCTCACCCAGCCGAAGAAGCACGCCTGGGGCTTCCTCCTCACCCACGCGGCGCTCGCGTCGGAGCTGGCGCAGGGCATGGCCTTCGCGGACCTCGCCGGGGGACAGGCGCAGCTGGAGGTGCTGCTGGACGAGCCTGGCCCCGCGTACGGCCTGCCCGCCAGGGCCTTCAGCCGCTTCAAGGAGAAGGTCGTCCACGTGGGCACCAGCACGCAGCTCTTCACGGGCGACGGCTACCGCGCGACGCTGCACCCGGTGCTGGCGAAGTCCGGCGTGCTGAGCGAGCCCGGCGTCCCCGCGCTCTTCCAGGCGATGCGGGAGGACAGCCGGGCTGCCCGCGCACGCCTCTTGAAGCGCGGCCCGGTGCTCTTCGCCAAGGCCGCCGCGGACCTCACCCAGGACACGACGGCGCGCGCGGTGTTCCCGGTGCAGAAGACGGTGGCCGAGTGGATGGGCGACACGCGCGTGCACCGCTCCGGCCGGCCGCTCATCTCCCGGGAGCAGACGCTGGCGCTGCTGCCGCGCATGGCCCCGGGCGACGTGATGGTCGCGCGGCAGAACTGGTTCCTGTCCAACATCGGCCTGCCGGGCTTCTGGCCGCACGCGGAGCTGTACCTGGGCACCGCGCAGGAGCTGGCCCTGGCGTTCGACACGGACCCGGAGGTGAAGGCCTGGGTGGCCACGCTGCCCGGCCACCCGGAGACGTTCACCGCCCACCTCGCGAAGGCGTTCCCCGCGAAGTGGGCCGAGTACACCGGCAAGGACGCGCACGGAGACCCCGTGCGCATCATCGAATCCATCAGCGAGGGCGTGAGCTTCACCGGCGTGGAGCACGGCATGCACGTGGACTACCTGGGCGTGCTGCGGCCCCGGGTGTCCCAGGTGGACAAGGCCCGCGCCATCCTGCGCGCCTTCACCTTCCAGGGCCGGCCGTACGACTTCAACTTCGACTTCTTCTCCGACCAGTCGCTGGTGTGCACGGAGCTGGTGTGGAAGTCCTACGCCCCGTCGAAGGACATGAAGGGCCTGGACATCCCCCTGGTGAGCGTGGCGGGGCGCAGGACGCTGCCGGCGAACGAGCTCGTGCGCGTGTTCGACGCTGAATATGGCCAGCCCGGCCGGCAGTTCGACTTCGTCGCCTTCCTGGACGGGCGGGAGGCCACGGGGGACGCCATCGAAGCGAACGCCGAGGCCTTCCGTTACACCTACCGACGCATGAAGTGGGACATCGCCCAAGAGTGAGGTTAGAGGCACACACCATGACGGAAGAGACGGCGAACGAGTTCCTGGCCCTGGCCTCTCCCCTCTACGAGCGGATGATTGCCCAGCAGCAGGCGAAGGTGCTGCGGCTGGCGCGCGAGGCGGTGCCCAACATCGGGCCGGAGGAGCTGCGCAACCCGCACGACTTCCCCGAGCTCAAGGAGCACCCCTCCTTCGAGTTCGAGGACGGCATCCTGGCCGGGCTGATTTCCGCGCACATGGCCATCCGGGCGGAAATCAAGGGACGCCTGCCCGCGTCGCCGCCGGGCGCCTGACGCTCGGCCGCCTGCCTTTGCCGTGAGGAGCTTCCGTGGGTTACAGGTGCGCACCGTGAGTTTTCCCTCTGGATTCGGCCCGCCCCTGGCGCGCGAGCGGCTGGTGTCTTCCCTGGCCGCGGACCCGCCCCGGCTGGACCTGGCGGCCCTGGCCATCGCCACGCTGGGCCGTGAGGACCTGGACGCCCCGGCGTGTCTGCACACGCTGGACGCGCTGGCCGCGCGGGTGCAGGTGGAGGCGGAGCGGCTGCGAGAGAAGGGCGAGGCCCTGGCCCCCTTACGCGCCCTGCGCCACGTGCTGGCGGACATCGAGGGCTTCCGGGGCAACGAGGACGACTACCACTCGCCGGACAACAGCTTCCTGGACCGGGTGCTGGAGCGGAAGGTGGGGCTGCCCATCACGCTGTCCGTGCTCTACCTGGAGGTCGCGCGCCGCGCGGGCATCCCGCTGTACGGCGTCCCCTTCCCCGGCCACTTCCTGGTGGCGTGCGACGCGGGCGACCACAAGCTGGTGATGGACCCCTTCCACCACGGCGACATCCTCACGGAGCACGGCTGCGAGGAATTGCTCAAGCGCGTGGCGCCGCAGCTCAAGTTCGACCGGGCGATGCTCGCGCCCGCGCCGGTGGAGCTCATCGCGTACCGCATGCTGTCCAACCTGCGCCGCGTGTACCTGGGGCGCGACGACAGCCAGCAGGGGCTGGCGGTGGTGGACCTGCTGTTGCTCCTGGCCCCGGACCACCCGGGCGAACTGCGCACGCGCGCGTCGCTGCTCACCACGATGGGCGCCTTCCGCGCGGCGCTGAAGGACGTGGAGCGCTGCCTGGAGCTGTCGCCGGACGCGCCGGACCGCGAGCGCCTGGAGCTGTCCGCGCGGGAGCTGCGCGAGCGGGCCGAGCTGCTCAACTGAAAGGGAACCCCCGCATGGCGTCCGCGTCCGAGTCGAAGGTGAAGCCCTGGCCGCGCCTGCGCCGCGGGCTGGTGCACGACTTCACGGTGGTGCAGGTGCGCGAGGACGTGGTGGCCGACCCGCGCACGAACCTGGAGCACGGGCGCGTGCGGCTGGAGTGCGCGGACTGGGTGAACGTCATCGCGGTGACGAAGCAGGACGAGTTGGTGATGGTGCGCCAGTTCCGCTTCGGCATCGACGCGCCGACGCTGGAGGTGCCGGGCGGCGTCATCGACCCTGGAGAGGACCCGGCCACGGCCGCCGTGCGCGAGCTGGAGGAGGAGACGGGCTACCGCGCCGGACGGCTGGAGCCGCTGGGCGACGTGCACCCCAACCCGGCCTTCCAGTCCAACCGCTGCTTCAGCTACCTGGCGCTCGACTGCGAGCGCGTGAGCGACGGGAACCCGGACGACGGCGAGGACATCGCCGTGGAGCTGTACCCGAGAGCGGACCTGCCCCGGCTCATCCTGGAAGGCCACATCACGCACTCGCTGGTGGTGGTGGCCTTCTTCCTGGAGCGGCTGCGCGCGGAAGCGAAGCGCCAGGCCGCGCCCTGAGCCTCAGCGCGCGGCGCGGGGCCGGGACGTCTTGCGGCGGGACTTCGGCGCGGCGGCGGGCCTGGGCGACGCGGCCTTTTCCTCGCGCTCCCACGTGCCGGAGCGGCCGCCGGACTTGTGGTCCAGCTGCACCGCTTCGATGACCATGCCCCGGTCCACGCTCTTGCACATGTCATAGACGGTGAGCGCCGCCGCGCACGCGGCCGTGAGCGCCTCCATCTCCACGCCCGTGCGGTCCACCGTCTTCACCCGCGCGCGGATCTCCAGCCCTTCGTCCACCGGCGCGAGCGTCACGTCCACGCCCGCGAGCGCGATGGGGTGGCACAGGGGCACGAAGTCCGGGGTGCGCTTGGCGGCCATGATGCCGGCGAGCCGCGCCGCCGCGAGCACGTCCCCCTTTTCCACCTTCCCCGCCAGGATGCGCTCACGCGTCGCGGGCAGCATCCTGAGGCGCGCGGTGGCCACCGCCACGCGCTCCGTCTTCGGCTTGTCGCCGACGTCCACCATCTTCACCGGCCGGCCCCCTTCGCCACCGCGGCGAGCAGGTCGTCCGCCACGTCGTCCGGATCCTCCAGCCCCACGGACACGCGGATGAGGCTGTCGCGGATGCCCGCCTGCGCGCGCTCCTGGGGCGTCATCCGGCGGGCGCTGGCGCTGGCCGCGTGCATCACCAGCGTGCCCACGTCTCCCAGTGAAGGCCCGGGCTTGGCCACCCGCAGCGCCTCCAGGAACCGGTCGCCTTCCTTCTGCCCCGCGCCCTTGATTTCAAACGCCACCATGGGCCCGAAGCCGCCCTCCAGCACCCGCGCCGCCACCGCGTGGTCCGGATGGGAAGAGAGGCCCGGGTAGATGACCCGCTCCAGCAGCGGCGAGTCCGACAACCGCTTCGCCACATGGGCGGCGTGCTCGTTGTGGGCCTTCATGCGGACGGGCAGCGTGCGCAGGCCGCGCAGCGTGAGCCACGCCTCGAAGGGGCCCAGCACGTCGCCGGACAGGATGCGCGCCGACCGCAGCGGGTCGATGCGCGCCTTGGAACCGCTCACCGTGCCGCCCAGCGCGTCGCTGTGGCCGTTGAGCCACTTGCTGGTGGACTGCACCGCGTAGTCCGCGCCCAGCTCCAGCGCGCGCTGGCCGAAGGGCGACGGGAACGTCGCGTCCACCGCGAACACCGCCCCCGCGTCCCGGCACGCCTCCGCGAGCGCGCGGATGTCCGGCACGCGCAGCAGCGGATTGGAGATGCTCTCCGCCAGCACCAGGCGCGGGCGCCACTCCCGGATGCGCGCGGGTGCGTCCGCGTCCGTCTGGTTGAGCGGGCCCAGCTCCACGCCCCAGCGGGCGCACAGGTTCTTGTAGAGCGCCCGGGTGACGCCGTAGCCGTCCGTGGGCATCACCAGCACGTCCCCGGCCTTCCACGGCTGCGCGTCGAACAGCGAGCGCAGCGCGGCCATGCCGCTGGCGTAGGCGACGCAGGCCTCCGCGCCCTCCAGCGCCGCCACCGCCTCCTCCAGCAGCGCGGCGTTGGGCGCGCTGATGCGGGCGTAGGCGTAGTCCTTTCCGTCCAGCGCGTCGGACAGGTCGTCGCTGCTGTCGAACCAGTTCACCGCCGCCGGGAAGATGGGCGGGATGACGGGCACGGCCTTGCTCCCGGTGAGCCGGGAGCCCGCGTGCACCGCCACCGTCTTCTGCTTCGTCTTCATGCGCGTGTCGTCTCGCCTAAGGACGGAAAGGAAAAGGAGGGGCCTACTCGCCGTGCTCGATGAGCCAGCGCTCCGCGTCGATGGCGGCCATGCAGCCCGTGCCCGCCGCGGTGATGGCCTGGCGGTAGTAGCTGTCCTGCACGTCGCCGCAGGCGAAGACGCCCTCGATGTTGGTGCGCGTGCTGCCCGGAATCGTCTTCAGGTAGCCGCCCTGGTGCGTCTCCAGGATGCCCTGGAACAGCTCCGTGTTCGGCGTGTGGCCGATGGCGACGAACAGGCCGTGCGCGTTCACGAGCTGGCTATCCCCCGTCTTGAGGTTGCGCACCACGGCGCCCGTCATCCCCTTCGCGTTGCCCACCACCTCCTCCACTGCGGAGTTCCACATGAAGGAGATCTTCGGGTTGTTGAGCGCGCGCTCCTGCATCACCTTGGACGCGCGCAGCGAGTCGCGGCGGTGGATAAGCGTGACGTGGTTGACGATCTTCGCCAGGTACGTGGCCTCTTCCATGGCCGTGTCGCCGCCGCCCACCACCAGCACGTCCTGCTTCTTGTAGAAGGCGCCGTCGCAGGTGGCGCACGCGGACACGCCGCGGTTCTTGTAGGTGTCCTCGCCCTTGACGCCCAGCCACTTGGCCGTGGCGCCCGTGGAGATGATGACCGTCTCCGAGCGCACCTGGATGCCGCTCTCGCTCTCCAGCAGGAAGGGCCGCTGGGAGAAGTCCACCTTGGTGATGTTCTCCATGTGGATGACGGTGTTGAAGCGCTCCGCCTGCTTCTGGAAGCGCTCCATCAGCTCCGGACCGGTGATGCCCTCCGGGAAGCCGGGATAGTTCTCCACGTCGGTGGTGACCATGAGCTGGCCGCCCGGGACGCGCTGGGGGTGCTCCAGGGTGGGGCCGCCAGCGAACACCACGGGCTCCAGGTTGGCGCGCGCCGCGTAGATGGCGGCGGTGTAGCCCGCCGGGCCCGAGCCGATGATGGTGACCTTCTGGATCTTGTCCTGCGACACGGCGCCTCCTGCGCTCATACGTTGACGGGCCCGGACGGTAACAGACGCCGCCGTCCTGGCCATGATACGAACCTGGACCCCATGGATGCCGCTGTCCTCAAGAAGGTTGCGCTCTTCGAGGGATTGACCCAGGGCCAGCTCGCCAAGGTCGCCCGGATTGCCCAGTCCCGGACCCACACCGCCGGGGATTTCATCTTCCGCGAGGGCGACACCGGCCAGGACATGTTCATCCTCGCCGACGGCAAGGTGCGCATTTCCAAATCCGTGCCGGGCATCGGGGAGGAGGCGCTCGCCATCCTCGAACCCGGCCAGTATTTCGGAGAGATGGCGGTCATCGAGGATTCGCCCCGCTCCGCGGACGCCATCGCCCACAGCTCGTGCACGGTGTGGGTCATCGAGCGCGCGAAGCTGGACCAGCTGATGTTCACGGACAAGGACCTGGCCTACGTCCTCCTGTGGACGTTCGTCCGCACGCTGAGCGAGCGGCTTCGAGAGACGAACGAGAAGATCAAGGGCTTCTTCGCCATCTCCCGCTTCTAGCCATCCGCCGCGCTTCTTGGCTCCTCGCACGCCAGGAGTGCGGGTGGAGCATCGCTGTCCGTCCCGCCACCGGGCCGCTTCGCGCGTTGCTGGACGGGCACGTCAACGGTGTCCGGGAGTGAACCCCGAAGGCACGTGCCTTGCTCAAGCCCACGCCGCGTGGAGGGAGGCGGGATGGAACAGGGCGGTGAGGCGTGGGCGGAGCCGGGCGAAGGGGAGGCCACGAATGGCAGGTCGGTGAGGGCGCGCGGCTCGGCGCTGGGGGATGCGCGAGAGCGCCTCTTCCGGCTGGGCGCGGAGGCCCTCACCGACCTGGAGCTCCTGGGGCTCCTGTGGACGGAGGGGTTGGGGGACGCGGCGGACGGCGTGGCGAGGGGCGGGCTCAAGGCGCTGGTGCAGGAGGATCCGCGCGTGCTGTGCGCACGGCGGGGCGTGGGGCCGGCCCGCACGTCCCGGCTGCTGGCGGCGCTGGAGCTGGGACGGCGCGCGCAGCGCTCCGCGGAGAAGCGGCCCCGGCTGCGGAACCCGAAGGAGGTGCACGCGTACCTGGCCCCCACGCTGGGCGCGCTGAGGCGCGAGGTGTTCCACGTGCTGTGCTTCAACCCGCGCAACGTGCTGGTGCACGACGCCCGGGTGGCGGAAGGGACGCTGAGCGCGTGCCCGGTGGATCCGCGCGAGGTGTTCGCCGCGGTGCTCGCCTCGCGGGCCACGGCCATCGTGTTCGCGCACAACCACCCTTCGGGAGACCCGGAGCCCAGCGTCCAGGACGTGGGGCTCACGGAGCACCTGGCGCGGGCCGCGGGGCTCCTGGGCGTGAAGCTCCTGGACCACGTCGTCGTGGGGGACAGCGCGTTCGTGTCGATGCTGGAGCGGGGCATCCTGCCGGACAGCGAGCGGGAGGGACGGCGCAAGTGCGTCACGGGCGGGGGCTGGTGATGGGGGCGGGCGTGCTGCTGGCGCTGGGGACAAGCCCCGTGCGCGTGGAGGTGCTGGAGGACACGCGGGCCCAGGTGGTGCGGGCCGACGGGGGGCAGGCCTGCACGGTGGAGCGCTGGCGGCTGCCGCCGGGGGCGCGCGAGGGGGACGTCGTCGTGGACGGCCGCCTGGACCCGGAGCGGACGGAGGCGCTGCGCCAGGAGGTGGCGCGGAAACGGGCCGCGCTGGCGGTTCCCCTTCCTCCGGGGCTCGAGCTGTGAGGTGGGGGCACCGGTGCCCACGGAGGGGATTGGCGTTGACGGCCGATCCAGGATGGTGAACATGCGCGCGATGACGGAGTCCCTGCCCTTCCTCGAAGATGCCCAGCGGGGACTGGTGCGGCACTTCGGCCTGTCGGAGTTCCGCCCCGGCCAGGCGCCCGTCATCAGCTCCGTCCTCAGCGGCCGCAACACCGTGGTGGTGATGCCCACGGGCGCGGGCAAGTCGCTCTGCTACCAGCTCCCGGCGCTGCTCCTGCCGGGCATCACGCTGGTGGTGTCGCCGCTCATCGCGCTGATGAAGGACCAGGTGGAGCAGCTCACCGCGAAGGGCATCCCGGCCACGTACATCAACTCGTCCCTGTCGGACGTGGAGCGGGCGGACCGCCTGCGCAAGCTGCGCGCCCGCGAGTACAAGCTGCTCTACGTGGCGCCGGAGCGCTTCCGCAGCGGAAGCTTCCTGGAGCTGGTGTCCGGGCTGGGCGTGGAGCTGCTCGCCGTGGACGAGGCGCACTGCATCTCCCAGTGGGGCCACGACTTCCGGCCGGACTACGCGCTGCTGGGACAGGTGCGCAAGCGGCTGCGTCCCCCGCGCACGGTGGCCCTCACCGCCACGGCGACGCCGGAGGTGCGCGAGGACATCGTCCGCGTGCTGTTGATGAAGGACCCGGCGGTGTTCGCCCAGGGGTTCGACCGGCCCAACCTCTTCCTGGACGTGGTGAACGTCAGCGGGGACGAGGAGCGCCGGGACGCGTGCGCGAGCCTGGCGGCCAAGGGCGGCAGCGGCATCATCTACTGCTCCACGCGCAAGGCGGCGGAAGGGATGCACTCCGCGCTCGTCACGCGCAAGCTGAACGCGGTGCTGTACCACGCGGGCATGGAGGACGACGCCCGCCGCCGCGCGCAGGAGGACTTCATGTCCTCGAAGGAGGCGGTGGCGGTGGCCACCAACGCCTTCGGCATGGGCATCGACAAGCCGGACATCCGCTTCGTCGCGCACGCCAACATCCCCCGGGCGGTGGAGGCGTACTACCAGGAGATTGGCCGCGCGGGCCGCGACGGCAACCCCGCCACGGCGGTGCTCCTGTTCAACCACGCGGACGTGTACACGCAGGAGCGCCTCATCGAGAGCAGCCACCCGTCCGAAGCCGTGCTGTCGGACGTGTGGGCGCAGCTGCAGGCCGTGGAGGAGTTCGACCGGGGCGTGCACGCCCTCGCGGGCATGGTGGGCGCCAGCGAGTTCGAGGTCTCCGCCGCCCTCAAGATTTTCGAGCGCGAGGGCAAGCTGGAGCGTGGCGGCCGGGGTGAGGGCGAGTACGGCATCACGTTGACGGACAAGGCCGCCAGCGCCCAGCCGCACGCGGCGGAGTCGCAGCGACTGCTCCGCTCGCTCCTGGAAACCTTCCCCGTGGGGCGGCAGGCCACCACGGAGCTGCCCATCCTCGCGCGGCGCACCGGGCTGACGGAGGACGACGTCCGGCACGCGCTGGGCCTCCTGGAGAAGTCGGGGGTGGTGCGGGTGCGCAGGCCGTTCGCGGGGCGCTCCATCCGCGCGCTGGAGCGCGTGCCGTTCCGCGAGCTGACGGTGGACCTCTCCCGGGTGCGCGAGCAGGAGCGGCTCAACCGGCTGATGCTCAAGCGGATGGCGGACTACGCGTACACGCCGACGTGCCGGCGCGCGTTCATCCTGCGCTACTTCGGGCAGGCGGACGCGGCGGCGGTGTGCGGCACGTGCGACCGGTGCGCGGGCAGCATGATGCCCAAGCCCTCCGGTTCCGCCTCGCGCTCCGCGCCGGCCGCGTCCGGGGCGCCGGTGATGGTGTACAGCGAGCTTGCGTCCACGGAGCTGCGCCGCTGGCGCAAGGACCTGGCCAGGGACCTGGGCATCGCGCCCTTCATCATCTTCAACGACGCGACGCTGCTGGGGCTGGCCGCCGCGCTGCCGGTGGACCGCGAGTCCTTCCTCGCGGTGAAGGGCACCGGGGAAAGCCGCTGGGAGCGCTTCGGCCCCAAGGTGGTGGACATCTGCCTGATGGCGCGCGCGGCGGGCCACGAGCCGCAGGCGGCGCCCGTGGCCCCTCGCATCCGCAAGGCGAAGTCGCGCCGCTAGCCGTGACCCGGCGGAGGGCTGTTCCCACCGCGGCTGGCGCGCAGGAGCGCCCACCGCAGCACGGCCATGATGGCGCCCACCACCAGGGCGAGCAGGAAGATGACCGCCACGGTGACGATGCCGAAGACGACGCGCACGCCCAGGTCGCTGATGCGGCCGGTGAAGTACGCCGCGCGCAGCGGCTCCATCGCGTGCACCAGCTCCAGCGCCCGCGCCGGCAGCGAGTCGAGCGCCATGGAGAGCCGCTCGAAGAAGGGCGCGTGGTACCGCCGCCGGATGGACTCCACGACGATGCCCGTCAGCAGGTAGAGCACCGACAGCAGGAAGGCGTTGCCCCACATGACCTTCAGCAGGGGGGAGGACGGGGGCCGCTGCTCGCTCACGTCCACCACGCTAGCGCGACGCCCGGCGCTTGAGGAGCGGAAGGGCCTTCTTCACCCGGTTTGCCTCCGGCGCCCCCCCGGCGAGCTTCAGGAAGACCTCGTAGGCCTCCACCGCCCGGGGCAGCTCCGAGGACTCGCGCACCAGCACGTCCGCCAGCGCCAGGTGCGCCAGGCCGTCCGTGGGCTCCAGCTCCACGGCCTTGGCCAGCGCCTCGCGAGCGGGGGCCTCCTGCCGCTGCTTGAAGGCCACCAGTCCCAGGGCCAGGTACGCGCGCCCGTTGTAGGGGGCCAGCTTCACGGCCTCGTCCGCCGCCGCGCGGGCCTCCTTCACGGCCCCGGCGCCCAGCAGCACGCGCGCCAGCGTCACCTTGGCGAAAGCCTTGTCCCAGACGGTGGGCGCCTTGTCGGCCAGGTCCTGCAGCGTGCGCGCCGCGCCGCGTCCGCCGCCCGGCAGTTGCGTGTACAGCTCGCCCACGCGGCCGCACGTCGCGTCCGGCCCTTCGCGCCGCGCCGCCGCGAAGGCGGCGTCCGCGCTCTCCACCTGCCCCTGGCGCAGGAACGCCTGGGCGATTTCGCAGAAGGTGTCCGGGTCCTTGGAGTCCAGCTTGTTGGCGCGCTCCAGCGCCGCGAAGCCGCCCCTCGCGTCGCCGTTGGCGAACAGGAGCGCCGCGCGCAGCCGCTGCCCTTCCGCGTCGTCCGGTGCCAGCTTCACCGCGCGGCCGGACGCCCCTTCCGCCTCCTTGCGGCGGCCGGACTGGTACAGCGCCAGCGCGAAGCCCTTGTGCGCGTCCGCGTTGCCCGGGTTGTCCAGCTGCCACGCCTCGAACTGCTTCAGCGCCTCCGGAGTCCGGCCCAGCGCCAGCAGCGTGCGGCCCAGGGCGTCGCGCGCCTCTCCGTGCGCGCCGTTGCGCTCCACCGCCTGCGTCAGCGGCTTGAGCGCCATGTCCGGCAGGCCGCGCGACAGGAGCAGCCGCCCCAGCGAGCACGCGCCCTCGTAGTCGCGCGGGTCCTTCAGCGCCTCGTCGAATTGCGCCTGCGCCTTGTCGAGCGCGCGCTCACGCCAGTACACCTGTCCCAGCGCCACGCGCAGGTCCGTGCGGGGCTTCTTGGCCAGCGCCTTCTCCAGCACGTCGCGGGCCTGGGCGCCGTTGCCCTCGTTCGCGTCCGCCAGCGCGAGCCACGCGACGGCCTCCGGCGGATAGCGGTCGTTCACGCGCGTCTTGCCCAGCTCCACGCGGGCGCGCTTCCAGTCGCCCAGCCGCGCGTAGGCGGCACCGCGCACCAGCGACACCTTGCGGCCGCCGTCCGCCTCCAGCCGCTGCAGCGCTTCCTTCTCGCGGTCGCGGTCCAGCAGCGTGCGCCCCAGGCCCTCCTTCGCGGCCTCGCTCTTGGGCTGCAGCTTCAGCGCGGCCTCGTAGGCCTGCTGCGCGGCCTCCAGCTTGCCCGCCGCGCGGCCCGCGGCCCCGAGCGCCAGCTGGAAGTCCATGGCCAGCGGCCCCTGCGTGCCCTTGGAGAGCATCGCGCGCGCTTCCTCGTACTTGCCCAGCGCGGACAGCAGCTCGCCGTGCACCAGGTGCTGACGGGGCTGGAGCGCGGGGGGCAGCTTCGGGTCCTGCGCGAGCGGCGCCACGTCCGCCAGCGCCGCGTCCAGGTCCTGCTCCAGCGCGAGCCGGCTCTCGGCCATCCCGATGCGGGCGGCCGGGTGCTCCTTGGAGACCTCGCGGGCGCGCTTGAACATCTCCAGCGCCTGCGGGAAGTCCTCGGAGGCGAGGTAGTAGTCGCCCAGCGCCACCAGCGCGCGCACGTTGCCCGGCGACGCCTTGAGCGCGCGGTCGAAGCGGTCCAGGGCCTTCTTCTCGTCCTTGGCGGCGATGAGCAGGCTGCCCGCGAGCGCGTGCACCTCCGTCACGTCGTCCTGCGAGGCGAGCAGCGCGCGGTGCGCGGGTTCGCGGCCCCGGTCGTCGGCGACGAGCGCGTTGGTGGCGAGCACCAGGCCGTTGAAGCCCTCCTTCACGCCCGGCTTCTCCAGCGCCTCCAGCGCCAGCCGGCGGTCGTCGGCGTTGGCGCCGTGGTCCAGGTAGCGCAGCGCGTGCGCGTAGCCCGCGAGCGCCCAGGCTGCCGGGCTCGCCTCGTCCATGTCGCGCGCGCGGTCGAGCTGCCGGAGCGCCTCGTCCAGCGACGCCCCCGTGTCCTGCGCGATGGCGCGCTTCGCGAGCTCCAGCGTCTCCGACAGCGTCTGGCCGCCCTGACGGGAGCGGTAGAGGATGAAGAAGCCGGCGCTCGCGCCCAGGAAGATGAGGGCCACGAAGAGGGCCACGGTCTTCGCGCCGTATCGCTCGATGAGGGACTGCTTCGCCCGCTCCTTGGCGATCTTCTCGTGCATCTCGCGCTCGTACTTCGCCGCGAGCGCCTCCGTGTCCTTGGCGTTGGCCGCCGCCTTGTTGCGCGCCGCGGCCGCCGCCAGCTCCGTCGCATCCGGGATGTCGTCCAGCAGCGAGCGCTTGCCGCCCGCCCCCGACGCCACCGGAGCCGGCGTCACCGGCACCGCCGCGCGAGCCCGCGCCACCTCCGGAGGAGGAAGGTCTCCGAGCAGTCCCCCGCCCTGCGAAGCGGGTTCGTCCGCCGGAGGGGCGTCAGGCAGGTCCGCCAGCATCCCGGACTTGCGCCCACGGCCGGAGGCCGCCCCCGCACCCGCGCTGGCCCCCTGAGCCGGATCCGAAGGCGCACCGGCCGTCGCGTCGCGGCCCTGCTCCGGAGCGCCATCCGGGCCCGCGACCGAAGCGTCACCGCGTGCCGAACCGGGCTCCTGCCCCGCGTCCGAAGCGTCCTGACCCGCCGCGCGCCCCCGCCCCGAACCCGGCTCCTGCCCCGGATCCGACGGACCACCACTGGCCGAACGACCAGGCTCCGCTCCGGAGCCGTTGCCCGGATCCGACGGGCCACCACTTGCCCCACGACCGCGCCCCGCTCCGGAGCCGTTGCCCGGATCCGTTCCGACGCCCGACGCCGCCTGCCCCGGATCCGACACGCCACCGCGCTGCTCACCCGCCGCGGACGAACCACCGGCCTCCACGGAGCCATCGCCCCGCGCGTCCTCCGGCACCGGCGTCCCCAAGGGCGCGGTCGGCCCACCGTGCGCCTCGACGGATCCGACCCTGGCCGCGGCCTGCGCATCCATGCCGCCCGCCGGCGTCTCCGTCCGGGCCGCACGGCGCGGCTCCAGCCCCGCCGCCGCGGCGGCACGCGCCTCGAACGCGGACGCGTGCGCCTCCGCTCCGGGTGCCTCCGGCGCCTCTTCCTCCGCGGGCGCCGCCGGGGTCGCCAGGATGCCCAGGTCCTCGAAGATGGGCGCGGGCCCGCCGGACAGCGCCTGCTGGGCCTGGTCCAGCCACTGCTTCACGCGCCCGTTGTTGGGCTGCAGCGCCACGGCCTTGCGCAGAATGGGCAGCGCGGAGCGGTACAGCCCGCGCTGCAACAGCACGTCGCCAATGAGGTTGTAGGCGTACGGGTTGTCCCGCTCGATGGCGATGGCCTGGTCGAACTGCTCCATCGCCTCCGCGGGCCGCCCCAGCTGGATGAGGGCCTTGCCCCACAGCACCCGCCCCACGGTGGACGTGGGGTGGTGGGAGATGCCCTGCGTACACACCTCGATGGTGCGCGCCGCGTCTCCCTTCTCCAGCAGCGCCTTCGCCAGCTCCACGAAGACGGAAGAGGTCGGGTCCTGCCGGAGGAGCTGCTCGTAACGCTCCACCATCGACTTGGCCATGTTGAGTCGCGACTCCGGTGCGCTTAGCGGGGGAGCGCGGACCATACCACTGCCCTCGTCCGTTCCGCCCAGCGGCTGGTAGCGTCGCGCGCATGAAACGCCTGCCTGCCCTGATGGTTGCCCTGGTCCTCGGTGGGGCCTGTGCCCACACGCCACCCAAGTCGGACCTGGAAGAGCTCCGCCCCGTCGTGGAGGGCTTCCACAAGAACCTGCGCTGGAGGAACTACCGCGCCCTCGCCGGCTTCCTCGTCCCCGAGGAGCGCCAGGACTTCGAACGTCAGCGCCGCGCCCTCCACGACGAGCGCGACCTCACCGTCACCGACTTTGAAATCGAGGACGTGAAGCTCGCCGAAGACGGCCGCCGCGCCACCGTCCACAGCCGCATCCAGTGGATGCGCCTGCCCTCCGTCAGCGAGCAGACCGACTCCGTCACCTCGGAGTTCGTCTTCCGGGACGGCGTCTGGCTGCTGGAGAAGCAGCAGTCGGGCCCCTTCGCGGGCGAGCTGGAGTAGCCGCCCCGTACCCCGCAAAAAAATCGCCCACCGTCTCGGGGCCGGCCGAGACGATGGGCGTCGAGGGTTCCCCAATGGAACCCCCTACCAGGGTGACGATGTCGCGCGGTACTTCCGGCCCGCTGCGACCCCGCCGTGTTGCCTGGTCTCTAGAGCAATGCCGGTGCCAACCCCCGCGCCCCCCTGCCCCACCCCGGGTTCCCACGGGAAATCAGGCACTTATCGGGCCTCACTCCCCGTCGTCACCGTCCCATGCCTGACAGTGCTGTCAGGCCCTCCCTGCCATGCCGCCACGTCCCCCCTGACATGTCTGTCAGGGAACTGACGGCGGGTCCCACGAAAAGCCGCGACCCTCGCGCTACTCGCCGATGACGGAGCGGATGGTGTCGCGCATGGAGTGCTGGGCCTTCCAGCCCACGTCCTGGACCCACCGGTTGCCGTCCACGGCGCAGAGGAACTGGATGTGGTCCAGCTCCGGCGGCGGGAAGTTGGCCAGCCGGTAGCGGAACATCAGGCCCAAGAGCGGCCGGGCCACCGGGTGCGGCACGGGGATGGGGGTGCTGCCCAGTTCGCGCAGCACCGCGGACAGGGGCACCTGGCCGGGGCCGACGACGTTGTAGACGCCCTTGGGCTCCGGCCGCAGGGCCTCCATCATGGCGCGGGCCACGTCCTCCACGTGGATGAGCTGCACCATCGGGTCGAAGCCCGCCATGGTCCACGGGTAGCGCAGGCGCAGGTAGTGGGACGGCGCGTTCTTGATGGTGGGCCCGACGATGTGGACGGGCCGCAGGATGACCGTCTCGATGTCGGGGTGCTTCCAGAAGAAGCTGTGCGCCAGCATGTCCACTTCGATGAGGTCGCGCACGCCGGAGAAGCGGCTCGCGGCCATCAGCGGCGCATCCTCCGTGAGGAAGTTGGAGTTGTCCGGGCTGGGGCCGTAGACGTTGGCCGAGGACAGCACCACCACCTTCTTCACGCCGTACTTCGCGCAGTACTCCAACAGGCGCGTGGTCCCCACGACGTTGAACGAGTGGTGCTCCTCCTCGCTCATGCGCGGGTCATGCATGATGCCCATGTGGATGACGGCGCGGATTTCGTTCTTGCGGAAGACGTCCTCCGCCTTCTTCTTGCGCAGGTCCAGCTGGTGCATCTCGACGTCCTTCGGCTTGCCCACGAAGGGGCGCCGGTCGATGCCGATGATGCGCTCGCGCTTGTGCAGCTGCTTCGCCAGCGTGCGGCCCAGGTTGCCGCTGATGCCGGTGACGACGACGGCCGGGCGCTTGTCCACCGCGCCGGACTCCTTCTCCTCGTTCGTCGCGCTCACCAGAACACGCCCCGGCGTTCCTTGAGACCCTGGTGGAGCATCGCCTGGATGGAGGCCTTCACGGTGCGCACCTTCTTGTCCAGTTCGCTGTCCTCGTCGTCCGCGCGGCCGGTGAAGTGGAGCGCGTCGCCGAAATAGATGCGGTACTTCGTGGGCAGCGGGAAGGGCGTGCCCGTGGGGGTGATGGGGAAGGACGGGAAGCCCAGCAGCTTCGCCACCGGCTTCAGGTTCATCAGCGCGGGGGCCTGCTCCTCCGCGCCCACCACGGCGATGGGCACGATGGGCGTGTTCGTCTCCAGCGCCAGTCGCATGAAGCCCAGGCCGAACTCCTGGAGCTGGTAGCGCTGGGGCCACAGCTTGTTGAGCCCGCGCGTGCCTTCCGGGAACACGAGGATGGCCTCCTCCGCCTCCAGCAGCCGCCGGCAGTTCTCCGGCGTGCCGACAATCTGGCCCACGCGCGCCATGAACGTGGAGACGTACGGCAGGGACGGCACCCACTTCTCCACCATGCTGCGGATGGCGCGCGGCGGGTTGCCCTCCACCATCAGGGCAATGCCAATCATCGCGCCGTCCAGGGGCAGCTGGCCGGAGTGGTTGGACACCAGCAGCACCCTCCCCGCGGGGATGCGGTCCGCGCCGTAGGCCTCCACCCGGAAGTAGTGGCGGTAGAGCCACATGAACGGGGCGATGGCGGCCAGGCTGTAGTCCAGGTTGAACCCGAACGGATCCACCCCGTACTCGTTCTCCGTCCGGGCCAGGGCCTGGAGGTGGTCGGATTGCTGCTCGCCGGCCATGCGCTCTGTCCAGCCGCGCAGGCCCTTCTTCACCTTGTCGCTGAAACGCTCCAGCATGGGCTGGCTCCTTAGCACCCCGGCATGCACACCGGGAGTGCGCTGGACAACCCGCGCCCCCCTTCTGACGATAATCCGCCGGAAGGTCCCCCATGCGCATCCCGCCCAAGCCCTCGCCCCCCTCCCGGACGTCCGCCCCCGGCTCCACCGTCGCCGCCACGGTGCTGACGCTCGCCTCCGGGGTGTCCGCGGGCCGGCTGCCGTCCAACGTCAGCGACTTCCAGCCCCAGGCCACCCCGTCACGGACGGGCAACACCCTGGCGGTGAACACGGCGGTGCCCCAGCGGGCCCGGGCGCCCGGCCTGGAGCGCGAGCCCGCCGGGGCGGTGGCCTTCGTGCGGGACTTCAACGCGCGCCTGGAGCTGCCGCCCGCGCGCCTGAAGGAGAAGCTGGCGCAGATGCGCGAGAGCCCGTCCGCCCTGTTCCGCGCCATGCCCGCCCTGTTCCAGGCGGACCTGCGGGGCCCGTACGCCCGGGAAGCACGGCTGACGGACCGGCCCGCGCCGGACATCCGGGTGGTGGGCGACGCGCACGTGGGCAACCTGGGCACGTTCCGGGGCCCGGAGGGCAAGGCGGTGTGGGGGCTCAACGACTTCGACCAGACGGGCACGGCGTCGCCGGAGGCGGACCTCACGCGCCTGGCCACCAGCGCCGTCCTCACCGCGCGCGAGGCAGGGCTGTCCTCCAGCGAGCAGACCCGGGCGGTGGAGGCGCTCGCGAAGAACTACTTCGAGACGCTGGAGCTGCTGGCGGGCGGTGACGCGAACCCCGGGGCCTTCCTGGACAAGAAGGAGTCCTCCGGCGCGGTGAAGGACCTCATCGGAAAGGCGCGCGACACGTCCACGAAGGACCTGCTGTCCAGGTACGTGAAGCTCGACGGCGCGAAGGGGCCCCACTTCCTCAAGTCGGACACGCTCAAGCCGCTGGACGCGGAGCGCAAGTCGGCGGTGCGCACGGCGCTGGCGTCGTACGAGAAGACGCTGGACGGCACGGAGGGCGTGGCCGTGCCCCTGAAGGTGCTGGACCTGGCCGCGCGGCTGGACGCGGGGGGCAGCAGCTACGGCCTGGAGCGCGACTACGTGCTCGTGGGCGCGGCGGATCCGAAGGCGCCGCCCGTGCTGCTGGAGCTGAAGGAGCTGCTCGCCTCCGGCGTCACGTCGCCGCCGGTGCCCGCGAACGGCGCGGACGTGGTGAAGGCGCAGCAGGAGCTGGGCGGCGCGGTGAACCCGCTCACGGGCGCGGTGAACATGGGCGGCCGGGCCTTCCTCGTGCGCGAGGTGGAGCCGGAGAAGGACAAGCTGGACGACGCCGTGCTCGGGAAGAAGAAGGCCCTGCGCTCCACCTTCGAGCAGGCGGGCGTCGTGCTGGCCCGGGCCCACGGCCACACGCAGGCGCAGGCCGCGCGCCTGGAGGACTGGGTGGGCGGCGACACGAAGGAGGCCACGAAGCGGCTGGTCGCCTTCGCGCAGGCCTACGCGGATCAAGCGGAGGCGGACTGGAAGGCGCTGAAGGCCGCGCGCTGATCAGAGCGACGCGGCCAGCCGCCCCGCCGCGTCGCGCAGGGTGACGACGTCGAAGTCGTCCTTGAGCCACTGGAAGATGTCGCGCAGCCGCTCCACCTTCTTCGCGGCGCTCACGCGCAGGTCGCGCTGCTGGCGCACCAGCTCCGGCGGGATGCCGTCCGTGGCGTCCAGCACGTCGACACCGTGCAGTTCGAAGTTGAAGAAGGCATCCGCCCGGCACGTGCGGTACGCGGCGCGCATCGTGCCGCGAGGCAGCGTCGTCGCGAACGTGCCGATGAACGGGAAGCGCACCACCGGCGTCACCGTCATGGGCAGCTCCAGCACCGGGCCGGAACCGCGACGGTACGGCTGCGCGGGGTCCGGCCGGTACGGCACGCGCGGCGCCAGCAGCACGCGCGGGGTGTCCAGCACGGAGCGCGATGGCCGCCCCAGCGCCGCGAGCGCCCCCATCACCGCCGCCTTCGCCGCGTAGTACGGCGCCGCCGGAAACGCGGAGGAACCATACCGGTACCCCTGTGCCACGGTGGCCGCGTACAGGTCCGCGTTCAGCGTGTAGCCCGGGGCCCGGAAGCCGGAGGGCCGCACGCCCACGGCGTCCAGGATGGCCGCGTCCGCGCGCGCCAGGTCCTGCGCGATGGCGTCCGGTCCCCGCCGGGTGAGCGCGTAGTCATGAGCGTGGCTGTGGCTGGCCACCTCCACGCCCGCCGCGTGGGCGCGCCGCATGCCGTCCGCCGCGCCGGGGTCCGCCTCCAGGTCCTCGCCGATGACGAAGAACGTCCCGGGCACGCCCACCGCCGCGAACAGCTCCAGGAAGCGCGGCACCGCCACGCGGTGGATCAGCGTCCGCGCGCGCTCGTCCAGCAGCGACTCCGGCAGCCCGTGGATCCGGCAGTAGTGCGGCAGCGAATCCAGGTCGACGGAGATGGACGCCAGTCGCGCTGCCGTCATGGGGCCAACCTCCGCTCAGGTCCCGCGGACGCGGATGACGTAGAACAGCTTGCCCACGTTCTTGAGCACGTTGGGCACGCGCTTGAACAGGTGGATGGACGGCTGGCGCTTCTCATGGAGCTGGATGGGGATCTCCATGACATTGAGCCCCTCACGCCACGCGCGGATGACGAACTCGCTGGCGAACACGTCCATGTCCACCACGCACTTCTGGATGACGGGCAGGAGCGCTTCCCGGCGGAACGCCTTCAGGCCGTGCGTGTCCGTGCCCTGGAAGCCCAGCGCCACGCGCAGGAGCTTGTTGTGCACCCGCGTGGCCGCGCGGCGGATGAGGGGACGCTGGTCGCTCGCGCCCTTGGCCGCCTTGGAGCCCACGACCATGTCCGCCTCGCCGCGCTCCAGCCGGGGCAGCGCCGCGTCATAGAAGGTCAGGTCGCACAGGTCGATTTCATCGCAGACCACGTAGGTGCCCCGGGCCTTGAGGATGCCGGCCTTGAGCGCCACGCCGTAGTTGGGCGTCTCCGAGTGGAACCAGCGCAGGCGCGGGTTCTTGGAGCAGAGCTCTTCCAGGAGCCGGGGCGTCGCGTCGCGCGAGCCGTTCTCCGCGAAGATGATTTCGTAGTCGAGCCCGCGAGCATCCAGCCCCTGGCGCAGCTCTTCGGCTGCCTGGGCGATGATGGACTCCTCGTTGTAGACGGGGATGACGACGGAGAGGTGCAGGGCCATGGGTCCGGAGATGCGAAGGGAAGGCCTCGGGGCCTAGCACGGCCCCGGACCACCGTCGACAGGAGACGACTCCCTGCGTCAGCCGTTCAGCGTCCGGGCGCAGGCCCGCCCGCCCAGGATGGCGTCCTCCATGGAGGAGTACTCCCACTTCCCGTAGCGCCCCGCCGTGAGGATGCCCGCGTGCTCCAGGAAACGGTTCACCTCCGCCATCGCGGGGCCGTAGGCGTCGTCGTAGAGGACGTACGCGTTGGGAATCTCGCGCCCCCGGGCGAAGAGGATGTCGTCCGCTGAATGGATCATCCGCGAGCGCACCAGGTCCTCCACCGCGTACTTCTCCGCGTCCGCCACGGACAGCTCGCCGTGGTGGCTGAACTCCACGGAGAAGCTGGCCGTGTCGGCAGGGGCCAGGGGCGCGTACACCGCCGACGGCGCCCCGATGCGGTACGAGTGGAACTCCGGCTCCGGCAGGTAGATCCAGTGCCACGGCTGGCGGTTCGCGCCCCGGGCCCCCACGCACACGTACGTGACGATGAAGGCGCGCAGGCGCTTCGCCGCGGCCCGCACCTCGTCCGGCACGCCGGAGGCGCCCTTCCCGATGAGGTCCACCAGCAGGGGCAGCGCGATGGAGGACACCAGCCCCGAGTACGGCACGGTGCGGCCGTCCGACAGCGCGACCTGCTTCGCCTTCCAGTCGATGGAGACGGGCTCGGTGCGCACGCTCAGCTCGCCGCCCGTCAGGTGCTGCTTCATCGCGCGCGCCAGGCTCTCGATGCCTCCCTCGCGCGGGTAGAGGAACGACGCGTTGTAGCCCAGCTGATCACTGCCCGCGCCGAGCGCCCCGTCCACGACCTCCTTGAGGGTGGGGCGCGGCACGAACCGGCCGACCCACGCGGCGGACATCTCGCGCGGGTGCACGGTCCAGAGCTTCTGGTTGTAGGGCAGCATGAAGTTCTTCGCGAAGCCCTCGCCCATGTAGCGGAGGATGAACTCCTCGAAGTTCACGGGGTCGCGCTCGCGCAGGGCGCGGCCCTTCTCCCCGTAGATGGCCTCCACGTAGCCGACCAGGTTCTCCGCGACGACCTCCGGCGGCAGCCCGTGGGTGTTCACCTGGTAGGGGAAGCGGGTGAAGGTGTCGCGCGAGAACACGGCGGCGCGGCGCTGGATGCGCACCAGCTGGTCCGGGAGCCAGAGCGTATTGACCAGCTCCTGGATCTCCGGGTCGCGCAGGTGGAGCCAGTGGCCGGTGGGGTCGAAGTAACACCCGTCGATGACCTCGGTCTTGATGAGGCCTCCGACCCGGTCGGACTTCTCGATGAGGCGCCAGGGGCGCTTGAGGAAGTGCGCGGTGGACAGGCCCGCCAGGCCCGCTCCGAGGATGACGATGGGATCCATGACCCGCCGGGTCTACCATCACGGGCGGTCCCCTGGAAAAGGGACGCACACTGTTGGTGTTGGCGGGCGCCCGCCCTCCTGCCCGCCTGGGTGACGGCGGTGCGCCTTGGGGTCTCGTTCTTTCCGGGCTTGAAACGGCTCTGCTAGCCTGCACGCGCCGCGCGGACCACCGCACCGCCCCCGTCATTGCGCGTGCGCGCGCCAGCCGGTCTCGTCGAAGGAAAACAATGAAAGTCTCCTGCCCGTCGTGCCAGACGAATTACAACATCGATGACAGGCGGATCCCGCCCGGCGGCGCGAAGCTGAAGTGCGCCCGGTGCCAGACCACGTTCCCCATCAAGGCCGAAGGCGCGGGCGCTGAAGCCCCCGAGGCCGCGCCGCAGCCCGCCGCGATTCCGCTGCCCGGCACCGCCGCGCCTCAGTCCGCCGCGATTCCGCTCCCCGGCACCGCCGCGCCGCAGCCCGCCGCGATTCCGCTCCCCGGCACCGCCGCGCCCCAGTCCGCCGCCATCCCGTTGCCCGGGAGCGCCGCGCCCCAGTCCGCCGCGATTCCGCTGCCTGGGAGTGCCGCGCCCCGCGCCGCCGCGCCGCAGGCCGCCATCCCGCTGCCCGGTAACGCCGCGCCCCCGTCCGCCGCGATTCCACTGCCGGGCCATGCCGCGCCGCAGCCGGCCGCCATCCCGCTGCCCGGAAGCGCCGCGCCCCAGTCCGCCGCCATTCCGCTCCCCGGCACCGCCGCGCCTCGCGCCGCTGCTTCGCCTCCCGGCAATACGGCTCCGCAGTCCGCCGCGATTCCGCTGCCTGGCACCGCCGCGCCCCAGTCCGCCGCCATCCCGCTGCCGGGCAGCGCCGCGCCCGCCGCCATTCCGATGGGTGCCGGTCAGGCCATCCCGCTTCCGGGCACGGCCGCTCCGCGCGCCGCCGCCATCCCGCTGCCGGGTACCGCCTCTCCCGCCTCCGCCGCGATTCCGCTGCCCGGGAGCGCCGCGCCTCAGTCCGCCGCCATCCCGCTGCCGGGTACCGCCGCTCCCGCCGCCGCCGCCATTCCGATGAGCGCGGGCTCCGCGATTCCGCTGCCCGGTGCGGCCGCCCCTCGCGCCGCGGCCATCCCGCTGCCCGGGAGCGCCGCGCCCCAGTCCACCGCCATCCCGCTGCCGGGCACGGCCGCTCCGCGCGCCGCCGCCATCCCGCTGCCGGGCAACGCCGCGCCGCCCGTCCCCGAGGATCCGTTCTCCTTCGACGACGAAATCCCGTCCGCCGCGTTCGCCTCGCCGGGCGTGGCCGCGCCCCGCGCCATCTCGCTCGACTCGGGCCCTGGCGCGCCGATGGCCCTCCCGGACGACTCGTTCAGCTTCGACATGGACGCCGCGCCGCCGGCCCCCGCGCCCATGGCCGCGGAGGACGACTTCTCGGAGGTGGGCAGCGGCGAGTTCTCCTCGCTCGACACCAGCGACTTCTCCGAGCCGCGCGAGGACGTGACCCGCGTCGTCGCCATCCCCGTCCCCACCGACGCCTACCGCGAGCCCGCCGCGCCCGTCGCCTACGGCTCGAACGAGCCCGCCAGCACCGCGCGCGACTTCGACTTCTCCGAAGACCCCATCGCCGCCGCCCCGCCCGCCCCCGAGGCCGACTTCGGCACGCCCGACTTCGACTTCGCGGACGACGGCAACCTGCCCGCCCCCGCGCAGGCCGCGCCCGAGGACGCCTTCACCTTCGACATCAACGACCCGGCCAACGCCCACGGCCCGGCGGCGTCGCGCGCCCATCCGCAGACCTACGGCTACGGCGAGCCCCCGCCGGAGGATCCGTTCGCCCTGGCCCCGCCCTCCGCCGAACCCGAGGCGGATCCGTTCGGCCTCCCGCCGCCCTCCGCCTACGCGGCCCCGGCCCCCGTCGCGGACCCGTTCGCCCTGCCCCCGCCGCCCTCCGCGCCGTCCTACGACCTGGGCGGGCTGCCCTCCGCGAGCGAGGACCCCTTCGCCCTGCCGCCCGCGCCCGGCCTGGACTACTCCGACCTGCCCTCGCCCGCCTCGCCCCAGGCGATGGACTTCTCGGACCTGCCGTCCCCCGCCGCGCCCTCGCCCGTGTCCTTCGACTTCGCGGAGCCGCCCGCCCCCGCGTACGGCCAGGCCCCCGCGTACGGCCAGGCCCCCGTGCCCACGGATGATCCGTTCGCCGTGGACTTCACGTCGCCCCCTCCGGCCGCGCCGCCCGCTCCGGACTTCCAGTTGGACTTCGGCGACCCGGCTCCGGCCGTGCCCCAGGCCCGCGTCAACCCCGCGACGGACTTCGGCGACGTGGACTTCGGCGACCCCTCGCCCGTCCCGGCCTCGGCCGCCACGGGCCTGCCGGACGCGCTGGAGTTCGACCCCACCGCCGCGCCCGTGGATGACCTGGAAGCGGACCTCTCCGCGCCGCTGCCGCCCCCGCCCGCCGCGGGCCCCACGGACGGCCTGGAGATGCTCAGCTTCATCGACGACAGCGCCGGCAAGGAGGCCGGCAGCCGCGCGCCGGTGAAGCGCTTCCACGTGCGCCGCCGCTCCGGGAAGATGTTCGGCCCGTTCGAAGAGGGCGTCATCGTCAAGATGCTCGAGGACGGCCAGCTCCTGGGCAACGAGGACGTCTCGCCAGACTCGGAGGCGTGGTCCGCCATCGGCACGGTGCCCGTCTTCGCCGCCGCCATCCAGCGGCTGATGGAGGGCCCGTCCAAGGCCGTGCCCCTCGCGGCCGCGCCGGGCGCGCCGGCGCCGGAGACGGCGGGCGCCGCGGATCCGGCCAACCCCCAGGCCAGCATGGAGCGGCTGCGCCAGCTCTACGAAGGCCGCATGGCCGCGGTGTCCGTCGTGGACCGCAGCGCCGCCGAGGCCAAGTGGAAGAAGCGCCTGCCCGTCTTCATCGCCGCGGGCGTGTCGGTGCTCGTGCTGGGCACCGGCGCCAGCTTCGAGGCCGGCCGCTACGGCGCCTTCGGCCGCCACAAGTTCTTCCCGGCCCGCGTGTCCGCCGGCTCCTCCGAGGCGAAGCTCGTCGAGGAGGCGCGCAAGGACCTGCTGTCGGACACCTACGCCAGCTACAAGGACGCGCGAAAGAAGAGCGCCCAGGTGCTGGCCTCCAAGGAGTACCCGGAGGTCCGCGCCCTCTGGTGCCAGTCCGTGGCCTACCTGCAGCGCCGCTACGCGGACGGAGACCGCTCCGACCTCACCGCGTGCACCACGCACATGGAGGCCATCGAGCTGCTGGGTGAGAAGAACGTGGAGGTCATCAAGACCGCCGCCGCCATCGCGCTCACCCAGCGCAAGGGCGCGGAGGCGCAGGCCCGCCTGCAGGACGCCTCCACCCGCGAGGACAACCAGGGCGACCTGGAGCTCGCGTTCCTCCTGGCGGAGGCCTACGCGCAGCAGAAGGACATCCCCAACGCCGTCGCCACGCTGACGAAGGTGCTGGAGAAGGACCCCAAGTCCGCCAAGGCCCACCACGCGCTGGGCAACCTGTACCAGGCGCAGGGCAAGGCCGACGAGGCCGCCAAGGCCTACGCGGACGCGCTCGCCGCGGATCCGCAGCACGCCGCCTCCGCGGTGGAGCTGGCCGCGGTGGAGCTGCTCGTGCGCAAGTCGAACATCGAGCAGGGCGCCCAGGCCGTGGAGAGCGCCCTGAAGCTCCAGGACGCGCTGGGGCCCGCCGAGCGCGCCCGCGCCCGCGGCCTCAAGGGCGTGGCCCTCTTCCAGCAGTTCAAGCCCAAGGAAGCGGAAGCCGAGCTGCAGGCGGCCTACAAGGACAACCCGGACTCCGCCTTCATCAAGGCCCAGCTCGCCCAGGTGCTGCGCTCGCAGCGCGCCTACGACGGCGCCCTGCCGCTCTTCGCCTCGCTCGCGACGGAGGACAGCGGCAGCCTGGAGTTCGTGGACGGCCACATCACCGCGCTGGTGATGACGGGCAAGATGCAGGACGCGCTCACCGCCGTGGAGGCCGCCAGCAAGAGCTTCCCCAACGAGGCGCGCATCGCGTACCTCTACGGCCGCATCGAGGACGCGCTCGACAAGCCCGTGGAGGCGGAGGGCCATTTCAAGCGCGCCACCGCCGCCGACCCGAAGCTGGTGGACGCGGGCCTGTACCTGGGCCGCCTGTACCTGCGGCAGCACCGCAACGCGGACGCGCGCGGGCTCCTGGAGGCCGCCGCGCAGCAGGCGCCGGAGCACGCGGGCGTGCACGCGGGCCTGGGTGAGCTGGCGCTCGCGGAGAACAACAGCCTGCTCGCGCAGCAGGAGTTCGACCGCGCCGTGCAGCTGGATCCCAACCTGGCGGACGCCCACCTGGGCCTGTCGCGCGTGTCGCTGCTCAATGGCGACACGGCCCGCGCGGAGACGGAGGCCAACCGCGCCCTGGAGCTGGATCCGCACCTGCTGAAGGACGGCCGGCTGCAGCGCGGGCTCGTGCTGTGGCGGTTGCACCGGCTGGACGAGGCCGTGACGGAGCTGGAGAAGGCCAAGGCGGAGGACCCCCGCTCCACCACCACGCCCATCACCCTGGGCGCGGTGCTCCTGGAGAAGGGCGACCTGGCCGGCGCGGAGAGCAACCTGGGCCTCGCGCTGCGCAACGAGCCGTCCAACCACGAGGCGCTCTACTACCTGGGCCTCGTGCGCGCGAAGCGCTCGGAGTACACCCAGGCGCTCGACAGCATGAAGACCGCCGTGGACCGCGCCCCCAAGCGCGCGGACTACAAGTACGCCTACGGCGTCATCCTGCGCGACGCGAAGCGGCTGCCGGACGCCATCGAGCAGTGGCAGGCCGCCGTGACGCTGGACCCCAACTACGCGGACGCGCACGAGGCCCTGGGCCACGCCTACCTGGAGCGCGCCGACTTCGACAGCGCCATCGCCTCCTTCGAGGCGGCCCTCAAGGCGGATCCGCAGCGCACGCGGGTGATGGGCGCCATGGGTGACGTGCTCTTCAACGCCGCGCGCTGGGACGACGCCGTCCGCCGCTACCAGGCGGCGCTCAAGGCGGATCCGAAGCTCACGTACGTCTACTACAAGGTCGCGCGCGCCTACACGGAGCAGGCCCAGCACGCGAAGGCCATCGACTGGTACAAGAAGGCCACCACCGCCGAGCCGGAGAACCCGCAGCCCTTCTACTACCTGGGCTTCGCCTACAAGGAGCGCAACAAGCGCAAGGACGCCATCACGGCCTTCAAGGAGTACCTGGTGAAGAAGCCGGACGCGGCGGACAAGAAGGACATCGAGGACGAAATCTACGACCTCGAACACTGACCCAACCCCTCCGGGCGTCCGGCCCTGAGCACCCGGCGCGTGGTGAGCCTTGCCGGCCCACGCCCGGGATGACTACAAGGCGTGCCCCTATGCTGGACCTCCGGAACGTTGCGCAGAACTTCGATGCGGTCGTCGCCCGACTGAAGACGCGGGGCGGCAGCCTGGACCTCGGCCCCTTCCAGGCGCTCTTCCTGGAGCGCCGCGACCTCTACGTCTCCATGGAAGCGCTGGCCGCGCGCCGCAACGCCGCCAACGAGGAGATGAAGCGCAAGGCCAAGGAGGACCCGGCCGCCATGGAGAAGCTGCGCGGCGACCTGCGCGGCGTCTCCCAGGAGATCAAGGAGAAGGAGGCCCGCCTCAAGGAAGTGGAGGAGGAGCTCAACCGCATCCTGCTGCTCATCCCCAACGTGCCCCACGAATCCGTCCCGGTGGGCGCGAGCGCGGACGAGAACGTCCAGGTGAAGGCCTGGGGTGAGAAGCCCAACCTGCTCTTCACGCCGAAGCAGCACTTCGAGCTGGGCGAGTCGCTGGGCATGCTCGACTTCGAGCGCGCCGCGAAGGTGTCCGGCAGCCGCTTCACATTCTACAAGGGCGCCCTGGCCCGGCTGGAGCGCGCGCTCGTCACGTTCATGATCGACGTGCACACGTCCAAGGGCTACACGGAGCTGCTGCCGCCCTATCTCGTGCTGCGCGAGACGATGATGGGCACCGGCCAGCTGCCCAAGTTCGAGGACGACGCCTTCAAGACGTCCGGCGAACCCGAGCGCTTCCTCATCCCCACCGCGGAAGTCCCCGTGACGAACTACCACGCGGACGAAATCCTGGAGGGTGAGCAGCTGCCCATCCGCTACTGCGCCTTCAGCCCGTGCTTCCGCGCGGAGGCCGGCGCCGCGGGGCGCGACACGCGCGGCCTCATCCGCCAGCACCAATTCCACAAGGTGGAGCTCGTGAAGTTCGCCCCTCCGGAGAAGAGCCTGGAGGAGCTGGAGGCCATGACGGACGACGCGTGCGACATCCTCCGCCGGCTGGGGCTGCACCACCGCGTGATGCTGCTGTGCACCGGCGACATGGGCTTCGGCGCGCGCAAGACGTACGACATCGAGGTCTGGCTGCCGGGCCAGGGCGCGTACCGGGAGATTTCGTCCTGCTCGGACTGCGGCGACTTCCAGGCCCGCCGCGCGAAGATCCGCTTCCGCGCCCAGAAGGGGGACAAGCCCCAGATGGTGCACACCCTCAACGGCAGCGGGCTGGCCGTGGGGCGCACGAGCATCGCCATCCTGGAGAACTACCAGCGGGAGGACGGAAGCGTCGCCATCCCGGAGGCGTTGGTGCCGTACATGGGCGGGTTGAAGGAACTTCGCCCCCTGTAGTCAGGTGCCGAGGGCCCCTGACGTGAAAAGGGGCCAACAACCCTCTTGCCACAGGGAAGAAATGATGTAGAAGGGCGGCCCCACGGGCGCGGTTGGCCCGCCGGGAACCGAGCGGCACCTGCTGTGGAGGCGTGGCCGAGCGGTTGAAGGCAGCGGTCTTGAAAACCGCAGAAGGTGAAAGCCTTCCGTAGGTTCGAATCCTACCGCCTCCGATTTTGAGCTTGAGTTTCGTGGTTCTTTGACAGAGAAGAGTTGGAGAGATGGCCGAGAGGCTGAAGGCACAGGTTTGCTAAACCTGCATACTCGAAAGGGTATCGAGGGTTCGAATCCCTCTCTCTCCGCCACTTGATGTAAAGCAGCAGCCGGAAGAAATGCTCCCTTAGCTCAGCTGGATAGAGCGTCGGACTACGAATCCGAAGGCCGGAGGTTCGAATCCTCCAGGGAGCGCCACTTCTTCTTTCAGGCGCGCACATCATGAGTGACGACATCGCTTTCATGCAGCAGGCTCTTGAGCTCGCGCGGGAAGCAGCTTCACTCGGGGAAGTACCGGTGGGTGCGGTGGCGGTGCTGGACGGAAACGTCGTGGGCACGGGCTACAACCGCCGCGAATGCGACCGGAACCCCTTCGCCCACGCCGAGATGATTGCCCTGGCCGCCGCCGCCAGAGCGCGTGATGCGTGGCGACTCTCCGGGGTGACCCTCTACGTGACGCTGGAACCGTGCGCGATGTGCGCCGGTGCGCTGGTACAGTCTCGTGTCACCCGACTCGTCTTTGGTACGATGGACCCGAAAGCGGGCGCGGTCGGCTCGCTGTACAACCTGGTGGAAGAGCCCCGGCACAACCACCGGCTCCAGGTGACGAGCGGTATCCTGGCGGAAGACAGTCGCCAGCTTCTCAAGACGTTCTTCGAGCGCTTGCGCGCGAAGCGACGTGAAAACTGAATATTCTGGAGAGCTGGCCGAGTGGTCGAAGGCACCTGACTCGAAATCAGGCGTACCGGCAACGGTACCGTAGGTTCGAATCCTACGCTCTCCGCTCCAAAGTCTCTGGAGAGGTGGCCGAGCGGTTGAAGGCGCACGCCTGGAACGCGTGTATATCTGAAAGGGTATCGTGGGTTCGAATCCCACCCTCTCCGTTGTTATTTTCGCTGTAGCAGCACGGATTTTGTGGTCGGGACAACGTGGGGGCGCGAACCCCGCCAGGTCCGGAAGGAAGCAACGGTAGCGTACTTCCGCGTGTGTCCCGGCCGTTCTGTTTCACCGCAAGCGCCGACATCCCTCCGGGGATGCCGGCGCTTCGGCTTTGCGGGCCATCCCTCCCCTGCCCGGCCGCTTCGGCTTCAGTCGCGGGCGAGGATGGTCTCTCGCCCCACCTGGCGGACAACGCGGAAGCCGGCGGCCTGGAGCTCTTCCAGGGCCCGGCCCTCGAAGGTGACGGCGCGGTTGAAGGCGCGGTCGCGGATGGAGGCCTGGAAGGCCGCGTCCTGGGGCCAGTCGCAGGTGCGCCAGGGGATGTTCCGGCCGATGTAGAAATAGCCCCCGGAGCCCCACAGCCCCTCGTTGACGATGAGCAGCCCCGTCGCGTCCCCCCGCGTGGCCCGGACGATGGCGCGGAACTGGTCCGCGCGGAGGTCGTTGGACGGGAAGCCCTGCCCGTGCACGAAGCCCAGGGACAGCGCGAGCACCGCCCCCGCGCCCCGCAGGCCCGGCCGGGGAAGCGCGGCGATGGACACGGCCAGCTGGGACGCGGCCGCGAGCAGCGCCACCACGAGCCCCGGGTACAGGAAGCGCTCCTCCTTGTGCGGCGTGGTCAGGAGGACGGCCGTGTAGAGGGCCGCGCAGGTGAGCGGCAGGGACAGCGCGCGAAAGCGGAGCAGGGGCACCAGCGACAGCGGCACGGCGGCCCAGGCCCAGAGGGGCACGGCCTGGAGCAGCGGCTCCCAGTAGAAGCCCGGCGGCGAGGCGCCGAACGCGGCGGCGGCCTTCCCGGAGAGGACGTTGTAGTCCACGTAGGCCAGGAACGAGTGGAAGGGCGTGCCCCAGGTGCCCCAGTCGAGGAGGCCCAGGCCCGCCGCCACCCCCGCCCCGCCCACACAGGTGAAGGCGAGCAGGCGCCACCGCCGGGCGGCCACCAGCCACCCGAGCGCGGCCACCACGAAGAGGGCGGACGGGTAGCGCGTCACCACGGCGAGCCCCAGGGCCACGCCGCCCAGGAGCCCGGCCCGGCGCACCCGCGAAGCCGGCCCGGTGTCCGGGCGGTCCAGGGCCTCCATGGCCACCAGGAGGAAGGACGCGGAGAAGGACTCCGACAGGGTGCGGCCGGCGAAGAGGAGCACCGGCGCGCTCAGCCCCACGAGCAGCACCGCGAGCGCCGCGCCCCACGGCCCCGCGCGGCGTTCGGCGAAGCGGTGCACGGCCCACAGGCTCCAGGCGTGGAGGGCGAACTGGGGCAGCGCCACCACGCCCCGGTAGACGCGCGGGTCGGTGACGCCGAAGCCGTGCGCCACCTTGAGGAAGGCGGCCAGCACACCGGGGACGGCCCAGTTGCGCAGGCCCTCGCGCCACTCCCAGGCCAGCACGCCGTAGCCGTGCACGCGCCAGTACGCGGGCTCCAGCGCCTGGAACACCTCGTCCGGGTGGATGCGGCCCAGCTGGCGCACCGCCAGGACGCACGGCACCAGGGCCACCGCGAGGAGCCCCAGCGCGCGGAGGCGTCCGGGCAGCTCCATCCGGACGGCGGACGCCGGGAGTTCCACCGGGGCCTGTGGGGTGGCGGGGGCTTCGGGCGCGTCGGGGATGGGGGCGTTCACGTGGCGAAAGCCGACTCTTTCTGGACCCGGCGTCCGGCGCAAGACGCGCGGAGTTTGTCGGGGAGGCCGCGGCTCGGGTAGGAACGGCCTTTTCCCCAAGGAGGAAGACCATGCCAGACGTCATCGTGGTGGGCGCGGGCCACAACGGACTTGTCGCGGCGGCGATGCTCGCGCGCCGGGGCCTGTCGGTCACCGTGCTGGAGGAGAAGGACCAGGTGGGCGGCGCGTGCAAGACGGAGTACCCGTTCCGCACCGCCCCGAAGCTGGGCGTCTCCACGGGCGCGTACCTCCTGGGGCTGATGCCGCCGGAGCTGCTCCAGGAGCTCCAGCTGGAGCTGCCCCTCAAGCGCCGCGACCCGCACTACTTCCTGCCCACGCTGGACAAGCGCTATCTGCTCTTCGGCTCGGATGAGCGGGAGCTGGAGCGGCAGTTCCGCGAGTTCTTCTCCGAGGCGGACTGGAACGCCCACGTCGCGATGAACGCGGAGCTGGGGGCGCTGCGCGAGGACCTGGCACCCGCGTGGCTCCTGCCGCCCCTGTCGCTGGAGGAGACGGCGGAGCGCTACGTGCGCCCTGCCCTGCGCCAGCACTTCATCCGGCTGTGTCGCGGCACGGCGCGCGAGTACCTGGAGCGCTTCGGCTACAAGTCCGACTTCGTGAAGGCGATGTACGCCGTCACCGACGCGTTCTCCGGCCTGGACGGCGGCTACGACACGCCGGGCACGGGCATGAACCTGCTGGTGCACAACCTCTGCCGGCTGCCGGGCAGCGGCGGCACGTGGATGATCGTCGAAGGCGGCATGGGCACCGTCACCCAGCGCATCGCGCAGCTTGCGCGCAAGCACGGCGCCCAGCTGCGCACGAACGCGAAGGTGGCGTCGGTGCGCGTGGACAACGGCGTGGTGAAGGGCGTGGTGCTGGAGGGCGGCGAGGAGCTGTCCGCGAAGGTCGTGGTCTCCAACGCGGACCCCTTCCGCACGCTGAAGCTGGTGGACACGAAGGCGCTGCCGGAGGCCTACCGCCGCAAGGTGGACGGGCTGTCCGCGCCGGGCACCACGCTGAAGGTGAACCTGTGCCTCAAGTCCCTGCCCACCTTCACGTGCCTGCCGGAAGACCGGGGACAGTTCGGGCCCACCATCCACCTGCTGCCCCAGGGGGACGACGTGCTGGGCGCGCTGGAGCACGGCTACAAGGAGGCGAAGGCGGGACGGCTGGCGGAGTTCCCCTCCATCGAGTGGTACGTGCACACCACGGTGGACCCGTCCCTGAAGGACGCGGAAGGGCACCACAACTCCGCCCTCTTCGTGGAGTGGGTGCCGGAGAAGCTGGAGGGCACCACCTGGGAGAAGGAGGAGGCGCGGTACGTGAAGCACCTGCTGTCCATCTGCGACCGCTTCGCGCCCGGCACCAGCGACCTGGTGCAGGAGTACTTCGCGCTCACGCCGCCGAAGATTGAATCCCACTTCGGCATCACCCGCGGCCACATCCATCATGTGGACAACAAGCTGGGGTTCACCGACCGGCTGCCCTATGAGACGCCGGTGCAGGGGCTCTACTTCTGCAGCGCGGGCTGCCACCCGGCGGGCAGCGTCATCGGCGCGGCGGGGCACAACGCGGCCAACGTGGTGCTACAGGCGCTCGGACGCTGACAGGGAGTGCGGTTCACGGCGGGCGGAATGGACGTTCCATGGATCATTCGGCCCGCCGTGTTTAGATGACTGTCCCCATGAGCTACCTCGTCCTCGCCCGCAAATGGCGCCCGCAGAAGTTCGATGACATGACCGGCCAGGAGCACGTGGTCCGGACCATCGGGAATGCCATCAAGATGGACCGGGTCGCGCATGCGTACCTGTTCTGTGGCCCTCGAGGGGTGGGCAAGACGACGGCCGCCCGCCTGCTCGCCAAGGCCCTCAACTGCGAGCAGGGCCCCACGGCGACCCCGTGCGGCACCTGCCGGGCGTGCACTGAAATCACGGCTGGCACCAGCGTGGACGTGGCGGAGATCGACGGCGCGTCCAACAACGGCGTCGAGAACGTGCGCGAGATTCGCGAGAACGCGAAGTACCTGCCGCAGCGCGACCGCCACAAGATCTACATCATCGACGAAGTCCACATGCTCTCCGGCGCGGCGTTCAACGCGCTCCTGAAGACGCTGGAGGAGCCGCCCGGTCACGTGAAGTTCATCTTCGCGACGACGGAGGCGCACAAGCTCCCGGACACCATCCTGTCGCGCTGCCAGCGCCACAACTTCCGGCGCATCTCCGCGGCGCGGATGCTCCAGCGCCTGAAGGAGATCTGCCAGGCGGAGGGCGCGGGCATCTCCGAGCAGTCGCTGTCGCTGGTGGTGCGCCAGTCCGAAGGCGGCATGCGCGACGCGCTCAGCCTCCTGGACCAGATCCTGGCGTCGTGCGGCCCCAACCCCACGGACGAGGCGGTCGCGGAGGCGATGGGCGCCATCGACCGCACGGTGGTGCAGGACTTCGCGGAGGCGCTGGTCCGCAAGGACGCGAAGCGCGTGCTGGGCCGGGTGGACGAGGTGTTCAACCGGGGCCTGGACCTGAAGCGGCTGGCGGAGGAGCTGGCGCTGCAGCTGCGGCACCTCTTCGTGACGAAGTCGCTGGGTGAAGCGCCCGCGGAGCTGGCGGAGTCCGAGCAGAAGGCGCTCCTGGCGCTCGCGAAGGAGGCGGACACCGCGCAGCTGTCGCGGCTGTTCGACATCGTGCACGGCTGCATCTGGGACGTGTCGCGAGCGGCGCAGCCCCGGCTGGCGCTGGAGATGGCGCTGCTCAAGGCCATCCAGCTGTCCCCGGCCGGTTCGATTCCCGACCTGCTGGCCCGAGTGGAGCGGCTGTCGGCGGGACTTGGCGCGGAAGGCGCCGCGAAGAACACGTCCGGAGCGCCGGGAGGTCGCTCCGGTCCCGCGAACTTTCGCGTCTGAGGTCCAGACCGGAGTCCGCGCGCCAGCGCCCGTAGCGGCGGCTCCGCGCCCTGTCGAAGCACAGGGTGCCTCCGTGCAAGCGGGGGCGCCGTCACGTCCGTCCGAACCCCAGGCTGGATCCGCGCTCACCGGCGCTTCGCCGCGCATGACGGATGTGCAGGGTCCATCCACCCACGCGGGCGCCACCGTTCGCCCCTTCGACGCAGCGGGCACGTCGGCGCACCCGGCATCCAACGGGCATTCACGTGAGGCCCTGAGCCCCGCGGCCTACGCGGGCGCCAGTCCTCGGCCCTTCGGAGCGCAGGACGCCTCCGCGCGTATGACTCCCGCGCCCCAGTCCTTCGAGCCTCGCGGCGCCCCCACGGCGCATGACGGCGCACCGCCCACGGTCGTCACGCGTGCACCGGAGCCGCCCCAGGCCGGTGCTTCCGCCGTGGCCACGAGGACGCCTCCCGCCGCGCTGATGGAGGGCCTGTCTCCCTCCGCGGCCCGGCCCCTCTCCTTCCTGCGCAATGGCGGCGCCGCGGGCGGCCCCGTTCCGACGCCCGCCGCCGTGCCTCCCGCGCCGGTGGTGATGGACGACCTGTCACCCTCCGCCGCGCGTCCGCTGTCGTTCCTGCGCAATGGCGGTGGCGCGGCCCCCGCGCTGGAGGCCCCTCCGGCTCCAGCTGTCGTCATGGACGGCCTGCCCCCGTCCGCGGCCCGGCCCCTCTCCTTCCTCCGCAACGGCGGCGCCCAGCCCCCGGCTCCCGTCCCGGAGCCCGCGCCCGCCGCTCGCGCGCCCGAAGCCGGGCCCACCGTGCGCATCACCAACATGCGCAAGCCGGAGCCCGTGGCTCCTCCCGAACCTCCGCCGCTCGGCGACGAGGACGTGGACGAGCGCATGTTCCCGGAAGAGGGCTCCGCCGAAGGCTGTGCCTCCGGCGAGTGCATCCCCGTCGCGGAAGCCGCCCCCGCTGAACCGGAGCCCCCGGAGCCCGAACCGCCGCCCGCGATGGCGCCCGTCGCCACCAGCCGCGACAACCCCAACCGCTCCCTTCCCGAGCGCTGGCGCGCCGCCGTGGAGACCGTGAAGGCCGCGTCCGTGCGCCACGGCACGGCGCTGGCCAACGGCCGCCTCCAGTCCATGAAGGCGGGCGAAATCGTCCTGGGCTATCCGCCCTCCGCCGCCTTCCACAAGGCCGCGGTGACGGCCCCCGCGGGCAAGGCCGCCGTGGACTCGGCGCTGGCCTCGCACTTCGGCCGGGCCGTGAAGCTCACCATCATGGACGTGCCCCAGACCCAGGACGTCCTCCCGGGCGGCATGGGGCTGAGCCTCTCCGAACAGGACACCCAGAGCCGCGCCACCCACGAGAAGAGCACCGAGGGCAAGGTGCGCTCCCACGCGGCCGTGCGCTCCATCCTCAAGATGCTGGGCGGCGAAATCGAGCACATCCAGGTCTACGAGCCCGAGCGGCCAGCGGCCAACCTCCCGGACGTCCCCGCCGCTCCTGACGACTGACAACGCCGCCGCGCCCCGCTAGGGTGCGCGGCAACGTCCCTGCTCCGAGCGGCGCCATGACGGCGCGCGCTCCCACGGCCGGGGACCGAGGAAGCACATGCCCGGCATCGACCTGAACTACTTCATCCGGCAGGCGAACAAGCTCACCGAGAAGATCGAGGAGCGGAAGAAGCAGCTGGCGGAAGAGACCGTCGAGGCGAAGTCCGGCGAGGGCCTCGTGACGGTCGTCGCCAACTGCGTGCAGGAGATCCGCAGCATCAAGATCGACAAGAAGGCCATCGACCCGAACGACCCCGGGATGCTCGAGGACCTCGTCACCGCCGCCGTGAACGCTGCCCTGGCGAACAGCCGTCAGCACATGAACGCGGAGCTGGCGAAGATCTCCGGCGGCGTGAAGATCCCCGGCATTAACTAAAGACGGATGACCCCCGATCCGCTGAACCGCCTGGTCGCCCAGCTCGCGAAGCTGCCGGGCATTGGTGAGAAGACCGCCCAGCGCCTCGCGTTCCACATCCTGCGGGCGCCGGGCGAGTTCGCCGTGGACCTCTCGCAGGCCATCCGCGAGGTGAAGGAGAAGGTGCACCTGTGCGTGCGCTGCTTCTCCCTCACCGACTCGGAGCTGTGCGGCTTCTGCCGCGACAACCGCCGCGACGAGCGTGCCCTGTGCGTCGTGGAGACGTACTCGGACCTGATGGCGCTGGAGCGCACCCGCGAGTTCAAGGGCCGCTACCACGTGCTGCACGGCGTGCTGTCCCCGCTGGAAGGCGTGGGCCCGGAGCAGTTGCGCATCAAGGAGCTGCTGGAGCGCCTCAACGACAGCCGGGTGGAGGAGATCATCCTCGCCACCAACCCGGACATCGAGGGCGAGGCCACCGCGCTCTACCTCACGCGTCTGCTCAAGCCGCTGGGCCTGCGGGTGACGCGCATCGCCCAGGGCCTGCCCATGGGCGGCGACCTGGAGTTCGCGGACCAGGCCACGCTCGCCAAGGCGCTGTCCGCCCGCCGCGACCTGTGACGGCGGTGCTGCGTCCCGCGCGCTGAACGCGGGACGGCACGCGCGCTACTGCGTCACCTTCCACGAGAACGGCATCAGCACGGTGACCTCCTGGTCGCGGTGCGCAGGGAAGCGCAGGCTCTGGGCCTGCGTCTCCAGGCAGCGGCCCACGGCCGTGGACGCCAGCGGCCCGCGCGTGCCCGCTCGCACCTTGCCGGAGGACACGATGGTGAGCTGCACCTGCACCTCGCCCGCGGCCGACGGCAGGTCGGACTTGTAGCGCTCGAAGCAGCCGGTGATTTTCGAGCGGCCGTTGGACACCACGCGCTGGATGTCCTCGATGCCCAGCGACACGCGCTCCTTCACCGCCGGCTTCGTCACCGTCTTGCGAGAGGGCGTCTCCTCCGTCCCCTCATCCACGTGGGGCGAATCCGTCACGGACGCCGCCACCGCGTCACCGCCCGGCACGCTCCCGGGCGGGGTCCCTTCGGGCCCATGGGCCTGCGTCCCCGCGGGTACAGGTGCCCCCTGCCCCTGCGTGCCCGACGCGACCTGGGCTCCTGGCTGCTGCGAGCCCTGAGCCGCTTCCGGCGCAGTCCCGTTGGCCACGGGCGCGACGGCCGGCCGCGGCTGGACCGGAGGCGTGACGTTCGCCGCGGTGCCACCGGGCCGCGCGATGACGAACGCCGCGCCCGCGAGCACCAGCCCCACGCCCCCCACCACCCCCGCGAGCCAGCGCCGGGACGCGGGCTTCGTGGGAGGCGTGTTCGCCACGACCTCCGGCGCGGGAGCCTGCGCGGGAGCTGACTTGTTCTGAGAGGTCAGCGCCCTCATGCCCGTGGCGCTCGGTCGGGACACCTGCTGCCCGTACGTGTTCGTGCCCGGACCCACCACGGGCGGAGCAATCGCCGCGAACTCGGGGTCCGTCGGACGCGCGGCGGTGAGCGTGGCCAGCGTGGGGATGCGCGTCTTCTCCGTGACGCGCTCCTCGCCGAAGTGGTGGCGCAGGAACGTGCCCAGCGCCGGAGCGCCCGCGGCCCCACCCTCGAGCCCCGTGGCGAAGGCCTCCAGCGCGACCGCGAATTCCTCCGCGTTCGCGTACCGGTCCGCCGGCTTGAACGCCATGGCCTTGAGGATGATGTCCTCCAGGCCCTGCGGCAGGTCCGCCCTGAGCGCGCGCGGCTTCTCGAACTCGCCCTGCAACAGCGCGTTGAGCACCGCCAGGTCGTTCTCGCGGGAGAAGGGCCGCACGTGCGTGACGGCCTCGTAGAGGCTGACCCCCAGCGAGAACACGTCCGCGCGGTGGTCGACCTCCTTGCCCTGCGCCTGCTCCGGCGCCATGTAGATGTACTTGCCCTTCACCACGCCGGTGCGCGTCTGGACCAGGCGCGACTCGGCCTTGGCGATGCCGAAGTCCAGCACCTTCACCTGGCCCTGGTACGTCACGTACAGGTTGGACGGCGACACGTCCCGGTGCACCACGTGCAGCGGCTGGCCCTGCTCGTTGGTGAAGGTGTGCGCGAAGTGCAGGCCCCGCGCCGCGTCGATGAGCACCCGCACCACCACCGGCAGCGGCACGTACTGGCGCCTGCGGCCCGCGAGCCGCAGCGTCGTGGAGAAGTCCTCGCCCGCGAGGTACTCCATGCAGATGTAGTAGCAGCCCTCCGTGAAGCCCAGCTCGTGGATCTGCACGATGTGCGGATGCGACAGCTTCGCCGCGAGCCGCGCCTCGTCGCGGAACATCTCCACGAAGTCGGGGATGGCCGACAGCGTCGGCAGCATCCGCTTGAGCACCACGTTGCGCTCGAAGCCGTCCGCGCCCAGCAGCTTGGCGAGGAAGATCTCCGCCATGCCGCCCTCGGCCAGCTTGCGCACGAGGACGTACTGTCCGTAGGGCTGGAGGATGGGCGCGGTCGAGGCGCCGGCGGGATCCGGAATGGGAACGTTGGGCTGTGCCATCCCTCAAGGTCCTCGCGTTTTCAGGGTGCGCACCGTGAGTACGTCCGGGGCACCGGGACGCGTCATCTTAAACACCAGCAGGGGGGGCATTCCCATGGGGGGGACCCACGTATCGAAGCGGTGCTTGGCGTCCAGGGGCACGGCCCGTCCGTTGATGGACAGGCGGGCATCCACGGGCGCCACACCCGAAGCCCGCACCTTCTCCGCCGCCGACGTACCCTGGCGCGGGCTGTCCACCACCAGCCCCACCACCGAGTTGTCATAGACGAGCTCCAGCTTGTTCATGCGCCCGCCCTTGAGGGCCGCGCCCGCCTGCGACAGCGGCGTGACGGACCACAGGTAGCTGCCCTCGCCCAGCGCCCCCGCCTCCAGCGCCGCGCGCGGCTCCGACACCGTGCGCTGCACCACGGGCGTCGCGAGCGAGCCCGCCTTGTACACCGCCACGCGATACGTATGGGCCTGCGGTTCCTCGCCGTAGGTGAACGTCACCGCCGGAGGCTTGTCCTGGTAGAAGATGGTCGTCTTCTCCGGCCCCTCCGGCACCACGTTGCGCACCCGCGCCAGCGAGCTCGTGGGGGATTCCGGGGCGAAGTGGACGCTGCCCGCCGCGACCTGCGTGCCGTCCTCCTTGCGCGCCCGCCAGTACAGCGTGCCCCGCGCCAGCGCGGACACGTTGACGGAAGCGCGGTGCACCCGGCCCCAGAGCACCAGCCGCTTGAAGGCCGCGTCCTGCGCCGCCTCCACCACCGCGTCGCCCTCGCCCTCCCAGGTGAGCGCCACCTCCGAAAGGCCCCGGTGGAAGATCTCCGTGCCCTCGCCCGGGCCCACCGCCACCACCGCAGCCTCCAGCGGCTCCACCTTCGCGGTGCCGTCCGTGGCCACGGTGGCGCGCTCACCAGCGCGCAGCTCCTGCCGTGCCTCGCCCCGCCGCAGCGTCACGTCGCCCGTGTGCGCCGCCACCTGCATGCCCGTCTGCGTGCGGCGGATCTCCAGCCTCGCCCCGCTCCCGGACTCCACCGTCATCTGCGGCAGCACAACGCGGCTCTGGCGCCCCATGGCGAGCTGCACGGCCAGCAGGCCCTGCAGCAGGTTGACGCGCGCCTCGTCGATGGTGCCCTGCTGCCCCGCGCTCTCCAGCACCGCCTCCGCGCCTGGAGCGAGCGTCAGCACCGAGCCGCTGTCCTTGAGTGACAGCACCGCCTCGCCGCCCTTCGCCCGCACGCCGTCGCCAAAGGACAGCACCTCGCCGTCGCGGCGCACCTTGCGCCAGCGGCCCGTGTCCTTCGACTTCACCTCCGCGTTGCCGGAGGTCGCGCGCACCGTCACCGCGATGGGCGCCAGCTCCACGATGCGCGGGGCCGAGGGTGTCACCTCCGCACGCTCGCGCGTCAGGTCCACCGCGTCGCCCTGCGCCGCGCGCAGCGTCTTGCCGTCCTTGGAGACCAGTTCGATGGCGCCCAGCTTCACCTCCACCCGCGCCGAGTCCTCCGCCACCGCGACCTTCACCTCCGACGGATCCGGCCCCACGCGCGTGAGGCCGAAGGGGGTGAGGATGTTCAACGTCACCTTTGAGCCCGCGCTGTCGGGCTTCCCGCCCGCGGGCACGCGTGACAGCACGATGCCGCGCTCCACCTTCATCACGATGCCCGTCGCGTCCGAGCCCACCGCGAACCGGCCCTCGCTGCCCACCTCCACCGTCCGGTCGCCCGGGAAGCGCACCGTCGCGGATCCGCTCTCGCCGGTCTCCACCGCGTCGCCCGCGAGCAGCGGCCCCTCCACCGCCGGGCCCACCTTGCCGCCGCGCTCCAGGCGCACGTCACCGGACAGCCCTTCCAGGCGCCCGATGGGGACGACGGCCCCCGCGTCCACCTCCACCACTGGCGGAGGCTTCGGCGCCTCCTCGCGTTCACACCCCGAGCAGCCGGAGAGGAGGACGAGCAGCGACAGCGCCAGGATGCGGACAGGACTCACTGAAACCTCGACGACGACGGACGGGTGCGTCGCGGCACTGCCGCGCGACTCACCGGCCCCTCGGGAACAAATCAACGTTGAGAATCGCCTGCTCGCCTTCGCGCACGGTGACGGTCTTCGTCTGGGTCCGGTGCCCGGCCGCGGACAGGGTGATGCGGTACGTGCCGCCGCGGACGCGCGCGGTGAAGGCGCCGCTCTTGTCCGTGCGCGTGCGCACCTTCGCCTGCGGGATGCTCACCGTCGCCACCAGCGCCTTGCCGCTCCGAGCGCTGCGCACCTGGCCCACCAGCGTGGCCAGCTCGCCCTTGCGCTCCTGGGCCAGCACCACCACCAGCTCCGACGTCTGCCCCGCCACCACGACCGCGGCCTCTTCCGTGGCGCGGAAGCCCGGCGCCGACATCGCCACGGCCACCGGTCCCGGCGCGAGCCCTTCCAGCAGCACCTCACCGGCCTTGTCAGTGCGCAGCTGGGCGGTGCCTGAAGCGACCTGCACGTCCGGAACCGGCGCGCTGTTCTTGCCCTGCACCACCTTCACCTTGAGGGAGCCCGTGGTCGGCGCCGGCTTGTGGAGGCGGACCTCCAGGGGAGCGATCTCCATGACCGGCACGGAGGTGCGCGCCGTCACGGAGTCGTAGCCCTCCAGGATCACCTCGGCGGACTGCTCTCCCGGTGGCAGGAAGGCCCTCACCTTCCCCTGCGCATCCGTCACCAGCTCCTCGGTCGTCCCCGGCTTCATCAATGAGGGCACGCGCACCCGCGCCCCCGCGAGCGGCGCGCCGGTGTCCGCGTCCACCACCTGGATGGGGATGATTCCACGCACCCGATCCTCGATGACTCGAGGTGCCGGGCCCAGCGCGACCTCGAAGCCCAGGCCGATGCGGCGCATCCGCTGTTCGGAGCGCAGGCCGCTGTCCTCCAGTTCCATGGTGTCGTGCGCCTGCTGCACGTCCAGGAGCAGGCGCCCCGTCCAGCCATCCCGGCTCACCACCGGATACAGGAGCGCCGCGCCCACGACGTAGCCGGACGATGACGCCTTCAGTCCATCCGCCGCGTGCGCGGAGAGCGTCAGCGGCAGTTCACCCCGCGCTTCCAGTTGCAGCTTCGCCGGCAGCGCCACCAACACCCGCGCGGACACCAGCGCCGCGTGCCGCACGCCCCGCTGCAACACCGGCGCGTAGGTGAACCCACCGAACAGCGGCAGCTGCGCGAAGCCGTAGCCCGCGCCCAGCTCCAGCCGCACCGGCCCCAAGAACAGACGCCCGCGCGGCCCCAGCGAACCGCGCACCAGGCTGCCGCCCGTCACGCGCGACGACGCATCCCGAAGCTCGAACGCCTCGCGCTGGAGCTCCACCTGGCCGCCCAGGTACGTCCCCGCCCAGCCCATCAACGTCAGCGCCACGTCGTTCGGCGTCAGACCGGAGTAGGTGAGCCCGGGCCCTACATCCACCTGCTCACCCTGGCGCGAGGACAGGCCGTAACGGAGGCGCAACGAGGCGCGCTCGGACTCGGGGGTTTGCGCACGGGCGCCCCCGGAACAGGCGAGCGCCAGGACGAGGACGAGCAGGCGCGGGAGGATGGCGGTGAGGGGGCTCGGGCGGCGCAAGGCCCGGGAGAGTATAGAGAAGAGGGGCAGGTGTCCCAACCCGCGAAGCCGTCATTCCTTCAAGAAGCGGCGCGGATCACGGCTGGCTTCTTGCTGGAGTGGAACTGCTTTGCTAAGCATGACGGCGGTCGGTAGCGCCTCGTCTAACCTCCGGGATTCACTCCAGAAACATCGGAGCGCCGCCGCGCGCGGGGCGAGCGAACGCTGAGGAGCGCATACGCCCATGGGCACGCAACTGGTGATGTACGAAGAGGAGTTCACCAAGATCAACGCCGTTTGCGACCGGCTCACCAAGGACGCGAACGCGAAGGTGGTCTTCCTCGTCGACAAGAACGGCCAGCTCATCTCCTCGGCCGGCCAGACGCAGAACATCGACACCACGTCGCTCGCGTCGCTGACGGCCGGCAACGTGGCCGCCATGGGCGGACTGGCGAAGCTGATCGGGGAGAATGAATTCCCCAACCAGTTCCATGAAGGGGCGAAGGACAGCCTCTACATGACCATCGTGGGCAGCCGCGTGGTGCTGGTCGTCATCTTCGACAACCGCACGAGCCTGGGTCTGGTGCGCCTGCGCATCAAGAAGGCCAGCGACGAGCTGACGAAGATCTTCGAAAGCCTCGTGAAGAAGACCGACAGCCCCGGAGCCGGTTCGCCGTTCGCCGAGATCTCCGACGACGATATCGACAACCTCTTCAGCGAGTAACCCGGGAAGCCATGTCCTTCATCAATTACTCATCCCGCGAAATCAACTGCAAGATTGTCTATTACGGGCCGGGCCTCTGCGGGAAGACGACCAACCTTCAGTACATCTACAACAAGACCGCGGCGGACACGAAGGGCAAGCTCATCTCCCTCTCCACGGAGACGGACCGCACGCTCTTCTTCGACTTCCTGCCCCTGTCGCTCGGTGAGATCCGCGGCTTCAAGACGCGCTTCCACCTCTACACGGTGCCCGGCCAGGTGTTCTACGACGCCAGCCGCAAGCTCATCCTCAAGGGCGTGGACGGCGTGGTGTTCGTCGCCGACAGCCAGATCGAGCGCATGGAAGCCAACATGGAGTCGTTGGAGAACCTGCGCATCAACCTGGCCGAGCAGGGCTACGACCTGAACAAGATTCCGTACGTCGTGCAGTACAACAAGCGCGACCTGCCCAACGCGGTGACCGTGGAGGAGATGCGCAAGGCGCTCAACCCCCGGAACATCCCGGAGTACCAGGCCGTGGCGCCCACGGGCGTGGGCGTCTTCGACACGCTCAAGGCCGTGGCGAAGCTGGTCCTCACCGAGCTGCGCAAGGGCGGCTGACACTCCGCCTGCTCCCCTGCCCGGCGGGCTGCCCCCCACCGGGCAGCCCCCGGCAAAGGATGGTATGACCTCGTGCCGTCGGGCAGAGCCGCCTTCCGAGGTCGTACCGTGCGCGTCGCATCCGCCACCTTCCGTCTCCTCGCGCTCCTGAGCGCTGGCCTGTCCGGGCCGGTGTTCGCGCAAGGTGCGTCCCCCACTCCTGCCGCTCCTCCTCCCGCCGCGCCGGCCGCCGCCGCATCGCAGCCCGCCGCGTCGCAGCAGGCTCCCGCGCCCACGGGCGACCAGACGGCGGATGAGGCCTTCACGTCGCGCGTGAAGACGCTGGAGGAGCAGGTCGTCGACCTGAAGGAGAAGATCTACCGCTCCAAGGCGCGCCTGCTGCTGCTCCAGGAGTCGGTGATGGGCGGCGAGCTGTCCACCGGCGCCCGCGCGGTGCTCGTGCACAAGAACGAGATGGGCAACGCGTTCCAGCTGGAGTCGGTGGTGTACGCGCTGGACGGCGCGCCCATCTTCACCCAGGTGGACACGCAGGGAGACCTGAACCGGCACCAGTCGCTGGAGGTCTTCAACGGCCGCATCGTGCCGGGCCAGCACCAGCTGGCGGTGCGCCTGGTGTACCGGGGCAGCGGCTACGGCGTGTTCAGCTACCTGGAAGGCTACAAGTTCAAGGTGCAATCCAGTTACACCTTCAACGCGGAGACCGGAAAGGTCACCACGGTGAACGTGGTGGGCGTGGAGAAGGGCGGCCTCACCACCGACCTCAAGGACCGGCCCGCGGTGCGCTACGACATCGAGGTGGCCAAGGACACGCGCGCGAACCGGCCGCCCGGGCCCACCCCTCCGGCGACGCAAGGCGCTCCGGGCACGCCCGCCGCGCCGGCCACCACCTCCAGCGAGCCGAAGTAGGGAGCAGCCGCCGTGACCGCGACGCTGCACGCCCTGGCCCTCGCGCTGTCCCTTCAGGCCGCGCCCGCTCCGGCGCCCCAGGCTCCCAGGCCGGGGACCCCGCTGCCCCCCATGCCCGCGTCGCTCAGCTCGCGCGCCGCTTCGGTGGAAGCGGTGGAGGCGCAGCTGCGCGCGGCGGAGCAGTCCCTGCGCTTCGTGGAGACGCAGTTCACGGAGCGCCCCGAGCCCAGCAGCACCGACTCGCAGCTCAAGCGCTTCTCCGAGGGCGAGGTGTACTCGCTGCTGGGGGACTGGGCCGCCGCGTCCGTCCTCTTCTACGACCTGGTGAGCGACCCGGACTTCAAGGCGAGCCCGCGCTACCCGGAGGCGGTCTTCTACCTGGCGGACGCGCTCTACCAGCAGAAGAACGACATCGGCGCGCGGGTGTACCTGCGCGACGTGCTGTCCCTGCCCCTGACGCCGCAGCGCTACAAGGAGGCCGTGAGCCGCTACCTCGCGGTGGCGGGCCGGCTCCAGCAGTTCGAGGGCATCGACGCGTACGTGGACAAGGCGCGGCAGCTGTCGGGCGGCGTGCTGGCGCCGGACATCGCCTATGTGCACGCGCGCGGCACCTTCAAGCGCCTGGACCTGTCGCCGGAGGAGCACCAGCAGCGCTCTCGCGCGCTGTTCGCCCCGCTGGCGCAAGGCCCCGGCGCCTTCCGCGTGCAGGCCGTCTACCACCTGGGCGTGCTGAGCGTGCAGAGCGGGGACTACCCCGCGGCCATCGCGCAGTTCCAGCGCATCGTGGGCAGCGGTCCGGACGCGGTGGTGTCCACGGGCCTCGCGGAAGCGGAGGCCCAGCGCTTCCGCGAGCTCGCGTACCTGTCCCTGGGCCGCCTGATGTACGAGACGGGCCGCTACGACGAGGCGCTGGACCACTACGGCCAGATTCCGCGCGAGAGCGAGCGCTTCCCGGAGTCGCTGCTGGAGGTCGCGTGGACGTACGTGCGCAAGCAGGACTTCACGCAGGCGAAGAACGCCACGGACATCCTGCTGCTCGTCGCGCCGGATTCGCAGCTCGCGCCCGAGGCGCGCATCCTCCAGGGGCACCTGCTCCAGAAGCTGCGCCAGTACGACGAGGCGCTGGAGACGTATGACGGCGTGGTGCGGATGTTCATGCCCGCGCGCGACAAGGTGGACGCGCTGCTGCGCGTGAACCACGACCCCGTCGCGTACTTCGACAACCTGCTGGCGCGCAACGAGCGCTCGCTGGACGTGAGCACCCTCCTTCCCCCGCTGGCGCTGAAGTACGCGTCCACACAGAAGGAGGTCGCGGACGCGGTGCGGATGGTGGGCGACCTGGACAGCGGCCGTCAGGGCGCGGGCGAGGCGAAGGCCATCGCGGAGCGCATCCTGGAGGCGCTGGACGCGCGCGGGCTGGAGGCGTTCCCGGAGCTGCAGGAGGGCTACGTCCGCGCGGAGGCCGTGGACACCGCGCTCACCGCCGTGGAGCAGTCCCTGGTGCAGGCGGAGGCCGCGCTGGTGGAGGAGAAGCTGACGCCCGCCGAGCGCGAGAAGCTGCTCGTCGCCCAGGGCGCGCGCGAGGCCCAGCGGCTGCGCTTCGCGTCGCTGCCCACCACCAACAAGGAGCTGGAAGCGCGCCGTCAGCGCATGCAGGCGAAGGTGGACGCGGTGGACCGCGAGGCCTTCCGCGTGGGCTACGAGCTGCAGAGCCTGCACGCCAACGCCGCCGCCATCCGCAAGTGGGTGGAGGACACGCGCGACGAGCGGCAGGCGGACCCCGCCGAGGAGCGCGAGTTCCTGGTGCAGCTCCAGGCGGAGATCGCCACGCTGCGCGACCTGCAGGCGGAGCTGGACCGCACCCGCGCCCGACTGGCAACGGAGCGCCAGTCCACGGACACGTCGCTGGAGGGCGAGGCCGCCATCCGCGCCCGCTACTCCGCCGCGCTCCAGCAGGAGCACGGCGTCCTGCGCGCCGGTGAAGGCCGGCTGGACGGCGAGGACACCCGCGTGCTGCTGCGCATGCACGCGGTGCGCTCGCGCATCGACTCGCTGCGCGGCCGCGTGGCGGTGGCCCGGGTGGCGCTGCGCTCGCGGCTGGAGCACCGCGTGAAGTCCATCCGCGACAAGGTGCGCGTGGAGCAGGCGCTGCTCCAGGGCTACGAGCAGGAGGTGGCCGCCGCGTCCGGCGACGCCCGCAACCTGGTGGGCCGCATCGCCTACGACAGCTTCCGCCGCGTGCGGCAGCAGTTCTACGACCTGGTGCTCAAGGCCGACACCGGCACGGTGGACGTGGCCTTCAGCCGCACGCAGGACAACGCGGCGAACATCCAGAAGGTCGCCAAGGAGAAGGCGGACGCGCTGCGCGCGGTCGACACGGAGTTCAAGGACGTCCTGTCGTCGGAAGGGGGGGACTGATGGCCCTGCGCCGCCCTGCCCTCGCCCTGCTCCTGGCGCTCGCGCCGCTGGCCTCGCATGCCGCGAAGGCCAAGGCTCCCAGTCAGGCCGCGAAGAAGGCCACCGCGCCCGCGGCCCCCGCGAAGGCCCAACCCGCGCCCCCGGCCGTGCCCGCGCCCACCTCGCGCTACCTGGACGGCCTGGGCCACACGCCCGAGCAGGAGAAGCTGCTGCGCGACGTGAGCCGCGCGCTGGAGGCGTACGAGGCGGAGTCGCGCGACTTCCACCGCGAGGTGAAGCAGCTCATCGAACGGCGCTACCAGCAGAAGCGCTCGGCGCTCTCCAACGCCTACGAGAAGACGCTCACCGCGCTGGAGTCGCAGGAGCGCACGCAGCGGCTGGACGCCATCGCCCGCTTCGAGGACTTCCTGCGCCGCTACCCGGATGAGCCTCGCGCCACGCCGGACGTGATGTTCCGGCTGGCGGAGCTGTACTACGAGCGCTCCGCGGACGAGCACCAGCTGGCGCGCCGCGACTACGCGGAGCGCGTGCGCACGATGTCCGACGAGGCGATGGCGGACCTGCCGCCGGAGCCGGAGGTGGACTTCACGCCGTCCATCGGGCTGTACCGCACGCTCCTCGCGCGCTTCCCGGACTACAAGCTCAACGACGGCTCGATGTACCTGCTGGCGTACTGCCTCAACGAGCAGCACAAGGACGAGGAGAGCCTCGCCACCTACCAGCAGCTCACCACGCGCTACCCCAAGAGCCGCTTCGCCACCGACGCGTGGACGCGCATCGGCGAGTACTGGTTCGAGGACGAGACCGACCCGGAGGCGCTGCGCAAGGCCGCCGACGCGTACACCGTCGCCACGCGCGACACCGAGCACCGGTTCTACGACAAGGCCCGCTACAAGCTGGCCTGGACGTACTACCGGATGGACTGGTTCGAGGAGTCCGTGGACAGCTTCCTGCTGCTCCTGGACCACTACCAGTCCCACCAGCAGTCCGGCAGCAAGGCGGACGAAGGCGACCTGCGCTCGGAGGCGCTCCAGTACATCGCGCTGTCGCTGGCGGATGAGACGTGGGGCGGCGTGGCCAGGGCCCGCGACCTCTTCGCGAAGCGCGGCGGCCGGCCCTACGAGGCGGAGGTGTACCGGCGGCTGGGCAACGTCTACTTCGACCAGCTCCGCAACGAGGAGGCCATCGCCGCGTACCAGCAGGTGCTCTCCACCGAGCCCCTCACCGCGGACGCGCCACGCCTCCAGCAGCGCATCGTCCAGGCCTACGAGCGCGACCGGCGCATGGACCTGTACGCGCAGGAGTCGGAGAAGCTGGCCAACAGCTACCTGCCCGGCGGCGCCTGGTACGAGAAGAACAAGGACGACCCGAACGCGCTGTCGCACGCGCAGACGCTCGCCGAGCAGAGCCTCTACTCCGCCGCCGCGTACCAGCACCAGCAGGCGCAGGCCTTCCAGAAGGAGGGCAAGGACGCGGAGGCGAAGTCCACCTACGCCGCCGCCGCGCGCGCGTACGGCACCTACCTGGAGCGCTTCCCGCGCAGCAAGACCGCGTACGCGATGCGCTTCTTCCACGCCGAGTCCCTCTTCAACTCGGATGCGTACGGCCCCGCGGCGAAGGAGTACGAGGCCGTCCGCGACTCCAACCAGGACAACACCTACCGCGACGTGTCCGCGCACAACGCGGTGCTCGCCTGGAAGGCGCAGCTGGACGAGGACGTGAAGGCCGGCCGCGTGCCCGAGCGCAAGCCGCTGCGCGCCAGCGAGCGTCCCAAGGACAGCGCGCACGCGCCCGTGGCCCTGGCCCAGACGGAGGCCGCGCTCGTGAAGGCGTCCGACGCCTACGTCGCGCTCCTGCCGAAGGAGGAGGCCGCGCCGGGCATCGCGTACCAGGCCGCGGAGCTGTTCTACACGCACGACGACTTCGCCCAGGCCCGCCCCCGCTTCGAGCAGGTGGTGCAGACGTACCCGCGCAACCCGGTGGCAGGCTACGCCACCAACCTCATCATCGAGTCCTTCCTCGTGGACCAGGACTGGAAGAGCGTGGAGGAGGTCAGCGCGCGGCTCGCCAGCAACGCGCAGGTGGTGGACCCCGCGGGTGAGCAGTACCGCGAGCTGATGAAGTTCAAGCTCGCCGGCCGCTTCAACCTGGCGGATCAGCTGGCGTCGCAGAAGCGCTACGACGAGGCGGCGAAGAAGTACCTCCAGCTGGTGGAGGAGGCCCCCCGCCACGAGTTCGCCGACAAGGCGCTCAACAACGCGGCGGTGGCGTACGAGGAGCTGCGCCGGTTCGACTCCGCGATGAAGCTCTACGAGCGCGTGTACCGCGACTATCCGAAGTCGCCGTGGGCGCACACCGCGCTGTTCCGCGTGGCCCTCAACGCGCAGAAGTCCTACGACTTCGACAAGGCCGTCACCAGCTACCAGAAGCTGGTGAAGGACTACCCGAAGGCGGAGGAGCGCGAGGCCGCGCTCTACAACGCGGCGTCGCTGCTCGAGGGACAGCAGCGCTACGCGGAGGCCGCCGCCGCCTTCCAGCGCTGCGTGGAGCTGTATCCCCACGGGAAGAACGCGCCGGAGAACCAGTACCGCGCGGCCCGCATCCTGGAGAAGCAGGGCGACACGAAGGGCGAGATCCAGGCGCTGGAGGCCTTCGTCCGCAAGTTCGCGAGCAAGGCGGATCAGGTGGAGCTGGTGGTGGACGCGAAGCGCCGCCTGGGCGACGCGTGGAAGAAGCGCGGCAACGCGAAGGAGGCCCAGCGCGCCTGGGCCGCCGCCGCGGATGACTTCGACCGCCGCAAGCTGAAGCCCGACACGCAGCTGCGCGCCGCCGAGGCCGCCGCCTACAGCCGCTTCCAGCTGGCCGAACTGGAGTTCCAGCGCTTCGACGCGCTGAAGCTCAGCGGCGCCGGCAAGGCGCTGGAGAAGAGCTTCAACAAGAAGACCGAGGCCGTGAAGGCGGTGGATGCCGCGTACGCCCGGGTGCTGCCGTACAAGCAGCGCGAGTGGTCGCTGGCGTCGTTCTACCGGCGCGGCTATGCCCTGGAGCGCTTCGCCGCCACGCTGCTGGACGCGCCGGTGCCCCCGGAGGTGAAGCGCCTGGGCGACGACGCGGTGCTGACGTACCAGGACATGCTCACGCAGCGCACGGTGGCGCTGGAGGACCGCGCGGTGGAGAGCTACGCCGCCACGCTCAAGGAAGCGCGCAACAGCCGCGTCTCCAACGAGTGGACCCGCCGCACGCTGGAGGCGCTCAACCGCTTCCGTCCCAAGGAGTATCCCGTCCTGAAGGAGGCCCGCGGCGTGCTCGCGTCGGAGACCGTGTATCCGGACGGCCTGCTAGGCAGCCTCGCCGCGCCCGTCGCGCCCGCGCGCGTGGCCCCCGACAAGGCAACCCGGCTGACGGAAGGGGGCACGCCATGAACGCGGGCCGCAAGTTCGCGCTCACCGGGCTGGTGCTCTGGCTGTCCGCCTGCGCCTCCGCGCCCGAGACGCGCAAGGACCCGAAGCTCACCGGCCCGGAGTCAGGGCCCGCCACGGCCGTGAGCACGGCGCCGAAGGCCAGCGAAGGCAAGTCCGGTGAAGCGAAGTCCGGCGACGCGAAGGCTCCGGTGCAGCCGGCGCCGGTCGCGAAGTCGCTCTCCGGTCAGGAGCGGGACTTCACCAGCGCGGTGGAGGTCGCCCGGCGCGGCGAGCTGACCATCGCGGAGACCGCGCTCAAGGCCCTGCTGGAGAAGTCCCCGAAGCTGGGCCCCGCGTGGACGAACCTGGGCATCGTGCAGGAGCGCCAGGGCCGCTTCCCGGACGCGGAGCGCTCCTACCGGCAGGCGCTGGCGCTGGAGCCGGACCAGGAGGCCGCGTGGGACTGCCTGGTGCGGCTGTCGGCGCGCACGGGCCGCGCGGCGTCGCTGGAGGCGGAGCTGCGCGAGGCGCTGACGAAGCAGGACTCGGTGGCCCGGCGCACGGCGCTGGCGCTCAACCTCCTGCTGCAGAAGAAGCACGCGGCCGCCGTCACGGAGGCCCGCCGCGCACTCCAGGTCAGCGAACAGCACGTGCCCGCCATGCAGGTCCTGGCGCAGGTGTACGCCCGCGAGGGCAAGTTCGAGCTGGCGTCCATGGTGCTGGGCAACGCGCTCGCCATCGACGCGCAGGACGCGGCCACCCTCAACGCCCTGGGCCTGGTGCACCTGGGCCTCAAGGAGCGTCCGCAGGCGCTGGAGCGCTTCCGCCAGGCCATCGCGCTGCGGCCGGACTTCGCCGAGGCGCGCAACAACCTGGGCACCCTGCTCAACGAGGGCGAGGACTACGCCGGCGCCCGCGTGGAGCTGGAGGCCGCGGTGAAGGCCGCGCCGGACTTCGCCGCCGCCCACCTCAACCTGGGCAACGCGTACCGGGGCGAGGGCGACTTCCCCCGCGCCCTGGCGGAGTACGAGCGCGTGCTCCAGCTCCAGCCCGACGCGAAGGACCCGTACTTCAACCTGGGCCTGCTCCACCTGGACCTGGAGCCCGCCGGCATGGACCCGCTGGAGCGCCTCCAGAAGGCCGCGGCCTTCCTGGAGCAGTACAAGTCCAAGGGCGGCACCGACGAGCGCACCGCGCAGTACCTCAAGGACGCGCAGAAGGGCATCGACCGGGAGACCCGCCGCCGCGAGCGCGAGCGCAAGGAGGGCCTGAAGAAGGCCGCCGGGGCCGCCGCCGCTCCCACGACGGCCCCCGAGGCCGCCGCGACCCCCGCCCCGACCCCGGGGCCCCCTGCCACGCGGCCGGGCGCCTCGGGTAAGGTGTCCAAAGACGTCCGGTAGCCACGACCTCCGACCATGCGCCCCGCCCTCTTCCTGCTGCTGCTTGCCGTCGCCCGTCCGTCCTGGGCGGAGGACCCCGCGTCCACGAAGAAGGCGGCGGAGGGCGCGACGCCCCCGGCTCCGGCGGCGAAGAAGCAGGCCAAGGCCATCCACCTGGAAGCCATCAAGGTCGAGGGGCGCATCCAGAAGCCGGAAGCCTTCTATTTCCTCGATCGCTCCAAGCCGAGCTTCGACGACCTGAACCGCACGGAGAGCTTCGTGCCCAAGGTGGTCCAGAGCGTGCAGCAGGACCCGTTCTAGTCACATGGCCCTTCAAACCCGCCCCAAGCTGCTGCGCGTCGGCGTCATCCAGGACGGGCGCATCGTCGAAGAGCACCACCTGCTCCACGACTCCGTCACCATTGGCGAGGACGCCCGCAACACCATCGTCCTGCCCCCGTCCGAGGCGCGCCCGTCGCGCTTCAAGGTGCTGGAGAACCGCGGCCAGCAGTTCCACCTCATCATCGACGAGCACATGCAGGGCCGCGTCAACCTGGGCTCGTCGGACGTGGACTTCGACGCGCTCCGGGCCCAGGGCCTGGCCACGCGCCGCGCGGACGACACCTTCGACCTGCCCCTGCAGGAGAGCGCCCGCGGCAAGGTGGAGCTGCCGGACGCCACCCTCTTCTTCCACTTCATCCCCGCGCCCGCGGAGGGCTCCAAGCCCCCGCTGCCCCCGGAGCTGAAGGCCAGCCCCTGGCGCACGGTGGACCGCCTCTTCTTCGGCATCCTCCTGTCGATGCTGGTGCTCTACGTGCTGAGCGTCGCGCTCATCGTCGCCCAGCCGGCGCCGGTGGAGGCGGAGGTGGAGCTGGACCAGCTGGAAGACCGCTTCGTGCGCGCCATCATCCCGCAGCAGCCCGCGAAGAAGGAGGAGCCCCAGGAGAAGGGCTCCACCGAGGAGAAGAAGCCGGAGGAGGAGAAGACCACCCCCAAGAAGACGTCCACGCCGGCCTCGACGTCCGCTCCCGTCAACAGCGCGGAGCGTCGGCAGCAGATGGAGGCGAAGGTCGCGAGCACCGGCATCCTCAAGCTGCTGGGCGGCAAGGGCCCCGGCGGCGGGGACGCCATCGCGGACGTGCTCGGCAGCGCCGGCAGCGGCGCCAACGTGGCGGAGGCGCTCGCGGGGGCGCAGTCCGGCGGCGCGCTCGCGGTGGGCGCTGGCGGCGGCAACGGCATCGCCAACCCGCAGGGCGACACCGGCGGCAAGGTGGCGGGCATCGGCGCCACGCAGACGTCCGGCGCGGGCGCCGTGAACACCGGCCAGAAGCAGGCCGTCAAGGTGCCCCAGGTCGCGGACGCGGTGCCGGAAGTGGACAGCTCCGAGGTCAGCCCCAAGGACCTGGCCCGCTTCATCCAGCGCATGAAGGCGTCCATCCAGCGCTGCTACGAGAAGGAGCTCAAGCGCGACCCCACCCTCAAGGGCAGGGTGATGGTCCGCTTCAACCTCAAGCCGGACGGCCGCGCCGGCAACGTGGAGGTGGATGAATCCACCCTGCGCTCCGAGGGTGTCAGCAGTTGCATCATCACCACCATCCGCGGCTGGAAGTTCCCTTTCCAACCGAGTGACGACGTCCCCGTCAGCTACCCGTTCATCTTCTCGCCAGGGGAATAGGCTCGTCCTCCCGGACCTTCCGGAGGCACCGGACTCGCGGGGAGCACATGGAGAAGCTGGCCGTCATCGCCACATCCCCCCTCTTCGAGATGCTGGCCCCCGCGGAGCTCGCGCGGCTGGCGGAGCTGGCACGGCTCTACCGGTACTCTCACGGGGAGGTGGTGTTCGAGGAGGGCGACCTGGGCGACAGCCTCTTCGTCATCGTGCGCGGCCAGGTGGAGGTGGTGCGCCGCGGCACGGATAACGCAGTGAAGCCCCTCACCGTCCTGGGCCCGCCGGAGTTCTTCGGGGAGATGGGCCTCATCGACAAGGACCACCGCTCCGCCACCGTGCGCGCCCTGGGCGAGGTGGAGCTGCTCCAGCTCACCGCGCAGGATTTGCGGACCTTCCGGTTGGCGCACGCGGACGGCTTCACCTTCATCGTCGTGAACATCGCGCGCAGCCTGTCCGCCCGCCTGCGGGAGGCCAACGCCCGCCTGGCCCCCCAGGACTGAATTCCGGGGCTGGAAACCGGACGCCGGGACGATGGGGCATTGCGTTGACACCCCACCCCCTCGCTCCTACGCTCGACCCACGAAGCTTGAAGTGGGGCCGGAAGGACTCGTGAAGCGCATGCGCACCCTGGGAATGCTCGTCGTCGTCGGAGGACTCGTCACCTCCGGGATGGCGCTCGCGCAGGCGCCCGCGCCGCTGCCGCGCCCCGCCGCCCCGCCCGCGCTGGACAAGGCCGGCGACGTGCCGGACAGCCAGAAGCTGGAGCGCAGCACGCAGGCCCTGGGCGGCATGCGCGAAGCGCTCCGCCAGGTGCTGGAGAAGGTGGAGGAGGCGCGGCGCACCAAGGACGTGGTGAAGCTCAACTGCGCCAACGAGAAGCTGACGCAGATCAAAGGCCTCCTGCGCATCTCCGAGCAGGCCGACGTGGCCCTCCAGGAGGCCGTCAGCAAGAGCGAGGCGGCGCCCGGCGAGCACGAGTTCACCAAGGTGATGATCGCCCAGCAGAAGGTGGGCCAGCTGCGCTCGGAGGCCGAGGAGTGCATCGGCCAGCTCGCCTTCCGCACCGACGAGAACCTCTTCGTGGAGGTGGAGGAGCCCGACAACCTGCCCGGCGGAGACCCCACGCGTCCCCCGCCGCCGCCGGACCTCATCGTGCGCCCGCCGCCCGCGAGCCCCGTGGACTGAGTGCCTGCGTCCCCCCACCTTCCCCGGTCCCGGCCCTGGACCGTTTGTTCCGATGGGGGAACCTGCGTGCTATGCCCGCCGTCCCACCGCCTGGAGCGCCTCTGACACCATGAAGCAGCCTGCTGGGACATTCCGTCTGGCCCTCGGGGCCCTGGCGCTCGCGGCGTTGCTGCCGCTGACGGCGTCGGCGCAGGCCTTCACGGGGGGACGGCCTCCGGGCGGCAACGGCGTCAAGGTGGGCAACGGCCGGCTGCACCCGACGCTGGACCTGGAGACGCGGCTGGACAGCGGCGTGGGCTACTTCCGCGAGGCGGGCACGGGCCCCCTGTCGCCGGACCTGTCCGGAGAGCTGGCGCTGCACATCCGCCCCGGGCTGCTGCTGGACGTGCCGTCCCCGAAGCTGGCCATCGCGCTGCGCGGCAACCTGGACTACGTGGCCTACACGGGCCTGATTACCGCGGGCTCCGGCGCGGCGTCGCACCTGGAAGGCGCGGCGGACCTGGCGCTGCTCTTCAACCAGGAGAGCACACTGTCCGTGGAGGTCGGCGACGCGCTGACGCGCTCGGACCGCACGCGCACGGTGGCGCTGGGCGCGGGCGTGCTCAGCCTCTTCAACGAGGCGCGCGTCAAGGCGCAGTGGAAGCCCGGCGGCGGCGCGTTGGAAGTGACACCGTCCGCCGCGTACGCGATGGAGTTCTTCGAGCCCCTGGGCGGCATGGCCCCCGTGGGCTGCACCGACGCCGCGTGTGATCCGCTCGCCGCCAGCCAGTTCAACTACGGCAACCTGCGCGTGGGCGCGGAGGGCCGTTGGCGCTTCCTGCCCAAGACGGCGGTGGTGGTGGACACGGGCCTGGAGTACCGGGGCTACTTCAACGACACCACCACACCCAGCGCGACGCTGCTGCACGCCATGGCGGGCGTGTCCGGCCTGGTGTCGCCGCGCATCACCCTGACGGCGAAGGCGGGCTGGAGCCAGAACCTGGGCGCGGGCGGCGGCGGCACCGTGGTGGCGCAGGCGGAGGGCACGTACCTGTGGGGCCCGTCGCTCACCGTGAAGGGCGGCTACCTGCGCGCCTTCGAACCGGTGGCCGCCTACGGCACCTTCCGCGACGACCGCGTCTACGCCGAAGCGCGCTCCGTCATGGGCAGCCGGCTCGCGCTGCACGCGACGGGCGCGCTGGACTTCCTCTCCTTCACGGGCGGCCGGAGCGACACGCTGGTGACGCTGGACCTGGGGCCCGAGTATCAAATCCGCCCGTGGCTCGTGGGCGCGGTGGGCTACATGCTGGGCACCCGCTCCTCGTCGCTGGGCGCCGCCGGCCTCAACTACACCCGCCACGAAGGCTACGCGCGGGTGTCCGTCTCCTACTGAGGCTTGGGGCCCATGCGTTCCTCGCGGCTCACCGTCCTGCTTCCGTGCCTCCTCGCGCTCCTGTGCGCGTGCCACGCGGACACGCGTCCGCCGCCCCCTCCGCCCACGCCCGCCGCGTCCACGCAGGCCGCGGCGACGTCCGGCGGCAACCTGGGCCCGGGGGACGTGGTGGAGGTGCGCGTCTTCCAGGAGCCCGAGCACTCCGGCACCTGGCGCGTGTCGCCGGAAGGCACCATCGACTATCCGCTGTGCGGCAAGGTGGAGCTGTCCGGCCGCACCGCCAGCGCCGCGGCGGACACGCTGCGCGACTGCCTGGCGCGCTACCTGAGACACCCGCAGGTGTCCGTGCTGGTGCGGGAGTACAACTCACAGAAGATCTTCGTCTTCGGCGAGGTGCAGAAGCCCGGCACCTTCCCCGTCACCGGCGAGATGTCCATCATCCAGGCGATTACGCTGGCCGGTGGCTTCACCAAGCTCGCGGCGAAGAACAACACGCTCGTCACGCGCGTCATCGACGGGCAGGAGCGCAAGATTCGCGTGCCCGTGGAGGACATCGGCGTGGGCCGGGAGCGCAACTTCCTGCTCCAGGCCGGCGACATCGTCTTCGTGCCGGAGAGCTTCTTCTAGTCGCGCGGCGTCCAGCCGATTTCGTCCAGGAAGCGCTTCGCCTGGGCCATGAGCTGGGGCGCCAGGCGCGCGCCGCTCGCCAGCACGTCGCCCTTGAGCACGTCGAAGGGCCGCCCGTCGATGTGCACGATGACGCCCCCGGCCTCCGCCACCAGCAGGCCGCCCGCGGCGATGTCCCAGGGCTTGAGGCCGAACTCGAAGTAGCCGTCGAAGCGGCCGGCCGCGACGTACGCCAGGTCCAGCGCCGCGCTGCCGGTGCGGCGCATGCCCTGCGCCAGCAGGATGAGCTGGGAGAAGAGGCCCACGGGCAGGTCCGGGCGCTCGCGCACGTCGTAGGGGAAGCCCGTGCACAAGAGCGCCCGCTCCAGCGTGTCCGTGGGGCTGGCCTTCAGGGGCACGCCGTTGAGCGTGGCGCCCTGCCCCTTCGCGGCGGAGAAGAGCTCGTCGCGCATGGGGTCGTAGACGGCGCCCGCGACGGTGCCCTCCGGCCCCTCCACCGCCACGCTGACGCAGAAGTGCGGCACCTGGTGCGAGTAGTTGGTGGTGCCGTCCAGCGGATCCACCAGCCAGCGGAAGGTGTCGCTGCCCTGCGACGCGCCGCTCTCCTCCGCGAGGATGGCGTGGTGCGGGTGGCGCTGGCGCAGGAAGTCCAGCAGCGCGGCCTCGGAGGCGCGGTCCGCGTCGGTGACCAGGTCGATGCCGCCCTTGAACTCGATGGTGCGGTGCTGCGGGAAGCGCTCGCGGAGGATGCGGCCGGCCATGCGCGCGCCCTCCTCCGCGGTGCGGCGCAGCGCGGCGGGCGTGTCCAGGTCGTGGGCCATGAGTGCGTTTCCCTCGGGTGCGCGCTAGGAGGCGGGCTCGGCGAGCAGTTGCTCAATCTCCGTCTGGAATTGCTGGAGGAACTCCTCGGCGAAGCCCTCGTGCACGTGCCGGATGACGCCCTTGCGGTCAATCAGGAAGGTGGTGGGCATCAGCCGCACCTTCAGCAGGCGCTCGGAGACCAGCGCGTTGGCGTCCAGGAGGATGGGCACCTCCACCTTCGCCTCCTCCAGGAAGGTCGGAATGGCGCGCACGTCCTCGTCCACGTTGAGGGCGTAGGCCTTGAAGCCGCGCTTGCCGTATTCCTTCTGCAGCTGCGCGTACATGGGCAGCGCGTCCTTGCAGGGCTCGCACCACGTGGCCCAGACGTCCAGGAGGACGACCTGTCCCCGGTCGCTCTTCAAGTCATACGGGGTGTTGTCCGGGTAGTGCTTCACCTGGAAGGACAGCGGCTGGCCCGTGCCCCGGCCCGACGACTGCAGGGCGGAGCTGCTGGAGCGCGGAGCCTCACCGGTCCGGTCCGTGAGCGGCGGCAGCGACGAAGGCGACGACGAGGCACAGCCCAGGGCGAACGCCAGGGCTCCCAGCGAGAGCAGGAACGGACGGCGCATGGCTCAGGTCCCCTTCCCCGCCCGGGCCTTCAGGGCGGTGAGCAGCTTTTCGATGAAGCCGCCGAACGCGCCGTTGCTCATCACGAGCAGCACGTCGCCGGCCTTCGCCTCGGCAGCGACGCGGTCCACCAGCGTCTGCACGTCGGTGGCGCCGTCCGCGGCGATGCCCTGGCCCTTGAGCGCCTCGATGAGCTTGGGGACGTTGAGCTCCTCGCCCTCGGGCACCTTGTCGTGGCGCTCGGGCACCTTGAGGCTGGCGCGCGCGGCGCCGGGGAAGGCGTGCGCGTAGTCCTCCTGGTGGATGTTGCGGCGGCTGGTGTTGGAGCGCGGCTCGAAGATGGCCCACAGGCGCCGGTCCGGGTAGCGGTGGTGGATGGCGGCGATGGTCTCCCGCACGGCGGTGGGGTGGTGCGCGAAGTCGTCCACCACGAGCACGCCTTCAATCTCCGCGCGCACCTCCTGCCGGCGCTTCACGCCCTGGAAGGTGGACAGGCCCTGCTGGATTTCAGCGAAGGTGAGCCCCAGGCCGCGCGCGGCGGCGATGACCGCGAGCGCGTTCTCCACGTTGTGCGCGCCGGACATCGGCAGCGTCACGGTGCCCAGGTCCTGCCCCTTCTCCAGGACGTTGAAGCGGGCGCCCTCCGGGCCGAAGGAGAGGTTGCTCGGCGTGTAGTCCGCGTCCGCGCCCTCCCTGGCCACGTAGGTGATGACGGGCGCGGTGCCCTCGCGCGCGATGCGCACGGCGTTGGGGTACGCGGCGCAGACGACGAGCTGACCGTCCGTCGGCACCAGGCGCACGAACTTCTCGAACGTGGCCTCGTAGTGAGGCAGGTCGCGGAAGATGTCCGCGTGGTCGAACTCCACGCTGGTGACGATGGCGGTGCGCGGGCGGTAGTGGAGGAACTTGGAGCCCTTGTCCCAGTAGGCGGTGTCGTACTCGTCGCCTTCGACGACGAAGTGCGGGCCCTTCCCCACGCGGTAGTTGCCCGCGTAGTTCTGGGTGACGCCGCCCACGAGGAAGGACGGGTCCTTCCCCGCGGCCACCAGCACGTGGGCCATGAGCGAGGACGTCGTCGTCTTGCCGTGCGTGCCGGCCACGACGACGGAGTGCGAGTGGTCCAGGAAGAGCGAGCCCAGCGCCGCCGGGAAGGACATCTGCTTGAGGCCCCGCTCGCGCACGGCGGTGGCCTCCGGGTTCACCCGGCGGATGACGTTGCCGATGATGACCAGGTCCGGCTTCGCCGCGTCCAGGTTGGCGGGCGAGTACGGGCTGCTGGCGGGGATGCCCCACGTCCGGAGCATGTCGCTCATGGGCGGGTAGACGTTCTCGTCGCTGCCGGTGACGTCGTAGCCGGCGGCCTTGAGCATGCCGGCGAAGGACCCCATGCCGGTGCCGGCCACGCCCACCAGGTGGATGCGGCGCACGGACTTCGGGTCGAGGGTGTCGAGGACGTTGCCGTTGTCGTCAGCCATGCTGCGGTTTCCTCAGGGGAGGACGTGGAGGTCGAGCGCCTCCACGACGAGCTCGTGGAAGGCGGGGCGGAAGTCGCGGATGCGCAGGTCCTGACGGCCCTGGGCCACGCGGTTGGTGATGAGCGCGACGACGAGCGACCGCCTCAGGTCCACCCAGAGGCTGGTGCCGGTGAAGCCCAGGTGGCCCACCGCGCCCGGAGGCGTGTCGCCGATGAAGCGGCCCGCGCTGGAATGGCCCTTCGACGGCGAGTCGAAGCCCATGGAGCGGGTGCTGCCCGCCACCAGCGGATCCGTGGCGAGCGCGCGGTGCCACAAGGGCCCCGGAGCAATCGCGGCATGCGTGCCCGCGGCGCCCTCCAGCACGGCCTGGCCGAACCGCGCCACGTCCACGGCGGTGCCGAAGAGGCCCGCGTGTCCCGCGACGCCGTCCAGCACCCAGGCGTTGTCGTCGTCCACCTCTCCGGGGCGGGACGGCTGGGACGGCACGTCCTTCCACAGCGACTCCTGGCCGGGCGCGGGCTCGCGGGGGCGCATGGCGCCGGTGGGCGCGGTGGCGCCGTCCACGGGGAAGTCGGTGAGGCGGTGGAAGCGGGCCTTGAGGTCCAGCGGCTCCGCGACGTGGCGGTGGAAGAGCACGTCCAGCGGCGCGCCCCCGGCGCGGGCGAGGATGTCCCCCAGGAGGATGAAGCCCACGTCGCTGTACGCGGTCTTCGTGCGCACGGGCGCATCGAGCGGCGTGGCGGCGGCGGCGTGCAGCACCTCCGCGTGGACCTGGGCCCGGAGGGTCGCGGGGCAGGCCGCGTCGAGCAACTCCGGGTGGGCCTTGAGGGCGTCCGCGAAGAACGGGACGAAGGGAGGCAGGCCGGAGCGGTGGTAGAGCAGGTCCGCGACGGTGACGCCCGCGTCGCCCGCGGGCGAGCCGGGGAAGTAGCGGGACACGAGCGTGTCCGGGCCCACCTTGCCCTCGGTCCACAGGCGCAGGAAGAGCGCGGTGGTGGAGAGGACCTTGGTGAGGGACGCGAGGTCGAAGCGCGTGTCGCCCTTCACGTTGCCGGCGACGCCGCCGAAGACCTGCATGCCCTTGTGGAGCACCACGGCCTGGGCGGCGGGGAAGATGCCCAGCTCCACGCCGTCATCCAGCACGGCCTGGAGGTTGGCGATGGGGTGCTGGCTCATCCGGGGCTCACCGCGCCTTCGAGGAACGTGAGGCGCGCGGCGTCCGCGTCCAGGCGCACGTGGGTGCCCAGGGCCACGGGGTAGTTGATGGCGCCATGGCCAATGGGGAAGCCCGCGGCGCAGGGCAGCTTCGCGTCCCGGGCCAGCTCGCGGAGCACGTCCGCGCTGGAGTAGGTCGCGTCCTTCTCCTCGCAGGCGGTGAAGTCCCCCAGGACGATGCCGCGCACGCGGGAGAAGACCCCGGCGAGCCGCAGGTGGGTCCACATGCGGTCGATGCGGTAGGGGCGCTCGGTGACGTCCTCCAGGAGGAGCACGGCGCCGTCGAGCGGCGGCATGTACGGCGTGCCCAGGAGCCGCGAGAACACGGACAGGTTGCCGCCCACGAGGACGCCCTCGGCGGTGCCGGGCACGTAGGTGGCGTTGCCGGTGAGGGGCGGCGGGGCCTCCGCGGATTCGAGCAGACGGAAGAGGTAGTCGTGGACCTGGGTGGACTGGCGGCCCAGCTGCGTGAGAACGGGCGCGTGGAAGGACACGCGGCCCAGGGCCTGGAGCGCGCAGTGGATGGACGTCAGGTCGGAGAAGCCGGTGAAGGAGACGGGGTTGGCCTTGTCGAGCGGCAGCTCCGGCAGGAGGCGCGAGCTGCCATAGCCACCCCGAGCACAGAAGATGGCGCGGGTCGCGCGGTCGAGGAACGCGTGGGACAGCTCCTCCTGGCGGCGGGCGTCGTCCCCCGCGAGGTAGCGGTGCGAAGCGCCGATGTCGGGGCGGACCACCGGGCTGTAGCGTTCGGAGAGGATGCGCAGACCCGCCTCGAAGGGGGCCTGCTCGAAGGGGCCCGCGGGGGCGACGACCTGCACCGTGTCCCGGGGGCGGAGCGGAAGGGGCTTGAGCCAACGCACGCAGCGCTTCATAGCACCCGGTGCGGAGGGGACACGGTGATTCAGGGAGGCCATGCCCGGAAGCGTTGAGTACCGCAGGACGGAGGAACGAGGCCCCGTGGAGCGCTCGTCCGCCTGCCCGTCGCCGGAGGGGAGCCGCCCAACGGGTCCGACAGTCGGACCAGTTCGGGACTGGCCCCCGCCCTACCCCTCCGCGCTTCGTTCGAGCACCGCCGCGAAGAACCCATCCGTGCCGTGCCGGTGGGGCGTGACGAAGAGGAACCCGTCCTGGAGGCACGCGTCCGGAAGCCACCCGGCGCCCGGAGTGATGACCCGGAAGTCCGGGCGAGAGCGGAGGAAGTCCGCGACCACGTCCTGGTTCTCCGCGCGGTTGACGGTGCACGTCGCGTAGACGACCCGGCCGCCCGGGCGCACCACGTCCCCGGCCCGGGCCAGGATGTCCCGCTGGACGGCGGCGTGCTGGGAGAGCGACTCCGGGGCAAGCCGGAAGCGGAGGTCCGGGCCCCGGCGGAGGGAGCCCAGCTCGGAACAGGGAACGTCCGCGAGGACGCGGTCGGCGTTCAGCCCCGCCGAGGGAGGCGTCCTGAGGACCTGGACGCGGGTGAGCCCGGCGCGGGAGGCGCGTTGTTGGAGCCGGTCCAACCGCTCCGCATCCGGGTCGTAGGCGAGCAGCCGGCCGGAGTCCTTCATGGCGGCCCCCAGCTGGAGCGTCTTGCCCCCTGCCCCGGCGCAAAGGTCCAGCACGGCCTCCCCGGGCCGGGCCTCCACGAGGAGGCCCAGGAGTTGACTGCCCTCGTCCTGGACCTCGAACAGGCCCTCGCGAAGGGACGGCAGGGCGTAGAGGTTCGGCCGGGGTCCGTCGACGTGAAGGGCCAGCGGGCTCCAGGAACCGGGGCGGGTCGCGACGCCCTCGGAGGCCAGGCGTGCGGCCAGGGCCTCACGGGAGATGCGGGCCGGATTCACGCGGAGCGTGATGGGGCCCGGCACGTTGAGGTGGGCGCAGAAGTCCGTCGCCTCCGTCCCCAGCTCCCGGGAGAAGTGGTCCGCGAGCCAGTCCGGCAGCGAAGCCCGGAGCGCCAGCGTTGGGGGCGCCTCCGTGCGCAGCGGCACCGGAGCCGGGAGCCCCGCCCACGCCGCGGCCTCCGGGGCGGGAACGCCCACCAGGCCATGCAGGAGCGCGAAGAGGAGCTGGGACGGCGGCGCGTCCGGCGAGTCTAGGAGGAACCCCAGGCGGCGGCGCCAGAGCCCCACGTTGAAGACGGCCTCCTTCAGCGCCTGGCGCCCGTCGCGGGACAGGTCGCGGTGGGCCCGCAGGGTCCGGTCGAGGACGCGCTCGGCGGGGTCCCCCGAGAGGACGCGGGCAAGCGCGTCGGACACGACAGGGCCCAGGCCCTCCAGTGCGGACCAGGGCTGCGAAGTAAGCCGGGAGATCGGATCGAACAGGACAGTTGACAGGGCAGGCTCGGTTCTCTAGAAAGCGCCTCGTCACGGCAACGCACCGCCGCGACGGGACATATTCCCCGATAGCTCAGCTGGTAGAGCGGGTGACTGTTAATCACCATGTCCGTGGTTCGAGTCCACGTCGGGGAGCTGAACGAAGGGCCCTACCAACCGGTAGGGCCCTTTTGTTTTAAACGGGCCTCGCGATGAGTATCGCGGGGCCTTCGTGCTTAAGCCGCTGAATCCCAAGGGATTTTGGTTCGCGTTGGCGAAGAGGGTGCTCTCGACCCTCTACCCCGCAGGGCGAGATCCTCCCTCTCCTCCGCCACCGATTGGGCTCTCTGGACCGCTCTTTCACCCGTTTTGGGGAGAGAGAGGCCGAGAGTGGTTAACAGTTTTGTTAACCACCAAGGGCAGCCGATTCTGACAATCCAGGGCTTTCGATGTCGTACCTTCCAGGGTTACGCCATTTCCCTCTTTCAGAATGACGAATCGGGCTACTTGTTAACCGAGAGAGCGAAACCCGGCTGGCAGTTACCAGGTACTCACGATTTCGTCGCGCGGCGCAGACTCTCCGAGACGGCTCTCAGACTGTCTTGGCCGCGCTTTTCGACAGGCGCACAGCCCTCTGTCCCCGCCTCTCCGCTCTTCTCCACGCGGGGCGCATGCCCCCGAAAGAGGCTTCTAGGCTGGGAAGACAACCCGAGGATGCGCCCGCGTTCGCCCCTTCCTGTGCTGAACCTTCCAGTGGCCCGCGCAGAAGTGCACGGGCCGAGGCAGCCCACAAGGAGCGCCGCAAAAGGCGCCTACGTTTGGCGCGTGGCGTGGCGACAGGCCGTTCCGGATGGCGGGGGGCCTCGCAGTCCGAACGCGCCCCTGGGCGCCGTCCCGCGAAGCCACACCGGAACTCACGTAGCGGTCCCCGCCTGTGGGATGAACCCTCGGCGCCCCTGGTCGTTCCCAGTGAAGAGCACGAGGTTCACGCCGCCGATGGTTCCATCGTTCGGCAACTGCTTGCTGTTTTCGATGATGATGACCTGTGCGTCGACGAAGGACGACTTCACACTCTCCCAGAAGTGTTTTTTGACGTCTTGTGGGAACGAGGCTTCGTCTGCATCCGGCTCTTCATAGACGAGCAATGGTGAATCGATGAGTACGAAGTTGGGGAACGGACGCTCGTCCTTCACGCAGAGGCGCAAGAGCGCGAGGTTGAATGCTGCTCTGATGATCGCACGAACGCCCTTACCGTGACTCTTCCGTGCGCGACTGGAGATGACGACGTCTTGGTCGTTCTCGCTGAATGAGACCCGCTCAGAGGCCGGGAAGTGCCAGGCCCGGAGAAGTGTCTCGACCTCTCTACTGAAAGGATCGGCCTGCGCAGTGCTCACCGCAGAACTCGGCCCTTCGGCCCGTTCCTTCTTCTTCGGTGTGTTCGCCTCCTCAAGGAGCGCTGCCAACTCCTGGGTACTCTCGAGCAGTTCGAGTGCCTTGCGAGAGGTGCCCTCACGCGCTCGCAGTTCATCGACCTTCTTTGTCGCGACGTCGACGTGCTGTTCCAGGAGAGCTTTTAACTCCGCTGCAATCGCGTCGAACTCCTGTTGCCGTGCCGCACGCACGCTTCGGAGCTGCTCTGCCTCGACTGCGGTCGCCGTGCGAGTCACCTGCAGGTCCTGAAGAAGCTTGAAAGTCTTGGCAGACTCCGCCTTGCACGCCTGGAACACGCCTGAAGGAGCGAGCCGCACTTCTCGGTGGGCGTTCTCGTGGTGCTCCGCCAGGGCACCGCACATTGGACAGCGCTCTTCCTTGAGCTGGTCGAGGCGCACGCCCGCCTCGGCAATCGCTTCCAAACGTCGAAGGTCGGAAGAGTACTGCTCCTGCAGGAGGTCAAACCGCGTCTGCAACTCAGCCATGACCGCAAGCTTCGAGTCGACGACACGCAGTGCAGTCCACGCTTCACGCCGCTTCGCCTCCAGCGGTGCTGCACTTGCCTGTGCGGCGGTTCGTTCTGAGATGGCCGTTTGCAGCGCAGCCTCAATGCGCGCGAGGCGGTCGCGCTCGTCGGTGAGGCCTCCAACGTCGCCCAGGTCAGCTAGCCGCTCGCTAGCACTCTTCAGCAGGCTATTGAGGAGCTCGGCTCTCCCCTCTTGGCGCCCCTTTGCAACCTTCGGGTCATCGTTCGCGATCACCGATGAATCGTCGGTTCCCGTCAGGAGGAGCCGGAAGACACCACTCTCGGCGGTCTTGGATGCGAACTGTCCGCTTAGTACGACTTGGTCACATCCGTGAGGGCAGCTCAGGCGGAGCTCTGGGTCTGATGGCCCTGTTGCAGAGCGGGCAGGTGCCAATCTGCTGGAGCAGGAGGGGCTGAAGCGCGCGACGCACCATCGGCAGCGTCCAGTGCACTCGGCTCCGGGGGGAAAAGCGCCCGACGGAGCGCGAGGAATCCATGGGCGACGGCGCAGAGGGTGGCGTGGTGGTGGAAGCCACGCCACGTGCGCCCTTCGAAGTGGTCAAGGCCGACTTCGCTCTTCATCTCCTGGTAGTCCCGCTCGACGCGCCAGCGCAGCTTGGTGAGGCGCACCAACTGCTTGAGGGAGGTGGCCGCCGGCAGCGTGGAGAGATGGAACTTGGTGGGGCCCTCCTCGTTCCTGGGCCATTCGCAGAGCAACCACTGCTCGTCGCCCGGGGCCAGCCCCACCGAGTGCCCATGGCCAATGCGGATGCGCAGCGCTGCGAAGCGAGAGCGCCCCTTGGAACCTTCACCCCAGCTCACCGACTTCCATGCGGTGGGTGGCAGGGCAGCGGCAAGCTTCTGGGCGGCAACGGGCTTCGCTTCACCATAATGGTAGCGCGTGCGAGCCGGCCCACTCATGCCCGTGGGCTTCGGGGGAATGGGTGGGGGCGCGAATCCGGGAGGCCAGACCACCGAGTCGCCCCGAATCCCGACGATGTACGGCAGTCCCCGGCGCGTGAGCTCCTCGCGGAACTCGATGTCATTTCCGTACCCGCAGTCTGCGAGGAATAGCCGCTGCTTCACTCCCCAGTCCAACGCACGCTCAATCAGCTCCAAGGCGATGTCTCGCTTCGTCTTGAACGTCACGTCCTCCGGCACGCCCGCTTTCCGCAGGCGCTGGGAGTCGGACGTCCATTCCGCCGGCAGATACAGCCGCATTCCAATGCAGCCGCTGCCCTTCTCGCCCGCCAGATGAAGGCTGACCGCCACCTGGCAGTTGTCAGTCCGGCCCAGAGTGCCCGAGTACTGCCGGGCCACGCCCACCGAATGCTTGCCCTTCTTGGGGAAGCCCGTGTCATCCAGGACCAACGTCTCGATGTCCGGCAGGTCCGCCTCCAGCTTCAGTGCCAATCGGCGCATGACCGCCTCGTCCGCCCAGCCACTGCCGCTGACGCACTGCTGGAGGCGCTGGCGCATGGCCTCCCTCTCGCCAGCCTCCTCCACCAGCCTCCCCGCTATCGGGTCGATACTCTTGCGCTCACCCTCGAGCAGCAGGCCCTTGATGTACCAGTCCATCGCCCGTCGCCGCTCTACACGGCCCAGGCCCGAGAACATCGACTCAAGGAAGCTCTCCAGCTCCCCCTCCAACCGCTTCAGCTGCGTTGGCGTCATGCCTGGGGAACAGTCCGCCCGCCCTCACGCATTCTTGAAGTAACCAAGTCGTATTAGAATGATGTGTCGAACGCGTCATTGATCTCCTGAGGAAGAGACGAATGATTGTCACTTGATCGGATCTTCCTGGCTGGTAGAGTCACGGTCTATGAAGTTCTCGCATCCCGGTCTCCTGTCCGGACCGCGAGTGGTTCTCGATCCGCTGGGAGCTCACCACCGCGAGCCGCTGCGGGCTGCTGCGGCGAGGGACCAGAGCATCTGGACGTACTTCCCGATCAACTTCAACGGTGCGGGCGAGGACTTCGATCCGTGGTTCGACTACACGATGGAGCGGTACGCGAAGAACGAGCACTTCCCGTTCGCCGTGCGACGACGAGCCGATGGCCAGATCGTCGGCACGACGCGGTTTTATGATGCGGTGCCTGACCATCTGCGCGTCGCGATCGGCTCGACTTGGTATGCGCCAGATGCTCGCGGAACGCTGATCAACTCGGAGGTCCGGCTGCTTTCGCTGACCTATGCGTTCACCCGATGGGGTGTGAATCGCGTCGAACTCATCACCGATCCGCTCAACCTGAGCTCTCGGGCGGCGATGAAGATCCTCGGTGCGGTGGAAGAAGGACTGATCCGCAACCACCTCATCTATAAAGACGGCCGGATCAGGGATTCGGTCCTGTTCAGCATCATTAAGACCGAGTGGCCCGAAGTGGAGCGCAGGCTGCTGAAGAAGCTGGGCTACAATCAAGACGTGGTGCGTCTGGAGTGACGAAGCGCCTCAGCCGAGTCCGTGGTCGTCGTCCGGCAAACGGACCGTGAGGTGCGGCGAGTAGGGACTGATCGCCTGCAGCGGGTGCTCAAGCAAGGTCGTTCCAGCTTCCTCGCCCACTTCGACGAAGCCGTTGAACTTGTACGTCACATACATCATGCGATTGCGATCAGTGGGGACGAAGAGGGCGCGCAGCTTTACACCCCTCCGCTTCGCAGCTTGGAGGATGTGGGTGAGCATGATGCCGCCGACCCCCCGGCTGACGACCCGGCAGGAGACGATTAGCAGCTTCAGGATCCAACAGGACTGACCGAGTTCGACCAGCGAGAGGCCAATCGTGCCGGCGCTGCCGTAGCGATCCTCGAGTTCGCAGACCAGGACGAGGTGGTCGCGGGAGTACAGCAGCGCGTGCAACTCGGCATGGGAGTACGTGCGTCCCGTCGCGTTGAGCTGACTGGTCCGCACCGTGAGCTCCTCCGCGCGGCGGAGGTCCTCCTCGCGGGCCACTCGGATCGTGATCACGGTGCCCAGCGTGGCGAGGAAGTCCTGCCCAGTGCCGGAGAACGTCTCCTCGGCCAGCTTTCGCCGGAGGTCGGCCTTGTACATCCGTCGGCGCAGCCTCGATTCGCTAGTCACGAACCTGGGTTGCAGCGCCGGCAGGTGCAGCAGCAGGCTGATGTCGGCGGCGTCGATGGTCAGGACCTCCGGCAGCGAGAAGCGCACCTCGTCACGTTCGAAGGGTTGGTCGTCGACGAGCGCAAGGGCGTTGGTCCCAATCCCCAACTGCTCGGCGAGCGTCCGCAGTGACTCTGACTTGTTGGTCCATCCGATCTGCGGATGAAGGAAGTATTCATCCAGCCCGTAGGCGGTGAGCCGCTCCCAAGCGGCAGCGTGATCGTTCTTGCTGGCGATCGACTGCAGGATGCCGCGGCGGTCCAGTTCGATGATGGTTTCCTTCACGCCAGGGGTCAGGACCAGCGCATCGCCCTCAAGCAGCGTCCCCTGCCACAGGGTGTCGTCGAGGTCCCAGACCACGCACTTGATGCACCCTGAGTTCTCCACGTTCGCTGACCCGGAGTCGTCGTCCCGCCTGGCATTAGTCGACATATCTCGGATACCTGCCTCGAAGATTAGTCCAACAGGTAGGGTCGCTGGAAGGCATAGCTCGCCAGCGCGAGCTGGTGCATTTCGTGCGTCCCCTCAACAATGCCCATTACGGTCGCGTCGCGCAGGTAGCGGCTCACCGGATAGTCCTCGCTGCAGCCGTTAGCTCCGTGCATGTGGACGGCGTCGGTCGCGACACGCATGGCCGCAGCGGACGCATGATACTTGGCCAGCGAGGTTTCCATCACCGCACGCGGATCTCCCTGTGCGCGCAGGCATGCGCTCCGGTAGCAGAGCGCTCGGGCTGCGGTGTGCGCGACCAGCATGTCTGCGAGTTGCCGACGGATGAGCTGATAATCCTTCAGCCGCGATGCACCCTGGCGCCGCTGTTGGACGTATCCCAGGCACGCGTGGAGACACGCCTGGATGATCCCAGTACTGCCCCACGCGACAGAGAATCGCCCGTGATCCAACGCTGCGCTTGCCACGAAAGTAATGCCAGCGCCGGTAGGACCAATCTGACAATCCCTTGAGACCGCCACACCATCGAAGCGCAGCTCCGCAAGCATGGCCCCTCGCATGCCGAAGACGTTCGTCACCGGCTTGATGTGCAGCCCCGCGGTCTCGCGCTCCACCACCAGCGCGACGGGCATGCCGTCGCACTGCGCGAATACGAGGAACAGGTCTGCGACCAATCCGTAGGTGATCCAGCGCTTAACGCCGGTCAGCAGAAGCGTGTTGCCGCGCTCGACCGCTCGCGTCTGGATGGTCTGAGCCGCGCTGCCGACATCTGGCTCCGAGAGGGCAAAGGCGATGATCTTCTCTCCCGCACAGAGAGGAGGGAGCCAGCGCGCCTTCTGTTCGGCGGTGCCGAATCGCGTGATTGCCTGCGCCCCCATGTCGTGCACGGTCAACAGACTCCGGACAGAGGAGGAAACCCTGCCGATCTCTTCGGTCATCAAGCCGTGGCTGACCGGGTCAATGCCCCCGCCGCCCCATTCGGTGGGCAGCGCTGCGCCGAGATACCCGCTCGCGCGAAGTGCGGCCTGCAACGACGGAGGCGTCGTATCCTCGCGATCAATCCGCTCGGCCCAGGGTTCGATCACGTCAGCGGCGAACCGCCGTGCGGCTTCGCGACGGGCGTGCTGTTCATCAGTCAGCCGCAGATCCATGCCCGGACTCCCTGGACGCGAGCTGGAGTTTCCCCTCCACGAACGTGACCAGTGCGCTGATTGAGGAGAAATGCCGGATGTCGAGTTCCTGCTTCTCGACGATGATCGAGAACTCCTTTTCGACAAACATGACGAGCTGCAATCCAAACAGGGAGTTGACGAGCCCCAGCGCGAAGATGTCATCCTCGTCGCTGACCGAGTCGGATACGACTTGGTCGAAGTAGTCTCTGATTCGTGTCCTTACATCCTTCACGTGAGTCTCCGTCCCGTGTAGTCGAAGAAACCGCGGCCCGACTTGCGCCCGAGCAGGCCTGCCTGAACCATCTGTACCAAGCGTGGGCAGGGACGGTACTTGGAATCGCCGTAACTGTCGGCGAGCACCTGGAGTGAGTGCAGGACCGTGTCCAGCCCTATCAGGTCGGCGGTGGCGAGCGGTCCCATCTTGTGGGCGAAGCACTGGATGAAGATCTCGTCCACGTCGGCCGGGCTGGCGACGTCGTCTTGGACGACGAAGATAGCTTCGTTGATCGTCAGCATCAGGACTCGGTTCGAGACGAAACCGGGCATGTCCTTGACCACGATCGCCCGCTTCCCCATCTGCTGGAGGAAGGTCTTCGCGGCCTCCACCGTCGCCTCGCTGGTCGGCCCGCCGCGGATCACCTCGACCAGCGGCTTGCGGGGCACGGGATTCATGAAGTGCATGCCGATCACGCGGTCCGGTCGCCGCGTGCTGCTGGCGAGGCGGGCGATCGAGATGGCCGACGTATTGGCGGCGAGGATGCAGTCGTCTCGGCAAATCCGATCAAGCTGCGGATAGACGGATTGTTTCACGGCCCAACTCTCCGTAGTGTTCTCGACGACGAAATCCACGTCGCCGAGCCGTTCGTAGTCGGTCGTGATCGAAATCTGCTCAAGGATCGCTGAATGGTCGGCCGCACGCGCCGCGGGCTCGAACATCGCGGCGAGCCGCAACCCCTTTGCGATTTCAGCCCGTGCCCTGTCGAGGATTTCTTCGGAGACGTCCACCAGCATGACGCGGTGTCCAGTCTGCGCGAGGTTCTGCGCCACGCCGACGCCCATCACCCCTGCCCCCACGACTCCGACCCGCGCGTACTTCATCGGCGCGCCCCGGTTGGGTTCGGCTCGATGCCGAGGTCCGCGAGCACGATCCGTTCGATGTTCGCAGCACCGGCACGATCAAGCTCGTCGCGACGGTCCGCGCGGCGATGCCGCCCCAACTCGCGGAGCGCCCGGGCGAACAGGCCCTCCAACTCGGAGAGATCCACTGAGACCTTGAGATTGACGAATCTCTGAAGCCGAACCGCGTGCTGGTACTGCTCGTCCCGCAAGTCAGTGCGATACGGAAAGCACAGAATGTTCGCCTTGCCCTGCAGTGCCTCTTGCAGCGTGTTGTACCCGCCCGACGAGATGACGAGGTCCGCGCTCGCGTTGAGGTATGGCATGTGCGCGGCCTCTTTGTGGAGGTGAAGTCGCTCGCGGACGATCACCGTCCGGTGAGGGTCCGGCCAAGTAAGCTTCGACCGAGGTCCCATCACGATGTCGAACGCGACGTTCTTGAATTTGGAAGCGAGTTCCAGGCAGCCAGCGATCAGCCGCTCGCCCATCTGCCCCCCGCCTGCCGAAGCCACGACCCAGACGTCGTCGTCTCCGAGGCCTCGGTCGGCGCGCGCGCGGGCGATCAGCTCCGGGGAGATGCCCTGCGCGACGTAGCCCGTGTGTAGCGTCTTGGCGCGAAGCTCAGGCGGGAGGTTGTATTGCCTGGCGAAGTCGACCACCTTCGAATCGGCGGCGACAAAGATCCGGTCGTACTGTGTCATCAGGTAATGGTGCGCCTTGGAGCCCAGGATCAGCCTGCGCAGATCCTCCGTCTCGTTCAGCACGCCCCGGGTGACGAAGTACTTACGGCAGCGCGTGTTCTTCAGGATGGTTGAAAGCTCTTCCTCGGCGCCGAGCGGAAGGTGGTCGACGAAGATCGCGTCGGGCTGGAAGCCGCGCACGACCCCTCTGAGTATCTCCCTGCGCAGCCGGATCGCGCGCCGCTTGTCGAACGCGACGAAGGGCTCTCGCCCCCAGTACCGCGCCTTCGCCTCCAATAGGCTGTCCCAGCTCGGCAGGTGGACGTACTCACACTCCTCGGGAACAAACCAGTGCGCGGCCGCGCGGTGGCCGGTAACGACTAGGCAGCTGAACCGGCCCTGGAGCTGTCTCGCGATGGAAGAGAGTCGACGCAGGTGGCCGACACCGGTCCCGGCATCGAACACGTAGAAGAGGGCCCGCTTCTGTGGCGGACCCGAACTGCCGGTACCCATGCCTAGTCCTGCCACGCCGCTAGCTCGCTCGCCGTCGCACAAGCCGGACTGGGAGGTCGGCGACGAACTCTTCGATGCTCGCGAAGGTGATGTCCGGATCGATGTAGAAGAGCGGCTGTCCTGCCGCGTCATTCGTGTCTCTGGTTTGAACCGGGATTGCACCTGTCCCCTCCAAGGCAAGCACCGGTACGGTACACAACCTGATCCTGTTCGTGCCAGTACTCTTGAAGACTGCGGCGCCGGCCCATGCCTGCACGAGCTTGCCGAGGGCCAGGGGAGTCAGGAGGCCCAGCTGACCGGGCTTGGCGTGGATCGTCCACCGCAGGTGATCGGGTAGGCAGACACATATCGGCTCGTGGGTGAGCTCGCGGTCGCTCTTGATCTCGGCGATGTACGCGATTGCCGTGCTCCACACCTCGCGCAGCATCGCCAGCCGCAGCTGCTCCTTCTCTAAGGACTCAACGAACGGTTCAAAGAGATGGCTGGTCAGCTCCCGGTAAAGCACGCGAAACCGTTCGATGGACGCCGCGCGGTAATGCTCGAGGCTGCGGTAGTTCACGATGAAGACCAGCGACTTCAACAACGACACGAACCGTCCGACATGATTCCCCTGCTCCGGATCGGGGTCGATCCTTGCCGCCGCCTTGAGGGTCGTCGCCATGTCGTAGGGGTCGAACACCGCCCACATCGCTTCCGAGTACTGATGAAGCGCGCGTTGGCGAAGCGCCTCCTTGGCCGCGCGGGCCGTCTGCGGGAGCCGCTCCTGGATAACGGCGCGGTAGTCGAGGAGCTCAATGTGGCCGTCCAGTCCCAGCCTTCGGATCCATCCGGCGAGAGCGCGCCGATAGAGCTCCACCACGGTCTCCGGTTCGTTCACCAGCGCGTTGAACCGGCTACCGTCGCAGATCACCGTAAACCGTGCCAGCGGCCCCTCAAGGTCAGGGCGTGCCTCGCGATACAGAACCTCGATCGAGACCACGATCTCGTAGAGCCCGAGCAAGAAGTTCGCTTCGGCGAGATCCGGGAGCTGGCCGCGCGTCTTGAGCGGGCAGGAGAACTTGTAAGGCAGCGCCGGGATCACCATGTCGATGGGAGCACCCATCGCGATCCGCTGCGTCACCTTGTTGCGGATGACGTCTCGCGAACAGGTCTCCCGCGGACCACGACGGAACTGCCGATCAAACATCACCTCGGTGATAAGCTCAGCGGGCCCGAGCTTGCCCGGATCGTCGAGTCCGAAGCGCACGCAATGCTCGAGCGCCCGGCGCTTGGCAGCGTTCGCCCGATCTCGGGCGAATGCCTCCGAGGCGCGGACCAAACTTGGCAGGAGTTTGTCATTCAGGATATGGGCCGAAATGGTGAGCGCTTTAGCAGAGAACAGCTCGTCGTCGTAGAGGCCGAGGCGTGGGTTGCGGCACAGTTCCTGCATGAAATGCGAACTAATCACCGCTTCCTCGATTCGATCGAGACCTGGTCGGTAGGCGCGATCCTGCTCAATCTTCATCATCCTCCTCCACTCACCGCAGTGTTGGCGAAGACAGCGTAGCACGCGCGTGTGCCGCACGTATGCTGTATCCTCTGCCCATGAGCCAGAAGCCGAGTGGCCCCGTCGTCAAGCTTGTCGCGCTTGAGGACTACCGCGCACTGGCGCGGCTTTCGATGTCGCCCGCGGTGTTCGACTACATCGATGGTGCCGCCTGCGACGAGCTCACCACTCGGGCGAACCGCAGGGACCTCGATCGTGTTGCGCTGCTGCCGCTGTGCATGCGCGACGTCTCGGCCCTGGAACTTGCGATGGCGGTGTTGGGGCACACGTTCCGCTTCCCGGTAGGGTTCAGCCCGACTGCCTTTCATCGACTCGTGCATCGCGATGGGGAGGTCGCAACCGCACGGGCAGCACGAGCGCTGGACATCCCGATGATTGTCAGCTCCATGTCGAGCATCTCGCTTGAGGTGATTGCCCGCGAGTCCGGCAATGATAACCTCTGGCTCCAGGCCTATCTGTTCAAGGATCGCGAGCTGACTACGGACCTGATCCGGCGCGCAGAGTGTGCAGGCTTTAAGGCGATTGTGGTAACTCTTGGATGTCCGGTCCCCGGAAAGCGGGACCGCAACCTCCGTAATGGCTTCCGCTTGCCGGATGGTATCTCGGCGGCGAACTTCGCGCGCAGAGACCTCGCCAACTCCAACAACCCCATCTCATCTGTTGCGGTCGACATCGATCCATCCGTGACGTGGCGAGATCTCGCCTGGCTGTGCGAGACCACGCGCCTGCCAGTGATCGCCAAGGGCGTGATCAATCCGCTCGACGTGGCGCCCGCGCTCGAGCTGAAGCTGTCCGGCATAATGGTCTCTAACCACGGCGGGAGGCAGCTCGACACGACCGTGTCGACGATCAGCGTCCTGCCGGAGATCGTCCGTGCGGTCGCGGGTCGCGTGCCAGTATTCGTCGACAGCGGCTTTCGCAGAGGCACAGACGTGTTCAAAGCGCTCGCGGCCGGTGCAGACGGCGTGTTCGTCGGCAGGCCAGTGATGTGGGCGCTCGCGGTGGGTGGAGAGGCGGGCGTCGTCGGCGCGATGAACCTGCTTGTCGAAGAGCTGCGAGTCGCGATGCTGCTCGCGGGCTGCGCGAGCGCGGCGGACGCTCGGCGCGAAGCAGCACATCTCCTGCGGTGGAGATGAGGGCAACTCAGGCGCCCGGACCACGTTCGCCATCTTCATTGCGCGAGACAAACATCTCTCTTGCCCAGGCGCGCATCGCGGACGGCGCGTCGGCCCAGTTCCACAACCCGTTCTCGTCACAACGGATGTGCCGATCGGGGTCGAACGCGAAGCGCTTGAACTCCTGGTTGTGTTCGCGATAGCGCCGGTCAGCCCGGTCCCCGTGCCACAGATGAAGTACGCAGCCAGGAACGTGGCCGAGCCTGCCGCCCGCGAACCGTTCGACCTCGGCAGCCCACCGCGCGAAGTGCGCCGCATAGGCGTGGCCACTCCCGATCATCGCGGGGATGCAGGAAGAGCTTGAGGTGCCGGCGAAGACATGGGCCATCAAATGATCACCGCTGCCGGTCAGGCAGGCGTCATACAGGCCGTAGGCATCGAGGAGTTCGCGCCGCGCCGCCCACGCAAAGCCTGTGTGACCGTGCGCCTGGTAGGCGGCGTCGCGCGCCAGCGACGGGTCGCGAGCGAATGCGGCCGCGAACGACTCAATGCTCGTCTCTCCACCCTGGCGCCGAGACCTGCTGCGCTCGAGGTGAACGCAGTTGCTGTAGGGCTGGACGACCATGAACCGATCAAGCGCTGCGGAGGTGTCCTCCAGCCACTGTTCGTATTCGAACACCACGTCGCAGTCGATCCAGACGACCTTCGTGCAAGACGACGGTAGCTTGCGGATCGCGAGGTTCAGCAGCCGCTCCTTCTGCCAAAGCATCCCGCTGCCTCGTACGCGGAGCGGTTCGTCATCTTCCCCGAGTTCGAACGCGTGGCCGTCGAGCGCCATCTCGATTACGATGAGGTTCGCTCCAGTCGCCTTCAGCCGCGCCGCGAACAGGTCGAAGTTGAGCTTCCGCGTGAGATAGTGGCACGGGTTGAAGTACGAAGTGATGACGCAGATGTCATTCGTCATGTGCTGGCCGTTCGTCATCCGGCGGCTCGGCCGTCCAAGCCGCAGTGACCGTCTTCGTTGCGTGACGCGAAGAGCTCCGTCGCCCAGGCCCGCAACTCAGCGGGCGCGTCGCCCCATGCCCACAGCCCATTCGCGTCGCGCCGGAGGTGGTGCATGGGATCGAAGGTGAACGCCTTGAGTTCCTGGTTGCGCTGATGATAGCGGCGGTCGGCGATCGTCCCGTGCCACAGATGAAGTACGCAGCCAGGAACGTGGCCGAGCCTGCCGCCAACGATGCGGTGGGCGTCCTCCGTCCAGCGTGCGAAATGCTCTGCGTATCGGCCGGAGCCGAGCGTCGCCGTGATGCAGGGCGAATCTGGTGCGCCAGCGAACACATGCGCCATCAAATGATCACCGCTGCCGGTCAGGCAGGCGTCGTACAGGCCGCACGCATCGAGGAACTCGCGCCGCGCTGCCCAGGCGTAGCCGGTATGGCCGTGCAGCCGGAACGTCACGTCGCGCGCGAGCGAAGGGTCACGTGCATAGACAGCCGCGAAGGACTCGGTAATCTGCTCTTCTTCCTGGCCCACACTGCGGAACTCCAGATGGCCTCGTGGCAGACGGACACAGTGGCTGAAGGGCTGGACGACCACGTGAGAGTCGAGCGCGGCGGATGTCTGGCGCAGCCATTCGTCATCCTCAAACAAGAGGTCGCAGTCGAGCCAAGCGACCTTCGTGCAGGAGGCGGGCAGTTGGGCACTTGCGAGGTTGAGCAGCCGTTCTTTCTGCCACATCACGCCGTCGCCGCGGACCCGGATAACGTCGTGATCATTCCCAAGCTCGAACTCGCGATCATCGAGCGCCATCTCGATGACGAGCAGCTTCGCTTGGCTGGCCTTCAGACGCGCCGCGAAGATGTCGAAGTTGAGCTTCTTCGTCGCGTACCGGCAGGGATTGAAGTACGCAGTGATGATCCAAGTGTCGTCGGTCATCGCGATGGAGGCGGTGAGTCTACCAAGTATATTCCGCGCGACTATACCATACCAGGACGCGCCGTACGCCTAGACATCGCAGTTCCTGATAGACGAGGATGCCGTCGATGCTGGCAAAACGGCACTTTGTGGTCCTCGCTAGCGGCCGCTCTGGGTCGACGCTGCTCGTCGAATCTCTCCGCCAAGCTGGGGTGTCGGCGTTCGGCGAGCTTCTGCACGACGACGCAGTGGTCCGCGTGGACCATGCCTACGGCGCGGTGAACGTATATCGTGACGGCGAGGACGGCGCCGGCTACCTGCGAGGCTTCTACCAGCAGGGGAGTGAGCCGCGCGGCTTCAAACTCTTCTACGAGCAGGCGCGGACGGGGCCGGCGGCGACGACGTGGGACTTCATCCACGAGCACGCAGAGATCGCGGTCATCCACCTCGTCCGCCGCGACCTGTTGGCCTGCTGGGTCTCGTTCGAGGTCGCCCGGCGCACCGGTGTATGGCTTCGGAGGCCCCACGAAACTTCACCGCACGCCTTGCCTTCCTTCGAGGTCAATGCGGACGAACTGGCCCGGTTCTTTGATCGCATTGTGGCCCAGCGGGCGTGGGTCCGCCAGGCACTCCACCGTCGCGCATTCCTCGAGATCCGTTACGAGGAAGGGCTCCGCGATCGGTTCGATGACACGTTGGGTCGCGTCCTCGATCACCTCGGCGCGGGCGGCGGCGCTCCGCCGCGCGCACCGTTGGCCCGGAGGTCGGACGTACCGCCCGAACGACAGATCTCGAACTTCGAGGAGCTTCGAGATCGGTTTCGCCACACGCCTCACGAGGAGTACTTTGAACGGCCGTACCTCTCCGGGCGCAGCGCGCATCCTGGCTTCTGCCCGCGCCCGTTCGAGTTCCTCGGCATCGACGCCAAAGGCAAGCTCCGCGTCTGTTGCGAAGACTGGCTGCCCACTCCCATCGGAGATGTGCGCTCCGGCAGCCCGAAGCAGCAGTGGAATTCGCCGATGGCGGTCGAGATCCGGGAGTCAATCCTCGATGGCAGCTACCGGTTCTGCGACAAGAAGCAGTGCCCCGACCTAGTGAAGGGATCGCTTCTGCCCGTCTCTGCGTTGAAGCAAGAGCGGCATCGGCAATGGGTGCGTGACGGACGGACGATGCTCGAAGAGCTGCCGCACACATTGAGCCTCGGGTACGACCCGACCTGCAATCTGAAGTGTGCGACGTGTCGCAGCGACTTCATCGTCCTCAAAGGCTCGGCCTTCGACCGTGCCGCCGCGATCCAGAAAGTCGTGCTTTCGGAGTTCTTGCCGACGGCACACTGCGCGATCATCACCGGCCACGGAGACGCGATTGCCAGCCGGCTCTACCGTGACTTCCTGCGGAGCCTCGACGCCTCGAAGTTTCCCGGGCTCCGCATCCTACTCATGACCAATGGGCTCGCGCTCGACCGGCTCATGTGGGAATCGTTTCGGGCCGCGCACCCTGCGATTGCGGGCGTCTCGATCTCGGTCGATGCCGCCACACCCAAGACGTACGCAATCAACCGAGGTGGGAACTTCCAGAAGTTGCTGCGAAACCTCCGGTTCCTTGGTGAGCTTCACCGCTGCGGAGAGCTGGGATTCCTCGAGCTCAGCTTCGTCGTCCAGGCGAACAACTTCCGCGAGATGCCGTCCTTCGTGGAGCTCGCGCGCGAAGTCGGGTGCGCGACCGTGCTATTCATGAAGCTGATCCATTGGCCGGGTACGTTCGGGGAAGCTGAGTGCGCGAAGCGCTCGGTCCACGAGCCGACGCATCCACTGCACGACGACTTCCTGCGGGTTCTCGAGAATCCAATCCTCCGCGAGCCCGAGGTCGACCTCAGCAACCTCTCTGATCTCCGTCCGCTTAAGCCGCAGGAGGAGCCGCATGGCGGATAGCGCAATGCCTCGCGCGCCCGGTGTTCCCGAGACGAATTTCGTGATCCTCGGACACCCCCGCAGCGGCTCCACGCTCCTGCTGAACGCGCTCCGGGAGCACCCGGGATTGCGCGTCTACGGCGAGCTCTTCCAGGAGGAACTGGAGGAGCGCCGGAACGGATTCGGTGCCGCAGACGGGGTGTACGAGCCCAGTATGGACGGTGCCTCGTTTCTGGCGGAAAGGATCTTCCGGAGGCGGGATGATCCCGATCTCCTCGCCGTCGGGTTCAAGCTATTCTATCTCCAGGCACGCGAACCGCAGGCGCGCAGTGCGTGGCGCTATCTACTCAATCGAACCGACGTCCGCATAATTCACCTCACCCGCGACAACGCACTGGACACGTTCGTCTCGTTGAGCGAAGCCGAGGCAAGTGGGCGGTGGCACGTCGAGATCGACGAGGCGATCCCCACCAGTGAGCCGATCCGCATCGACCCGGAGCGGTGTCTTGCGTTTCTCGATGCAATTTACGCTTACCGCGAATGGGCGAGGCGCGCCTTCTGGGCGCATGAAGCCCTCGAACTGTCGTACGAGCGTTTGCACGCGGACTTCAGCGCGGCGCTGTTCGACGTCCAGAGCTTCCTCGGAGTGCCTCCGGTGCCGCTGCCGGCGCTGCTTCGCAAGCAGGGCGTCCGCCCCCTCAGCGCACGAATCACCAACTTCGCGGAGATCACCGAACTGCTGCGACGCACGGTCCACGCGCCACGGGAGTCCTAGCGCCTGGGGATACGGGACGCCTTCCAGGCCGCTACCCAGCTCCCGTCCCAGTGGTGCACCGCGAAGGTGTCTGGTCCGATTCGCGTCCGGTCGGGCGCCTCTTCCCAGGAGTATGGGTAGAGCGCACGTCGAGGCAGGACGTGGATCGGATCGCGACCAGGAGGTGCGATGCGCACTTCCTCGTCGGAGTATCTCAGGCCCAGTTCAATAAGGAACTCGCTGACCAACCGCGGGCCCGACTCCATCGGTGCCGAGTCGCCATCGTCGCGATCGAGCAACCGGCGCATGAGCTCGGCGGCGGCCCAGTGCCCACGGTGCGCCCCCAGCACGGCCGAGTTCACCGACTCGAGCGGATCGAAGCCACGCTCTCGCTGGAACCCGACGAAGAAGGCGCGCGTCCGCAGCGGCTCCAGGCTCCGCAAGCACTCCACATCGGTGTCCAGATAGATGCCGCCGTGATGAATCATCAGCCACAGCCGCATGAAGTCCGCCGCCTTCGAGTAGCGGCCTCGCTGAAGGACGGCGGCAAGATATGGATGATCAACGGGTGCGTTGCTCTCGTCCCAGCGGACAATCTCGGCGCCGGGATGCAGCGCCCGCCATCCGGCACGCAACTCGCGGTGTGGCTCGGCGTTGCGACCAAACCAGCAGTAATGCAGGCGCGCGGGGATCAACGACATGCCGGACCCGCGCGCACCGCTCGTGAAGACGCTTCGTTCACCCGATCCCCCCACAGTGCCAGCAGCCCGGATCCACGGGCCAGCCCCGACGATGCTCGGCCCAGACCACCGTCGTAGGGAGTTGCCCCTGCAGATCGGCCGCGTCGCGCGAGGCGCGTGCACCCAGCGCCTCCACTGCGAGAAGCGACGGCAGCAGTGCCCGGTGCGTTGCCTCCGCCGACTCAGCGGTGAGGACCTCAAGCGAGAGACGCGCGATCGAGCTCTGGATTGGGACGACGTCAGCATAGCCATATGGGAGGAAGTGCTCGTGGCACCCATCCGCGAGCCGGATTGGCGATTCGTCCGGCCATTGCGTGGCGGCGCGACGGAACCTACCGCGCGGCGTAAAGTGGCAGGCGAGGCATCGTCCCCGCAGCGAAATCGCATGGCCTGCTGTTGCGCTTGGCTCCAACCAGCCGAGGACCAGCGGAATGTCTCGGGCGCGTGCCCACTCCGCGAGCGCCAAGTCATCTGGCCACGCCGCCATGGTGCCGACGATGAGGTTCGCTGCGAGCGCTCGCGAACGATCGGCGGCGACCTCTTGCCAGCGGTGCGGCAGGCCGACGACGCGCGGGGTCGTCGGAAGGTGCGCCCGCAGTCGCGACGCGAGCTCGCTCGCCTTCGACCGGCCCACCGCCGAACCCCCAAGGGCATGGCGCGCGACGTTGTCCCACGAGAGCGAATCGGGATCGACGAGAGTCAAGCGGCCCACACCCGCGCGCGCCAGTATCTCGGCCACGCCGCTTCCGAGCGACCCGCATCCTACGATGGCGACGTGGGCTTCCGAAATTTCGGCCGGAAGACCGCCGCCGCCCCGCTCGTGCAGCCATCGCCGGTCCGCGCGGTCGACACGCACGCGCATGAGCACACCAGACGGGCCGAGCGCGACGGCCACCAGCAGCGGTCCTGCTTCGGTCGGAACCACATACACCGCGACGCCGCCACCCTCGACCGCCCTCCGGGCGTGACCGTCGAGAGACCTGGCGTCGCGCGGAACTTCCGCGAAGTCCTGGACGTGGACTACAACGCTATCCACGACTTCCTCGCTGCGCATGCCACGATGGCTCATCCACGCTTCGAGGTCGTGGCGCGTTGAGGCGATGATCCATCGCCCGTGTAGCAGAGTTGCCACAGCATTCGAGTCGCCGCGCTCGGGGTTGAGCAACGACCAAGCGTGCACGCCCGAATCCACCCAGCGATGTCGCGCAGCAACGGCATCGGGTGGATCGCCGCTGCGACGAAGGTTGAGCTCAATGATCCGCGAGATCGCGCGAAGCACGCCGTCGATAGCGGCCGGATGCAGCAGTGGCATCCAGCTCTGTCCGGGCGCCAGCAAGCACGCGGTTCCGTCCTTTTCGATGTGCCGCCAGCGAGTGCGCGCCTCGGTGGGCGCGGTCACCCGCACGGTCGGAGTGCCGTATGGGGCATCGGCGCCCAACAGGTAATGAACCCGGACCGAGCGTGGCCACACCAGCTCCCAGCCGAGTGCGGCTCCGTTCAACTCGTCGGCGGAGAGCTCGCGGTAGGCAAGCCCCCAGGAGTCAAAACTGCGCCAATGGAGGTGATGCAGTGCGGATTGGTGGCCCGGAAAGAGCATCTCGCGTTAGCCGGCGCGCTCCGGACCGCCCCAGCCCCCCGGACCGCCCCAGCCCCCCGGACCGCCCCAGCCCCCCGGACCGATGCCGCCGGCGGGGAAGTTCGGACGCGCGAGGCGGAGGATGAGCTGGCTTGCCTCGAAAGCGACCCGTGCATCCTCGTGTGCGACGAGCTTGCCGAGTCGCTCGACCGCTGCCTTCAAGTGCGGCCCTGCGAGGTCCGGCAGGCTGGACTCGGAGACCGGGGACTCGCCCTTCTCCTTAGGCTGATTCGAAGGACTTCCCTTCTGTCGCGCCATGATTCCCCTCCGTTTGAAAGCGATGAAGGTACTCCAGCAATCATTTACTTCTCAAGAGAGTCGCCCCCCAACTGTCTCCCATTGACATTGAAGGTACTCCAGCAATCATTCGCTTCTCAAGAGAATCGCCCCAACTGTCTCCCATTGACATTGATGACCAAGGGAAGGCTACTCTGAACACTATGGAGAATCTGAGCTACGCAGAGAGGACCGTGCTCGTGGCGGGGGGAGCGGGCTTCGTCGGCTCGACTCTCGCGCGGGTGCTGACCGACCTAGGCGCGCGGGTGGTCTCGTTCGACGACTACTCCACCGGATCTCGCGCGAACCTGCCCCAGCATCCGCGAGTCGAGGCCGTCGAAGGCGATGCGAGTGACGCGTTCCAGTTGATTGAGGTCATGCGCGTGCGCGAGATCGAGCTCGTGTTCAACTGCATCGGTGACACATTCGTACCCGAGGCGTACCAATTTCCGCAGCGGTTCTTCGAGCGGAACGTGCTGGCCACGCTGAACGTGCTTCGCGCGGCGAAGGAGAGCGGAGTGAAGCGCGTGCTCCACGTCTCCTCAACGGAGGTGTACGGGGAGACGGGCGCCGAGCCCACGGACGAGAGCTGCGCGCTGCAGCCCTTGAACACCTACGCCGTCTCGAAGCTGGCAGCGGACCGCCTCTGCTACACCTATCACCTTGAGCACGCTCTCCCGGTAATCGTCGCGCGTATCTTCAATTGTTACGGGCCGCGTGCGACCCACCCGTACGTCATTCCCGAGATCATCAGGCAGCTCCACGAGGGCCCGCGGCTGCGGCTCGGCAACCTGGAGGTGGAGCGCGACTTCACGCACGTCGAGGACACCGCGCGTGCGCTGGTGGCGGTAATGGCGTCGGACCTGCCCGACGGCGACGCGGTCAACGTAGGCACCGGTCAGGCGCACTCTGTGGCGTCGCTCGTGAAACGCCTCGCGGTGATCATGGGCGTGACAAATGTCCAAGTGGACGTAGACGCTGCGCGGCTTCGCCGTCATGACATTCGACGGTTCTGCGCCGACAACGGCAAGCTCCGGAGGGCGACCGGCTGGGAGCCGCGCGTCTCCATCGACGAGGGGTTGAGGCAGACGGTTGCGTGGTTTCGCGAGAACGGGTGTCGCTGGTCATGGATGCGTCCCCATTGATCGACCCCCTCCCCGTCTCTCGTCCGTGCTTGTTTGGGAAGGAACTGGAATACGTCGAGCAGGCGCTCCGCTCGACCCATATCTCCGGCACCGGTTCATTCGTCGACCGGATGGAGGCACTCGTCGCCGAAGCGGCTGGGACATGTTACGCGGTCGTCGTCTCCAGTGGCACGTCAGCGCTGGATCTCGCGTTCGAGGCGCTCGGCGTCGCGGCCGGTGACGAGGTTATTGCTCCGAACTTCACTATGTTCGCGCCGGTGGCGGCGCTCCTGCGCCGCGGCGCAACCGTCGTGCCGGTCGACGCCGACGACACCTGGAACATGGACCCGGACGGCGTCGAAGCGGCGCTCACCGACCGCACCAAGGGGATCGTCCTCGTCCATACCTACGGCCACCCAGCCGACGCCACACGCATCTGCGAGCTGGCGCGACGCCGTGGGATATGGGTCGTCGAGGATGCCGCAGAAGCGCTGGGCGCACAGCTTGACGGGCGCCCTGCGGGCGCCTTCGGTGACCTCGCTACGTTCAGCTTCTACGCAAACAAGGTGGTGACCTCGGGCGAGGGCGGCGCCGTCGTCACGAACGATCCCGTCAAGGCGGCGCGGCTGCGCGCGCTGCGAAGCCTGTGCTTTGGCGACTCATGGGCGGAGCGCTTCGTGCACACTGGCGCGGGTTTCAACTTCCGGCTCTCGAACGTGCTCGCCGCAATCGGGTGCGCGCAGCTCGAACACCTGAGCGAAGCGCTCGCGAGCAAGCGCGCGGTGGCAGCGCGCTACCGTCAACTTCTGGGCGGGGTGTCCGGGCTCGGCCTTCCGCCAGAGTCCGCGCGCGTCCTGCATTCGTACTGGGTCTTTGGCGTCCTGCTGCCCTCCGGTCGAGACCGGCGCTCGGTCGCCGACCAGCTGTGGGCCTCGGGGATCGAGACCCGACCGTTCTTCCATCCGTTGCACCGTCAGCCGAGCGTTCCGCCGGTTCGAGGCGCTTTCCCTCGTTCAGAGCAGCTCTCAAACCGAGGCCTGTATCTGCCGTCGTACGTCGGCATGGCCGAGCGGGAGCTCAACCGCGTGGTCCACGCCATCCATCGGGCTCTTGCTACTTGAGCTGTGCGCGCAGGGGCCATCCGGCCAGCATGTGCTCGACATAGAGCCGGACCCGCTGCTCGTGCACGCGTGGGTTATGGTACAGCGCAATCTGCGGATCGTCGGCGCAGTTCGTGAACTTGAAGATGTCTGGCGCCTGGATCTTGCGACAGGTCGCGCTGAGCTTGGCGCTGAGCACATACGAGAGCCAGTAGTCATCCACGAGGACGTATTCGGGATGCGTCATCGGATGCAGCGAAGCGCGACGGAGGAGTTCCATCGAGATGACGAAGTTGTCGGCATGCGCGAAATCAACGATGCACTCCGCCGCCGCTTGGTCGTGAAGCGTGAGGTGCTCTTCGAGCTGCCATTCACGGTCCGGATCCTCGAGGTTCAAACGGTGCGGGTGAAAGACGTGGCCCCGCAGGCAGATCGCGACGTTCGGGCCTGATTGAAGATGGGCCTCATAGAGCGTCCGGACGTAATGAGGCTCCGGGAGCACGTCGTCGTCGCAAACGAGGAGGACGTCGCTTCGTGCGATCGCGGGCACCGCCGCCCGCATCGCGCAGTAAACGTTGTCGCTGCTGTGGATGACCCGGACATCGAGGTCAGCGGCTACCTCGCGAACGAGGTGTTCGACCGCTGGAGCGTTGCGCGGGTCATTGTTCCAGAGCACGAGCTCGAAAAGGGGGGCGTCACTCTGCCGGGTGAACCGAACGAGCTGCTCCCGCAGGTTATGTAGCCTCGCGTACACAGCGACGAGCACGGTGAGATCGAAGCGTCGAAAGCCGCGCTGGACGGATGGTGGATTCGGCAGCGAGACGTAAATCGCGCTCGCAGAGGCCTTCTCGAGGAACTCCTCGTCGGTGCCGAACCGCTTCCGGCGCTCAAGGAGGTACCGATGGGCGTCTCGAACGCGCCCGAGGTCGCGCAGCAGCGAGGCGGCATTGCCGTCGTCGTAGAGCGGATATTCCGGGCCGAGATACTCCACCACACCGCCGACGCGATTCACGCACACTGGCGTCGCCCGCGCGATGCATTCCACGATCGCGGTGTTCGCGGGTGCATCGCGCAGGTGGAGGAAGACGGCGCTCTCGGTGAGCAACTCGTCGTAGCCAGCGTTGTCGACTGGTGGGACCACATCGACGGAGTCGTTCATGCGGACGTTGCGCGAACGCGTCGACCAGTCGGCTGGTCGGAGCATCTGCTTCTGCCACGTCGGAACGTCGAGGTCGAAGAACGCCTGGTAATCGCGCAAGAACTCGCCGACGTGGAGGAGACGAGGCCGGGCGCGGCTCGCGAAGCGGTCCAAATCGAACGATGGGACGTCCCGTGAAGATGGGTAGGGGAGCACACCGACCGGCACGCGCACACCATGGTCGACCAGGAACCGCCGAACGTAGTCGGTGAGGGTCCACAGCCCTAGGCAATGAGGCTCGCTGGCTTGCCAAGCCTTCAATCGCAAAAGCCGTTCAACGTCGGGAAACCCGGGCAGGTCGTGATGAGGGACTTGGTGAACGACGCCGACCCAGGGCTCCTGCACCGGGCCAACATGAAAGAGCTGATCCTCTACGGCGCTGACGAACAGCACTCCGTCCCGACAGGTGAGGTGGTCCCGGACGAGCGCTTCGACGCGGCTCCAGCCCTCCCGGTGATGGGCCCAGGCGAACGTGCGGTCCATCCGAACCTTCGGTGTCGGAGGCCAGCTTTTCGTAAATCGACGCCCCATGGACGGTCATATACACTATCTCCGGGATTCCTACATCCGGTACGAGTTGCAATTCTTCCGACTCGGACGGGCCGAAACCTGGAGCCACCGGTGCGCTCGGCTGACCTGCTGATTGGTATTATGACCTGTCGCGCTAATCGCGCGCGCGAGCGCGCGGTGCGCACGACGTGGTTGGCGGCCCCACCTCCTCCTGGCGTGGCGGTGCTCTTCGTCGAGGGTGATGGGGACGCAGGGGCGCCGCCGCGGCTCGTCGGCGATCGTTTAATCCTCCCGGTGCCCGACGCGTACGAGCTGCTCCCGAAGAAGACGCACGCGTTTTTCCGGTGGGCCGTCGCGAACGTTTCCTGCAATCATATTTTGAAGTGCGACGACGACAGTTATCTCCACATTGATGTCGCGGCGGAGCTCGACCTGAATGGCGTGGACTACGCCGGCCGCCTTACACCACCCGCCCCTGGCATCGTCGAGACCTGGCACTTCGGCAAGTGTAAAGACCGCTCGTTCGAAGTTCCGTTCGAAGGGCCGTTTCCCGACCTGTTCGCCGAAGGCTTCGCGTACTTCGTCAGCCGGAAGGCGGCATCACGCGTCGCGGACGTAGACGACACAGTGATCGACCAGCACGTCCTTGAGGACGTGTTCGTCGGTTGGTGCCTCGCGCGCGATGGCGGGCCTCCGCTCGTGCGCGCCGATCTGGGGGACCGCATCTGCGCGCGGAGGGCCGTCTGGGCGCCTCGGCCGGGGACGTTCGCCCGCCATCCGCTCGCTCCCGACGAGATGATTGAAGCGCACCGGAGATTTGCGTTGACCGGCCCTGAGCAGTCCGCGCGCACTTCGGTGGTAGGTCACCATGTCGTGGAGGACAGGGCTTGCGCGCGCGGGAATGAAGCGGAGTAAGGCGTTCTATTCCTGGGTGAGGTTCAGGATGGGCTTGAGGGAACTGGTTCGGCTCCTAACCACCGTGCTCTGCCGGCCAGGAGATTGTGTCCCCTTAAAAGCCTATTGCGGTAGGGAAGAAGGTCGGCCTCCTGCCGAGTTGAATAGGCAGGAGGCCGCGACCATGGGTAGTGAAGAAGGACGACAGCTGGCGGGTACCAGACGAGCTGTGGCGACGCATTGAACCGCTGCTGCCGGCCCGGCCGGAGCACCCGCTGGGCTGCCACAACCAACGAGTGCCCGACCGACAGGCTCTGGATGGGATTCTCTTGGTGCTGCGCACGGGGATGCAGAGGGGCGCGTTGAAGGCCACAGGCCTGTACCATCCGTCCTCCGCCTATCGACGCTTCCGCGAGTGGTTGGCCGCGGGTGTCTTCCGCGAGTTCTGGCGCCAAGGGCTGATGGCCTACGACGACCTGGCGCGGATTGATTGGCGATGGCTCGCGTTTGATGGCCCCCAGGGCAAGGCGCCGCTGGGCGGGGGAAAAAACAGGCCCCAACCCCACGGACAGAGCGAAGCGCGGCACCAAGCGGAGCCTGCTGACCGAATCGCGCGGCGCCCCCTCGGCCTCGTGGTCACTGGAGCCAACACGAACGACCTCAAGCTGGCGCGCTCCACGCTCGAATCCATTCCAGTCCGAAGGACCCTGCCGAGTCGGAGCCGTCGTCAGGCGCTATGTGTCGATCTGGGGTATGCCTTCAGACTCGTCCGCGAGCTAGCCCAGGAGTATGGTTTCACGCTCCGGGCGCCGAGACGACGCTCTCAGGTGAGTTCCAAGTGCGCACGGCGTCGACGTCCTTCGCCACGCTGGGTCGTCGAGCGAACCCACTCCTGGCTCAACCGCTTCCGCCGTCTGCTGGTGCGCTGGGAGAAGTTAGAGGACACCTACATCGCGATGCTGCACTTTGCGCTGGGCATCACCTGGTTCCACTCGCTCCTATCGAGATAGGTTCTAGTCGGCCATGCATGCTGACCGGACCAGCCGCGGTAGGCCACCTGGGCAGGGCTTCGCCCCTGAGCCTGCGCGCGACTCGAAAGCATGCGTCTTTCGCCCACCTTGACGCTTCGCCTACAAGCCCACGAGCACCGCCTCGCCACGCACTCCCTGCGAAGCGGACACTGGCAGGTCGGGACCATGGGCGAGGTCACCCACGGTGAAGTTCGCGGAGCCTCAATCGGTCCCCGATTGAGGGTCGCAACCAGTCCCTCCATGAAACCGCTGGGTATCACTCGCCTTTTGGCCCTCAGAGAGTTTGAGTCCTCTCATTCACGGCTCGGATGAATCCGTCGGTGGTCGCGGGTTAAACCTGCATGAGCCGGCTGGAGCTGAGTGAGGGGCAGAGGAGCGAGCTGGAAACGTGCTTCCGAGCGACGGAGGACCGCCGATTGCGC